>JBQMZB010000001.1:0-430125 GCA_052171195.1 Caryophanales bacterium
ATTCAATGTTAAATATTTTTTATTCAAATTGTTCAAATAACTTTGTCATCTAACGTTATTTTAAGATGTCAAATTAGTAAAAATAAGTTGCATATGCATTATATATAATATAGAATAATAAGGCATGTAAAAGAGCTTTTAAGTACTTCTTGCCTGATGAAGTGACCAATATGGTTTGAAAGTAGTCTCTGCTTAATGATGAAATCACTAATTACTTCAGTCGAAGAAAGGAACTTAAACCAATCTTTATATGCAAATATAAAGAAAGGAGATACATATGAGAAACACAAATCCAGTTTGGAAAAGATCTAGAAGATTAGGTTTTTCAGTTCTTGAAAGCGGAAAAGAATTCAAAAATAGAAGATACGCTCCAGGACAACACGGACAAGATCGTCGTAAATTATCTGAATACGGAAAACAACTCAATGAAAAACAAAAATTAAGAAGTTTATACGGTGTTAATGAAAGACAATTTAGAAGATTATTTATCCTTGCTACCAAAAGAGAAGATGTTACTGGTTTAGCCTTCATGAGAATTCTTGAAAGCAGACTTGATAACTTAGTCTATAGAAGTAATTTTGCTCCTACTAGAAGAGCTGCTAGACAACTTGTTAACCATGGTCATATCAATGTTAATGGTAACAGAGTTGATATTGCTAGTTACTTATGTAAACCAGGCGATATCATTAGCGTTCGTGAAGGTAGTCAAGAATTAGCTGTTATTAAAAACAGCTTAGAAGCTAATGTTTCTACTGTTGCTTATGTCGAATTAAATAAAGAAAAAATGACTTCTACTTACATTCGTGAAGCTGAAAGAAACGAACTTGCTCAAGATATTCAAGAATCTCAAATTGTTGAATACTATAACAGATTATTATAATCTTTATCTAGGTATAATAAAAAATCACTCATTACGAGTGATTTTTTTATGTTTTGTTAATTATATTTAACTAGATAATAATTCTTTTTACCTCTTCTGATAATTAAATATTTATTATATAACGCTAATGACTTATCGATGATTAAATTTTCATCATTATAAACTTGTCCGTTAATATAAATAGCGTTATTTTTTATAAATTCTCTTGCTTCTCTTTTTGAAGAAGCTGCTTTAATATTAATAATTAAATCGATTAAAGAATAATCTTGTGATATTTCAATCAATGATTTAGAAGGGAATAATTCTTCGATTGAACTTTCTTTTAAATTTGAGAAATCATTATTAAATAAACACTGACTCATATTCAAGGCTTCATTAGCCTTTTCTTCATTATGAATTATTTTACATACTTCATAGGCGAGAACTTTTTGAGCTACTCTTTTACCAAGATTTTCATAATGTTCTTTAGCTATTTTTTCAATTTCATCTTTAGATAAGAAAGTAAATACTTTTAAATATTTAATTGAATCATCATCACTTTGATTAATAAAGAATTGGTAAAGTTTATATGGAGATGTTTTATTTTCATCTAAAAATAACGCTCCATCTTCACTTTTACCAAATTTCTTTCCATCACTTCTTGTGATAAGATTTGCAGTCATAACTTCACAACAACTATCTTCTTCAAGTTTTCTAATAAGTTCTAAGCCTGCAGTTAAATTGCCCCATTGATCACTACCACCAATTTGGATGTTACAATCATAATTTTGATGAAGTTTTAAAAAATCAATAGATTGCAAGGTCATATATGAAAATTCTGCTAATGAGATACCTGCTTCTAAACGATTTTTAACTATATCTTTATTAATCATATAGTTAACATTAAAGAATTTTGCATAATCTCTTAGATAATCAATTAAACTTAATTCACTTAACCAATCATAATTATTTAAAAGTAAACCTTTTTTAGGATCATCTAAATCTAAAAATTTAGCTAATTGATTTCTAATACATAAGGTATTTTGTTTAGTAGTTTCTTTATCCAAAAGATTTCTTTCTTTACTTTTACCACCTGGATCACCAATCATTCCAGTTGCTCCTCCAACAACTGCAATAATTCTATGACCTGCTTTTTGCAATCTCATTAAAATAGAAATCATAACAAAATTACCAATATGTAAACTATTCGCACTTGGGTCAAATCCACAATAAATAGTTTGAGGTTTATCTAAAAGATTTTTCATATTTTCTTCGTTACTATAATCTTTTATTAATCCTCTATAATTTAAATCATCGACAATATTTATTTTTTCCATCATTAATCTCTATATCTTACATATGTAAGTCTGCCATCACTGTCTTTTTGAACAATAGAAATAATATCTTTTTTATAAATTGTTATTTCTTTATCATTCTTATCTAAACATAATAATTCATCTTCATTAATTTTATCAATAAATTTAACTAAATTATCATGTGAATTATCAATTTGTAATAAGTCACCTTTGTGTAACCCATAACTAACAATAGCTTTACATGGTATACCTAATTTTTTATAACCTTGTAAACTTCTTAATTCAATTAAGAATAAGCCCATAATAGGAATACCACCAGCTCTTCTAACTAAATCAACCATCGCTTTAGCGCTTCCTCCGGTAGCAATTAAATCATCAAGAATAATTACTCTTTCTCCTTTTTTAATAGCTCCTTCAGGAATTTCAATTGAGGCTTCTCCATATTCTAATTTATAAGTTTCTTTGTAACCTACCATTGGTAATTTATTTGGTTTTCTTGCAAGTACTAAACCTTTAGAGTTATAACTTGCTAATGGTGCTCCAAAAATAAATCCTCTACTTTCAGCGCAGATAATTTTGTCATATTTATCATATGAAGGTAATTCTTTATTTAAATCCATTATAACTTGATGGAAAGCATTACCATTTGCGCATAAAGGCGTAATGTCTCTAAAATTAATACCTTTAATTGGAAAATTAATAACAGAGCGAATATAAGTATCGTATAAATCCATAAAATAAATTACTCAATATACCCGTTTACAATTGAATAATATCTCCTTTTCTCGGGCAAATATTTAAAACTTAATAAAGTTCTATCAACAATATTTATCATAACATTTATTATATTAATAACAATAAATAATTAACATAAAATATTTAAAATTTAGTGGATTGTTTTTTAACATAGGTTGATTCAAATTTATATTGTTTTTCATATAATTGCTTATTTATAAGATCCATTAACATATACATAGATCTTTTACCAACTTCATTTAAATCAATATATAAATTTGTAATTGAAGGTCTAATAATTGAACTATATTTAGTTCCGATAAGACTTAAAACCTCAATATCATCAGGAACTCTAAGTCCACTATCAGTAGCTGCGTTTAAAATTGCTGCCGCTAAAGAGTCTCTATAGGCAATAATATATTCCTTATGAGGTGATTTAAATCTAGTTAGAAAATCTTGATAAGTTCTTGAGTAACTATCATCACAGTTGATAACATCATAATCTCTATCAGATGTTAAGTGAGTTTTAACAAAGGCTGATTCAATTCTAGTAAGTAAACGACCTGGATCATGCATATGTAAGAAAGTCATCTTTTTATCACCCTTATTAAAATGATCTTGGATTATTTTAATAATTGAATGTTCATATCCAAAACTTATCGAAGCAATTTTAGGACCAACAAAGTTGCTATTAATAGCTACAACAGGTACATTATATGAATTAAATATCTCAAAATCTTCTTCATTTAAGGTATCATCAAAAATAATAACTCCATCTACGTGCCCTTTGATTAATTTATCTAAACAATTTAAGGCTTCAATTCTTGAATGAGATGTAGTAAATAAAAACATATTATAGGCTTTCTCTCTACATACTTCGCTAATACCATTTAAAAGATTAGCAATATAAACATAATTTGCGCGTGGAATTATAACACCAATATTCGTAGTTTTATTTGTTGCTAAAGCTTGAGCTAAACCACTAGGTTTATAGCCAAGTTTATTAATGACATCTAAAACTTTCTTTTTAGTTCCCTCTTTGACGGTATCGCTATTATTAATTACTCTTGATACAGTTGCTAAAGAGACACCACTAGCTTTTGCAACCTCATAAATAGTTACTCTATCTTTGATGTTATTCATATTAATTCCTCGTTTAAATTATAAGACATTTAAATTATAAAATGTAAACTATTTACATTTTTTTCATAAAATATGAAAATATTTACATAATTTTCAATTTATTAATATTTTATAATAAAAAAAGAAAACTTTTTTAAGAGTTTTCTTTTAATAAATAATCTAAATTTACAATAATTTAAAGAAGTCAGAACCTATTACGTAAGTATCATCAAGTTCTAATAATCCTGATTTATTTTCATATCCTTCTAAGTTAAGTTCTCTTCCGCTACAAAGCATTCCATGTGATTTTTCATTTAATAATTCACTATCTTGAATAACTTCACCATTAGGCATAAAAGTATTAACTGTAGCAAGAACACATCTTAATCCTTCCCTTACATTATAAGCTCCGCACACAATATCTATTAATTCTTCATCACCACAATCTACCTTGCATAAATGAAGGTGGTCAGATAAAGGGTGTTCTCTTACTTCTTGTACAATACAAACTTTAAATCCACTTTCTTTTTTAATAGGCAATGTATCTAGTCCTTCTTCAATTAAAATATTATTAATAATATTTAAGATATGATTATTTAGAAGAGGAATAAGACCATTTATTTTAATTTTGATAATTTCTTTGATATCTAAAATGTTATAACCTACTAATTCATCATTATTATCTTTTAAGATTACAACTCTCCCTCTTTTGTCTACCTTGCTAGGTTTAACATGAGGTTTAAAACTGATAATTAAGATATCACCAATTTCTTTATAATTATAATAAACTCCATAATTCATATTTATTACTTCCTTAACTTTAGTATCTTTGTTTTTGGATAACACTACACGATTTATTTTAACACTTTCATTTCTAAATTTGTTTTCATATTCAGTTAATGCGTCAAATTGTTCAATTTTATTATAATCATTATCTATTTTTTCAATATTCCATAACATTTTCTTAAATTGAGATAATGAATAATTAAAGAAATTTAAATTATCACTTTTTAAATATAATTTTCCATTATCTTTTAAAATATATGAATAATTTAATAAAAATCTATCGTATGTAAGTCTTCTTTTTTTATGTCTTGATTTAGGCCATGGGTCAGAAAAATTTAAAAAGATACCTTCAATTGATTTACTTTGAATAATATCTACAAATTTATAAAAATCTTCTGCGACAAGTTTAACATTATCTAAATTAGACTCATCTATTTTTTTAAGACAAATACCTGCAATAGTTAAATTAAGCTCAATAACAATAAAATTAAATTCAGGAAATTTTTTAGCTAAAGATAAAATAAAATTACCTTTGCCAGGTCCTATTTCAATAAAAGTAGGTTTAGAATTAATAAAAGAAGATAAATTATCTTTATCTTCTTTATTTAATCTAAATTGATTAGTAAAACTATAATTTAAATATTCAACAGCAGAACTTTTAAATTTAACTCTCATTTTAATCTTCTAAATGACCTAATTCATAAATTGCACGTGCATATAAAGGCATGCTATTGAAGAAATCTTCCATATCAATTTTTTCATTTGGTGAATGAATATTATCTTCTTTGCCAGGGAAATGGGATCCAAAAGCTATAGTGTTTTTACATTCTTTAGCGTATGTTCCTCCTCCAATAGTCATAGGTTTATTTAAAGTGTCTCCAGTTTCTTCAACATAAATATTAGCTAATGTTTTAATAAATGGATTTGTATCTGGATCAAAATAAACTATTGGAGCAGGTTCACCTGGATCAATTTCTAATTCAGTTTTAGATTGTAAATTTTTAATAATTGCTTCACTATCACAGTTTTCTGGATATCTAAAGTTGACAATTAAACTAAATTTATTATTTTCATATTCGATAAGACCAACGCAATAAGTAGTGTTACCTAAATATTTACTTTCAACATAGTTACCCATTTTCTTACCGATACCATCTTCAAAATTATTAACTAAATCTTCAAAAAGTTTAATATGATAAACTTTAGAAAGTGTATCAAGCATAATAATTCCGGCGTTAATACCTTTTTCTGGAGTACTACCGTGAGCACTTTTTCCGTAAAATGTAACTTTAATGGAGTTATCTAAATCTTCAATATCACATTTAATATTTTTATTTTTTAATAAATATTCTTTAAGTTTACTATCTTTTAAAATAACTTCAGCTTTATCAATAACAGAGTTTGCAGCAACACCTGCTTTAATCGAAACAATAGGATCTAAATCAATATATCCTTTATATTCAAAATCTCTAATTCCTTTTTCTCCAAAAATTAATGGGAAATCAGCATCTGGAGTAAATCCATAAGTAACATCAGGTTTATTTAAAGTATGGAAATAATATTGAAGACAAGAAGAACCTCTTTCTTCATCTCCACCAAGTACTAATTTTATTTGATAATCATTAATTAAATTATGTTCTTTTAAAGCTTTTAAAGCGTAATAAGAAGCAATTGCAGGACCTTTATCATCGCTTGTTCCTCTTCCATACATTCTATCATCATGTATTTCTGCTCCAAGAGGATCATATAACCATTCTCCACTGATTGGAACTACATCTAAGTGAGCAAAAATACCAATTGTATTCTTACCACTTCCATAACTAATTTCAATACAATGACCATCACAAGTATCAACATTAAATCCATCTTTTAATGCTAATTCTTTAACATATTGCATTGCCTTATAAACACCTTCGCCATAAGGTTTACCTGGCGCTATTGTTTTTTCATCATAAACAGAATAAATTCTAATTAATTCTTGCAAAGTTTTTACAGCATCATCATGATAAGGTTTCATCAAATCTTTATAATTCATATTATCTCCTTTAAATTAAATCTATAATTATTATAACTAAATAAATTATATAATAAAATTATTTAGTTATATATAACAAATAATTTATATTATTTTTTATTATTTTCTTTTATTAATATTGGATTAATTTTTTTAGCAATTATATAGCCATTAGGAACTAGAATTATAGATATAATAATTTCTGCAATTATATTTAAAAATATTAATCCAAATATAATGCCTAAATAGACAAATAAATTTGTGATATTGTTTTGTGAAACAAAGCCATCAATCATTTCAGTAAGTCCTAAAGCTTTAGATATTTTAAATATGTCTAATATTCCAAAAATATATAAACAACTTAAAGTCATTAACGAGTGAATAAAAGTTAAAACTCCGCTTAAAATATATAAAGAAATATAATTTACAACGTTATTTAGTTTATTTTTACTAAATTTAAAAACTAGACCTGCAATTAAACCAAAAAGAACTCTTGGTAAAATAGATACAAATGGATTTACAAATAAGTAGTCAAATGTATTAGGATAAGATAACGCTTTTAATAAAGAAGCAAGACCAAAGGTAAATCCTAAAATTAAACCACCTTCAATATTAAAAAGAACAGCTCCTAAAAGCACCACTACATGCATTGTTGTTAAAGAAATAGGTCCAATTGTTATAAAACATAAAGGTGTAAAAGTTAAAATAAATATTAAGGCTATTAAAAGTGCATAAATTACTATTTTGTTAACAAAGGTTACATTTTTATTAAATTTCATTTTATTCTCCATTATTTTCTATTAATTTTATATATATGATTTAAACCTAATAAAGTTAAATTTTCTTCATAGGTAAAATTTGGTAAAGTGTCTTTAATAATTTTAGAAAACCCACCAGTTAAAATTCTGTTGAGTCTATATCCTAATTCTTCTTCCATTCTATTTACAAATTCCTCGATCATGAAAGATTGTCCATAAACAATGCCTGATTGAATGGAATCTTTAGTGTTTTTGGAAATAATAAAATTAGGTTTTTCGAGAGGTGTTTCAAGTAAAAGAGATGTTTGATTAACTAGAGCTTCTAAACTAACTCTCATTCCTGCAGAAATCATACCTCCAATATAATTATTATCTTTATCAATAATATACATTTTGGTAGCGGTGCCTAAATCCGCTACTACTAAAGGAGTTTCAAATTTAATTAATGCACCAATTGCTCCTGCCAATAAATCTCCTCCTAATTCTTGAGGATGATCAATTTTTAATCGCAATTTAGTTTTGATTTTATTATTTAAAATTAATGGTGTAATTTTAAATAATTTATAAATTGCTTCTTCGATAATATCAGTAAGTAAAGGAACTACACTTGAAATAATAGCACCTTCTAACTCTATATTATCTTTGTTATTTTTGATGAGATCATTTATTTTATTGGCGAACTCATCACTACTTAATTTAGCGTCAGTTTTTATACGATAGACGTTTTTTAATAAATCATCTTCAAAAAAACCTAACTTAATTAAAGTATTACCAATATCTACAGTTAATACCATAATTATTCCTTTCTATGGTCTTATAAATAAGTACCATGACTTTATTATTATAATTAATTTAAAGAAAATAATCTAATTTAAAAATTAAAAAGGATGTATATAATCATACATCCTAATATTTTTTAAAGATTAGATTTTAGAAAAGTCTATGGAATATATACTGTGACTACGTAACCACCTTCAATTTGTGGAACTGTAATAGTGGCGTTATTACCATCGAAGTGAACAACAGGATTGCTATTTTGTATTTCCCATTTTTCACCATTTTTAAAGAAAGTGAAACCACCAATATTTTTACCTGAGACTGGTTCAAAATGGAATGTAATATTTTCTCCAACTAAAGCACTGCCTTTATCACAATATATAAAACAATTTGGATGATAAACAATTGTGTTAGAGTAAGCTACTTTTGCATCTCCCTTTACACCTTGTTCACCTTGTTCACCTTTTGCTCCGGCATCGCCTTTTGGACCAGTGTCACCTTTTGGACCAGTGTCACCTTTTGCTCCGGCATCGCCTTTTTCTCCGGCATCACCTTTTGGACCAGTGTCACCTTTTGGACCAGTGTCACCTTTGTCGCCTTTTGGTCCTTGTTCTCCAGCAGGTCCTCTTTCACCTTTTTCGCCTTTGTCGCCTTTTGGTCCTTTATCTCCTTTAGGACCAGTTTCTCCTTTTGGACCAGTGTCACCTTTTGGACCTTTAGTAACTTCAGTTGTGGTTGTAGCACTACTATTATTATTAAGTGAGTTTAATTTATTATTACAAGCTACCAAAGATAAACCCAATAAACCTGAAATAGCTAATGTAAGAATCTTTTTATTTTTCATATTATATCTCCTATATTACTATAAATCTTATTATGAATTGAATTCAGCTATATATGTATAATTAGCTGTTGTACTACAAACTTCTTCAAGAGTAATTTCGTAAACATGATAATCAACATTTTGTGCATCATGACCTTTGTTTATAATTTTTGATGCATCAATTTCGGTTTTATTCCCGTCTTTAACTTCAAATAATTTATTGAATTTATCAACTCCACTACTATCCCAGTTGAATGTATGTAGTTCAATTTGAATTTTTTTATTATCTTTTTCAAATTTAACAAATGAATAGCCTAATCCATAACAGTAAACTGTAGGAAGATATATAGGATCGCTATCCTCACCTTTTGGACCGTTTTCGCCTTTTTCTCCGGCGTCACCATTTGGACCTTTGTCGCCGGTTGGACCTTTATCGCCTATTGGACTATCTCCGGTTGGACCTTTGTCGCCATTTGGACCTTTGTCTCCGGTTGGACCTTTATCTCCGGTGTCACCTTTTGGACCTTTGTCGCCATCTTGACCAGCAAAGCCTTTATCCCCTTTAGGTCCTTTATCACCTTTGTCTCCGGTTGGACCTTTGTCTCCTTTAGGGCCTCTATCGCCTACATCACCACGTTGAGTACCTGCTTCAGGATCTTTTGGAGAATTTTTATTACAAGAACTAAGTCCTGTAACGCTTACTAAGGCTGTTACTGACAACATTAATAAGAATAACTTCTTCATATTATTTTTATTCCTCCATGAATTGTTAACTTAATTATAACTTTAAAAAATAAAAAAAACAAAATAATTTTGGCTCGTTCATCTAAATGCATATATTAATAATAAAAATAATATAAATTTAATATTTTTTATTAATATTTATGTCAAAATTATTCTGTTTTTAAAATTAATATGCTTGCTTAATTGATAATGAGATTCTTTTTTTATTGATATCTAAATCAATAACTTTAACTTTAACGATATCATTAACATTTAAAACATCAGTTATATCTTTAATATATTTGTTAGATATTTCACTAATGTGGCATAAACCATCTTGATGAACATTTATATCAATAAAGACTCCAAAATCCATAATATTTCTAACAGTACCGTTAAGAATCATCCCTACTTTTAAGTCTTTAATATCTTTTACATCATTATTAAGTTCTACGATAGGTATATCTTCTCTTATATCTCTACCTGGTTTTTTTAATTCTTCAATAATATCTAATAAGGTTTCTCTACCTACATCTTTATTATTATTTAAATATTTTTCTATCTTAAATAATGATAATTTGTCTTTAATTACATCTTCATTATCATTTTTTAAATTAATCTTTGTTTCTTTTAAAATATCATTAGCTATATGATAACTTTCAGGATGTATTCCTGTATTATCTAAAGGATTTATAGAGTTAATAATTCTAAGAAAACCAATTGATTGCTCAAAAGATTTATTCCCCATACCTTTTACTTCTTTTATTTCTTCTCTAGATTTAAACCCATTCCGTTTAACTCTTACATTATATATATTTTCTGCTAATGATTTAGAAATTCCAGAGATATATTTAAGAAGAGATATGGATGCACTATTTATATTAACACCAACTTTATTAACAACATCTTCAACAACATTATTTAAAGAAAATTCAAGTTTCTTAGGTGTCATGTCGTGTTGATATTGCCCTACCCCAATCGCTTTAGGTTCAATTTTAACTAATTCTGCTAAAGGATCTTGAATTCTTCTTGCAAGTGAAATAGCGCTTCTTTCTTCAACATTTAAAGTTGGAAATTCTTCTTGACCAAGTTTAGAACCACTATAAACTGAAGCACCACTTTCATTAACTATAAATAGTTTAATTTTAGAAGTTAAATTATTATCTTTTAAGATTTTATTTAAAACAACTTCACTTTCTCTTGAAGCAGTTCCATTCCCTAAAGCTATATAATCTATATCGTTATTTAAAATAACATTGGTTAATTTTTTAATTTCATTATCTACTTTTTCTTGAGAATTAGCAGTGATGTAACTATGACCTACAAATTTATTATTACCAAACTTATCTACATAAGCATATTTACAACCTGTTCTAAATCCAGGATCAAATCCTAAAACATTAATATCTTTAATAGGCGGATACATCAATAGTTGATATAAATTTTTCTTAAAAACTGAGATAGATTTTTCTTCTGCTTTACTAAATAAGTCAGTTCTAACTTCATTTTCAACACTAGGTAAAATTAATCTTGAAAGACTATCATCAATTGATGAATTTAATAAATTTAAATATAATTTTGATTTAATTATTTTATTTTGAATATATTCTTTAATTACATCAATATCATATTCAAGTTTAACTTTTAAACATTTTAATTTTTCACCTCTGTTAATTGCTAAAATACGATGTGAAGGAATTTTATTTATTGGTTCTTTATAATCTTTATACATTGTAAATGTATCTTTTTCATCTTTATTTAATTCTTTAGTTTGAATTAAAGCATTGTTATATAAATATTTTTTAATAAAACTACGATAATCAGCTTCATCACTAATTATTTCACTAATAATATCTAAGGCACCTTGAATTGCTTCATCATAATTATTAACTTTCTTTTCAGGATTAATAAATGAATTAACATATGCATCAAAATTATCTATAGCTTTTTGCTCAAAAATTAAAGTTGCTAAAGGTAATAAACCTTTCTCTTTTGCAATAGAAGCTCTAGTTTTTCTTTTTGGTTTATAAGGTCTATATAAATCTTCTAATTCTGCTAAAGTTAAAACATTATTGATTTTATCTTCTAATTCTTTTGTTAATTTATCTTGACTTCTAATTGAATTAATTACAGTAGTTATTCTTTCATCTAGATTTCTAAGATAAATTAGTCTTTCTTCTAAATTTCTAAGTTCTTCATCATTTAAATTATTCGTAGCTTCTTTTCTATATCTTGCAATAAAAGGAACAGTGTTTCCTTCATCTAAAAGTTCTATAGCTTTATTAACACTATTGATATTTAAATTTAATTCTTCGCTTATTCTTTTACTAATATTCATTTTACTTTACCACAATATTTATAATTTTATTTTTTATATAAATCGTTTTAATGATTGTTTTATTATCAATAAACTTTTTAACATTTTCATTGTTATATGATAATTCTTTTATTTTCTCTTCTTCTAAGTTCTTATCTACTTCAATTGTTCCTCTTAATTTCCCATTAACTTGAATAGCTATCGTAACATTATTTAAAACAATTTTACTTTCATCATATGTTGGCCATTCTTCATATGTAATTGTATTATTATGTCCTAACATTTGCCAAATTTCTTCAGATATAAACGGACAAATACAAGAAAACATTTTTATAAAGTTTTCAAAATATGGAAGATAAATTAAATCAACTTTATAAAATTCATTAATTAAAATCATCATTTGTGAAATAGCTGTGTTAAATTGAAGATTACTGAAATCTTCACTTATTTTTTTAACTGAATAATTATAAATATAATCTAATTTATTATCATTATTTTTAACTAATTTTTTACTTAAAGTTTCATCATCTATCAATCTAAATATACGTTCGATAAATCTTCTGCTTCCATCAAGTCCAGAATTACTCCAAGGTAAAGCGGCTTCTAATGGTCCCATAAACATTTCATATAATCTCAATGTATCAGCGCCATATTTTTCACATATATCATCAGGATTAACCACATTGCCTCTAGATTTTGACATTTTTTCGTTGTTTTCTCCTAAAATTAAACCTTGATGGAATAATTTCTTAAAAGGTTCTTTACAAGAAACAATCTTTTCATCATATAAAAATTTATGGAAAAATCTTGCATATAGTAAATGCAATACAGCGTGCTCAGCTCCTCCAATATATAAATCTACTGGTAACCAATGGTCAAGAAGTTCTTTGGAAGCTATTTCTTTATCGTTATGCGGATCAATATATCTTAAATAATACCAACAACTTCCAGCCCATTGAGGCATGGTATTTGTCTCTCTTTTATAAATTTTATTATCTATTTTTACATTTACCCATTCATCTAATCTAGATAATGGTGATTCACCATTTTTTCCAGGTTGGTATTTATCCATATTTGGTAAAATTAAAGGTAAATCTTTATAATCAACACCTTTTAAATTACCATTTTCATCATGAAGAATTGGGATAGGTTCGCCCCAATATCTTTGTCTTGAAAATAGCCAATCACGTAATTTGTAATTTTTTTGATAATGTCCTTTATTTAAAGATATTAATTTATCTGTAATTAATTTTTTACCTTCTTCAATATATTTACCATTTATAAAATCACTGTTAATATGTTTTCCATCATTAACATATGCATTTAAAGAAATATCTCCTTCAATTACTTGTTTTATAGGTAGATTATATTTTTTTGCAAATGCATAATCTCTTTCATCATGTGCAGGAACAGCCATAACAGCTCCACAACCATAACTTCCTAAAACATAATCTCCGATAAATATTGGTACTTTTTCATTATTTATCGGATTAAGTGCATATCTTCCGATAAATACGCCTGTTTTTTCCTTATTAAGTTCACTTCTATCTAAATCACTTTTATAAGAAGCTTCTTCTATATATTTTAAAACTTCTTCTTTTTTATCATCACTAACTAGATCTTTAACTAAAGGATGTTCTGGAGCTAAAACACAATAGGAACAACCAAATAATGTATCAGCTCTTGTGGTAAATATTTCAAAAGATTTATCTGAATCAACAACATCAAAACTTATAACTGTTCCAAATGATTTACCAATCCAGTTATGTTGCATTTCCAAAGTTGATTTTGGCCAATCAAGTCCTTCCAAATCTTCATCTAATCTATCAGCATACTCAGTAATTTTTAATACCCATTGTCTTAAAGGCATTCTTATAACAGGATAATCACCTCTCTCGCTTCTTCCATTTATTACTTCTTCATTAGCTAAAACAGTACCAAGTTCAGGACAAAAATTTACAGGTTTATAATCAATATATGCTAAACCTTTATCAAACATCTTTAAGAATATATATTGTGTCCATTTATAATAAGAAGTATCACATGTGGTAATTTCTCTATCATAGTCATAAGAAAAACCTAACATCTTCAGTTGTCTTCTAAAATTATTAATATTTTTTAAAGTAAATTCCCAAGGATGTTTATTCATTTTCATCGCAAATTGTTCCGCTGGAAGACCAAAAGCATCCCAGCCAATTGGATGCAAAACATTAAATCCTTGCATTCTTTTCATTCTTGAAACAATATCTGTAGCAGTGTAACCTTCTGGATGACCAACATGTAAGCCTTCTCCAGATGGATAAGGAAACATATCTAAAGCATAATATTTAGGTTTAGAAAAATCTGATGTATCACATCTAAAAGTTTTATTTTCTTCCCAATATTTTGCCCATTTTTTCTCAATTTCTAAATGATTATAACTCATAAATTCTCCTTTAAAAAAGTCCTTAGAAAATAATTCTAAGGACGTTAATAACGCGGTACCACCTTAGTTCTTCTTATCTAAATTTAAGAAGCACTTAATTAATAAACACAAATTTGGTGAGATTTTATTATTAACTGTTATTTTTCACCAACCAATAACTCTCTAGTAAGTAAATTAATAAATTATTCCAAACTTAAATAATTTTATCATATTTTAAGTATTATTAAAATATTTTAATAATTTATTTTACAAATAATTAGTTATTGATTTATTTTTCTTTATGGTCACAGTTATGTTGATGACAGCAGCAACATCCATGATCACTGCATTCTTCTTCTTTTTTATTTTTTTGACATTGTTTTTTATAAGAACAGCAAGAACATTCTCCTGTAGGAATATGTTTTACTTTTTTATAAATAAATGAAGCAATGAATGCTATTAAAACTACTGCAATAAATATAATTGTACATATTTCAATAATTTTAACGTTATTAGCTTTTGCTAAAATATTTAAATAATTCATATTAACTTAATTTCAACTTTCTATTTCTAAATTTTTTATTATAGATATAAATCAATAGTCCTATTAATATTGCTAATGCAATATATATGAATGCAGTCCACCAATATTTTCCAATAATGTAAATCGCACTACTTACAACTGCAGATGTTAATAACCAGAATCCAATAGTGTATTTTAATTGTCCTTTTGGAAGTTCAGCTTTAGCAGTAGCAACTGCAGCAAAACATGGAATTGTAGTCATATTAAATGCAATATATGCAAGTAATGCTTCTTTACTAATTCCAGTAGCGATAATCATTTGTTGAACTTTTGCAACATCTTCAATTTCTTCTGGATCAATTTCACCTGCTCCATTAGCAGCAGCAATACAAGCAGCTAAGACTCCAAATGTTGCAATAACATTTTCTTTAGCAACAAGACCTGTAATAGCAGCAACTGCAAAGACCCAACCCCATTTTGGATTTAATTGGTTTCCAAAACCAAATGGAGTAAATAAAGGTTTGATAAATTGACCTAAACTTGCAATGATTGAACGATCAATTTCTGCATCTTCAAGCATTTTCCAATCCCAAGTAAAGTGTAAGAATAACCAAATTAAGATTGTAGAAACTAAAATAATGGTGAAAGCTTTTTTAATAAAGTGTTTTAATTTATCCCAAAGGTGAATCATTAATGATTTAAATTGAGGAGCATGATATGCTGGAAGTTCCATAATGAATGGAGGAACATCTCCTTTTAAAGAGGTATGTCTCATAACAATTAAAGTTATAATAGCAGTTACCATACCTAATATATACATTGAGAATACAATTAAATCAGTATTTGAGAAAGAGAATTGAGCTACGATAGCACCAGCGCAAGCAAGTAAAATAGGTAATTTTGCTTGACATGAGAAGAATGGGATAACTCTTATTGTGGCAATTCTTTCTTTTTCATCTGCTAATGTTCTTGTGTTAACCATAGCAGGAATACTACAACCAAATCCCATAATCATAGGCATAAAACTTCTACCAGATAAACCAAATTTTCTAAAGATTCTATCGAGAATAAAAGCAACACGAGCCATATAACCAGTATCTTCTAAAATACAGAAGAATAAGAATAATAAGAGAATTTGAGGAACAAATGATAATACATTTAATAAACCTTCTAAAAGACCATCGCCAATAAATGCAGGTATCCATTCTGCACCTTCGCAAGGTCCAAGAAGTTTTAAAATCCAAACCCTAATATTTTCTAAACAACCCATTAATAAAGATTGTAAGAATACACCAGGAGAATTTAATCCTTTTTCAGTTGCAAACAACTCTTCAAAGAAAGTTTCAACTCCTTCAACGGCACTTTTAAATCCTAAAGGTTCATGAATAAATTTATTTAAGAATAAAAAGTTTTCACTGAAAGTAAAGTGGAAGATTACAAACATGAAAACTAAGAAAATAGGAATACCAACAAATTTATTTGTAAATATTTTATCGATTTTATCTGATTTAGATAATTTCCCTGTTTCTTTTTTAACAACCTTTTTGCTTTTTTCATTTTGTTCAAAAATAACATCATTGAATTTTTTAGATATATATTTATATCTTGCATCTGCTACTATTGCTTCAAAATCATCAGCAAATACATCATCTTTAAATGTTTCTTTAAAATCTTTAACGATTTTTACTAAATCTCCGTGATTTTTGACTTCAATTTCATCTAATTCAATAAGTTTAATAGCGTGGAATAATGGGTGTGATACTTCTTTTCCTTTAAATGCTATTGTGCAGTCATTTATTAAATGTTTTAAATCTTTATTTTGGATAATTGTTTTACCTACTCTTTTTTCTTTTGAAAAATCATAAGCAACTTTCATTAATTTATGAATATTTTTTTGTTTTAAAGCACTTATTTCTACAACTGGTACACCTAATTCTTGTTGAAGCTTATCAATATCAATTTTTAGATGTTTATTTTCTAAAAGATCGCACATATTTAAAGCAACAACAACTGGTACATCCATTTCTAATAATTGTGTTGTTAAATATAAATTACGTTCTAAGTTAGTTACGTCTACGATATTTATGACACAATTAACATTTTCATCTAAAATAAAATTTCTAGAAATAACTTCTTCAGGTGAGTATGGAGATAAGCTATAAATACCTGGTAAATCTACTACGTTGATTTTTTCTGGTAATTTTTTATAATAACCTTCTAATTTATCAACTGTAACTCCAGGCCAGTTACCTACATATGCTGTGGATTTAGTTAATGTATTAAATAATGTGGTTTTTCCTGAGTTAGGATTACCAGCTAATGCAAATTTTATCATATTACTTTATCACCTCTACAACAATGTCTTTAGCTTCGTCTTTTCTTAAACTTAACTCATATCCTCTTAAGTTTAATTCAATTGGATCTCCTAAAGGTGCTTTCTTTCTAAGAAATACTTCGCAACCTGGCGTAAGACCCATGTCAAATAGTCTTCTTCTAATCTTTCCTTCTCCGGTTACTTTAACAATTTTTGCTTTTTCACCTACTTGAAGTTCTGCAAGTATTTTCGTCATAATAAATCCTTCCTAACATTTAACTAATATTTTAGTAGCAGTTTCCTTATCAAGAGCTAATCTACCATCTTTGATTAGGATAATCACACCATTAGAATCTTTACTTAAAAGTTTGAATTTAGAGTTTATTGTTATCCCTAAATTTTCTAAATGCTTTTTTACTTTTCCTGATAATAGAACTTTAACTACTACTAATTCAATATCAAGTGGCGCTATAATTAATGGCATAAATCTCCTTTCTAAAGATATTTAGTTTAAATATCTATATTAATTTAACACAAAATAATAATAGTTTTCAATAACAAGTTAGTACTTGCTATCACTGTGTTAGTTAAAAAAATTGTTAAATATCTATTGTTTTTTATATAAATATGATATTATAAAGACATGAATAAATTACAATCTACCCAAGACTACTTGGAAACAATCCTCATCCTCTCTGAAGAAAAAGGCAATGTTAGAGCTATTGACATTGCAAAACATCTTCAATACTCCAGAGCAAGTATTTCAATTGCTTTAAAAAAATTAAAAGCCGATGGTTATGTTAAAGATAGTGATAAAGATAGTTATATCCGCTTAACACGTAAAGGAGCTAGAATTGCCCGTGATATCTACGAAAAACACGAAACTTTAACTCAATTATTTATTTCTTTAGGCGTTAATCCTGAAATTGCTGAAGCTGATGCTTGTAAAATTGAACATTATTTAAGTGATGAAACTTTTAAGAAAATCAAAAAGCATTACGCAAAACACATTAAATAAATAATTAAAAGAAAATTATAAAATAAAATCCTCTTTAAAGAAAAATGAAGAGGATTTTTTTGTTTAGTTTTTAATAAGTTATTTAACTTTTAAATAAAAATAAACTTAAAAATAACTAACTTATATCAATAATAATCACTAAAAAATATTTTTAAAAAAATTCAAAAATTGAATAAAAAATATATATATTAGATTTTTTATATTGATTTTATAAATATATATTTAAAAATATAAAATATTGTTATTAATATTGTTAATATTAATATATTTATAATATTTGTTGTTTATAAGTTATAATATATATAGTAAAATAAAGTGTTGAGGGAATTAAAATGAAATTTAAAATTATATCTGATAGCAGTTCAAATTTAAATAATAATTATATTAACAAAGAAAATATAATTTTTGAGATAGCACCTCTAACTATTTTTATTGGAGATGAACAATTTATTGATAATGATGATATAGATACTAATTTAATGCTTGATAAACTTAAAAATCTAAAATTAAAAACTCACACATCTTGTCCATCAAGTTATGAATTTGAAAATAGATTAAATGATTGTGATTATTACTTTATTGTTACTATCTCATCAAAATTATCAGGTTCATATAATTCCGCATTAATCGCTAGCCAAGATAAAGATAATGTATTAGTTATTGATAGTAAACTAGCAGGAGGATCTTTAAAACTTATCGTAGATAAACTTGAAGAATTAATTGAACAAGGTCTCTCGTTTAAAGAAATATCCGAACAAATCTTAAAATATCGTGATGAATTAAATACTTATTTTATTCTTGATAACTTTGATAATTTAGTCAGAAACGGAAGAATGAATAAAATTATTGCATTTATTGCAACTCACGCTCATATTAAACCTTTATGTTATGGTTCTGAAGGTGAGATTAAAATAAAAGCGAAGGTTAGAACAATGAATGGTTGTTTAGTTGTATTAGCTAATGAAATATCTAAAATATTAAATAATAATATTAATAAAAAAATAGTTATTAATCATACTAATAACGTTGATGGCGCAAAATATCTTAAAAGAATTTTAGAAAATAAATTCAATTTTAATAATATAGAAATATCATCAAATAAAGGATTATGCGCTTTTTATAGCCTAGAAGGCGGAATTATTGCATCATTTTAAATTATTTTAGATTAATTAATTTTAATTAAATAAAAAACCTTGATACTTAATATCAAGGTTTTATTTTTATTCTGGAGCTTCCAGACGGATTTGAACCATCGATCGTTGAGTTGCAGTCAACTGCCTTACCAGCTTGGCTATGGAAGCAAGTGTTATTAATATAACATATTTCTTTATAAAAATATAGATAAATATTATATTAATAACTAAAAAATCAAATATTATTTTTCTCTTAATTTTTTTCTCTTATTAAGTTTGTATTTTCTTATTAATTTATAACTACCTAAATAAGAGATAAATGATATTAAAGTTGTTAAGACAACAACTTTAACCCATATTGGTAATGGATTAACTTTAACATTTTCCCACATGGTAACAATAGAATCATTAGCTTTGCCAAAATCTTTCATAATGCAAAGATGATTGACTTCATCTTTTTCTGGATATTGAGCATGTAATTGTCTTTTTGTTTGACTATAAGAAGCTTTTATAATTGGATCTGAATCTTCTTTTTCTAGGGTACCTTCAAAGAAATAAGTTAAATCATAATCAACAGTTTCATCTTGTTCTTCTTCAGATGCATCATACCATTCATGAACTTGCTCTAATACCTCATCTCCTGCAATAAATGGTGTATATCCAATATAATCCATATTTAAAGCAGCGTTTTTTGGAATTGATAAAAAATCTAAAAATGCATAAGCAGCACTTAATTTGTCACCTTGACAGTGTTCCGAAATACACCAACCATCAAACCAAATATTGGCACCATATGAAGGAAGAGCGTAATAAAATTCTTGTCCATATTTTTCTGCTTCATTCATCGAATAAACAGCATCTCCACTCCATGCAAGATTAATTCCAACTTTACCGGTAACAATATCTGTTTTACCTGTATCAACTTCAAAACCATATATTTTATCTTTAATTTCAATTAAAGCCTTTTCTACTTTTTTAATTGTTTCATTATCGCTTCTATTAAAAATTTTATTTATAGATTTCTTATAAGTTTCTAAAGTAATAATATTTGCTTCATAATCTTCTTGTAATTTTTTAAATTCATCATTATATACATGCATAATTCCAAATGCATATGTATCACGAATACTATCTTTAATCGAAGCTATTGCGGTATAATCATAATTTTCCCATAAAAGATTCCAAGCAGAAGGTTTTGAAAAATCTTCAATAACTTTCTCTTTTGAATATCCTTTAGATACTAAATATGGATTTGATGGATTATATATTAAGCCTAAAGTTCCCCACATATATCCTAAGGTATAATCATTTAAATTGCCTTTAGAAGGATCGTTTTCATCAATTAAATTATTTTCTAATGTAGATGTTAAGAATTTAGAAACATATTTTTGATAATTTGGAACTCTTGAAAAATCAATTTTTTGAATTCTAGTTGAGTCTAAACCATCTAAATTTAACGCTAATTTTTGAATCATATAGTCGCTAGGACACATGATATCGTAGTTAGATTTATTTAACTTTAATTCATTATACATAGTTTCAGGAGTATCAAACATATCGTATATAACTTGTACTTTTTTATTTAATCCATATTGTTTTCTAACTTCTGGATCATCTAAATAATCATTAAATTGCTCTAATAAATCTTTTTCGCTATCTTTGTCACTTGGGTCATATTGATAAATATAGTCTTGCCAGTTATATACGTTTAAATATATAACTTCATCATCTACATCTTTTTTCCCTTTACAAGAAAATAGAAATAAAGAAATTGTTAAATATATAAAACTGTGTTTAATAAAAGTATTTAATTTCATTTTAATACATCCTACCCTTTCTTTTCTTATTCTTTTTTAACATTTTATTGTTATATAAAGTTATAGAAATAGTAACAACGACAACCACAATAAATATCAAGGTTGTTAAACTTCTAAGCTCTAATGGGATTGATTTTTTCTTAATTACTCCTTGAATAAATGTTGATAAAGTTTGAATTGATTCATAACCATTTAATAATCCTGGACCTCTAGTAAAAGCAGTAATTATAAAATCATCTAAAGAAAGAGATATAGCAAGTAAGAATCCACTAACAATACCAGGTAAAAGTTGTGGAACCATTACTCTTAACATTGCGAATCTTGGATTAGCACCTAAATCTAGAGCAGCTTCGTATAGAGAAGGATCTAATTGTTCCAATTTTGGTTTAACATTTAAATAAACAAAAGGAGCGCATAAAACTACGTGTCCAATTAAAAGTGTCCAGAAACCAAATATTTTATCATGGAAAATAAATTGTCCTAATAAAACAAAGACAAATGTAAGTGACAAAGCGATAACTATTTCAGCATTAACAACAGGAATTTGATTAATATTTTCTAAAACTAATCTAACTCTTTTTTTACTATAATAAGAGCCCATTGCTCCGATTGTTCCTAAGAAAGTAGAAACTAAAGCACTTATGACAGCTATGATTAAAGTGTTGCCTAATGCAACCATAATCTTTTTATTTTTGAATAAATTAATATATAAATTTAATGTTAGTTTATTATCCCATTGACCTATTTGACTAACTTCACTAAATGAATATGCAATTAAAACTAAAATAGGAATATACATTAATAAAAGAAAGAAATAGATATAAGATTTAGCGAGAATTTTTCTTACCATTTTGAATCCCTTTCTTCACCTTTTTCAGTGTAATTCTTTGTAATAATCATAGAAATAATTACAATTAAAAGCATTAACATAGCCATGAATGAGCCTTGTCCCCATTGACTATTAGAGAAAGATAAATATATTGAGTTACCAAATAGTGTTATTTTTGATTCACTTAAAACATCACTAATAACATAACTAGACATAGTAGGCATAAAAACCATCATTGATGCACTAATAACACCAGGCATACTTTGAGGAATAATAGATTTAGTAAAAACTTGGTATCGATTACATCCTAAATTAATCGCAGCTTCTACCTGTGATTTATCAAGTTTAAGCATGATTGAGTATAAAGGTAAAATAACAAACGGCAAATAATTATACACTAAACCAATCATTGTAGCTAAGTATGGATGAGTTCCTCCTCCAATCCCAAGCCAAGTTAAAACATCTCTTGTTGCCCATGTTCTTAAAACAAAGTTAATCCACATAGGAGTAATAAAAAGCATAACTATGACATTATTTTTATTATATTTAGAATTTGCTAATAAATACGCTAAAGGATAACCAATTAAAAGACATATCAAAGTATTTAAAATAGAAAACATTAACGAATTCAATAATACATTTAATTTGTTAGTACTACTAAAAAAGCATATTAAAGAATCTAAACTAAAGTTCCCATTAATATCAGTAAAGGCATAATAAATTATAACTAAAATAGGTAAGATAACAAAAAGAATTAAGAAAAGAAAATATGGAATAACCAAATATTTTCTTTGAAATCTAAATCTCATAGTTAACAACCTCTTTTTTAAGTTGTAAACGAATATCTTCTTTTTTAACCTTAATTCCAACCTTATCATTTAAGTTATAAGTATATGGGGTAGTTAAAACAAAATCTTCTTCATTTTCAGTTCTTACAATAATACGATAGTGGTCACCAACATAAACAGCATCAACAATTTCACCAATTAATTGACATTCATCACTTGCGATATCGTCAATTATTTCAATTTTATTAAGGTCAATTGTAGCAATAACTGTGGCATTTTTTAAATCATATTTTTTATTATTCTTTTCATCAATTAAATATCCATCTTCATCAAGATGACTACCTTTAATTAATTGAGTAACATCACAATCAAATGGAGTTTCATCAATCATAACTTGATTTGAATTATTTATATAAGCATCAGTATATATATTAGTTACAAAATCTTTTTCCATAATATGGATACCATCAGGTTTGATTTGTAAACCTACATCAGAATCTACTTCATAATCAATGATTGATTCAACCATTAATTCATTTTTCCCTATAATAATGGTGTATTGATAATTTACTCCTTTAAAAATTTTTGTTTGTATATATCCAACCAAATCACCTTTTTCTTTTTTAACAATTTTAACATCTTCAGGTCTAATAACTACGTCAACCTTTTTATTTAATTCGAAATCATCAAGACAATTAAAGTCATGACCTAAAAATCTAACTTTTTTCTTACCAACCATGGTGGCGTTATAAATATTAGATTCTCCGATAAAGTCTGCTACAAATGCATTTTTCGGTTCATTATAAATATCTAATGGAGTTCCAATTTGTTGGATAAGTCCATCTTTCATAATAACAATAGTGTCTGACATTGTTAAAGCTTCTTCTTGATCATGTGTGACATATATAAAGGTAATACCTAATTTTTTATGCATTTCTTTAAGTTCAAGTTGCATACCTTTACGCATTTTTAAATCTAATGCTCCTAATGGTTCATCAAGAAGTAAGATTTCAGGTTCCATAACAATAGCTCTAGCGATTGCTACACGTTGTTGTTGTCCTCCTGATAAAGTTGAAATATCTCTATCTTCAAGAGAATCAAGGTCAACAATTTTTAAAGCTTTAGCAACTTTTTTATCAATTTCTTGGTTAGTTAATTTTTTATATTTATATGCTTGTTCTGGATGTTTTTTAGCCTTTTCGATAGCGTCTTCAATTTCTTGTAATTTTAGTTGCTTTTCTTCTAAAGGCATTTCTTTAATCTTTTTAACTTTACGATAATCTTCTTTTAATTCTCTAATTTTCTTATAATTAATTTTAAGAATAGGATTACCATTTTCATCTTTTAAAGCGATAGGTATCTTTTTGAGTTTCAACCCAAAAGCTACATTATCATAAACATCTAAGTGTGGAAATAAAGCATATCTTTGGAAAACCATATTAATTGGTCTCTTATTTGGAGCCATACGCGTTATTTCTCTTCCTTTTAAAAATACTTCTCCAGATGTAGGAAATTCAAAACCTGCAATCATTCTTAATGTAGTAGATTTTCCACATCCAGATGGTCCTAAAAGAGTGATAAATTCACCTTTTTTGACATAAAAATTAAAATCATCAACAACGGTTACACCGTTAAACACTTTTGACACGTGTCTAAGATCAATAATGCAATCATTATTTTTCATTTAAATCCCTCCGAAATATTATTAAAGAACAATCTTTAAACAAAAAAAGAATATACTTTATTGATACATAAATCAACATTTTTTTTCATAAAAAATATTAATAAATTTAAAATTAAGATTATATCGATATAATCAGTAATATTTTATTTATTTTTTTTCATAATTTTTAAATATTTTTTAAATATTTTGTTAGTTAAAAATTATTATTTTTTCTACTTAATATTGGAAATAGCTTATGACATACTTTTGATTAAATAATTTGTATTAAAATATTTATTTAAACATAAATTTTATTATGTATTTTTTTAATAAATTTTATTTATAAGTCTTTAATTTTCGAAAAAAAATATTACAAGATAAAAAATCATGATAAATTGTTGTTTTAAAACTTGATTTAGTTATTCAACATGCTATAATAATTATGCTGGTCCTATAGCTCAGCTGGATAGAGCAACAGCCTTCTAAGCTGTGGGTCAGGTGTTCGAATCGCCTTAGGATCACCAATTTAAAAAATACCCTCATTATTGAGGGCTTTTTTATTATTACAATATTCAATTATTGTATAAATAGTGTTTATAATAAATTGTAATTTAATTATAATTTAAATATGAGAAATAAATTTATTATTATTGGAGCAGGAAAATTGGGTAGTTATCTTGCTGAGAAATTATCTTTAGAAGGTGAAAATGTTATTGTTATTGATAAAGATAAAAACAAATTAGGATATTTACCTTTAACTTTCAGCGGTTTAACTTACGCTGGTGATGCTACTTTAATTGAAACTTTAGAAGCAAATAATATTAATACCTGTAAATGCTTGATTTGTCTTACTGAAAACGATAACACAAATATCTATATAAGCCATATTGCAAAAGTTTTTTTTGATATTCCTAATATTTTTGTTAGATTAAATGATCCTAATAAAAGTGTTTTGGTAGATAAACTTGGAATTCAAACTATTTCTCCTTTTACTTTAGGAGTTGAACAATTTAACAAAATGAGAAAGAGGATAAAATAATGAAAATTACTATATGTGGAGGAACTCATGAAGCTTCATATATAATTAATATGTTTAAATGTGATAAGAAAAATAAACATAAATTAATTGTTATTAATGAAGATAAAGAATACGGAAAACATCTAGCTAATAAATATAAAATACCTGTTTTGATCGGGGATTACACTAAAATATATACATTAGATGATGCAGATATTAATAATTCAGATTTATTTATTACTTTAAGTAAAAAAGATCCAGATAACTATATCGCTTCTCTTCTTGCTAAAAATTTATTTAACTGTAAAAAAATACTCTCCGTTGTTACAAATCCTAATAACGTTTCTATCTTTAAAAGATTAGGAATTGACTTTGCAATTTCTTCTTCTTATTTAATCGGTGAAACTATTAAAAATGAAAGTAATATAGAAGATGTATTAAGAACATTATCTTTAGAAGATGATATGATTAAAATCATCGAAATTGATATTAAAAAAGAATATGAGATATGCGATAAAGAATTAAGAGAGTTAGATTTTCCTGAATATGGAACTATTTCTGCCATATTTAGAAAACCAAGAATAATTATCCCAAAAGGTAAAACCGACATAAGAAATAATGATAAATTAATCATGGTTGCTCCAGCTCATGAAGAAAAAAATCTTATTAATTATGTTACAAAACTAAAAAAACAAAAAAAGAATGTAAATAAGGAGAAAAACAATGAAGCAAAGACTAATAGGTAATTTAATCTATGGACAATCAGGAGGTCCTACCAGCGTCATTAATTCTTCTGCTTATGGTCTTTTTAAAGAAGCTTTAAAAAATAAAGATGTAATAAATAAAGTTTATTATATGAAATATGGAATAGAAGGCTTATTAAATGAACTTATCTATGAAGTTGATTTAAATGATAATGATTTAAATAAACTTTTATCTACTCCTGGAGCTGCTTTTGGAAGTAATAGATATAAATTGAAAACTTCTAACTCTGATGTTTTTTTAAAGATATTAAATATATTTAAAAAATATAACATTAGATATTTTTTCTATAATGGCGGAAATGATTCAATGGATACTATTGCTAAATTAACACGTTTTTTTAAAGAAAATAAATATGATTGTAAATGTATTGGTATTCCTAAAACAATTGATAACGATCTAGTATATACAGATCACACTCCTGGCTACGCTAGTGCTGCAAAATTTATAATAAATTCAATAATAGAAATTTATTATGATGATTTATCATATCTTAACGGAAAAGTTAATATTATTGAAATTATGGGCAGGAATGCTGGTTGGTTAACTGCTTCTTCAATTGTTGCTAGTGAAAGAATTGATGGTCCTGATTTAATTTTTGTTCCTGAAACAGATTTTGATATTGATGTATTTTTAAATAAAGTAAAAGAAATATATAAAAAAAAGAAAAGATGTCTTGTTTGTGTTAGCGAAGGTATTCATTTAAAAAATAATAAACCTATATTCGATGTTTCAAATCGTGGAGTCGATGCTTTTAATCATGTTCAATTAGGAGGTGTATGTCATTATTTATCTGATTTAGTAACTAAAAAATTAGGATATAAATCAAGAGGTATTGAATTATCTATTCTTCAAAGAGCAAACTCTATGATTCCTAGTGAGATTGATATTAAAGAAGCAATTAAGGTAGGAAAATATGCTTTAAAAAGCGCTATTAGAGGTAAAACAGGATGTATGGTAGCTATTAAAAGATTAAATGATTATCCTTATAAAGTAACATATAATCTTGTTAATTTAGATTTAATAAGAAATAAAGTAAAATATTTACCTCTAATTTATGTAGATACTTTAAATCATAATATTGATAAAAGTTTTATTAATTACGTAGTTCCTTTAATAAATTCTGAAGAAAAGAAACATTTAAAAAAAGGTTATATAGATACATATAACCTTAAATAAATTAACTACTTAAATAAAACGCATATAAATGGAATAAAGGCTAATATTGAAATGAAAAATGTGCCCCATTCTAATAACGCTAAATAAGAAATTTTCGGTCTGGAATTTAACTCCGTTTTAAAATCAACACATTTAGCCCAATTCTTGTGAGTTGGATTTATCATTAAAATAAATTGACTAATAATTAAAATTAAAATCACAATTGTATTTATAATTGTGATTTTTTTAAGTATAGTAAAATTAAAATTTACATTAGTAAAGAAAATATATTCTAAACATAATAAAAGTAAGTTAGAACATACATAAATTGATGTATTAACTAAATGCGCTGTATAGTTATTAAGTTTTATAAATCTTATAAATATAAAAGATATTTGCATAATAAATATACTAATAAGCAAAAATAAATTACAAAATAATCCACTTATATTTTTAAAATATATAAAGAAAATTATACCTGCTGTTATATATAGAAAGCTTCCAAATAAAGATAAAGCTAAAACAGGATAAGTTTTAAATGAAAATAATTTAAATCTATTTAATTCATAAGGAAAATTTTTAAGAAAACTATATTTGCTTCTTCCAGTATCTTTATATAAAAAATATTCAGTTAAAAATCCTGCGATAAAAAATAATATTGATGATAAATATAAAATTAAAGTTATATATGATAATTCCATATTTTTATTTTAAACTAAGAATTGCTTTTTTTCTATCTTTTTGTTTAAAAATATAACTACCAGCAACTAAAACATCACAACCACAATCTTTACATTGTTTTGCAGTTATATCATTAATTCCCCCATCAACTTCAATAAGATATTTATAGTTATATTTATTTCTTAATTCATCTAAATATTTAATTTTATCTAAGGATGTATTTATAAATGCTTGACCTCCAAAACCAGGTTCTACTGACATTATCAAAACTAAATCTAAATAAGGAAGAAGATCTAATATTTCATCAACTGATGTATTAGGTTTTATCGAAAGACCTATTTTTTTATTTTGTTTATGAGCAGATTCTGACATTTCAATAATCTCTAATTTAGAGGATGTTTCAAAATGAATTGTTAAAATATCTGCACCACTTTCTAAAAATTTATTAAAATATTTTATAGGATTAACAATCATTAAATGGACATCAAATAAAACATTTTGATGTTTATCCTTCAAAGATTTTAAAACAGGTATCCCAAAAGATATATTATTTACAAAAACTCCATCCATAACATCAAAATGAATTCCATCAGCATTGTTCAATATAACATCATTAATTTCTTGATGTAATATATTAAAATCTGCCGATAAAAGTGAAGGATAAATATAAATATTTTTCATAATATAACCTCAATCTATTGCAAAACCAAACAATCTAGAAATAAAGGATCTACCTTTTTTCATAGCTTTTTTATTATTATAAAGATTTATGAAATCTTGTTTAAGAGTGCTAACATTTTGGTATCTTTCATATAAATCTTTAGAGGTAGCTTTTTTAATAATTGTCTCTACTTCTTTAGGAAGATCAGGAATAATTGTTAAAGGTGAAGCAATAGATAAGTTCACCTGCATCCTTGCTATTTCTGTTGGATTATCTCCATCAAAAGGAACTCTTCCAGTGATTAATTCATAAAAAGTAATACCTAATGAATAAATATCAGATTGAAAAGTTGGAGTTTTACCTCTTATGATTTCAGGTGCTAAATATTGAGCAGTACCCATTACTTTTTTATTTTCATTAATGTTATATGAACTATTAATTAAATATGAAATACCAAAATCTCCCAATTTTATATCTCCACTTGCGTTATAAAATATATTATTTGGTTTAATATCTCTATGAATTATATTTTTTGAATGTATAAAAATTAATGCATCACAAAGTTGAATCATTATTCTACATGATTCTTTAACAGTTAGTCTTCTTTTAAAATCCAAAACATCTCTTAAAGTTTGACCTTTAACATATTCATTAACAATGTAAGGCAAACCTTTATAGGTATTATAATCATAAATTTTAATAATATTTGGATGATCTATAGCACTAGAAAACCTTGCTTCATTTTCAAATCTAATTAAGTTTTCTGCTTTATCAGAAAATTCTGTTTTAATTAATTTAATAGCTACATTTCTTTTAAAAATTATATCACGAGCTTCATATACATCACTCATTCCACCATGCCCTAAGATATTAAGAATTTTGTAACGTTCATTAATAATTTCATTTATATTAATCATTTAATAATCTCCCATAATGCAAGAGATATATTGTCAGTTCCACCATTAAAGTTAGCAAGATTTAACAACGTCATAACCTTTTGTTCGCTTGATTGATTTGTTTTTAAAACATCTTCAATATCCTTTTCAGTAACATTGTTATATAGTCCATCAGAACATAATAAAATTTCTTCTCCATCATAATCAAATACTTTAATATCTAATGAACAAGATGGATATAAACCAACAGCGTTAGTTAAAATGTGTCTTTTTGGATGAGAAGCAACTTCTTCTTTTGTTATTTTCCCTGATTTGTATAAGTAATTAACATATGTTTGATCTTCAGAATATCTTCTTAAAGTATAATTTTTTAAAGCGTAACATCTGCTATCTCCAGAGTTAACAACAATAATTTTATCTTTATGAATAACTGCTAAAATCAAAGTTGTTCCCATTCCTTTAAACTTTAAATTATTATCACTTTTATTATAAATAGATAAATTTACTTTATTTATTGTTTTTTTGAGCCAATGAATTATTGAAAATGTTGAAAAAAATCGATTTTTAAGAACAAATTCATCTTTTATATAATTTATTACTTCATGGGAAGCAAAATCACCTTTAAGATGTCCACCCATACCATCTGCAACCATAAGTAAAATATCACCTTGACTATTAACAAGGATTTTACACTCATCTTCGTTTGTTAAACGAATTTTCCCAATGTCTTTGGTATAAAAATATGTGCCATTAAATCTTTTTTTCATTTTTAGCTCTCAATTGTCCGCAAGCAGCGTCAATATCTGTTCCGAACTCTTTCCTAATTGTACAATTTATTCCTAAATTATTCAAAGTATTGAAAAAAGCTCTTATAGTTTTATCACTACTTCTATTATATTGTAATTCTTTTATAGGATTAAAGGGAATTAAATTTACATAAGCTTTAGTTCCTCTTATTAATTTTGCTAATTCTTTTGCGTTTTCTAATGAATCATTTACATCTTTTAATAAAATGTATTCAAAAGTAACTCTCCTATCAGCAACTTTTTCATAATATTTTACAGCTTCCATTAATTTATCCATTGGATATTTTCTTGAAATAGGCATAATTTTGTTTCTGATTTCATCATTTGGTGCATGAAGAGAGATAGCTAAATTAATTTGTAATCCTTCTTCTGCATAATCATAAATTTTTTCAACCAAACCACATGTAGAGACAGTAATATGTCTTGCACCAATCGCTAATCCGTGAGGATGATTAATTATTCTTATAAAATCCATAACGTTTTCATAATTATCAAAAGGTTCACCTGTACCCATCACAACAACATGAGTTATTCTTTCATTATTACCTTCTTCTTTTAAAATATCATTTAAAACAAGAATTTGACCTAATATTTCACCAGGTTCTAAATTTCTTTTCTTTTTTAATAAACCAGAGGCGCAAAAAGAACATGACATATTACAACCAACTTGGCTTGTAACGCAGGCTACATTACCATATTTATATCTCATTAATACAGTTTCGACTTTATTTTTATCTTCAAGTTCTAATAATAATTTAACCGTACCATCTAAAGATTTTTGGTATGTAAAAATTGAAGGTTTATAAAAATAATATTTTGTTTTTAAAACTTCTCTAAATTTTATAGAAACATCACTCATTACATCAAAATCTAAAGCATTTTTTTCATAAATCCATTTAAAAAGTTGTGTTGCTCTAAATTTCTTTTGATCTAACTCTAACATTTCCTTTTCTAATTTTTCTAACGAGAAATTATAAATATTATTCATTATTAACCTTCCTTAAAATAGAATAATAAAGAAAATCTTCATTTTTACTTATATCTAATTTAACTTGTTTATCTAAAATAAAATCTTTATTTTTTTCTAAAAATTTATTAATAATATTAATATTTTCTTTTTTATTAATACTTTCATTTAAAAAGATTAAGTAACCTTTATCTTCTACATATTTAGATAAAAACTCTAAATTATTATAATTATGTTCTAAAAGATTATCGTAATTATTTTCATCAAAATTAATTCTATATTCAGGATATGTTAAAAATTTATTTAAATTAAAAGATTTTGGGTAATAGAAAATATAATTCTGTTTAAATGAGATTTTAGATATAATTTCACTTGAATTAAAATTATAGACTTTTAAATTTTCGATGTTAGATTTTTCTTTAAATTTTAAAATATTTATATTTTCTTCAAGGTTTGGAGAAGAAAATATAAATTCATTTTGTTTCTTATAATAATAATTAAATATATCTAAAGCCAAATTAGATTCTTGTTCTTGATAAATGGTTATGTACTTATTAAAAATATTACCTAAATCTGATAATAAATTATTAAATGATTTATTAGTTAAATAAAATATATCACTTCTTTCTTCTTTATTTTTATCAATAATATAGTAATAATTATCATCTTTTTTATAATTATTTTCATCTTCATTATAAATGGAATTTAAAATATAATTTTTAGAAAAAATTTCCTTTTTATAACTAATATGTTTTATTAATTTTAAAAATTCTTTAGTTTTTTCTAAATCATTTTGTCTAAAAATCATTTTAATAAACCATATTGGTAAATTAAAAATAACTGATAGATAATTTAAACTTGTTTTTTCAATATTTTTAAATTCATAATTATAACTATTAGAAATATCTAATAATAAATTTTCTAATTCGTTATTATATTTTTGTTTATTTTTTTTAAAATTTAACTCTAAAAAATTAAAAATGTTTTTTTGTTCAAATACTTTTTGATTTAATAAAATTACAGAAATACCCAAACTAGAAACTAAAATAGGAGTATTTTGTTCACATAAATCTTTAGATAAGTATTTAAAAAAATAATATTTATTAAAAAATATATCAATAATGTTTCGACAAATATTAAGTTCTTTATCAGTGTAATTTTCATTATTAAAATATTTATAAAAAGTATCTTTTAAAGACTTTTTATTTTCTAAAACATCTAATATAACATTTTGTAAAAGATTGATTCTTTCCATTTTATTCCTTTATGTGTTTATTGAATTCTTCAAAAATATCACCTAAATAAGCTTCTTCTTCATTATCATGATTTGAATCATCACAATGTTTACAATGACAATTATCGTCATGACATTCACAACATTCTTCATTTTCTTCTATTTCAATTGCGTTTGTATCATCAATAAATAAAGGGTGATCTGGGCACACATATTGATGAATATTATCATGTGAATAATAGTTAAAAACAATTGTTACATGAACAGAATATCTTTTAAAATAATGAATAAGTAAATCATAAGCTTTTTCTTCTAATACACTTACTTTTTTAGGCGCTAAAACTTCTACATAACAATTCCATGAATTTTGTTCATTTCCTTTGTGAATAATAAATCCTTCAGGAGCAAAAAAACTAATATTTTTTTCACTACATTCATAAACATCCGCTAATTTATTAGTTATGATTTTAGAAATATCAAGAGTTGAGTATGGATCAATTCCATAAGTTTTAATAAATATCATTTTATCCTCCTATAATTGGTGATTTTTAATTATTGAAATAATTTCATTTGCAGCACGATTTACATCGTCATTTAATACAGAATATTGATAATTTTTTTCTAATAATAATTCTTTTTTTGCTTTAGATAATCTTTGATGAATAACTTCTTCACTTTCGCTTCTTCTTCCTCTTATTCTTTTTTCAAGTTCTTGAAGGTCACAACATTTTAAAAATATAGATATATAACCATAATCTTTATAGATATCCATAACCTGTTGTGCTCCAAAAGTTTCAATTTCTAACAATACATTTTTACCTTCATTAAGTAATTGATCAACATAACATTTAGGTGTCCCATAGTAATTATTAACAAAGATTGCATGCTCTAGTAATTCATTCTTTGAAATAGCTTCATTAAATCTTTCTTTACTGACGAAGAAATAATCAACTCCATCAATTTCACCTAATCTAGGCTTCCTTGTTGTCATTGATATAGAATAATTCAAATTTAGTTCTTTATCTTGCATTAATATGGCTTTAACAGTACCTTTTCCAACACCGCTTGGTCCACTTAAAATAATCAATAATCCTTTTTTCATATTGTTAAAATTATAGATATTTTTAAGCATTTTTTCAACCAAATGTAATTAATATATATAAATATTTTAATTATATTAATAGATAATTATAAAAGTACTATAATGTTATTATGTTATTTAATGAATTCTTGATAAATATAGAAAAAAAGGTTAATGAATTATTTATAAATAGTTACTTAAATAAAATAAAACAAATTACTAATAACGATTTTTTATTAACTTTTTCAAAAAATAAAAATATTCATTTATTAATTTCTTTAAATCCAAAGAAACCTTTCATTAACACAATAGACTATAATATTACTAATAACAATAATTCTGTTTTTATAAATCAAATAAAATGCAAACTTAATAATGCTTGCTTAAAAGACGCTAAAATTTTAAACGAAGATAATGTTTTTTCATTAAAGTTTGTTAAAACTAACGATAAATATGAGTTAGAAACATTTCATTTAATATGTGAGTTATTTTCTAACAATCCTAATTTGTTACTAATTTCTAATAATAAAATTTTATTTGCGTATAAATTAAAAAGTCTTGATTCTAAAAGACCTATTCTTATAAATTTATCATATTGTCTTCCTGAAAAAAATGAATATTTTAAATTAAATAAACCTTTAGATACTGATTTTATTTCAAATTATTCTTCTAGTTTAAACACTTTATATTTAAAAGAAAAATATGGATATCTAATAAATTATATAAAAAGTAAAAATAAACATCTTATTAAAAAGTTAGATATTTTAAACAATGAATATAATAACTCAGTTGAAAAATTAAAATTTAAAGAATATGGTGATTATTTAAAAATATATTTTAATAAAATTAAAAAAGGTGATAACTGCATATATATTGAAGAGATAGATAAAAATATTGAATTAAATCCAAATTTTTCCCCTTCTAAAAACTTAGAATATTTTTATAAAATGTATAAAAAAGCAAAAACTAGTTTAGATATAATAAATAACACTATTGAAGATACAAATAATTTAATATTGTATTTATCACATATTTTAGATACATCTTTTTTATATAATGAAGAAGATTATATTGATTTAATCAATGAATTACAAGATAAAAAAATATTAAAATTTAGCCTTAATAAAAAAATAGATACCTTAAACAAAGGGAAAAATAAAAATAAACCTTATTATATTTATTATAAAGATTTAAGAATAGGTTATGGTAAAAATGCTAGCCAAAATAATGAATTATCATTTAAAATAGCTAACAAAAATAACTATTATTTCCATTTAGCTAATTGTTCATCTTCTCACATTGTTGCTTTTAAAGATGAACTTTCTAATGATGAATTACAGTTTATAATAGAATTATGTTTGTTTTTAAACAATAAAAAAGATGGAGATATATACGTTAGTAAAATTAAGGATATTAAAAAAGGTAAATTTCTTGGTCAAGTATTTTTAAATAAGTATGAAACTTATCATGAAAATAAAATAACAAATAATTTTAGTGATTACATTAAAAATGAGAAAAGATTTAATTAAGAAAATCTTCTCCTTTGATAATTTCACTAGTCGCTAAATTAAAAAAATTTTGTTGTCTTAAAACTTCATAAATCATAATAGCAACACAGTTAGATAAATTAAGACTTCTAGCGCATGGTGCCATTGGTATCCTTAAAGTATATTCATAATTTTCTTTTAAAATCTCATGAGGAATACCGCTTGATTCTCTACCAAACATAATATATATTTCATCACTTATATTCTGAAAATCTGCTTTACTATATATATTTTTTGAATATCTAGTTAAATAATAAATTTTCTTATCTTTAAAATATCTTATAAAAGTTTCATAATTTTCATAAATTTTAAAATCTAATTCATTTATATAATCCATCCCCGCTCTTTTTAAACTAGAATCATCCAATTTAAAAGTTAATGGTCCGATAATTATTAATTTGGTATTTGTAGCTACACAACTTCTCATGATATTACCTACATTTGCAGGTTTTTCTGGTCTATATAAAATAATGCCTAACATCTTAACTTTTACCTATTTATTTAATATAATAATTATATTATATGAAAAACAAGATTAAAACTATTTTTGAAAATTCATTAAATAAAAGAGTTTATTCCATAGAGGAAATAAATGATGGTTTTAATAATAAAAATTTCCTTGTTAATAATGCGTATGTAGTTAAAATCCCTCTAGAATATAAAGACCCTACTTTATCATTTCCAAAAGAAAAATATATTTATGATAAAATTAAAGAATTAAAATTAAGTGAAGATATTGTTTATTTTGATGTATATAATGGCATTAGAATTTCAAAATTTATACATCATACAAAAAAATATAACATTACACCTATGAATTATGAAATTTTGTTAGTTAGTAAGAAACTTAAAAAATTACATAATTCAAAAATTGTTGTCCCTTTTGGATATATGATGTTTAAAAAATTAAAAGATTATAAAAAAGAGGTCGATCAATTATATTATATTAATGATAAATACGAGCAAAAAATAATTAAAGAAACTCAAAGAATTTTTTCTACAGTTCCATTATGTTTATGTCATAACGATTTAGTGCATAATAATTTATTATTCAGACATGATGATTTATTTATTATCGATTGGGAAAATGGAGCAATGAATAATCCATATTTTGACTTAGCCTCTTTTATAAGTGAAAATAATTTAAGTCTTGAGCAAAAAGAATTATTTTTAAGTAAATATTTTGGATATAAATATAACAATATTAAACGTAAAAGAGTTGATATATTTATAAAGTATTTAGATATTCTATTTTATTACTGGGCTATGCACTTCCTTAAAAAAAGAAAAGACAATATATATAAATTAATTGCAGAAGATAAATATAAAAGAATATTAATTAGTCAAGAAACCAATAAATTATAATAAAAAAATGAATTACTTGCAGTAATTCATTTATTTTCATTAAAACTATTTTTCTAATTCTTCAATAGTCCAAGTTTTATAAACATTTCCAACTAAATCAATTCCTGGTTTTAAAGTAGTTTTACCTGGAACCCATCCTGCCGGGGTGACTTCACTTGGGTTTTCTCTAACATATTGATATGCTTTAATTTGTCTTAAAGCTTCATTGGCGTTTCTTCCAACTGGAGGAGTTAAAATTTCCATAGCTTGAATAACTCCATCTGGATCAATTAAGAATCTTCCACGGACATCTACTCCGGAAGTTCCATCATAAACTCCGTATAAAGAACCAATGACTCCACCAGTATCACTTACCATTGGGAATGGTATATCTCTTTTAGCAATAATTTTTAATTCATTATCATTCCAAATTTTATGAACGAATTGTGAATCTACTGAAACACTAATAATCTCTGTATTTAATTTTTGGAATTCTTCGTATTTAGATGCAATAGTGGAAACTTCTGTACCACATACAAAAGTAAAATCGCCAGGGTAGAAGCAAAGCATTACCCATTTTCCTCTAAATTCTTTTAAATCAACCATCTTAAATTCGCCATTATGATAAGCAGCAGCTTTAAATAATGGAGCTTCATTTCCAACTAAAATCATATTTTTTATTTCCTCCTTGTTTTCTAATATTAATTCTTCCTTGACTTCTTCTAAAGCAGTCTCGGTTTTTGGACGGTCACAATAACTCATTGTTATCTCCTTTCATTACAAAAATTTATTATAATACCTAAATTTTAATTAAATAAAAAACGAAGTCAAAAAATATGCTTTAAAATTACATCTCGATAAATTCAACTTTTTTATTACAACAATCAACAAACTTTAAAAATTCTTTAATGGTTAAAGCTATTGACTCATCAACAACGCTAGCTGAAAAAATCAAGAAATCACACTCTAATAAATCTTTATCGAAAAAATAATGTATGTTATCGCCCGTAAAAATCATTGTTAGAGGATTAACGCAACCTGGTTCAAGATGTAAAACTTCATCTAGACCTTCTTTTGAAACAAAAGATGTTCTACTAGTAAAACCTATTTTTTCTTTTAAAGATTTTAAATCTATTTTCTTCATGCCTAAAGTTACTATATGATAATATTGTTTTGTTTTCTTATCTATTAAAAATAAATTTTTACAATGCTCTCCTGGTATGTTACTAGTATAGGCATATGAGTCATCCATAGTTAATAAGGCATGATGTTCGAAAAAATCATACACAATATTGTTTTTATTTAAAAATTCTTCAATTAATTTGTTTTTCATAATTTCTCCATTCGATATAATATATTATAACTTTAATTTAATTTCTAATTATAAAAAAATAAAAATAACTACCGAAGTAGTTATCAATATAATAAATATGGTGCTCGATACAGGAATCGAACCTGCATGAGTCTCCTCAAAGGATTCTAAGTCCTTCGCGTCTACCAATTCCGCCAATCGAGCACTAAAAGACTTTAAAAGTCTAATAGAATTATAATATTAAATGAATATAAAATCTATAAAATTAAATTTAAAGAGTTTCAATAAATTTTATTAAAAAATCAAAAGCTACTTCACTGGATTTTTTAACATTAATTAGATAATCTTTTCCATCTCCATTTAATGTATCACTTATACATTTGACTAAAAAACAAGGTATATTATTTTTAAAACAAATTCTTACAATTGAAGCACTTTCCATATCACAGATAGAAGCACTAAATTCGTTATGTAGATAATTTTTAAATTCTAATGAAGATATAAATTTATCTCCAGATGCACATCTAACTAATTTTAAATTTGGATTAATATTTAAAGCTTTTAAAATTAATTTATTTGATGTAGGCATATATTGATTATCAAATTCAATATATTGATGTTTTAAAATATTATCAATTTCACTTACATCATAATCATAATGAATAACATCTTTAACAATCAATAAATCATTAACTTTTAATGACTCTTCTAACGCTCCTACAACTCCATAATTTAAAACAACTTCAACATTTAATACGCTTATTAAAAATTGAGTCATTGCACTTGAATCAATAATTCCATATCCTGATTTTACAAAATATATCTTTTTTTCTTTAAGTTTTAAAACATAAACTTTAATATTTTTATAATTTAAAATCTCATAATCTGAAAAAGAATTAATAAATGCTTCAAATTCTTTATTAACTGCAACTAATACACCAATTTTTTCCATATCTTTATCTTATAGGTTTTGTAACATTTTTTAAATAGTTTAACAATTTTCTATCTTTTTTAATATAAGGTTTAATTGATTTATATACCCAATTATTATAATTATTTAACCATGTTTTTTCTTCTTTATTTAACATGGATTTAATAACTCCTCTAGTTTCTATTGGAGCACAAGTAACTGTTTCAAATTTATAATAATTATCGTTATTAACACTAAAAGCATCTACACATAATAAATTATTTTCAATTCTTATTCCGTATTTATTTTCTTTATATACACCAGGTTCAACAGTAGTTACCATTCCTGGAACTATTTTAGCTCCATCGTCTCTTTCTTTTACCTTTTTATATCTAAAACCATTAGGACCTTCATGTACATTTAAAATATAACCAACACCATGACCTGTTCCGCATTTATAATCTAGTCCTTCTCTCCACATAATTTCACGGGCTTTTATATCAATACTTTGACCACTACATCCATCTAAGAAAATAGTATTAGTTAAAGAAATTACGCTTTTTAAAGTAAGTGTATAATCTTTTTTATATTCATAAGGTAAAAATTTCTTTAACGCAAACATTCTTGTTGTATCGGTGGTTCCTCCATAATATTGACCGCCACTATCTACTAATAGTTCAATTTCACTAGAATTTACAACTTTAGTTTTGTCTTTAGTTGCAGAATAATGCATTAAAGCACCATTGCTTCCAACAGCAGCAATTGTTTCAAAAGATAAATCAAAACATCTTTTATTTTCTCTTCTAAATTCTTCTAATTTTTCACTATATTGAAATTCAGTTAAATTATTTTTTAAATTCTGTTTCAAAAAATAACCAAATTTAACTAAAGCTACTCCATCTAAAATTTGAATTTCTTTAATATTTTTGATTTCTTTTTTATCTTTCACGCATTTCATTAAATAAGCTGGTGATTTATCATCAACTATCTTATTAATATTTAACGCTGTATTTGTGTTTAATCTTGATAAATCCGTTAAGGTTAAAACATCTTTTCTTGTTTTTAAAAATTTATTAATATCTTTATATTTATGAATTTTTATTTTATCTAAATTAAAATCAATTTTATCTTTATCTATAAAAAGATGGCAACCTTCTTTAATTGAAATATATAAATAAGAATAAAATACTGGATTACATTTAATATCACTACCTCTAATATTTAAAAGGTAGGCAATATCATCTAAAGATGAAATTAAGCATGCATCAACATTTTTTTCTTTTAAGGTATTTATAACTTTTTCAATTTTCTTTTGATAATTCAGAGTGTATAAATTTGATTTTAGTTTAAAAACCTTATTAGATATTAATTTAGGTCTATTATTTATAAGTTGTGAATAATCTTTATCTATTATCTTACATCTAGGATTAGTAAATGATTCATAATATTTTTTGGTAATAATATTAAAATTTACTCCAAATGGATATAAATTATTAGCTTTAATAAACTCAGGTATATTTAAAACACCTTTTTCACCTATTTTCATTAATTTAATATTAGTATCTTTAAGCTCATTTTCTGCTTGAATAAAAAATCTTCCATCAGTAAAAAGATATGCTGAATCTTGAGTAACTAATAAATCACCTGTATCTCCCGTAAATGGACAGAAAAACAATCTTTCACTTAGATAGTAATCACTAACATATTCATTATTATGCGGATCACTTGTTAAAATTAAATATGATTTTATATTATCTTTTTTTAAATATTCTTGTAATTTTATTAAATTTTCATTTTTAAACATAATTTTACCTCATTTAAATATTATAAACCATATTAAAAAAAATATATAAAAAAACTTCTTAAATAATTAAATTTAAGAAGTTTAATATAACTAACTAAATAAATTTCTTTAATAGGATTCAAAATTTATTCAATAAATATATTGTTTTCTTGTTCTACTTTATTTGTTTTTGGTACTTCAATTTTTAAAATACCATCATTTAATTTAGCTTTAACTAAATTTTTATCAATATCTCCAACATAGAAACTACGTTTAGAGCAACCATAATATCTTTCTTTTCTAATATAATTATGTTCTTTATTCTCTTCTTCTTCCTTTTTAACTTCTTCATAATTAATATTTAAATACCCATTTTTAATATTAATTTTAATTTGTTCTTTTTTTGCTCCTGGAATATCAATTGTAAAAATATAATCCTTATCTGTTTCTTCAATATCTGTACGCATTATACGGTTTAAATTAAAATCCTTATTTTCTTTTGGGTATAATACCTCAAAGAATGGATCAAATAAATTAATTAAATCATTTTTCATAAATATATTCTCCTTTACATATTTAGCACTCAAATATCTTGATTGCTAAATAAAGTATATATTGATAAATTAGCACTTTCAATAGTTAATTGCTAATTTTTTATAAATTTTTTTAGTTCTTTTTAATCTCCTAATAAGATATTATTTATTTATGAAATTAGTAATTATCAGCGACTCACATGGAGAAAACTTCTTAATTGAAGAAATAGTAAATATGGAGGGTTTAAACTCAACTTACATTCATTTAGGAGATTCTGAATCAAATAATCCAATATTAGATAGATTTATTAAGGTTAAAGGAAATTGCGATTATACATATAAATTAGAAAATAAAATTGATATTACTTTAGAACAATTAAAAATTCATCTAGAACATGGAAATAATATAAATTTTTTATTAGATAAAAATAAATACATTAAAGAATGTAATTGCGATATATTTTTATATGGTCATTCGCACAAAAAAGAATATCTAAAATTAGATAATATATATGTTTCCAACCCTGGTAGTTTAAATAGACCTAGAGATGATATATATGGATCGTATTTAATATTAAATATAAAAAATAAAAAAATTGAAAATTATGAGTTTAAAAAAATTAACTTAAAAACAGGATTAATTACTTCTTACTCAAAGAATCTTTAATTAATTTAGCTTCTGCATAACATAATAAAAGATTATATCCACCACATAAACCATCAAAATTTAAAATTTCACCCATACAATATACATTTTCTTCAATCTTTGAAGATAAATCATTATTAAAATTAGATAATTCTAATCCACCTACACTTACTTGGCTGTCATTAAATTCATAATGTTCTTTATACTCAAATTTTAAGTTTTTGCATAAATTGGCAATTTTATTTATATCTGAATTAGAAAAACTCATTAGGTTTTTTGCGTTGCTTTCTTTTCTTATATATTCAGCTACATTTTTAGTAAAATATCCTAATAAGAAATTATGTTTAGAAATAGAATTAGCAAATTTGAATTCTTCAATTAATTTATTGATTTCAATATTTGGAAATAAATCTAGGCTAATGTATGCTTTTTTATAATCTTTGAAATTTCTTGAAATAATCGAGGAAATATTCATGATAGAAATACCACTTAAACCATCTTTTTTAACTAAAACTTCGCCTATTTCTTTATATTTTAAAGAATTATCTAGATATAAAGAAGCTTGACATTTAAATCTTTCATTTTCTATAATACCAGTTTTATTTATTGTTTTAATTGGGGTTAAACCTGGATATATATCACTAATTTGATAATTATGATCTTTTAAAATTTTTAAAAAACTTCCATCACTACCAAATTTTGAACTAGATTTGCCTCCAGTTGCTATTATAAGATAATCAAAATTATAATTTTTATTATCACTTGTGATTAATTTTATATTTTTATTTTTAACTTCATAATCTTTAATATTAATTTCGTTAATAAATTTAATTTTATATTCTTTACATATCAAGATTAAATAATCACATATACTTTTGCTACTTAAAGAAAAAGGATACATTAAATTATCAATCATTCTAGTTTTTATTCCAATAGATTCTAAAAACTCTGATAATTTAAGATAGTTATTTTTCTTGACAATATTATAAGCAAATTTATCATTATAAGAATTTTCATTAATTACAGAGTTAGCAAGATTACATCTTCCATTTCCAGTAGCGTAGATTTTTTTTAATGGTAATTTATTATGATCAAAAATTGTAATATTAATTTTATTATCTTTATCATCTTGTTTTAATAATAAAGCTAAATATATTGCACTAGCCCCTTGACCAATAATTCCTATTCTCATATTTCTTTCCCTCTCTTAATAAAAAAAGATTACTTAAAAAAGTAATCTTTAAAAATTTATTTATCAATATCTTTAATTTCTTTTTTATATTTATTAAACTCTTCAGAGTTACATAATATAAAATGACCAGGTAAAATTTCTTTTAAAGTTGGTTTCTCTTTACTGTAATCGTGAGATTCTTTAGGATTATAAGTAATTCTTTGTCTAACTTTTTCAGTTAGTGGATTTGGCTTTGGTATAGCACTTAATAAACTTTTAGTGTATGGATGTAATGGATGTTTAAATAATTCATCACTTGAAGCAAGTTCTACTAATTCTCCAAAATACATAACAGCGATACGATCACAGAAATATTTAACAACACTTAAGTCGTGAGCAATAAATAATAATGATAAACCCATTTCTTCTTTTAATTCATTTAAAAGATTAATAATTTGAGCACGAATAGAAACATCTAAAGCACTTATTGGTTCGTCACAAATTAATAATTTAGGATTCATAACTAAAGCACGAGCAATACCAATTCTTTGTCTTTGTCCACCAGAGAATTCATGTGGATATCTATTCGCGTATTCAGCAATTAATCCAACTTTTTCTAAAACCTCAACAACTTTTTTATGATTTTCTTTACGATTTTTAAGACCTTGTATTTCCAAACCTTCACTAATAATTGATTCAACGGTCATTCTTGGATCTAATGAGTCAATTGGATCTTGAAATATCATTTGAATTTCTCTCATTAGTTTAGGATCAACATGCTTATCATCATATTTAATTTGTTTAATTTTAGCTTTTTGAATCTTTATAATATTATTCTTTTTATTAGTTAAATCTTGTAATTTATTTTTATATTCCTCTAAAGTAATATTGTTATTATTAAGTTCTTCTTTAAGTTTATTTTTTTCTTCTTTAAATCTAATTAAAGTATATTTAATTTCTTTTTCATTCCATCTACTACCGGCACCAATTCTAACACCTTTATAATAGATTGAACCTGAAGTAATATTGTAAAGTCTAATAATAGATCGTCCAGTTGTAGTTTTTCCACAACCGCTTTCTCCAACTAAACCAAAACATTCACCTTCTTTAACTTGGAAAGAAACATCATGAACAGCTTTTAGTTTAAATCGATTAATACCCTTACCGAAAAAGAAATATTGTTTAAGGTGGTTAACACTTAAAATAACATTATCTTTAGCGTATTCAACTTTATATTTACATTTACTTTGTATTTTTTCTAATTCTACTTTAGAAGCATTTACCTTATTTTTTTCGTCATTAATATCAATTTTGTGTTCGTCTTTATCGTCACGTTCTACTAAAGTTTTTCTGTTTGATGTATTTTTGATTAAATCTTTAATAGGCATAGTTTTCTTTTTAACATCACTATCATGAACAATAGTTTTTTCTCTAATTTCTTTTTTCATAACTATTTACCTCCTTTTAAAGATTCTTCATATTGCTTATATGCATTTTTAATACGAGTTTTAACAATTTTTGGCATCTCAACTTTAGGTGCATCTTTATGTAATAACCAAGTAGCAGCGTAGTGAGTTGGACTAACTTCAAAATAAGGTGGTTCGTATTTAAAGTCAATTTTTAAAGCATATTTACTTCTTAAAGCAAAGGCATCACCTTTTGGTGGGTAAACCATATCAGGTGGAGTTCCTGGGATTGCTTCAAGTTTTTCTTTACTATCTATATCAGGTATTGATGAAAGAAGTGCCCATGTATATGGATGTTTTGGTTCAAAGAATACTTCTTCTACTAAACCATACTCAACAATTTTACCAGCATACATAACTGCAACACGGTCTGCCATGTTAGCAACAACACCAAGGTCATGAGTAATGAAAATACAACTTAAATTTCTTTCAACTTTTAATCTATTTATTAATTCAAGAATTTGAGCTTGAATTGTAACGTCTAAAGCAGTTGTTGGTTCATCGCAAATAAGAATTTCTGGGTCGGCAGTTAAAGCAATAGCTATAACGATTCTTTGTCTCATACCGCCACTAAATTCAAATGGATATTGATTAAATCTTCTTTCTGGAAGTGGGATCCCTACTTCTCTCATAACTTCAAGAGCTTTTTTCTTTGCTTCTTTTTTAGTTATCCTAGTTTTGTTAATGTAATTATTTTTCTCATCTTCCAAAGCATTTTTACATTCTTCAACTTTTAAGAATAATTTTTCAAATTTTTTATCACTAAACTCTACTAATTTAAGATTGTTTTGAACAGTTTTAGAAATAGAATTTTCTTTAAAAGTAACTTGTTCTTTTTTAATTTGTTTTTTTATAAGTTTGTTTTTTCTAACAATAGAATTTAATTCATTTCTTTTTTCAATAGAAAGTGAGTTTTTATAATCTAATAAATCTTTTTGAGCATGGAATAATTTTTGTTTTAGCTCTAATGATTTTGTTTTATGTTCTTTTAAAAGTTGAAGTTTATGGAAGGCAACAATGTTATTAGCATTCTTTTTAGATAATCTAAAAATCTTTTTTAAAACAGGTGATTGATTTTTTAATCCTTTTTTTGTAAGTTCAATTAATAAAGAAAGATATTCATTAACAATAGTTAAATTATCTATTAAATTTGAAGTAAATTTCTTAATAATAAATTTATCTAAAAGTTCAATATGAGCATTATAATCATTTATTTGAAGATTATATCTTTCTTTTCTTAATTCTAAAGGAATATTATCAGTTGTTGGTTCCTTGCTTTTATTTAATTTTTCTATTTTGGAATTAGCTTTATCAATTTTAGCTAAATATGTTTCTTTATCAAATCCATAGTTTCTTACTACTAAAGAAAGATAAGAATTTACTTTATCCTCTAAAACTTCTTTTTTTGAAATAAGTTCTTCTTTATTTGCATCATTATTTTCTAATTTTGTTAATAAAGATTTATATTCTTTAATTGTACTTAAGTTTTCATTTATTTGGTTATTAGCCTTATGAATTTCATAAAAACCATTTGCTTTTAAATTACGTAAATTAGTTAAATCTCTAGAAATTAAATTATAATATTCTTTTTTAAGAACATTATTATTAATCATCATAGTTTCAATAATTTGTTTACCAACTTTAACAATAGGATTTAAAGCTGAGAGAGGATCTTGGAAAATCATACCGATTTTATTTCCTCTAATACGGTGGAAATCTTCTTCGCTAACACGAACTAAATCTTCACCTTCATAAATTATTTGTCCGTTATTAATAATAGCGTTGTTAGCTAGAATTCCCATGATAGATTTGGAAGTTACTGATTTTCCACTACCACTTTCTCCAACTATACATAATGTTTCGCCTTTATAAAGATCAAAACTAACACCACGGACTGCTTGAACTAAACCGTGATCACTTTTGAAATTAACTTCAAGGTTTTTAACTGAAAGTACTTTTTTTGCTTTGCTATAATCTATAGTTTTATTTTCCATAATTATTCACTTCCTTTCAATGATGGGTTAAATGCATCTCTTAATCCATTACCGAATAAATTAAATGAAATCATCATTAAAGCCATAATAATAGATGGGATTAAAATTAAATAACTATTAGAAGATATAAATTGTTGATTTTCACTTAAGATAACACCAAATGAATTCATACCCTTTAATCCTAATCCTAAATATGAAAGAGAAGATTCTACAAATATAACACTTGGAATCATAAATACTGATGAAGTAACAAGAGTCCCGAGTGAGTTAGGTAAAATGTGTTTAAAAATTAATCTAGTATCACTACTTCCTAATGTTCTACTAGCTAAAACATATTCTCTTCCTTTAAATCTATAGAATTGAGCACGAGTTGTTGCAGCAACACCCATCCATCCAGTAATACATAAAGCAATAGTAAATGTTAAGAAATTTTGACCTAAATATAATATGCATAAGGTCATAATAACAATCCAAGGTACACGGCCTAATATATCAGTAAATCTTTCCATTAAAAGGTCAGTCCATCCTCCAAAATAGCCAGAGAATGAGCCCCAAATAATACCAATTATAAAGTTAATTAATGATGTAACAACACCTAAAACTAAAGATGTTCTTAAACTTTTAAATATAATATGTATAAAATCTTTGCCTAATGAATCAGTACCGAAGATAAATTTAGGCATTTTAGAATAACCTAAATATTTATAATAAGTAACTTTACATTTTAATGAATAAGTTGTAACTACACCTTCATTCGTGTATTGTTCATATACTTCTTTGATAGGACTATTTTCTTTATCTATAATTTCAAAAGATTTTACACCTTTTTTAAAATCATATTTAATTAATCCTTGTTTAACATATTTTTTAATTTCGCTTGAAGAAACTTCCATTATTTTGTCACCATAAGTTGCTTTATAAACATCATATTTAAAATGACAATAATAAATATCAGATTGATAAATAAATTTAGAACCATTTGAGTTGAAATAATTAATATTATCTTTGTTAGTTTCTTCGTCCTTAACAGTCAAAATTACTTGTTGAGCAGCATCTAACATTGAATAAGAATCCATTCTTTTTTGTTCTTCTATATCGTTAAGAACAGAAAATTTAATAGTTCTAATTAATAAAGCGTTTTTATTTTCATGTGATGGTAAAATTTCTATACCGACTTTGACATCTTTAACATTATTTTCAAGACCTACAGATTTTAGTTTAGAAGTTAAATCGAGTTCAACTACTTTATAATTTGATGAAAATTGTTCACTATAATAAGATTTTGTTGGTTTATTTTCATTATTATAATAACTGACATAAAATCTATATGGTGCTATATTGTAATCTTTATCTTGAACTTGATCAGTTAAATCAAAGCTGACTTTATATTCTTTTGATAAATCTAAATCTAATTTATAAGATTCTAAATATTTAACTTCTTTTGTTAAATCTTTATTAACATCATAAACTCTATCTGCAACAAATCTAAGTTGTCCTCCAGTAGCGTATTTATTTCCTAAATTAGTTTTAGCTTTGCGATAAGTTAAATCAGAAACTGCTTCTTTAACAAAACCTGCTGGTGTTTCATTTTTAATATCAAATACTATGTCAGAATCATATCTTTTAGTACCATCCCAGAATCCATTTGCGTTATCGAAAATTTTAGGAAGTAAAAATCTTTGTTCTATATGAGGAGTCTTAATATCACTTTGCAATATCATAGGTAAAATAATAGCAAATAAAATAATTACTCCTAAAATAATACCACCTCCAACAGAGGATTTATTTTTAACAAATCTTTTTAAAGCATCTTTAAAAAAGGTTGTTGGTTTGCTATTAAATTTAAGGTCATGAATTTTTTTATCAATATTAACTTGATTAAAATCATCTTCTTTAATAGTTATTTTATGTTCTTGGTTTTTACTGTCAAAGTAAATAAAATTATTCTCTTCTTTTTTCATATTATTTCTTTGCTCCCATTCTGATACGTGGATCTATAAAACCATAAGAAAGGTCAACAAGTAATCCAGCGACTAAACCAATTATAGTAATTAAAGCCATATCTACCATTAAAACATTATAATCAGTTGTAACACCAGGGTCACCTAAAGCATTAATATATAATGTTCCAATTCCAGGAATACCATAAAGTTGCTCTAGAATCATCGAGCCTGATAAAACACCAATTACTTGTCCTATTAACATAGGAAAAATAGGAACAAGTGAATTTCTTAAAGCGTGTCTAATAATAGTTTGTCTTTTTGTTAAACCTTTAGTTCTTGCTAAAAGTAAGAATTCAGATGCCATAACGTCAGTTAATTCTGCTCTGACCCATCTAGCGTAAGCACATATAGTACCCATAGATAAGGCAAAAACAGGTATAACATAACCAGCAATTTTTTCACTTCTAGCAGCCTGGATACTTGGCCATTGAGAAGGTAGTAAATGAGTTTTATATGCTAAAACTATAATTGTAAAGGTAATTACGATAAATGATGGAATAGAAACAAATACTACAATTAAGGTAGAAATAACTCCATCCGTAACAGTATTTTTCTTTAAAGCAGCGATTATTCCTAAAAGAAAACCTAATGGAACCGCAACAATAGTTGTAATTATATTAATTTTGATTGAATATGGTAAACGCTCTAAAATAATTGTCATTGCGCTTTGACCAATACTAACATTAGTAGATGTACCCCAATCCCATTTAGTAACGATATTATGTAACCAAGTAAAATATTGTTCTAAAACTGGTTTTTGGTAAATATAGTGTCTAACATTATTTGAATCAATAAAATTATAGATTAATCTTCCATAACCTGTTTGTTCAGTGTTAAAATCCACCATATATCCTAGAGCTACTTGCTTATAATAAAAAGCTTGTACTTGAGGAGGGAATCCTGCAGGAGTTGATGGTGGTAATAATTTAATTAATATAAATGTTAAAGATAATATTATAAATGCTGTAAACAATATTAATACTATTCTCTGTAATACGTATTTAAACATAAAGAACCTCCAATTAACTTTACAATTATAACTTATTTTAAAGTTAATTTCCTTAAAAAGTATCTAAAATAACAATAAAGATTGAGGCTAAGGAGAACCTCAATCTTTATTTTTAAAATAATTTATTAAAATTTGTCGACTTATAAATATTAAACTAACCTTTTAATTTGGTATAGTTATGGAATTCTCCAAGATGTTGTGAATAGTTAACTACTTTGCCATTACCTAAAGTAATTTCAAAATCAATGTAAACATCATATCTGTTATTGTATTTTGCATATCCTGGACCATAATCTAAATCATTAAAAGAGTTATCAATACTGAATGTAAGTAAGTTAGTATTTTCGTCATAGGTAAATTCACCTTCACCTAATGTTTTTCTCTTAACTTCACCAGTACCAGAACCGCTGTTAGTTGCGAAATCTTCAATAGAAATTGATTTTACTTTAACTTTAAATCCTTCATTAGCAGCAATTCTTACTTTGTTTTTAAATGTAACTGATTGAGTTGCATCATCAATGATTGTTTCAATATCTTTAACATCATCGCCTTCTTCGTTCTTTTTAGTTCCAATTTCGAAGACATATGGACTAATAACTTCACCATTTTCTACAAAAACACCACCACCTGAACCAGCTTTTTGTAAAGCATCAAAGCTCCATAATTTTCCATCATAGAATAATTTTCCATCATTTTTAGATGTATCTGGTCCAAAGTTTAAAGTAAATCCAGAAACGTTATCGCTTCTTAAAATTTGGAAGAAGCCAATTGGATCGTTTTCAATACCAGAGATTGCACCAATAGCAATATCGAATTGTCCTTGTTGCATTGCATCATAGACATCGCCGAATTTACTACCAGCAACAACGTTTTCAATTTCAAGTCTAAATCTTGGATCAACAGAATTAAATGTTTCAATCATGTATTTGGTTAATGGTTCACCGAATGATTTAACAACGTTTTGGTTACCGTATTTAGCGTTAATTTTAATAACAGTTGGATTTTCTTTTGTTCCAATTTTTAAGTTACCTTTTGCAACTTCTTCTTGGAGAGCTAACTTAAACATTAATCTAGCTGCGTCTGGATTAAATCCGACTTTATTTGGATAACGATGTTTAATAGCGTCTTTATGAGCTTGTGATTCGTAATATTTATGTTCTTTACCTTCACTATCTTTATAATGATATTTTTCAGATAAGTAATTTTGAGAAGAACTCATATTTTGAGAAGCAGCGAATTGTTCACGGTTAACAGAATAATATAAACCATTTAAGAAGTGGTTGTTAGACATAATTGGTTTAACGTTCCATTTCTTATCTTCACTGTTTTTATAAATTGTTCCATCTTTACCAAATAAAATATCATAGTTCTTTTGATTTAATGCGTTAAAATTAAATTTCCATGTTGTATCTTCAGGAATTTGAGTTGTTCTTGGATCGTTAAGATATTTTTCAAGGAAAGTACCTGGGATTGAACTTGAATCTAATTTATTTGCTAAAAATTCTTTAAAGACAGCTTCTGTATCAGTTTTAGCAGCGGTAATAACTGCGGTGTGAATACCTTCAATGTGATACATATTGTCCTTTTCAGCATTTCTAATCCAGTATGGATTACGTTTATAGACAATAGCCTTATCTTTTTCATAATATTCAAGAGTGTAAGGACCAAGTCCTAAAGTAGTGTCAACAGGAGTTAAATCACCATTTTCAGAGAAGCAACCATATTTTTCAGCTCCACCAACTTTTTCGATAAATTCATATGGAAGAGGCATATATAAATCTGATGAGAATGATTCTTCAAAGTTTTCAACTAATTGAGGTTTTGAGAATTCAACTTGGATAAAACTTCCTTCTTCATCTCTTCCAGCTTTAACACCTAATTTAGCAAATGCGGCATCATTATATCCATCTTTTGATTCATTCCAGCAATCTTGTGCACCTTTAATAGGTGTTTTATAAGTTTCGCCAAGCATTTCAGATCCACGGAATAAATTATTTTTTTGTGTAAATAAGCATTTAAACGGAGTTAAGTAGTCATCTAATTTAACTTCTCTACCATCAAATTCTTTAAATTTTTGTGAATTGGTATTATATTTTAAACCACTGCCTTCAGCTTTAACATAAATTTTAAATGTATTAGCCTTCTTTTCTGCACCTTCACCACTTGGTTTAACGGCAACAAATTTATCTTTGGCAGATAAGAGAGGTTTAATTACTTTATCATTTTTTTCTTCATTTAATTCATATGTAAAGTATGAAGAACCAATATTATCTGCTAAATCAGTAACACCTTGAGAATTTGAATTCCAAATATTTACATTGTGCGGATCTTCACTGACAGCGTTATGATAATAATATTTATAGTTTGGATTTGTTTCACCTTCTAATGGTGCAGTAAGTTTACCATAGGTTAAAACACCAAAACCATAACCCTTAACATAAGTTTCGACTCCTTTTTGAACACGTTCATGATACATTATTTTTTTACCATCACCTGCAAATGGTAATCCGGTTAAAAATTCATCTTGAGCATATTTTTCCAAAGCTCCGAGAAGTTTAAATTTTTCTTCAACATCTTTTCCTGAATAATCATAGAATCCAGAAGCACCTTCACCAACAACTTTAACATGATAGCTATTGACATGACCTTTATCGCTATCGAGAGCAATAATTTCAGCAACACCTGGTCTTAATGCTTTAAATTTACCATTTTCATCAACTTCTAAAACATCTCTATCAGATGAAGAATATTGAATTGATAAATCACTTTCACTAACACCTTCAAAGTCAGTAAGGACAACTTTTCCTTCTTCAGCAACTTTGAATTCATTTTTACCACTTTCTTCTTTTAAATTGAAAACGGTAAGTTTTTCTTGATCAACAGGTTTAGGTTTTTCTTTGTTTTTGTTACAGGATGAAAGTCCTAAAGAAAGAGTACCTAAGGTCAAACTTGTTAAAACAAAAAGTAAACCTTTTTTCTTGAATTTCATAATAAATCTCCTTTTTATTATTAGTCAATTTATTCTATTAAAAACTAATTAGATAACTGACATGAAATTATTGTATATAAAAATGACAATTATTTAATTTTTTAGCCATTATCTTAATACTATCTTAATATTAAGAAAGCTTATAAATAATAAATACTACGATGATTGCGATAAGAAATATTAAAGAAGCTAAATAGTATGGTAAAAATTTTAATCTTTCTTTTTTTCTTTTAAAATCTTTAATTTCTTTATATTCAATTAAGTCTTTATATTTCTTTTTTCCGTTTTTTTGAAATAAATAAAATTTATTAACAATTGAGTAATTAAAGGCATCAAATGTACCAAAATTAAAAATAATTTCTAGGCTACCAATCGAAAAAAGTATTATAAATGATAATAATAAACCATTTAAAGCAAAATAAAGGTTAAATTTATTACCTAATAAGTAAATTATTAAAATAGAAACACCAAATATTACATTTATAATCGTATTTATTAAATAATTAAATAATTTTGAATTCTTATATAAATCAATAAGATTTAGATTCCTTTTTTTCATATTTATTTTTGTTTCCTTAACATATATTTATATAACATTATAATTCCTATAAGGCTTATAGCCACTATAGCAAATAATGTTCTAATTGTTTTATAAATTGTTAATAAATTTATATTATTCTTTTTATTTTTCTTAACAAGAATAAAACTATCTTGTTCACTTACAAAACTTAGTTGACCATCCTTTAAAGTATAATTTATTTTACTTAATTCATTATTTTCATCATAAGTATATAATTCAATCTCATTATTTTTATATTTTTTTAAATCTTGAATATAAACATTATATATTTTTTCATTATATATATTTACTTTATTTGATGAATTGAAGAAATTAAAACTTATCTTATTAGCCTTAATCTTTTGGTTATTATTTTCAATTATTATATCTTCTAATTTATAATTAAATTTATCTACTTTATTTAATTGATTATTAATAATATAATCAATTTTATTGTTCTTATTATATCTATATAATAATGTTAAATATGCACCTTTTTTATTAACAACTTTAACATTAAATTGTTCATTGTTATTTTTTAAAGAATCTAATGATTTATCATAAAAATATATTTTCTTTTCCTTATCATAATAAAAATCTATATTTATTTTATTTTCATAAATTGAGGCAATATTATCTCCATTGAAATAAAATCTGATTGCATCTTTTTTTAAATGTGATGAATATATAAACTCATAATCAATAAAGGTAGGTTCGTTAGCTATTCCATAATAAGAGATTATAACGTTATATCTTTTTACTTGATGTTTTTTTGAAGGTAATGTGTAATCAAACTCTAAAATATATTTTCCATCTTCAAATAATGGTTGATCTTTTTTATCAAATAAATTTATAAATAAATAAGCTTTGTTAGCAATGTTTGAACCACTATAACGATCATATGCGAGTGATTTAACTAAAATTTTACCATTTGAATGATGATTGAATAAAGAAACACTATTTTCTAAATGCCAAGTTTTACATACCTCATTAGTTTCTTTTTTTCTTAAAGTTACTTTATTATCAATAATAGTACGATTAATGCTTTGTTGAATTAATACGTGGTTAGATTCATTATAAGTACCTAACACTAATGAATTATCTTTTTTATTGATGGTTACAGGTTTTGATTCTTTTAAAATGGTATTTCTATTATGATAAAAGCCATTTAAATCTTGATAATATTTATTACTAACTCTTAAAAAACTACCAAAATCGGCATTTTTTAATCCTAAACTGTCTTTAACATAAGAATTAAGAATATCTGAATTATCTAATACATCCTTATTTGGTTTTTCAAAATCAAAATCTTCTACACAACTAGCGTTATCATAATCACCATAAAAGCCATTAAATGGAATATTTAAATCATAGGTAGGATTATCAATACATGCTAAAACTAAGTATCCTTCAATAAATGTTCCATTTGGAAAATTTGATAAATATTCTTTTGAAGATTTTGAAATTTCATAATTTACATTAAATTTATTATTTGTGTGATTAAGTTCTACTGTATTTACAATTTCTTCTAATACAATATTTTTATCATATTGAACTAAACCATTATTCAATAATTTATCACAATGATCTGCTTTAATTATATCTGGTGCTTCAATTACTAATTTTTGTTTATATTTAATACTTTGATTTAAATAATTTACTATTTCATAATCAAAATTAATAATACCTTTTTTAATATCATTATTATTTTTAAGTTCAATTTTACTCTTATTATATTCATTATTTGTTTTAATAAATAATGGGGATTCTAACGTCTTTTTTAAGTCAGGAATTCCTGCACCCATTTTTCTTGGTGAATAATAAGCATTATTTATTTGTTTAAATAATCTTGAGTTACTCATTACTTTATTTAAGATATCTTTTCTATCTTTTAAATTATCTAAACCTTTGTTTTTTAACTCACCGATTATGCATGCTATAAGACCACTAAAATTTGGAGCAGCCATACTAGTTCCACTATAAAAACGATATTTCTTATCATCAATACCAGAAAAAACATTATTACCTGGAGCAACAATATCTGGAATCAAATCAAGCATAGCAGTGCTTCCATCACTAGAAAATGTTGAGATATAATCTTTACCTATAGTTAATTTATATTCACTTTCACTTTTAAGTATAACATATGAATTATAATCAATATAACCTGTTGGAATTAAATACTTTTGTTCTAAATTTTCGAAATTAAAATATTTTACATTTTTATTACTTTCTTTATTATTTGAGACTAAGACTGCAATTGCGCCATGTTTTTTTGCATTTTTAACTTTTTGTGCAAAAGTGATTTCACCTCTTAAAACAATAGCTATTTTATCTTTAACATCTATAGATTTATAATCTTCTTCTTTACCTAAATTTGGTACAAAAACATATTCAAATTGATTATTACCCTTTATTAAAGAATGGAGAGGTAACATCGGATCATAGATTGTAGATTTAGGTCCAGAAGTAGATGGAAGTTTAAAACTAACAACTTGATCTCTTACTTTAATTATTTTATTAGAAAATGTTTTAATCGAGGAAGGAATCATTATATCATCATCTAAATTGCTAGAACCCACAACTGATGTATATTTAGATAAAGCAAAACCTCCAATACTTCCTGGTTCTATAGAATTTAATGATAAATTTTCTAAAGGTGTCGAAAATAAATCACCTTTTCCATCATTACCTGCAGCCATATTAATAAATCTACCTTTATTATGTATCTTTTTAGCTATATTATCGAATAATACGTTATTATCTTGATCTTCTAAAAAAGTCCCAAGAGACATATTGATAACATCTGCTTCCATTAACATAGCATCCTCTAATGCTTTCAAAATTAATTCATTAGTAAAACTTCCTTTTTCGGTGGTTGCTTTCATTAATGCTAAAGAAGAATTTTTAGCGCTACCGATAAAACTATTATTTGCTCCAATAATTCCGCTTACATGTGTTCCATGCGCTGTTTTATCAATATCTTTTAATGCTTCTATAGAATTATTTAAAGATCCATAATTATAATAAAATGGTATTTTATTATTATATTTTTTAAAATTCTTAGCAAATTTTAATTTAGTTCTATCAATGTTTATATTTACATCATACAGGTTTGAAAACATCTCATGTCTTAAATCAAACCCTGTATCTATAATTGCAATCAATACATTTTTTCCATCACTAAAAGAACTATATTTTGGATAATTCATTTCTTTTCGAGAATAATTTTGATCTGGTTTAATAATATTATTATCATAATTAAAGGAATCAAAATAAGTCTTATTATAGTTATATTGTTGATATGATTTATTTAGAGTTAAATTTTGAATATATGGTGATTTTTTTATAATATCTAAATATTTTTCATTTACCTTTAATTGAACAATATTACCAATTTCATTAAATTCATTTTTAATTTCATAATCAAAATTTAACTTATAATTTAAGTCTCTAAGGAATTTATTTTTAATGATATTGTTATCTTTAAGATTATTTTTATCTTGTAAAGAAATAATAATATCCCTATTTTTTATAGGTAATTTTTCTAATTTATTAAAGCTTAAATTAATAGGTAATAACGTAAGTAAAGTTAAACATTGAATAATATAATTTATTTTCATATCATAATTATAACAAATTATCTTTAAATATTCTTAAATATGCAGCTTATAATAAATAAATTAATTTTAAAAACTATATATAGTATTTAATCAAAACAATTTATCTTTTAGAAATTCAGTAGAATTTACTAATTTACTTATTATATTATTTTCTAAATCTTTTAAATTATATAAATATTCAAGACTATCAAATGTTTCTTCTAAGTTATGTTTAGCATTATTCCATCCAATTCCATCTGTAAACCATACAAACTGAAAATTATTAATATTTTTAGATTGTTCTACTAGTTGTTTATAACTTCTTGCAATTTCATTAAGTTTCGATCCTCCAGCACTATAGAAATTACATTCACAAGCATAAATTGTATCAAAAGCACCGATAAAGACAAAATCAAAGCGTTTTTCTATCTTGCCTTCGTTACTTATTTTAGATAAATCAATATTAAACTTGTTTTCAATTTCTGAAATATACATTTCTTTAAAATATGTTTTATTTTTAATTAAGCCAGCTTTAATAAGGTATGACTCTACTAAATCTTCCATAACGTGCCCACTTCTATTTTTTCTTGCGTTTGTATCCATGCCTACTTCAATTCCTAGTACATAATCAACTAAATTATTAATTATATGATTTTGAAGTAATTCAAAAAGACCACTATTCCTCATGAAAATTACATATTGTTCTTCTGTATAATTCATTTGAATAAAATTGTATACAAAACTTCCATCTGAATCTTGAACTTTAATTTCAGATTCTCTTTTAGCTAACAAAATAGGAATAACACATAAAACGTTTGGATATTTCCTAATAATAAATCTAAAATCATCTTCTATATTTTTAGATCCAATAAGTGTGTTTAAAATATTTAACTCAACTTTAATGTTTTGGACATTACTATAAACTTTATCAAAATCAGTATAATAATTCCATGTTGCAATACTATCTTTCATAGTTGATATCCATTTATTAAAGTTTCGATTTGACATCACTTATACCTCCTAAATATATTATATTTATAAAAAATGTTCTTTGAATTCATTATTAATAATTGGTTATAATAACTTCTTCAATATTTCCACGTCTATCGCTTTTAGAATTAATAACTCTTTTAGCGTTAATAATATGAATGTTAAAATCTTTATAGATATCTCTTATAAATTCAGTATTTGCGTTACTTATCATTATTAATACACCTTTTTTAGTTAAATCTATAACAACATCCCTTAATCTTAATTGTTCTTTTCTATTAAAACCTTCAATTGTATATGATGTAAAAGACTGATCTCCTACAACATCATATGGAGGGTCAAAATAAATAAAATCTCCTGCTTTAGCACTTTTAACCGCATATCCAAAATCTTTATTTAATATTATAGGTTTATATTTATTAAAGTATTTATTTAATTTTTTTATATTAATATCATCGAAACATTTAATCTTTTGATATTTACCAGAAGGTACATTGAAATAACCTTTTTTGTTTACTCTATATAAACCATTAAAACAAGCTTTATTTAAATAAACACATCGTGCTGCTTTAATATATGTAGGTAATTTATTATAAGATTTTTTTCTATCCATTTCTCGGATTTTATAAAAATATTCTTCGGAATGATTCTTTTCATGGGTCTTGCAACATTCATAAAATTTTTTAAATAATTTATTATTTCTTAAACATTTATAAATGCAAATTAATTCTTTATTAGAATCATTTATCTTAAATTTTTTAGGAGTTATTTCAAAAAGTAAAGCACCACCTCCAATAAAAGGTTCATAATAACATTTAAATTTTTTAGGCTTGAATTCTAAAAGATTATTTAATATCTGTCGTTTCCCTCCAGCCCATTTTACACAAGGTGTTACTTTATTCATATAATCTCCTTTTATAAAAATTATATGATAATTTTATCATAAAGAGTTAATTAAAACCATTCTGGGAAATATATTTTTTACACGTTGATTAAATTATTACCTATATATTTGTTGTAGATAAATTTAAAAAATTTATACATTTTTCTAATTTATTATTATTTTACAAAAATTAATATAAAGTTAAATATATTTACCATATTACACCGTAATAATTAATGCTACCAAATTTATAGTTAACAAAATTGAAATCATATTAATTTATACTTACAAAATATAAGTAAAATGTTTTATATTCCATTAAATAATAATTATTACTACTTATATCATATGGATAAAATGGTACAAGAACAATACCGTTATCATCACAATAACTAATCGGAATTGCATTCGTTTTTGGATAATTTTCTTGAAGATTAATTAAATCTATCGAAGTAGTTCCATGATTACTGCTTTCATAAAAGTTAATACTAAAATACTTTGTTCCTTTACTTATCTTATCTTCTACAACATTAATATAATTTGATGAAATATATCTATCTTTTGTGATTTCATTAATTTCAAGATAATAACTAACAGAATCATGAATTGATACGAAATTACCTTTAACAAAATAATTCCTTTTGCGATTTACACAGGAAGTTAACGTCAGCAAAGTAGTGGTCAACATTGGTAAGCATAATAATCTTTTAATTTTCATAATCTTTTATTCCCTTTTTATTCAGTAAATATAAAGTATTTTAATTTATCATACTAAATAGTTTGTAACTATTTAATAATTAGAAGAAATATGCTTTTGATTAAGGTTTATAATTTATATTATTTTATCATAGAATAATAACTGTTACTATCGAACATATTTATCTTTTTTATGCACTATTAAATTAAATTTTTAATATTATATATTATTCAGCCTAAAAAAATTAAAGTTATATTCCGTTAAATTATAATGTAAAAAGAAAAAACAATAATAAATTCTCTTTTATGTCAAAGAAAAAGGATGATACATAATGTATCATCCTGACTTTCTAATGTGGCGGGAGTAGAAGGAATCGAACCCTCATTAGCGGTTTTGGAGACCGTTGCCCTACCATTAGACTATACTCCCAATAAAATAAGCAATTAAGATTGCTTATTTAATTAAATCAAAAATATTATAAGAAATCAATTATTATTTTTCTCTTTGCTCTCTCATTATTTTATTAACTAAACCCATATCTACTCCAGCACCATAGGTTGTTTTAAAATAACGCATAACATTACTGATAGATTTATCTTCTAAAGATAAGAAAATTTTTAAGATTTCTTCTTCACTTAAAGTCTTTGGTAAATAAGAAGAAATTGTATCAATTTGACAAGTTATATTTTTAACTTCTTCATCTCTTTTACCCTCAATAAAAGATTTTCTTTCCTCTTCTAATTCTTTAACAGTTTTTTTAATAATATTTAACATATCTTCATCAGATATCTCTTTTCCTTTGGCTTTGTACTCATATCCAAGAAGGGTATATTTATTTATTAAAATAGAATAGACAACTCTTTTATTATTATCTTTATTTTTTAAGGCTAATATATTTTCTTTTTTAATTTCATCAATTAACATATTTATTTAATAAATTTTCCTTTCTTTTCACCTTTACTAGCTCTTTTTAAAACACTACCTTTTTGAGCTTTAGCGGTATTATTAGCAAATTCGCTTGCTTCTTTTTCAGTATTAAATAATTTTAATGCTTTTTTACCGCCTTTCAAAATAACTTCCCACTTATCTTTATGGGTTGGTGATTTTTGAATTATATATTGTTTTTTATGTTTTTTTACAGGTTTTTTTGTTTCATCTTCAGGTTCAATAACTTCTACTTCTTCTTTTAAAATTTCAATATTTTTCTTATCTTTTTTTACTTCTTCTAAATCTTCACTCTCGATAGAGATTTCTTTAACTTTTTTCTTTTTAAATAAATTTTTAAATAACATTGTTTACTCCTTTAAAATTCTAACAAAATTATACCTTAAAATTATGAAAATTAAAAATTATAATAATTATTATAATTAGTTATCAATTTAATAGTTGGTTGGATTAATCTCGAAATAAGCTTGCGGATGATTACAACATGGACAAATTTCTGGAGCACTTTTTCCAACAAAAATATATCCACAATTACGGCATTTCCAAATAGAAATATCAGTATCTTTAGTAAAAACTTTCATTAATTTAATATTTTCGTACAATTTTAAATATCTATTTTCATGTGTTTTTTCAACTTCAGCAACTTTTAAGAATTTGTTGGCTAATTCATTAAAACCTTCTTCTTGAGCAACTTTAGCAAAATCTTCATACATAGTTGTCCATTCATAATTTTCGCCTTCTGCTGCATTTTTTAAATTTGATTTAGTGTCTTGAATTATTCCTAATTCTTTAGCCCACATTTTAGCATGTTCTTCTTCATTTAAAGCAGTTTCTTCAAAAATTGCTTTTATTTGTTCATATCCTTCTTTTTTAGCAACTTTAGCAAAATAAGTATACTTATTTCTTGCTTGCGATTCTCCTGCAAAAGCAATTTTTAAATTTTCATAGGTTCTACTACCTTCATATTTGTTTGACATTTTTATCTCCTTTATAAATTAACAAATAAAATATCTTTAAGCACCATCTACATGTTTGTCACATATAGAATCTTCATTAATAAAATCATCTCTTTCATCATCTTTTAAAATATGTTCATCATTTTCTTTTTCTCTAAGCGTATCTAAAACATCTTTAGAATAAATTGGTCTATTATGATTTTTTGGTTTTATTGGATTAATAACATCTTTCATATTTATATTTTAACAAATATATAAAATTATAGAAGAATTATGTAAGTTATTTTTCTTTATATCTAACATATTATTGTTAAAAATATAGATTTTATATTAAAAAAGGGGCTAAATTTTTTAGTCCCTTTTATTATTATGAAAGATGTAATTATTATTTATCTTCCTCTAAGTTCGCGTCTTCAACTTCTACTTCTTCAGCTGCTTTAATATATTCGCTCCATCCACTAAAAGACTTTGAGACTTTGGTTTTTTTACATTGTTGTAATTTTGCAGAGTTTTCTTCATCACATTGTTGTAATTTTGCAGAGTTTTCTTCATCACATTGTTGTAATTTTGCAGAGTTTTCTTCATCACATAATAATAAAATTCCTATGAGAATACTTACAAATAAAATTACCACTATTTTAAATCCCATTTTAATAGATCTACCATTTTTAATAGTAAAATAATAGTTAGCTGTTATTGGTATAATCCAAAATAAACTTACACCGTAGTATAAATATTTTAAAGATACATGAGGAAAGAGTATCTCAGGATATCTAATAAATAAAATAAACAAGAAAATTCTAGCTAAAATTTCTATGATGAATAAAATAAAAGTAAAAGTTTGAAATCCACTCAGTTTATATGAAACTTCTTCATTATCAGTATTATCTTTATTTAAATTATCTGTTACTAAACAAACGTCAGTTTTACTAGCCTCATTTAAATTATTACTTGAATCTTCATTAACTACATCATCAAATTTACAACCACATTTTGAGCAAAATTTATGATTGTCATTCATTTTATTACCACATTGAGTACAATACTTCATAATAAACTCCTTTATAAAAATATTAATTATTAAGATTATATCATTAAATATAAAAAAAAGATAAATTAAATTTATCTTATCAATTGGTGCCCCCTCGCAGAATCGAACTACGAATAAATCCTTACCATGGATTCGTTATACCACTTAACTAAGGGGGCATGCTTAAATAATATAACAAATATAGAATGTTAATTCAATAGCAAATTAACATTCTATACTTATAAAAATTTAAATTTTTATCCTCTCTTATATTTAGTAATTAATTTAGAAATATCTTCGGTTATTTTTTCAAATTTTGTAAAAGAAGTTATACGATATTTCCAGTTATTTCCTCCTAGCAAGCCAGGAATATTAAGTCTTGAATCACTACCTTCTTTAAGGAAATCTTGCATTGGAATAATGACATAGTTAGCAATAGAGGAATAAGCATAATTTAAGAACTTATCATTAATATCTTTCCCTTTAACTTTTAAAACTTCTAACTTTAAATCGACTTGATTTTTTGATTCTTCATCTAAAGATTCATACCATCCTTTTAAAGTATCATTATCATGTGTACCAGTGTATACAATTTGATTTTCTTCTATTTCTAAATCAGGATTTAAGAAATTAAACTCTAAAATATACATTCCAGGAAAACCTAAATTATCTCTTAACTCAATAACTGATGGGAATAAATCACCTAAGTCCTCTGCAACAATATCAATATTAATGTTTTCTTTCTTAAGTTCATTAAAAAATGATAATCCAGGACCTAATTCCCAGCTGCCTTCCACTGCAGTTGGACATGAAACAGGTATCTTCCAATATGTATCAAAAGCTCTAAAATGATCAATTCTTAAAATATCATATAATTTAGCAGCACCTTTAAATCTATTTTTCCAAAATTGATAATTATCAGTTTTCATCTGTTCCCAGTCATAGATAGGATTTCCCCATCTTTGTCCAGTTTCAGAAAAATAATCTGGTGGAACACCTGCTATATGAGTAAATTCATCATATTCATCTAATAAGAAATCGTCTTGATTACTCCAACAATCACTAGACATACCTCCAACATAGAAAGGTATATCACCCATAATTTTAATACCATTCTCTCTAGCGTACTCTCTAAAATCAAAATATTGTTTATAGGCAATAAATTGTAACCATTTTAGGTAGAGAATTTCATCTTTATACTCAGAATAATCAACTTTATTTTGATATGGATCTAATCGCTCATCTTCATTCCATTTATTCCAATCAAGTTCATTGTTCTTTTTAAATAAAATATGAAATTTAGCGTAATTATCTAACCATTCATTTTCTTTTTCAAACTTAATAAATTCTTGACTAGATGTATCTTTTTGATTTTCAAATGCTAATCTTAAGTATTTATCTTTAAATTCCTTACATTTTTCAAAATCAACATATTTACTAGTTTTTCTAAAGGTAGGTACCTCTTTTAAATATTTTTTCTCAATTAAAAAATCTAAAGATATGTAGACTGGATCAATAGCGTATCCACACTCAGATTGATAAGGTGAGTCTCCATATCCTAAAGGGTTTAAAGGTAACATTTGCCAAATTTTAATTTTGGCTTTCTTTAATAGTTTAATAAATTCTTTTGCTTCTGGGCCAAAATCTCCTACTCCGTATTTAGAAGGTAGGGACGAAATAGCCATTAAAATTCCATTAGTTTTCATACATTAAAATTATAACAAAAATATAATAAAAATATACATAATTATAAATAAATTTAAAATAATCAAATACTCTCTATCTATAGAAAATATAATGGTTATAATTAGTTTTTCTTTAAAAGTAATGTCAAATATGGTATTTTATACAAGTTAATAAAAGGAGTTTGTTTTATGGAATTAAGAAATATTGCAATTATCGCACACGTAGATCATGGTAAAACGACTTTAGTCAATCAGTTACTTAAATCTTCCAATACCTTCCGTGATAATGAAAAAATATTAGATAGAGTTATGGATAATGATCCAATCGAAAGAGAAAGAGGAATTACCATTTTAGCAAAAACAACCTCTATTTTTTATAAAGATACAAAAATTAATATTTTAGATACTCCTGGTCATGCTGACTTTGGGGGGGAAGTTGAAAGAATTATGCATATGGTTGATGGTTGCTTACTTCTTGTCGATGCTTTTGAAGGAACAATGCCTCAAACAAGATTTGTTCTTAAAAAAGCTATTGAAGCTAATGTTAAACCTATCGTAATTGTTAATAAAATAGATAGACCAAATGCAGATCCAGAAAAAAGTGTTGACGAAGTATTACAACTTTTTATGGAATTAGGCGCAAATGATAATTTTTTAGATTTTAAAGTTGCATACACTAGCGCATTAAATGGTACTTCCTCACTTTCATCAAATCCTGAAGATCAAAAAGAAGGTATGAATGATATTTTTGACTTAATATTAAAAGAAATCCCTGCTCCAAAAGTAAGTAAAGATGGTCCTTTACAATGCCAAGTTACAATGCTTGATTATAATGATTATGTCGGACGTATGGGAATTGGTCGAATTGAAAGAGGAACAATTAAAAATAATTCAAATGTTATTTGTTCTAGAAGAGATGGTTCGACTAAACAATTTAAAATTCAAAAATTATATGGTTATTTTGGATTAAAAAAGGAAGAAATTAATGAAGCTTCTGCAGGAGAAATCGTTGCAATTGCTGGTCTTCCAGATATAAATGTTGGTGAAACAATTTGTGATACAGACTGTGTTGAACCATTAAAACCTTTACATATTGATGAACCTACAATGACTATGACTTTTGGAACTAACTCTTCTCCTTTAGCAGGTATTGATGGAAAATTTTTAACTGCTAGACATATCGAAGAAAGACTATTCAAAGAAGTTCAAAAAGATGTCTCTTTAAAAGTAACTAGAGTTCCAAATAAAGAATCATGGGTTGTTGCAGGACGTGGAGAACTTCATTTAAGTATTTTAATTGAGAATATGAGAAGAGAAGGTTTTGAACTTGAAGTATCTAGACCTGAAGTTATTATAAAAGAAATTGATGGAGTAAAATGTGAACCTTACGAAGATTTAATGGTGAATATTCCAAATGATTTTGTCGGAGATGTTATGACAAATTTAGGTAATAGAAACGCTATTTTAGAAGATATGGATAGTAATGATAGCACAACTCGTATTAATTATGTCATTCCTTCAAGAGGATTATTAGGTTTTGTAACTAACTATTTAACATTAACAAAAGGTTATGGCATTATCGCTCACTCATTTAAAGAATATCGTCCATTAGACACTAAAACTATTGGAGAAAGATCTATTGGAGTTCTTGTTGCAACTGAAAAAGGACAAGCTACACCATATGCTTTACAACACGTTGAAGAAAGAGGTGTTATGTTTATCAGTCCAGGTGCCGAAGTCTATGAAGGTTTAGTTGTTGGTGAAAATAAATATGATATGGATTTAGCTGTCAATGTCTGTCAAACTAAAAACTTAACAAACCAACGTAGCGCTAATAAAGATACCACTGTTGTACTTAAAGTCCCAAGAAAGTTATCTTTAGAAGCTTGTTTAGATTATATTAATAGTGATGAGTTAGTAGAAATAACTCCAAAAACTTTTAGAATTAGAAAGAAAATTTTAAATACATCTGAAAGAAAAAAATACGAATCTCGTATGAATAAAAAAGAGAATGAATAAAAAAATTTAGCCTTGTGGCTAAATTTTTTATTAAAATAAAGTAGAGAAGATTCTTAAAATGGAAAATAAAATTCTTTTAAACAATTTTGGATTTTGATATTCTTTATAATTTATTTCGTTCGATTCTTTAATCATGTTTTTCAAATCAAAATCCATTTCTTTAATTTCTGGAACATTATAGAAAAATAATCCATTTTCAAAATTTAAATGCAAACTTCTATAATCAAAATTTATTGACCCAGTCTCAACCATAATTCCATCAACTACTATCATTTTTTCATGATTAAAACCTTTCGTATAATGGAATATTCTTATATTATTTAATGATAATATACGATAAAAACTTTGTGTGCATTGATATGTTATTTTTTTATCAGGAATACCAGGTGTTATAATTTTAATTTCTACTCCACTTTTTGACGCAATAATAAAAGCATTTAAAAGTTCGTCATCTAATATCAAATATGGTGTAGATATATTTATATAATCTTTAGCTTTTAAAATCATTTGAATAAATAAATCTCTTGCGCTTAACTCACCATCAAACGGTTCATCGCTAATAGGAATAATATAATTATTATTTATTTTATTTTCTCTTAAATCATATATTTTATTATTTTCATAATTATATAATTTGAATTGTTTTTCTAATGGATTTTTCTTCTTTTTTGCAATATTCCAATCATATAAAAAGATGTTAGTTAACCCTTCTACAGCTTCCCCTTTAAGAAGAACAACATTATCTTTCCAAAAACCAAATTTACTATTTATATTTATATATTCATCGGCAAGATTTATCCCTCCTGTAAAAGCTCTTACTCCATCGATAACTAAAATCTTACGATGATCTCTCATATTTTGTTTAAAATCTATAATAGGTCTTACGACATTAAAAGCGTGAAATTTAATGTTAGATTTCTTTAATTTTTTTAGAAAATTTCTATTAATTTTAGAATAACAGCCAAAATCATCATATATAACTCTAACTTCTATTCCTTCTTTGATTTTTTGTTCTAATACATCAAACATACTTTCAAAAAATAGACCATCTTCTAGAATAAAATACTCAATAAAAATAAATTTCTTAGCACTTTCAAGTTCACTTATTATAGTTTTAAATGAATCTTCTCCAGTAGAAAAATAAGTAACGTCAGTATTTTTATAAATATAAGTATTTTTCTTCCCTATCAGAAAATTAGAAATACGATAAATATCTTCATTCTCTTTTTTTAAATCATTTAATATTCTTTGATTATCATGAGAAACTTCGAAATCAAAATATTTTTCATATTTCTCTTTCATTTTTCTTGCTACTCTGACAGTTTCTTTTTTTGAAAATATTAAATAAAGTAATCCTCCAAAAACAGGAAATAATAAACATGCAACTAGCCAGCTAATTTTATAATTACTTTGACTCACTGTGTTTGAGACAAATAACGCTATAAAGAAATTAAAAATAAAAACTAAAAGTAACGAAAGCCAAAATACATTATTATTTATTGGGATATAAAAAACAAATAATACTAAAGATGTAATAACTAATACTTGTAAAATAAGTAGAATTATAATAATAGAAATTCTTAAGATAAAACTTAAATTCTTTTTCATAATTTATTCCCTACTTAAAATTATAATACATTTATATTACTTATTTATAATTTATTAATAATATTAGGTAATTCTTTATAATCATTAAAGATTATTTGATTAGTTTTTGATAACAATTTATATGAATTATGACCATTTGAGAAAAGCAAAGGGATAAATCCTATTGATTTAGCTACTTCATAATCATGAAAAGTATCTCCTATCATAATAGATTTTGTAACATCTATATTGTGATTTATTACATACTTTTTACCATATTCTATTTTACCTAACGCTGAACTATTATCTGATCCAATTACTCCATTAAAATATTTATATAAGTCTAAGATCTTTAATTGATTTTCAAGCATATCAATTTTTGAAGCGGATAAACAATAAATTTTATATCCTTTTTCTTTTAATATTTTAAAACAATCAACTAAATCGTTATTAATGTTAGTTTCTTTTAACCATCTTTTTTTATATTCATCAACAAAAAAACCACATTGAAGTTTGTATTCATTTTTTTTAAAACCTAACGAATGATAATAAGCATCAACAGGAAAAAAGAAGTGGTCCAAATACTCCTCTTTCCTGATAGGATTTAAGTCGAAATGGACCATCATCTTCTTTAAAATATCATAACATAAATCAACATCGTTAAGTATTGTTCCATTAAAATCAAAGAAAATATTTTTAATCATTTTTTTCTTCAAAAACAATAGATAACATTTTATATAACTTAACTAAATCATGATTTTTATCTTCAATTTGTGCTTCATCAAGATATTGTTTAAAGTTATTTAAAAATTCTTCTTCAAGATTTAATTTTTTGTTAAATAAATGATATTCTGCTTTTACTTTTTTTAATAAATCATAAATAATTAAATTCTCATCATATTTCTCAAGTAATAATAAAGTATAGAAAAGTGTTTTTTCGCCACTTTCTAAACAATTACCAATTTTGTTAGAGTTATTAACAGTTTTATAGTTTGCTAAATATGAATCTTTTTTGCAAAGTTTATAATTATGATAATCTAAATCAACTTGCATGGAAGAATCAATATGATAATCTTCATCTTCATAATAAGGATCTTCACTGTAACGTCTTAAATGATTATTGCAACAGCAATCATCATAATCATCAAAACAGCATTCATGCTCATGACAATTGCATTCTTCATGATGGCAACAACATTCTTCTTCGTCACAACATTCTGAATTGTCAAAATAATTTTCAGATTCGTTTTGACAATTACATTCTTCTTCATTGCAGTAACATTCCTGATTATTTTCATCAAACTCATCATGCGTACAATTACATTCATGCTCATGACAAGTGCATTCTTCACTTTCTAAACAAGAATCATCATCTTCTTGACAAGTGCATTCTTCATGATGAGAACAACATTCATTTTCTTCGAAATCAGAAATGCTAGCTTCATTTTCACCATAGGTAGTTTCTTCTTTATATTCAGTATTTTGCGATGGTTGAATTTCAACATATTCTTCGCCTGTATTTTTTTCTTCATAATCATTGCTACTTGCAAAGTAATTTTGAAGTTCACTATCTTCATTTAAGGCTTCATTATTATATTCATCGTTAAAAGAATTACCTTCATTCTTTAAATCTTCGTCAATTCCATTATTAACAATATTTAAATATTCATCTTCTTGATTATCTTCGGAAGTTTCGTCATTAAAATTATTAATTTCTTCTGCTTCTTGACTTTCGTCATTATTTAAACTAACTTCGTTATTAATTTCAGATAATTCTTCATTATTTAAAGAATTGAGAGCTTTTAAAAACTCATCTTCTATTTGTTCATTAACATCATCAACATTTTCATCAAAATCAAAGACTCTTTCCTTGAATTGTTTTAAAAGTTCTTCTTCATTTGTAGCAGTATCAATTGAAGAATTATCTTCTTCTAAATTTTCATTTTTATCTTCATCATCAATTTCAACATTAAATTCATTGCTATTTTCTTCGTGAATATTATTTGTTTCTTCTACTGAGTTATTATTAATTGAGTTTTCATCGAGGCTAAATGTATAAGCAATTTCTTCATTAGTAATTTTACTTCCTCTTTTTAATGCAAATCTTAAAAGTGATTTATAAGTTTCTAAATCTACATTATCAACAGAGCTTAAATCTAAAATTTCATCAAATTTTTCTAAATATCTATCTTCTAATTGATATTCATCTAAATTATCAATGTCTGAAAATTCATCAACATTAGTGTCTACGTTTTCATAGTTGTTAGCATCATCATTGCTATTTAAATCTTCTTCTGTAACATTATTATTATTACTTTCAGTGCTGAATGAAGATTCTGTATATTGATTATTTAATTTATTCCCTTGTTCAACTTTGTTAGTTTCAAGATTATATAATCTATCTGATCCACAAAAAGAACAAACGCTTCCGTCTTCAGTTTCTTTTCCACAAACTAAGCAACGATAATGTCCTATAGTGTTTGATATTTTATCAAGACTAACAACATTTTCTTCACCACTTCCACAATATGGACAAGTTGTTGTGTTAATAATTTGTCCACAAATTTTACATTTATAATTCATATTTTACTCCCTTAAAAGCATTGCTTTTTCAATATCATTAATTTCTTTTATTATATTACCAGATAAACAATAACATCCATCATCTGTAATTAATAAGTCATCTTCAATACGAACACCGATATTTAAATTTTCAAAATATAAACCAGGTTCATCACTTATAATATTACCACGTTCCAAAGGTTTTTCATAATCATAAGGATCGTGAGTATCTAAACCTATTGAGTGAGATACTCCGTGATAAAAAACTTTATCAATATCTTCTAATTTATCAATTAAATTAGCTTCTAAACAACGTCTTGCAAGATATTTTTTTGCTGTATTTTGAAGGTCTTTTATTGTTAAACCAGGTTTTGCTGTATCTATAATTAATTTATTGCAGTCTAATACGATGCTATAAATTAATCTTTGTAAATTACTGAACTTACCATTGATTGGATAAGTTCTAGAAATATCAGCGCAATATCCATTATTTTTACTTCCTAAATCAAACAATATTAAATCTCCGTCTTTAATAATATCATTTGGATTTGGATAGTGTAGAATTGTAGCGTTTTTTCCACTTGCAGCAATTGTAGGAAATGAGAGGTTTGAATTATCAATTTCTCTTATCTTATATAAAAATAAATTAGATAAATTATATTCATGTAAGCCAGGTTTTAATTTTTTAAGTATTTCTTTAAGACCAATGTCAGTTTTTGCAATAGCTTTTTTAAATTCTTCAATTTCCGCTACTGATTTAACACTTCTTAACTCATAAATCTTAGATGAAATATCTTGATATGTATTTAAATTATAATTTTTAGATAAAGAACTAACAAAATCTTTTAAACTAAAATCTTTTTTATCATAATTTGTATAGTCTAAATAAACTTTATTAAAATACCCATACATATGTTGTTCTTTATTAAATAATGAATTAATAAAAGAATGTAAATTATTTTTATTCATTACATTATTAATTCCACTCAATTCTCGACACTCATCACATGAAAGTTTTTTGCCAGTCCATTTTTCAGTTAATATATCACTAGTTTCAATAAATAAATACTCAGTTATTATATCGTCGTTTTTATAAGCGATGTATACAGAATTATCTTGATTAATATTAGTTAAATAATAAAAGTTATTATCTACAACAAAATCATAATACTCATCTGGTCCGCATATAATTGGATAACCAGAAAATAAAATTAATACACTTTCGTTATCTATATTATTAAATAACTTACTTCTTCTTTGAATAAATTCTTCAGTTTTTATCATTTTTTCCTCCTTTAGTTAATTTTAGTAAAATATTTTTAGTAATTAAATCAAATTCTTCGTTCTTAATATCTTCAGCATTACCTTCATCTATAAGTGAAGTATTATCTAAATTTAATCCAATTTCTCCCAATATATTTATATTATATTCTTTAATAAAATCATTTAAATTATTTTTATTCGAAATATAAAATTTTTTGTTGCAATGAGGACAATTTATATATGCCATATTGTTTACAATACCTAAAATATTTAAGTTAAATTTCTTAGCCATAAAATAGCTTTTCAAAACTATCTTACTTACTAAATCTTGAGGTGTAGTTACTAATATCACACCATCTATAGGCAATTCCTCAAAAATAGTTAAATTAGCATCACTAGTTCCAGGAGGTAAGTCTATCAATAAAAAATCTAAATCACCCCAAATAACTTTATGATAAAAATCATTTATAAGCGAAGAAATAAGTGGTCCTCGCCAAATTATTGGATCTTCTTCTTTTTTTAACATCATTCTAGAAGAGACTATTTTAATTCCTTTTTTACTTTCATTAGGAAATATATAACCATTTTCTCCAGTTAGTAAAGAATTAGTATTAAAACCTTTCGCTATTGAAGGGCCTAGAATATCTCCATCTAAAACACCAACACGAAATCCTTTATCATTTAATGTTTTAGCTAATAATGTAGTAACAAAAGATTTACCTACGCCTCCTTTACCACTTGTGATGGCAATAATATTTTTAATATTTGATGTATTGTTTATCAATTTTGTATTATTATTCATTTTTCTTATACGTCTTTTCTATTTTATTAATTTTTAATTTTGGATAAAATATTGAAACTATATCTTCATTAAAATCTAAAGAAGAAAATAAAATAATATCTATATGTTCTCCAAATATATTTGATTCAATAGTTAAATTATTCTTATTACAATAATTAATAAATGTGTTATATATATTTAACTCAATAGTTATTTCGTATTTTTTAACTTCTATATATTGAATTAATTTAGCTAACTTAATAACTTCTTTAGATGCTTCATTATATGTTCTTGTAAGTCTACCGCTACCAAGTAAAGTTCCTCCAAAATATCTAATTACCACTAAACCTATATTATTTAAATTATTATTAATAAGATTATTATAAATAGGTTTACCTGCACTATTTTTTGGTTCACCATCATCACTAAATTTTATCTCATCATTTATTATGTATGCATAACAAAAATGTCGAGCTTTTAGGTTATTCTTTTTAATCAAATTTAATTCTTCTATAAAGTGATTCTTGTTTGTTACTGGAAATAAAATCGCAATAAATTTTGATTTTAATACATTAATTTCATAAAAATATTTATTATCAATTTCATTTTTCATATCATATATATTATAATCATATTATGTTTAAATTTAAAATTAAAAACAATTCAAATTCTGATAAAGAAATAAAGAAAAAAGAATATAACTATATTAATTTAGAAAACTGGAAACATGCAGTTTTATTTTTAATATCATTTTTATTAATAAAATTTTTATCTGTCATTTTTTTAAAATTAACGTTAACTTTTAATCCTTACTATATTTCTACTAGTGATGTATCTATGTATTTGAATTTTACTTTATATTTTGTTTTGTTTGGTATTATGTTAATAATTATCGGGCAAGATTTATTAAAGTTCATTACAAAGTTTAAAAATAAAGATACTTATACACAAGCCGTTAAATATCTTGTGATTTCATTTTCTATTTCTATAGTTCTTTCCTATATTAACTCTATTATTTTTAACAATAATAATGTGAATGATAATGAAGAAATTGTAAGAAAAATTATTGTTAAAAATCCTTTTTTATCATTACTAATTATAGGTATAATTGGTCCTTTTACTGAAGAATGTGCTTATAGGGTTGGTTTGTTCACATTGATAAGAAAAAAATCTAGATTTTTTGCATACGTCATTTCTTCAATAGTCTTTGGTTTTATTCATTTTAATTTTAATTCTGAAAATATGTTAAATGAAATATTAAATATACCTTCATATGTTATAAGTGGTTTTATATTTTCATACGTATATGAAAAATTTGGTTTTGAGACATCATTTGTAATGCATGCTTTCAATAATTCATTCGCAATTCTAGCAACATTACTAAACAACAATGGCTAAATTTAAATTTAATAATCAACATTTAAAATTAATAGCGTTATTAACCATGACAGTTAATCATGTTTTTTTATTTTTAGACAGCACAAATATTGATGTTGATCGAAATCTTGCATATTTAAGCATTATTTTTGGACGTATAGCGTTTCCTATTTTCATTTTCCTTTTCACAGAAACAATGCATAAATCTAAAAACTTAAAAAGGAAAATTATTGACCTTGGAATAATGAGCCTTATAATTTATTTCTTAATTTTAATTTATAGTATTTATTGTTATAAAAATAAAATTAATGATTTTTTTATCGGCAATATTTTCCTTACTTTTTTCTTACTAGGCAGTAGTTATTATTTACTTAAATTAAAAAATAAATTGAAATTATTTTCAATGTTACCAATTTTATATTTATTATCTTCCTTTATATTTCATCTACTTGTTCTTAATGATGTAATTAAATTGACACCAAGTATTACCCTAATATTTTTTAGTGGTTTATACCCTCAATATGCTTTATTATCTATATTATTATTTTACGGTTTTATTATTTCATTTAAAATATATGACATGCTAATTATTAAAAAAGTTGGTAATGATGATTTTAAAAAAATTAAAGAATTACCTTCATATCAAAATACCAAAAATATTATTGCATCTATAAATATTTTATTATTAAGTATTATTTTCCATTTCTTAAATTATTTAGAAATTAATAAAATTTTGATAAATTTACATATTGATTACGCTATATACACTTATATATCTTTAGCTATAATTTTTATATTATTTTACAATGGTAAACTATATAACAAATTTAAATTTCCTAAATATTTATTTTATATTTATTATCCATTACATTTAATAATCTTAACTATTATATTTTTATTTATTAACAAATAAAGCATTATTTTTGATTTTTTAATTAATATTTGATAATTTATTTATCAAGAGAATATAATTAAATTATTCTTATTTGAAAGGAGATTATTTTAATGGTTTATAATTTTAAAGAAAGTGATAATTTTGAAAAAATAGTTGAGGATAGTGTTTGCATCTTAGATTTTAACGCTACTTGGTGCGGTCCTTGTAGAATGCTTCATCCAGTTTTCGATAAAGTCAGTGAAGAGATTGAAAATGTTAAATTTATCAGTGTAGATGTTGATGATAATCCAACTTTGAGCGCTAAATTTGGCATCAGATCTATTCCAACTTTAATTATTTTAAAGAATGGAAAAATTATTAATTCTTCAATGGGCTATTTAGATGAAGATGCTCTAACAAACTTTATTAAAAAATCAATTTAATATTAACAAAAAAAGGAACATTAATTAAAAAAATGTTCCTTTTTTACTTATTATGAATTTATTTTTTCATACGTATGAATACATCAAATTCATCAGCTTCTAATTTAGAATCGAATTTAGCAAAATAATATAAATCTCCTAAATTATCACTCAAAACTTTAGGATATTCTCCATACATACAGATATTATTACGATATTTTTCAAAAATTTCATCATTATTATGAAAATAATTATAACAAAATCTTCTACTTGAGCTAACAGCCCAGAATTTTTGTTTATTTAAATCTTGTTTATTTTCATCATAAGCACATGAATCAGCATATATATCATAACAAGAAACACTATTGGCAAAGTTAATTAAATCTGGAGTATATCCACCTGGTGCACGCATGTTAGCCTCTATTGCTATTAAAGTATTTTTAGGACCAAATCTAGTTTCATCAAATGTTCTAAAAAATTCTATATGGAAAAATCTATTTTTAATATCAAATGATTTTACAACCTTAACACCTATTTCTTTTAAATCATCAGGAACAAATGGCATGCAGTAATAAACATCATCAAGATTTTTTTCTACAACCTCTGCAACTGAAGCAGAGAATAAATGACAATCACAGAAAATAACCTCACCTCTAGAATTAGTTATACCATCAAAACTAACAATTCTACCATGAATAAACTCTTCAACAATATAAGGACCATCTATTTTTTTATCAAAAAAATGTTTAATTTCAGATTCATTATTTATTTTAAAAGTATTTTGACTTCCAACCCCATTATCAGGTTTAGCAAATAATGGATATCCTCTTTCTTCTCCTAATTTTTTAACTTTTTCAAAGTCTGATTCATCATTGACTAATACCCAATCGCAAATATTTGCACCGGCAAGATAAAAATTATTCTTCTGAAGACTTTTATATTTATATTTTTTAACCTCTGATGATCTAATACCATATTTAACATCGAAGTCATCTCTCAACATTGCATCTTTTTCAAGCCAATATTCATTCATGCTTTCGAGCCAATCTATTTCGCCATACTTATCTCTAAAATATTGAACTGCTCTTTTTTCATTTTCATAATTATCCATTTGATAACAACAGTAATATTCAGTAAGAGCAAATTTACATTCATTAGGAATTTCTTCATATGGTGCATCACCAACGCCTAAAACATTGTATCCCCTATTTTTAAGCGCTAAGCACCATTTCCAGTATGAATGAGGGAAATGTGGTGAAATAAATACAAAATTTTTCATAAGAATTATTCCTTTCTAATTAATTTATTTAATTAATCTTAACCTATTTAATGCTTTTTTCAATTCAAATTCAGCGTTTAATATACCTTCTTCATCATGTTTTTTATTTTTAAGTTCAATTTCTGCTAATTCTTTTGCTTTAATAATTCTTTCTTTATCTAACTCTTTAGCCTCTTCAAATGTATTAGCTAAAATATAGACAGTGTTTTTCTCTACATTAAGCAAACCACCTGAAATTGCAAAATATTTAACTTCATTATTCTTTTTTATTTTGAATGCACTGATTTTAATTCTAGCTATCATTGGTGCGTGTCCATATAAAACTCCAACAACACCATCATCTGTTTCGATGTATAATTCTTCAATAGCATCGCTGTAAACTTTTCCATCATCGCTAATTATTCTAAATAAAAATTTATTTCTCATCATCTTCTCTTTCTTTAAGACTTACTTCTTCTATACTGCCAACGTATAAAAATGAACTTTCTGGATAAGCATCATATTTTCCTGATAGAATTTCTTTAAATGAATGTATAGTGTCTTCTATTTTGACATACTTTCCTTTATAACCACTGTAAGTTTCTGCAACGTGGAATGGTTGACTTAAAAAGTTTCTAATTCTTCTTGCACGGTTAACAATCTTTTTATCTTCATCACTTAATTCTTCCATACCTAAAATAGCAATAATATCTTGAAGTTCTTTATATCTTTGAAGAATAGATTGAACTCCTCTTGCTGTTTCATAATGTTCTTTACCAATTATATTTGGATCAAGAATTGTTGATGATGACTCTAATGGATCGACAGCAGGATAAATACCTAAAGATGCAATCCCTCTATCAAGAACTGTTTTACTATCTAAGTGAGAGAAAGTTGTAGCAGGTGCAGGATCAGTAAAATCATCTGCTGGGACATAAACAGCTTGAATTGATGTAATTGAACCATTAACAGTAGATGTTATTCTTTCTTGTAATTGACCCATCTCTGTTGCTAGAGTAGGTTGATAACCAACTGCGCTTGGCATTCTTCCAATAAGGGCAGAAACTTCACTTCCTGCTTGAGTAAATCTAAAGATATTATCAACAAAAAATAATACATCAAGATTCATATTATCTCTAAAATGTTCAGCCATAGTAAGCGCTGTTAAAGCTACTCTCATTCTTGCTCCAGGAGGTTCGTTCATTTGACCAAAAACTAATGCTGTTTTATCTAAAACTCCTGTTTCTTTCATTTCATTATATAAATCATTACCTTCTCTACTTCTTTCGCCAACACCAGCAAAAACACTAATGCCATGTTTTTCTGTTGCTATATTATGGATTAATTCTTGAATTAAAACTGTTTTACCAACGCCAGCTCCTCCAAACAAACCAACTTTACCGCCTTTTACATATGGACATAAAAGATCAATTACTTTAATTCCTGTTTCAAGAATTTCAGCTTTTGTAACTTGGTCTTTGAATGCAGGAGGTTCTCTATGAATTGGTAAATGCTCTACTTTATTTAAATCTATATTAGTCTTGATATCATCTATCGGTTCACCTAAAACATTAAACATTCTACCTAAAGTTTCTTTACCAACCGGAACAGATATAGGATTATGAGTATTTATAACTTCCATATTTCGAACAAGACCTTCAGTTGGTCCCATTGCAACACATCTAACAGTGTCATCACCGATATGTTGTTCAATCTCGATTACTAATTTTTTATTTTCATTTAAAGGAATTACTAAAGCTGTCAAAACCTCTGGAAGATTACCTTCTGGAAACGTAACATCTATAATAGGACCTACAACTTGAGATATGTATCCAATATCATTTGAATTTTTTGTTTTATTCGACATTTTATTTCCTCCTTATTTAACAGCTAAACTACCGTTAATTATTTCAGTTAATTCTTGAGTTATTGAGCTTTGTCTTGCTTTGTTATATTCTAATTTTAACTCATCAATAAGATTTTGTGCATTTTTATCAGCGTTATCCATTGTATTTCTTCTTGAGCTTTGTTCAGAAATAAGAGATATTAAGATATTGCTATATATTTCTGTTGATAAATATTCAATAATCAAATAATCTAAAACAGCTTCTTTGTTTGGTTCATATATTGGAGAATGAATTGCTCTTTCGTTAACAGAAATTTTTAATGGTAATAACTCTGAAAGTGTTGGATTGAAGTTGATAGAGTTTATATAGTTTGTGTAAATAATATCAATACCTGAGTATTGTTTTGTTTTATATTGCTTTATCAAATAATTGGTTAATATATGAATTTTTTCTATATTAATATTGTTAGTTATGTTTAAATAATTTGTATTAAGTTTAATATCTTTATATTTTGAGTAATGCAATAATGATTTTTCACCAATAACAATAACTTCATCTCCTTTATTTATATAGTCTTTAGCAAATTTGAAAATATTATTATTATAACCACCGCATAGACCCATATTAGAAGATATAATGATATGAATTTTTTTATTTGTATTTGTGTATTTATCAAAAAAAATCAAATCAAATTTTTCGTCGTTATATTTATTTTCAAAAACAGCATCTTCATAAACTCTTTTCATCGCTCTAAAGTAAAAGGATTGCATTTCTAATGCTCTACTTAATTGTTTAAGTTTAACACTGCTAACTAATTTCATAGAATTAGTTATTTTTTTAGTTGATTGAACAGTGTCAATTCTTTTCTTTACTCTAGATAAACTTTGGGCCATTAGTTAAATTTCTTTCTTTTTTAAATTTACATATAATATCACGTAACTCGTCTCTTGATTGTTTTTTAATATCTTTAGTTTCATTTAATGTATAAATTATATTTGGATGGAATTTTGATATGTAATTATATAAATCATTTAAAAATTCATTAATATATTTTAATGAAACATCGTCTAAAAATCCTTCTTTAGCAGTAAAAATTTCGATTACTTCTCTGTCCATGGAATAGGTATTATATTGACTTTGTTTTAATACTTCTTGTAAAACTTCTCCGTGATTGATTATCTCTTTAGTTTTATCATCTAAATCACTACCAAATTGAGCAAATGATTGTAATTCTTTAAAGTTTGCAAGTTTCATTTTTAATGAAGCTCCAACTTTTTTAACAGCTTTGTATTGAGCAGCACTACCAACACGACTAACAGATAAGCCTACATCAATTGCAGGTCTTTGACCTATATTAAATAAATCGGTGCTTAAAAATATTTGTCCATCAGTAATAGAAATTACATTAGTTGGAATATATGAACTTATATCACCAGCTTGTGTTTCAATAATAGGTAAAGCAGTTATGGATCCACCGAGTTCAGGTTGAAGTCTAACACATCTTTCAAGTAATCTTGAATGCAAGTAAAATATATCACCGGGATAAGCTTCACGACCAGGAGATCTCTTTAAAAGTAATGATAAAGCTCTATATGCAACAGCGTGTTTACTTAAATCATCAAAAACAATTAATACATCCTCTTTATTATTACACCATTCTTCTGCCATTGTAATTCCTGCGTAAGGAGCAATATAAAGAAGTGGAGAAATTTCACTTGCACTAGCATTAATAACAGTTGTGTATTCCATAGCACCATGTTCTTTGAGTTTTTCAACAAGCCTTGCAACACTACTATTTTTTTGTCCTATCGCTACATAAATACATTTAACATTCTTCCCTTTTTGGTTAATAATTGTGTCGACTGCAATAGCTGTTTTACCTGTTTGACGATCACCGATAATTAATTCTCTTTGTCCTTTGCCAATCGGTATTAAACCATCAATAACTTTAATACCAGTTTCTAAAGGTTCATTAACTGATTTTCTTTTCATAATTGATGGAGCTATCTTTTCTATTGGTGAAGTTTTGTTATAGTTAATTTCACCTAAATTATCTATTGGCTGACCGAGTGCGTTAACAACCCTTCCAAGAAGTCCGTCACCAACAGGAACTTCAACAACTTTTCCTGTTCTTTTCACGATATCGTTTTCAACTATATCTTGAGAATCACTTAATAATACAACACCAACTGAATCTTGTTGCAAAGACATTACCATACCATAGACATCGTGAGGGAAAACTAAAATTTCACCTAGCATAGCGTTATTTAAACCATAAACTAAAGCGATACCATCGCCAATAGTAATAACGGTGCCCATATCTTTGCTATATTCAATTTGTTTTGAATATTTTTTTATTTCCATTTTTATTAAATTGGAAATTTCATTAGTTTTAATATCCATTTTTATTTCCCTCCATTTAAGAGTTTTTCACGTAACTTCTTCAATTGATTTTGAATAGAATAATCAAATATTTCATTTTTTAAAACAACTTTAATACCACCAATTAACGAAGTATCAATTTTATTTATTAATTGAGTTTTTTTAGAAATCTTGACTTCGATGTTATTTTGAATTTTATTAATTTCTTCATCTGTTAATGCTATTGAAGAATAAATAATACCTTGTTCTATATTTAGATAATCATTAAAAAGTAACAACGTTTCTTTTATAATATAATATAAATATAAAGAACGATTATTCCTAACAATAACTTTAATATATGAGATTAAATCATTTGAAAAATTTTTTTTAAAAACATTTTCAACTATCTTAAATTTTTCATCAATTTTGATAGTTTTATTGTCTAATAAATCAATAATTTCTTTGTTAGTTTTTAGTGTTTTAGATAATAAATATAATTCTTCTCTAATCGTAGATATTTTGTTTTCTTCTTTAGAATATTCAAGTAAAGCATATGCATAACGATTATATAAATCATTCATAAGATTACTCCTTGCTCTCTTGATTCATTTTATCAACAAAATCTTCCAATAGTTTTTCATTATCTTTGTTATTTACTTCTCTTTCAAGTAAATATGATGATGCATCCATGGCAACATCAATAATAGTTTTTCTTATTTTATTTTTAGCTTTCAATTCTTCGTGTTTAATATCATCTTTTGCTTTAGTGATAATATTTGTAGCTTCTTCATTTGCATTCTTTAAAATATTACTTTTTTCAATATTAGCGCTTAGTTTTGCATCATTAATAATTTTTAAAGATTCTTTTTTAGCTTCGGCTATTTTTTCTTCCGATTCTTCTAAGTTTAATTTACTTAAAGCATTATTTTTATTTGTGTCTTTAATTTCATTTTGAAGATATTCAGCTCTTTTATCCATATAATTTCTTAATGGTTTATAAGCAAAAATGTAAACCAATATTATCATCATTATTAAAGATAAAAACTGTGTTAAAAAAGCCCAAAAATTTGGTATTAAAGCATCAATAATATTCTTTTCCATATCTTTTGCCATTTGTTCAGTACAACTAGATAAAGAAATACAACCTAAAAAGAGAGTTAGTAAAAACCATATCTTTTTCTTTTTCATAAATTTCCTCCTTTTAGGCTTAACATATTAGTGAATAAATAATAATAAAATTGCGATAATTAAGCTATAAATAGCTGTAGATTCAACAAGTGAACATCCAAGAATCATAGTAGATCTAATGTTACTATACATTTCAGGATTTCTTCCCATATTATCCAAAGCTTTAGTGACAACTTTAGCTTCTCCAATTGCGTTAAATCCACATCCTAACATAATAAGTGCAATTGCAATAACGTATAAATGTTCCATACATTCTCCTTTCTTATTAAGCAATAACTTCATCTATAACTTGACTTTCATCCACATGAGCTTGTTCCTGTGCGACATAAATCAATGTTAACATTGTGAAAACTAGTGTTTGAATAAAACCACTAAATAAATCAAAATATAAATGTAATATAGGAGTAAAAAATGGAGCTATCCATATTGAAGTTGGACCTACATTACCAAGTGTTCCTCCAAATATTAAATTACTTAAATTTTCAAATGAAAAATAAACTAAATTCATAATACAAAAACCACTAACAGCATTACCGAATAAACGGAATGTTAATGATAAGGTAGGCGCCCACATACTAACTAAATTTATTGGTAAAAATACAAAAAAGGGTTCTACATATCGTTTAAAATATCTCAAATTATTTTCTTTCATTGCGGTAATGTGTACGCAGAAGAAAGTAATTAATGCCAATGATAATGGAGTAGCTAAGTATACAACTGGTGATGGTAAACCAGTAAGACCAATTATAAAAGAAAGAAAAAGATATACACTGATAGCTAAAACTATTGATGTAAATCCTCTGTTTTTTCTACCCATTATATTAATGGTAAACTTATCAAGTGTGTTATAAAATAAAATAGCAAGTAAGGTTATGCCTTTTGGTTTATCATCAATTTTCATTTTTTTAACTTTATAACCAATTATTATTGATAATATGACAATAATAAACATAACTAAAAGAGAAACAAAAATTTGAGGCACAAAAACAAAGTCAAATATTTCAGACAATTTCTTATCAAAATATTCACTATAGATTTTCATTTTTGCTCCTTTTAATAATTAAGTAAAACCAAATAATATTCATAAATAAAGGGAGTAAATTTAAAAATATATATATACTTCTTTTATTATCTTGAATAGGTGAGTTTTTTAATGGGGGGATAAAATAAATACATAAAGCTATAATTACTAATGAAATTATTTCTAATCCTTGCTTTAAAAAATTAAACAATAATACATTTTTATGATTGTTTAAAGCATATTTACTATCACTTTTTCTTCCGAAATTTAACATAAAATACAAAGAAGTAAAATTAAATATAAAAGATATAAATAGAGAAAGAGTTATTTCATATACATTAATAAATAAAAATAAAAGGGAAAGTCCAGTAATTACAAGACTAAATATTAAATAGGATAAAAGACCTTTTTTATAACTATTAAACATTTATTTTTTCTCCTTTACTAAAAGTTTTGACATCTACAATTTCAATTTTATTAGGTTGTATTTTAATTTGATTAGTTTGAAAAGCACGGACTATTCTTTCGTTTAAATTAAATAAAATATCCCAGTAATCATTGGTGTTTGTTAAACATCTAATGCTATAATTAACACCATCTTTATTTAATTCGTTAATAACAAGTTGAGGTTTTGGTTCGTGTAAAACTCTTGGATCTTCATTTATTAATGCCATTACAAGTTCTCTTACTTTATCAATATCAGCATCATAGCTAAATGAAAGATTAATGACAATTCTTCTTGTAGGATTAGAAGAAAAGTTAGTAATAACATTACCAATAATTTTATTGTTTGAAATAAAAACTTTTTGCCCATTAAATGTAGAAAGTTCTGTATCCATAAAAGTTATAGATTTAACTATTCCTTCGCCTTGTTCTTTTACGACGATAAAATCACCTGCTTTAAAATATTTTCTATTCAAAATAATTAAACCACAAGCAAAATTACTAACAATAGTTTGAAGTGATAAACCTATCGCAAGAATTGCACTACTTAAAACTGTGCTCATTCCTTTCATATCAACTCTTAAAATATAAAAGAAGATAATAAAGCTAAAAAATCTTAGAAAAACTCTAATAACATCTAATATAAATCTTTTAGCAGTTTTTTCTATAGTTCTTTTTTTACTTAATTTAAAAGATTTTCTTATAATAAAAGTGATTATTTTAATCAAAAAATATGATATAATTAACCACAGAATGGCAGCTATAAAATTAAAAAGGTATGGAACTTCATTACCACCTGGTCTTAGCCAAAATTTATCTAATTTATCCCAAATATCTTTTAGGAATGAATTTATATCAGTTAACACTAGCATTTTCATATTTTTTATTATATCATTTTAAACCCAATCGTAAAATAAAAAACTATTAAAATTAAATAAAAAGGAGATAGATATGAAATTTAAAATTACAATTAATAATGAAGTACAAAATTTTGAAAAAAAGGTTAGATTAAAAGATTTAACAAAGGGTAATTATGATTATATTTGTGCAGATGTAAATAACCAAGTTCGAGAGTTAGATTATGAAGTATATTATGATGCAAATATTATTTTTTTAACTTTAAATGATAGTAAATCTACAGGTACCTATAGAAGGTCTTTATTATTTTTATTTTTATATGCAGCTCATTTAGTTGTTCCTGATATAAGATTTAAAATTTCTTATTCAATTTCACGAAGTCTCTTTGCTCGTGATATTAATGGACAACCATTACCTTATGGTTTATCAGAAAAAATTGAAGAAAAAATGAAGGAATTAGTTTCAAAAGATTTTCTATTTAACAAGGTTATTGTATCAAACGAAGAAGCTGAAAAAATTTATAGCAAATTTAATTTATACGACAAAATAGAAATTTTAAAATACCGTCCTGAAAAAACTGTGCATTTTTATGATTGTAATGGCTATAAAAATTACTTATTTGGTCATATGGTACCTTCAACTGGTTATATTAAAAAATTTAAACTAAGAAATTACCATCCAGGTATTTTAATTTCTTACCCAAGATCTGAAACTAAAGGTGAAATTCCAGATTTTAATCAAGAAATTAATTTCGCTAAAAGTTTAACCGATTCTGGTAAATGGGCTAAAACAATTAATCTTGATTTAGTAAGTAAAATTAATGAAAATATTAATGATAATTACGCTAAAAATCTTATTAACATCTGCGAATGTAAACATAATAGAATGATAGTACACCTTGCTGATGAAATAGAAAAACAAATTGAAACTATTAGGTTAATTTGTATTGCTGGTCCATCATCATCAGGCAAAACAACTTTTGCTAATAGAATATGCGATGAATTAAAATCAAGAGGATTTAACCCAATTAGAATTTCATTAGATGATTACTATCTTTCAAGAGAAGATATACCTCTTGATGAAAATGGAGATTATGATTACGAACATATCGATGCATTAGATAAAAAATTATTTAATGAAAATATATATGATTTAATTACAAATAAAGAAGTAACTTTGCCATCTTTCAACTTTCAAAAAAATGAAAGAGAAATTGGTCGGACAATTAAATTAACACATAACCAACCAATTATTATCGAGGGAATACATGCATTAAATGAGGAAATGACAACCTTAATCCCTAAATCAAATAAATTTAAAATATTTATTTCCCCTCAAGTTCAATTAAACCTTGACTATGATAATCCTATTTCTATGACAGATTTAAGATTATTGAGAAGAATTGTTAGAGATTTTAAATATAGAAATTCTCCTGCTGAAGAAACTTTATTTATGTGGCCTAGTGTAAGAAAAGGTGAGTTTAAATGGATTTATAAAACTCAAGAAGATGCAGATTATGTATTTGATAGTTTTCTTCAATATGAACCTTGCGTATTTAAAAGTTATGTAATACCTTTATTAAAAAATATTAAAATTGATTCGATTTTCTATGCAGATGCACAAAGGTTAATAAGAACGATTAAATATTTTAAAGACATTGATCCAAAGTATGTTCCAAGTAACTCTTTATTAAGAGAGTTTATTGGTGGTAGTAGTTATAACTAACTATTAATTTGCAATGTATAATAAATAAATTTGTCTTTCTTTTCGTTATAAATTAAAGATAATTGAGATAAATACATGTTTTGTAACATCTCATATCTTTTTAATATGTCATTGCTTACTTTATCTTTATAAAAATTATAAAATATTTTTTCTATTCTAAAGAAACTTTCATATAAATTTAGTATAGTAATTTCTGAAAAATACCTGTTATCAGATAAAAGTAGTATTGGTGATGAATGAGCAATTTCACTACTCATTTCATAAATTTTTGAATATTGTTCTAATCCTACTGCTTTTTGAATACCATCTCTGAAATTTAATTTTAATTGTAATTCATTAAAAACATCTAAAGTATATAGATAACCATATTCAATATATTTTTTCATGTCTTTACTTTTTAAATTATTTTCTTTCATTTCTTTTTTAATATCTAAAAATATTAAATCTGTTTCTTCTTTATTTAGTAAACCTCGGAAAGCAAGAGAATATCTTATGTGTTTTAGATATGTTTTTATTATATGAGGATGTTTTGTTAAACATAATAAAATACATTCGGTTTCATGTAGAGTTCTCCATGTAGAAAATGCTTCTGTTTGATTACCATTTAAAATTAAATCAATAATGCATTTACTTAAGCCTAATGATTTGAAGATTAATTTATAAATTACCTGATATTCTAGATTATTTATATCAGGATTAAGTTTAGAGCATGATTGTAATAAAAAATTAACATATAAATATAAAGTAGAAATCTCTGGACTATATTTATTATAAAAAAGTCTGGTTTGATAATTCATGTGCTCATTTGTTATATACTTATCACATACTATAGATGCTAGAAAAATAGTTTTATTTTCATCATTATAAAAATTATTAAGCTCTTTTTCACTTAAATGCTTAGTTAAATATAGAAAATCTGAAATTAAATATAAAATTATTTTATAATGACTTATATTATTAATGTCTGTATTTTCATTACTTTCAATAATATTATTAATTTCTTCGATAATAATTAAGTAATTATCATAAAGATAATTTATGTTAATTTCCTTATTATAAACATTATTTACAATAGTTTTAAATTCATCTTTTTTTAGTTCACATATCTTCATAATTAACTACCTCTATACTTTTTTCAAAACAAACTTTCTTCAATAATTTAAGTCGTTCTTCATTATCTATATTTATTAATATAATTTTATTAATAATTGGACAGAAAAACATATTATTTTTAATTAAATTATTTTCTAATAATATAATATTGTCATTATTATTTTTAATAATTAAACTTTTAATCAGATTTTCATTGAATTCTAGATATTTTTCATTTTCGTTAATTTCTAAATTTTCATAATCATCTGTTTTATAAAAATTTGGATATAATTCTTGATAAGTAGACATTTCCATCTTCTTAAAATCTAATTCTAGATAAAATAATATATCTTTACTATATGGATAAGTATTTAATAGGTTAATAATTGACATATTATTTGATAATAAATTGATATTACTTATTTGGCTTGGTGAATATAGATTATTATCAAAGTGTATCTTAGAAAAAAGAATTGAACCAGATTTAATTGATTTAATTACTTCATCAAAATTTTGATTATTAACCTTAAAATAATAAATATCATTAATCCAGTTTTTTTTATAATATAAAGCTTCTAAAATATCATTTTTATCACCCTTGTAAAGCTTATTTATTAATTCATTGTTAGTCATATATAACCTCTATTATTTTGTTATCTATTATGGAAATTAAATAACATCTTGTTTTTTTATTAAAAACATTTTCTACATATTCTTTATATAATTTAAGTTGGTTTTTATATTCTTCATTATCTATGTTTTTTGTTTTATAATCAATAATATAAGCTTCATTATTTTTAATGACGAGTAAATCTATAATACCATCAACGTTATTTTTATAGTCTCTAAATGCATATTCTTTATAAAAGATACCTGACTTAAGTTCATCAAAAAAATCATTTTTCAAAATATTTTTAATATATTTATATTCCTTAACACCTTCTAAATGGGAAATATCTAAAGTATTGAAATTTATACTTTCAAATAATTCATGAAGATAAGTTCCATAATCTAACTTTTTAATATCAATATTATCTACTTTAATTTTGCTTGCTTTTTTCTTAATTATTTCTTTATATTTTATGTTAGGTAATTCTTTAATATCATAAATAACACTACTATTTTCATTAAAATTATTATTTATTGAAAGATTTTCAGTAATGTTTTCTAAATTAAATTCTTTAATATTAACATTTGAGTAATCGATAAAATCTTGCATAGATTTACAATCTTCTAATTTACTTGTTTTTTTATTATCCTTATTTTCTAGCATCATTATCGTCTTTTGTTCACTTCTTGTTAAAGCTACATATAATAATCTTATATACTCTTCTTTTTCTTTCCTTAATTGATTAATTTTATATATTTCATTTTTAAAATTAGTGTACTTATTAAAGAATGTTGATTTTATGTTTAAACCATTATTAATATCAAAATAAACATTATTATTAAATTCTTTTGCTAAATCTACTAATATAACAATTTTATATTGAAGTCCTTTCGACTTATGAATTGTAGTTAATAAAACAGCATCTTCACCACTATTATCAATTCTACATTTTATGCTTAAATCAGCCTCATCAATCACTTCTAAATATTGTATAAAATCATTTAATGAATAAGAAAAATCACTCATAGTTTTAACCTTATTATAAAACTGTTCAAAAATTTGTATTTTAACATAAGGATTACTTAATTTTGATAAATTAGATATAAAATTAAACTGATTAAGAATTTCAATATATAGTTCATCTAAAGGTAAGCTTTTATTTTCTTTAGAAAATGATACAATTTTTTTATAAATTTGATTTTCTTTATAAGTATTATTTATAATCATTTCATATATATCTTTATCATTTATTTCATATAAATAACTTCTTAAAATCGATACAAAAAAATGTTTTTCTTCTTTAACTATATTTACATTACCGTTATTATTTAAAATTATATTGATTAATTTTAAAAAGGAAATTAATACATAAATAACATCATCACTAATAATATTAATATCGTATATAGGATTAATAGGAATGTCACTTTCTTCAAATTTTTTAACAATTTTAGAAAAGTTATCACTTATTCTTGATAATATTGCAAAATCACTATATTTTAAATCTCTAAAATCATTAATTTGTCCATCATAAATTTTTGGATATTTAATGAAATGATATTTGATAATATTCACTAATTTATCATAATAATCTTCATCTTTATTATATGAAACTTTATATGTACCATAATAAAATTCACTATCCATCATGTTTGATGAATTATTTAAATTTTCATTTTTAGATTCTAATTCATGATAATTTTTATATGTAACACCACCAAATTCTTTTACCATTAATTGTGTAAATAATTGATTAATAAAACTTATTACTTTTTCATGACTTCTATAATTTGAATTCATATTTATTAAATTATTTAATCCATCGTTACAGTTTAAATAATCTTCATATTTTTTTATAAAGTTATCTGGATTAGCCTTTCTAAATAAATAGATTGATTGCTTAACATCTCCTACTACAAAAACATTATCATTACTAATTAAACTTATGAGCTCTTCTTGTTCGTTAGATGTATCTTGATATTCATCAATGAAAATTAATTTAATCTTATTTTTTAGTTCATCTGCTATATCTTTATTTTCTTTCAAAATTCTTAATGCGAAGTTAAATATTTGGGTAAAAGTATAACTACTAACCTTCTTTAAAAATTTGTTTACTTCTTCATTAATTTTTTTCAATAATTCGATAATAAATGGTGAGAACTTATTAATGTTATTAATACACATTTCTAAATTCGAAAAATTTATATCATTAAATTTATCAGATTGTATTTCATCATGAATATCTTTAATTTTATTAATTATTTCAAAATCATTATTCTTTTTCCAATTTGTAATACCAGTAGTTTTATTAAAAGTTAAAGAAAAGAAATTTATAAAATTTTCATGACTATATTCTATTACAGGTTTATATTTCTCTTGTATTATTATTTTTCTTGATTCATCACAATATTCAGAAAGTTCTATTATTTTTTTAACATCTTCTTTTATAAAATTAAAATATTCATCAATACTTTTATTAATAGAGTCAATTGAACTGAATCTTGTTTCATATTCATTTAAGAAATTATCTGGACTATTTAATTTAATTAAATTAAAGAAATTAACCTTTAAAATATCTTTAAGTTTACTTAAATCTTTATGTAAATAAGTTTTTGTAAAATCAATAAATAAATCAGATGGATTATTGACTAACTCTAAAACAATATCGTCAATTATTTGTTTTACTTTTACCTTTAAAATATCTTCTTCAAGAACAGTAATGTTATTACTTAAATTAATTCTATATCCGTATTTATTAACTAAATAATATGCAAAAGCATCAAATGTTTCAACATGAGCTTTATCTATTTTATTAATTTGATCTAACTTATTTTCTGATAATAATTTAGTTTTAATTTTTTCTTTCATGCTTATACTAGCGTCATCTGTGAAAGTTAAAATTAAAAATTCATCAATATCTATATTATTTTCAATAATATTATGTAAAACTCTTCTTACTAAAACGGCTGTTTTGCCGCTACCAGCCCCAGCAGAAACCAACACATTATTCTTGCTTTCAATAGCTTGTTGTTGTTCTTTATTAAACTTATTCATCTTTATCCTTTTTAATTAATCTAAATTGGTTGTCTTTAATATAACAAATATTTTTATATTGACAATATGCACATCCTGTATCTTTAGAATCTTCCCCTCCAAATTTATAAGGGGAAATTTCAAAATTAAAATTATTTACTTGCTTAATAAAATTATTAATAATTTCTTCAATTTTATCATTCATATTATCTAAATCTTGGCTTGTAAAAATACCACTTTTACTATAAAAAGAACCATTTTTGTTTAGTTTAAGTTTACTAATATAATTAGAATATTCTCCTTCATCAATATGTTCAAACTCATCTATAATATTTTTATTATCATTAGAAAGTCCTACTAATTTCAATTGATTATAATAATTATCCATATTATTTAATGATAGTTCAGGGAAAATAGGTTGAAGATATATTCCCATTAATGATTTATTAAATTTATTAGATTTATTAACTAGATAATAATAAAAAGGTAATTGTAAATAATTCCCTATTTTGAAAAATTCTTTAATATTAAATACTGGAGTTCCTGTTTTATAATCAATAATTGTATAGCTAGACTTAAACTCAATAATTGAGTCTATTTTGCCGATCAACTTATATTCGTTATCATATTTAAGATTAATATTTTCTTCATGTTTAATATATCTAACATTGCTATTTTTAATAATTCTTTTTCTAATTTGATTAAAGACAATATTTAGTCTATCTTTTATTATGTAGTTAAATATAAATTCTTCTTCTTTGGTGAAGGTTTCATCTTGATAATACTTGTTCCATAATCTATCAAATTCAATATCTTTTTCATATACATGCTCTAAAATATTATGGACAAAATTGCCTATTTTAAGATCAATATTTTCTTTTGTAACACCAACTTTTAAAATATTATCTAAATAATATCTAAAAGGACATTTAACAAAAGTTAAAAGATTTGAAGCTGAAATAACAGGTTTATTAAAATTATCTATTTTAAAAACCTTAAATTTATTATTAAATTCATTAGGTAAATTTAATTTGCTAATTTGATAATATTTTAACTGCAAAGGAGTCTTTTTATATAATTTTTTATAATAAATAGAATATTTATAATCTAAAAGACTAGCAAAACTACTATAAGTATAATTATATTTATTTATTAAAAATTTAGAATCTTTAATATCTTCTTTTTTAAAATTAATATTTTTTAATACTTGGTCATCCTCACATGTTTTATAAAAAGATAAATATTTAACTAAACAAGAATTTATAAAAATTGAAAGAGAATTTTTATAATAAAAATTTTCAATTTCAGAAGTTATTAAATTGTTTTTATATTTATATTCATCACTAAAATAATCATTATCTTTAATTACCTTATTAGATATATTTTGACTACATCCAATAACACAATATTTTTTTGTTGGATCAAAATTTATTTTATGAGAAACTTGTAAACAATTATATTCTTTTTTTTCTAATTTAATATCAAGCAAAATATCTTTTAAATTAGAATGTATATTATTTTTATTTTTTAAATCATAATAATCAAATAATTCTTTAATAGATAATAGTTGTTCATTTTGATTATTATCATAATTTAAATTTTCAAAATATTTTTTTAATTCTTCTTCATTTAATTTAAATAATTCATTTACAATTGGTAAAGAATAATATGAACAATCTTCATTATCAAATTTTACTTTTATATTAAATAATTTAGAATAAATTTTTAAGATAAAATCATAATCATTAGATAAGGTTAATATTACAAAATCATCAAGATATGTATTATCATTATTATTAACCTCGTTAATAATATAATTAAATAATGTTATAATTTCAGAATTTATATTTTTAAAATGGTATATTTCTTTCTTATTATTTTCCTTAATAAAATTAGAAGATTTTATATATTCTTTATTTTTATATTTTAATAAATTTAAACAATAATTAATTTCATTATCATTTTCTAAATAATCTATTATATAAATATCATTATAATAAATGAAACTATTTTTTTTATAAAAAATTAATTCATCGTTATCTAAAAAATTGTATTGTTCTTTAAAATTAAACCCTCTTTGAATATAATTAACAATTTTTTTAGAGTTATAATAAGAAAGATTTTTATTATTAATATCCATCAATTCTTTTATAACTTTATTTTTATTAATTTTAATAAACTGAGTTAATAATTCTGACTTGGTAATAAATTTAAAATTTAAATATGGATTATTATTTTTAATATAGAAAAAGTAATCTTTTAGATAATTAGGTAAAATTATTAAAGAATTGTTAAATTTTGTAAAATCAAAATAATTAATTGATTCATTATTTAAAGATTCTTGATGCTTCAATTGCTTTTCTCCATTTTTCATCAATTATTTTAATTTTATTATCTGTAAAATTGGGTTTATAAATTTTATTTGACTCATTAATAGACAAAATTTCTTCAATATTTGTCCAATAATTATTTTTTAGTCCAGCAATATATGCTACACCTAAAGAAGTGATTTCTTTACAATCAGGCACAATAACCTCACAATTTAAAATATTAGATTGATACTGCATTAAATAATCATTAGCACTTGCTCCACCATCAACCTTTAATTTATTTAATTTAATATTTGTATCCTTTAAGATTGTTTTAACTAAATCTTTAGACTGTAAAGCAATTGAGTTTAGAGAAGCTTTTATAATATGTTCTTTCGTTGTTCCTCTGCTAATACCAAAAATCGAACCTCTAACTTCATTATCCCAATAAGGACAACCTAGACCTACAAAAGCTGGAACAAAATATATATCATCTTCTGTAGTTTTGATAGAAATATCACCTGTTTCTCTTTCATTATCTATAACTTTTAAACCTTTTTTAAGCCATTGAATAATTGCACCACCTATAAAAACTGAACCCTCTAAAGCATAATAAATTTTATTTTGGAAAGAAAAAGCTATTGTAGTAATTAACCCATTTTTACTTAAAATCGGTTTTTCTCCTATATTCATCAACATGAAACAACCAGTACCATATGTGTTTTTTAAATCACCTTTAGAAAAGCATCTGTGCCCAAATAAAGAAGCTTGTTGATCTCCAGCTACTCCTGTAATTTTTAATTTTTTTGAGAAATATGATGCAGCACCAAATTCATAATCAGATGGGCAAACTTTTGGTAATATGTTTTTCGGTATGTTAAATAAATTTAACAATTCATCATCCCATTGCATTTTATTAATATTGAACAACATCGTTCTTGAAGCGTTAGTAACATCGGTTTTAAAAATTTTCCCATTAGATAATTTATACATTAACCAAGTATCAATTGTACCAATTAATAATTTATTTTCATTAAGTTTTTGTTTAGCATTTTTAACATTTTCTAATATGTATGCTATTTTGCTAGCTGAAAAATAAGGATTTAAAATGAGTCCTGTTTTTTGGTGTATAAGGTCTTTATAAGGTTTCCATCTATCACAAATATATGCCGTTTGCCTAGATTGCCATACAATAGCGTTATAAACTGGCATACCATTATCCTTATCCCAAGCAACGATGGTTTCTCTTTGATTTGTTATACCAATGCAATCTATATCATTATAAGAAATATTATATCTTTGAAGTAGATTATTAACAGAATTTATGACAGATAACCATATTTCCATTGCGTCCTGCTCGACATAACCATTTTCTAAAAACATGCAGTTAATTTCTTGTTGATAATTAGAAACAAGTTCACCTTTTTTGTTAAATAAAGAAGATCTTGTAGATGTAGTGCCTTGATCTATTGTTAAAATATATTTCATTAATGACTCTCCTTTATTAAAGATTTAATTCTGTTTCTCTTAATTTGAAAATAACATCTTATATATTCCTTAATAAGATCGTTTAATAATTTTCGTATTATTTTTTTATCTTTTTTGGGATAATTTCTTAATGATTGAATATATAATTCAACATTATTAGCTATAGAAGATTTTAGATCTTCAACGGTTTTAGGTTTATTAATATCTCCAAGCATAAACAAAAAATCAATAAAAATATTAATATTTTGTTCAGGTATTTGATTAAGCCATTTATCTAAAGAAAATTTTAAGGCTAAAGAAAGATGTGAATAATTATTAACTTTTTTAAATTCATTATATTTTTTAGAGTTAATATTCCAGTTAATAATATCATGTGCCTGTAAACCAAATGTCAAACTTTTAACAATTTTATCTTGATGACAATTATCAAAAATAAAACCAACTAGTGAATTATCAGTAACAATTTTTAATAATTGATTATTAAAATCATTATAAGGGTACTTATCATTTTTAAAACCATTACCATCAAAATTACAACATTTAATTATTCTTCTTTTATTTGCGGTTGTTGTATTAAAGAAAGAATAATATGCTAAATTGCCACCTTTTGAATGTCCTGCTATATAAATATCACCTTCAATTTCATATAAAACATTGTTAAGATAAGACAAAGCTAAACTTTGAGATAAAATAGGTTTGTCATAATTTGTAAGTAAATCTTCTTTAAATCCTACAACTGTATTATCTGTTCCTCTAAATATAATAATATTGATATCAGATATACTTACTAAAAAAGCAAAAAATTGAACATTATTATTTTCATTATAAACGTTAACAACTTTGCTAATTTTCATGTCTTTAAAACGTTCAGATCTTAATAAAACGCTAATAAATTCTTTATAAGCAAGTCTTCCGCCATTAAATTTTGTAGATAATATTTTTTCATTTGCTAATAGATGATTACAATTAAATGTAGAATGGTATAAATCAGATTGCTTAAAAGCATCTACTGACATAAAATCAACATAAGAAAATGATGCCAATATAGCTAAATCTATTTCATTTATTTGAAATAATTTAAAATTGTAACGTCCCTTGTTTTTTAAATAATCTATAACGTTTGATTTATCCATCATATATAATTATATACTATTTATAAGCGCTTATTCTCTATTAATAGAATTATTTTTATCAAATCCATTTGGGTATCTTTTATGAAGTTTATTAAGATTAGCTAAAGCGCATTCTTCTAATGTTATATTTAATCCTGAACAAGTTTCAGCAAGATACCATAATACATCTCCAAGTTCATTGATTAATTCTTCTTTATTTAAGGAGTGACCTTGAAAAAGATACTTTTTTACAATATCACAGCATTCTCCGCTTTCTCCAGCAAGGCCTAAAACTCCATTAAGAACTAAATTTTTCTTTCCTTCTTCGCTTATTAATTTATAAGCTTCAATTTGATATTCATTAAAATTAATTTTTTTCATAAATTACTCTTCTATATTATTAACTTTAATAGCAGGGTTACCACTATAAACACCTGGTTTTTCGATAGAATTTAAAACCACAGAACCATCTGTAATATATACGTTATCACATATGTTAACTCCTGAGGTAATTGTTACATTATTTCCTATAAATACATCATTACCAATGTTAACAGCTTTAGCTAGTGCTAATCTTTTCCTTCTATCTTCAATGTTTGTAGGATAAGTTAGGGTATTGATAACGACTCTGCTTCCTAAAATTACATTATCACCAAAGTTAATATTATTAGAATCTAATAAAGTACATCCATAATTTGCATAAAAATTTTCACCAATTGTAATATTTTTTCCATAATCACAATAAAAAGGAGGTTCAATATGAATATATTTACCAGTACTTTTGAATAATTCTTTTAAAATAAATCCTCTTCTTTTACCGTCTCTAAAGCTAGTTTGGTTAAACTCTTCTAGCATAGATTTATTATTTCTAAAATCATTAATTAATTCGATATCAGATGATAGAAATAATTCTCCATTTAACATTTTTTCTTTATTAGTTTTCATAAATAATCCTCCTTAGCTCTTTAAATTTATTTTTATTACTAACACTAATCCTTTTTGAATCATTAATTTTAATACTTAGTTTATCTATAACTATTTTATCAAGATAATTATTTTTAATAAATTCAATAATTTCATCTGGATAATAAATATATAAATCAGATAACAACCAAGCTTGACTCATAATAATATAATAATCATTATATTTACGAAAATAAGAGAGAATATCACTTAAATTATTGTAATTTTTAACAAATTTAAATAAAGAAACGTATACAAAACGGACAATATAATTATTTTTATTTTGAAGTAGTAATTCAAAATAAGGTTTGCATTCATTTAAAAATTCTGGATATTTAATATATTTATATACCGAATCTACTAATTCCCATCCTTTAAAATAAGAACTATTATTTATAATAAATTTAATCGAATCTTTAAAGTTATTATTTAAAAAATATGAAGCGAAAATAAAATAATTTTTTTCAAACACATTAGAAAACGATAAATCAGAATATCTAAATTTATTATTTTTAATAATTTTATTTAATTCGGGTAAGGAAACACCTAAAAAATCAAAATTACTACTTGAAACTTTTTTGTAATAATTTTTAATATTATTTTTAGACATCGTGTTAAGGATTAAATCTAGATTATTTGATTGATTCATAATTTAATTATATTATAAGCAATTTATTTGTGTAAATATAGATATCTTGTAAAATTAAATTAGGATTAAAGTTAATCAAAGGAGAAAAAAATGGAAAATAAATTAAAATTCTTTAAATCTAAAAAAAGCAACACTGTTATTGAATTATTATACACAAATAATGAAAGCGAATTAATCGATAATGATTTATTCAAAGAAATTAAAGCTAATAATACCGATGCAGCTTTAGAAAAACACGTTCCTCAAGTCGAAGTTGTTGAAAACAAGGTAAATGTAACTGTAGGTTCTACTATTCATCCTATGAGCGAAGAACATTTGATAACATTCATTATTCTTCATACAAATTTAGGAGTTTATAGAGTTAATTTAACACATTCAGATGAGCCAAAATATACATTCTTATTAAAAGAAAATGAAAAACCATTAGAAGTTTATGAATATTGCAACTTACATGGTTTATGGGTTAAAACTTTATAAATTTTATTAAAATAAAAAATCTTCAGATGGATAACTGAAGATTTTTTTATTGTTAGTAATTTTAGAAATGTTTAGATTTATTTACTTCTAAGGTAGAAATAATAACATCTTTATCATCAATACTTAATTTAAATTCATTAAAGTAATTATTATTAAATCTTACAATGTATTGTACTTTAACTTCTTTTTTGTAAGAAAGATCGACAATTACATTTCCATTTCCTTCGCATACATATTTTTCTTTTAAATTTGAATAGTTTGCAGTTTCTGATAAAAGTTTTCTTGTAAAATTAATTAAATTACTTCTACTGGTATTTGGTACAAATTTTGTAATTTGACATTCACCAGTGTATTTAACATATAATTGTTTTTGGTTATCTTTGATTTCTTCTTTTTTAGAAGATTCTTCTTCAGTATTAGCGATAAAAATTTTAGTTTTAGCTACAATTTTATTATTTTCTTTAAATACATGATAAGTCAATTTATCATTAATATTTAAATAATAATAACATTCTTCTTCAGAATATGATAAATCTAATTTAAATTCTTTTTCCCCTAAATATTGTAGACCATTAGATATTGTATTAAATTCATTAATAACATCAAGGTTTTTTTCATTTGTAGATAAAGAAGAAAATTTATCTAGATTCTTGAGTTCGAAATGATAAGTTAATTTGTTGAATGTTTCGGTTGGTGTGTTTTCAATTGCTTCAAGTTTAGCAAGTGCTTCTCCTCTGCTAACAGTGTTTTCTTTACAAGATGCAAGGCTAGTAACTGCTAATATAGCAAATAAAGATTTAAAAATTTTTTTCATAAGTATTCCCTCTACCATTATTATAATATAATAAAAAATAATATGCATATTTTATATTTATATTAAGACATACAAATTATTAATTTAGTTTATTTTCCCCTATCGACTGTGCTATCAGTTGATTGATTAGACATAAGATGTTGTAATCTTTGTTTTTTCCTTAAGAGTCTTTCTTTTTCTCTTTCTTCACTGTGAGTAACTACAGATAAAACAATAGCTACTATCAAAGCACCAAGATTTGTAAAAACTATTCCATATCCAAGTATTCCAAATGAAGCACGAGTGAACTTTTTAATATTGTCATCAAAAATCATGACTGGATTTTTTGAAGGAGGAACATTAATATTTTCTCCAACAACGTATGTTATCAATAAACTTATACCTAATAATAACATCAAAAGTCCAAAAATATACCAAAAAATTTCTTTTTTATTAAATTTAGAAAAATGTCTTTTGATTGGACATGTTTTGATAGGTTTTTGTAAATTTTTATTTTCCATTTTATTAAAAACTGCTAAGAATTACTTTGATTCTTCCTTTTTGTTTTCTAATTCTTCTTTGATTTTACGATTATCTGCTATTAATTCTTGTAAAGCTGGTTCGTAAGCTTCTTTCCATTGCTTTTCAGCATCTTCTAAAAATACAGTTAAATTAAGTCCAATTTCATTATATACATCAACAAAATTCTTGCCTTTTGGTAAATCTCTTTTACCATTCATCATTTCTAAATAGTTAAAAATTAAATCTAAAGCATTTGTATAAATTTCATCGGTGCAACTTGCGTTTTGTCTAACTAAATTAATCAAACTAACTAATTTGCTTAAATCTTGTTCAATAAAGTTAGATTGAGGAGTTTTTTCTCCTTTTGAATCATTCATAACTTTTTGGAATTCGTTAAAAAGTTTTTGAATTTCACCGATTAAAGTCATTAAAGCAACTGCTCTATAAAATCTTTCATCGGCAGTTAATAAATTATCGATAGATGCATCAACTTCACCATTTTTTTCAGCAAAATCTCTATGCAATTTAATAATATTATTTAAAGATTCATGTAAAGGAATTGCTCCTTCAAAAATTTTAATATTTTGAGCATGATCTACTCTAATATTATCATCTAGTCTTTTCATTACGGTTGAATTATCACCATAGAAAGTTTGACCAAATTCCTCAAGTTGTTTTAATAATTCTTGTCCTTTTTCTCCATTTTGATCAATAAAAACTTTTAAAGGAGAATTGACTTTTATTTCGTTAATAATACCATTTTTCTTATAATCATAAAATCCTGGTTCATATTTATCTCTTACAATGGTGTATTCAAGAGTATCTCTAATAAGAGAATTGTAATAAACTAAGGATACAATAACTCTGCTAATTGTTTTCATAAATAACCTCTTTCTTTCTTATAAAACTTTTACTATTTTACTATCTTTTTAAAAAAATATCTATAAAGTTAATAAATTATAGACATATTATTCTACTTTTTTAAATAATTTCTTATATCACAAATTTTATCAATAGAATATTTAGCGTATTTTTGAATTATTTTATGCGAATGATTCATGCAAAAACTATAGGTAGGAAAATTTTTAAACATTGATATATCGTTGCCACTATCGCCAACAACGGCAATTTCATTTGGATTAATGTTATTAATTTTACAATACTTTAAAATTGCTTCGCCTTTTGAGCATCCTTTTTTTGTTATTTCAATGCATTGATCTGACCATGAAAACTCAAAATCAGGATATATTTCTCTAAGTAATTTATTAATTTTCATAGCTTTATTTTTTTTCAAATTACTAATTCCAAAAAATAACATTATCTTATAAACATTCTCATCAAAACTAGCGTAATCAAAATATTTCTTATGAAAAATAATATCTTCCGTATAAACACGATAAGCTTTATTTAATAATTTATATAATAATTTATAAATTAAAGGAAATTTATTAATTTTTACATGTATGCCTTTTTCAGTAAATAAAGTACATACAGGAATTTTAATATTCTTTTCTATATCACTCAATATTTTAGAAATTTCGTCTTTTTCAATATAAATATTATTATAATATTTATTATCATCATATATTATTGAACCGTTATATCCTATAATTCCACATTCCCTATTAATTTTCTTACAAACTTTTTTGCCAAAAGATAAACTTCTTCCACTAACTAAAATTAATTTTCCACCATCATCAATAAAAGATTGGATAAAAAATAAATTTTCCTTTGTAATCATGTTTTTTCTATCTTTGGGATAAAACAATGTCCCATCTAGATCTGTAGCTATATATTTAATCATAAAAAAGACTTACCTCTTAGGTAAGTCAATTTTATATTATTTAAATTATAATTCAACTTTATTTTCTACTTGGATTAAACCATATCCACCATTGTCTCTTTTATATAAACATGAGACAACTTCATCTTCACTATCTAAATATAGGAAGAAATTATGTCCTAAAGCTTCCATACGAATTATAGCTTCGTCCATTTCCATAGGTTTTAATAATAATGATTTAGTTCTAACAACAGTACTTAAATCTTGAATTTTTTCTAAATCTTCGATATTTTCGTATGCAATAGATTTTCCTAAGCCTTCATTTTTGTACTTCTTTTGAAGTTTAGTTTTTAATTTTCTAATTTCTTTTTGTAATTTATCAACAGCTAAATCAATAGCAGCATATAAATCATTATTAAATACTTCTGCACGGAATGTCATCTCTTTTGTGAAAATAGTAATTTCTATTTTTGCACCAACTTTATAAACTCTACAAACAGCACGGCATAATACTTCTTCATCATTATTAAAATATTTTTTTACTTTACTGATTTTCTTTTCTATTGCACTAGAAATGGCCTCTGTTATTTCGATGTTTTTACCAATTACTTGATATTTCATTATTATTCCTCCTATATCATCTTGTTACTTATATTATAAATTTAAAGTGATTTTTTGTATAGATAAAATATTATAAAATTAATAAAAATTATTACTATTTTTTTACTAATAATTTGAAATTTTTATTTTGTGTTTAAGATATATTTTAATTGTAAATATATTTATAATATAGATTATTAATCTAATTAATAATCTAATATTAATGATTTATTCAATTAAAAATGTATTGATGTTAGGTTATCTTATCTATGTTATGATAATAATTTAAAATTAAATTATTACTTATAAATGAAATTTGATTGATAAAAGTATATAATCTTAAATATATTGAAAAGAGGTTTTTTATGAAGCAAAAACTTGATAGATTTTTTCACATAAGTGAAAGAAATTCCACTATTTCTAAAGAGATATTTGGTGGTATAACAACATTTCTTGCCATGTTTTATATTTTGCCAGTTAATAGTAATATATTAAAAAATTTATCTTTAGGAAACGACAAATTTGCAACATATGGAGGCATATTTTTAGCATTAGCAATAGCAAGTGCTGTTTCCACATTGTTTATGGGAATATTTGCAAATTTCCCTGTTGCTTTATCTTCAGGCATGGGTATTAATTTATTCGTTAAATATACTGTTTGCGGAGAATTAAAATTTTCTTACACTGAAGCATTATTTTTAACATTACTAGCTGGATTAATTTTTATATTAATGTCAGTTACAAATATTAGAGGTAAAATATTAAATTCTATACCAAAAAATTTAAAAATAGCTATTGGATCAGGAATTGGATTTTTTATAACATATATTGGATTTAAAAATGCAGGTATTGTTGAAATAAAAAATGGTAGTTTTTTATTAGGAGATTTCACCCAACTCCCTGTATTATTTGCTTTATTAGGAGTTTTCTTAGTATTATTCTTAGGACATTTGAAAAATAAAAAAATTAGTCAATTTTCTGTTGTTATTTCTTTATTTACTATCGGTATATTATGCGCTACTGTAGGAACAATTGGTCATAGTAACGGACAAAACTTTGATTTACCAAAATTTTATAATGCAGATTTTGAATATGGTCAATTATCTACTTTTAAATATATATTTGGTTCTTTATTTATAAACGGTTATAAAGTTTTAGGTAAACCAGAAGCCTATGCTGTTTTATTCTCATTAATTCTTGTACAATTTTTTGACACAGCTGGTACACTTGTTGCAGTAGGACATTCAGCACAAATTATTGACAAAGATGGTAATATAATAAACGCAAAGAGAGCATTAATCGCAGATTCTATCGGAACTTGCATTGGTAGTATTTGCGGTACAACAACCGTCACTACTTTTGCCGAATCTATGACTGGAATTAGTGCTGGAGCTAAAACTGGATTCTCAAGTATTATTGTTTCTATATTATTTTTCTTATCTATATTAATTTTCCCAGCTTTATCGATGTTTGGAGCAACTCCTTCAGGAAAATCTCCTGTTACATCTTTAGCACTTATATATGTTGGAACATTAATTTTTTCACAACTAAAAGAACTTGAATGGAAAAATTATTCAGCAACTACTTCCGCGTTCATAACAGTATTAATGATGGTTTTAACTAGTTCAATATGTGATGGAATTGCTTTCGGTTTTATCACTTATGTATTATGTGAACTTGCAAGTAAAAAATATAAAGAAATTACTCCTTTAATGTATGTGATTTCAATTGTATTTATTATTTATTACATAATTAAATTCACAATTTTAAAATAAAAATTAAAATATTTTTTATATAATAAAAAAAGCTACTTATAAAAAGTAGCTTTTATTTTGGAATATTAAGTGTTATTGTTCTAATTCTAAAAGAATTTGTTTTATATCATCTACTCTATCTAATTTTTCCCATGGTAGATCTAAATCATCTCTTCCAAAATGACCATAAGTAGCTAAATCTTCATACTTAAATGTCGGATTTTTTAATTTAAAATTATTAATTATGGCACCTGGTCTAAAATCAAATAATCTATTAATAATATTAAGTATAACTAAATCATCATATTTTGCCGTTTTAAAAGTAGATATATTTATACTTAAAGGTTCACTTTTACCAATTGCGTAAGCTACCTGAATTTCAATTCTTTTTGCAATACCTGCAGCAACCAAATTCTTTGCAACATAACGACACATATAAGCTCCTGATCTATCAACTTTAGATGGATCTTTACCACTGAAAGCTCCGCCACCATGTCGACTACTGCCACCGTATGTATCTACAATTATTTTTCTTCCAGTTAATCCTGTATCACCTTTTGGACCACCGATTACAAATTTTCCAGTTGGGTTAATCAAATAATTAAAATCTGTATTTAAATTAAATTCTTTGGCAACAGGAATCATAATATTTTCATGTATATAATTAATAAATTCATCTCTATTAAAATCTTCATCATGTTGACAAGACATTAAAATTGTTTTAATTTTAGCTTTACCATGATCATATTGAATAGTAACGCTACTTTTCATATCTGGTCTAGAATTTTTAAAATAATTATTTTTTCTAAGTTCAGTTGCGTATTGAACTAATCTATGAGAAATTGTTATTGGTAATGGCATATAATTTTTGCTTTCATCTGAAGCATATCCAAACATAATACCTTGATCACCAGCACCCTGTAAAAGATAGTTATCATTTTTGACACCTTGTCTTATATCTGGTGATTGTTCTTTTATTAAATTTATTATTTTTAATGTTTTATAATTAAATCCATATTCATCTCTATCATATCCGATATTTTTGATTACATTTTTAGCAATTTGCTCATAATCTACATTGGCTTTAGATGTAATTTCTCCTCCAATTAAAAGAAAATCTTCGCTTACAAAACATTCACATGCAACAAAACTATCTGGATCTTGTTTTAAAATTGCATCTAAAATTGCATCTGATATTTGGTCACATACTTTATCTGGATGACCTTCACTGACTGATTCACTTGTAAATAAAATTTCGATATCTTCCATCTTTTCTCCTTTATATATAAAAAACCTTCCACGATTTATGGAAGGTTAATTTTTCCTTCATTTACTTATTTTCAAAGTACGTGGCACTTTGTAGGGAGCACTTACTATAGTTTATAGAGTTGCTACTGTATTTATATACCCTGAATATACAGTTCTTAATAAGTATCAATATTATAAAACTTTCTTAGTCTAAATGTAAATAAATATGGATAATAATATCTAATTTATTCTATAATTTCGCCATAAACTTCACCGAAACATAATCCAGCGTTGCTTTCATCTGTATCAATATGCATGGCTAATTTAAAATTATCATTAACTCTTACAACAGTGTCTTGAAAAATTATCCCTCTTCCTTTGTTAGAATCTACATGTACATCAACAATATCTCCATTATGAAGATTAAATTTTAAAGCATCATCATTATTCATATGTATATGTCTTTTAGCTACAATTAATCCTTCCTTTAATTCTATTTCTTTACCATTTAAAGGATTTCTTAAAATAATTGATGCACTTCCTTTAATATCGCCACTTTCTCTTAAAGGAACATTAATTCCTAGAGTTCTTGCGTCAGTAGCGCTAACTTCAACTTGGTTATTAGTTCTGTAAGGACCTAATATAGATACACCTTTAATAGTGTTTTTAATTCCAACAAGGTCCAATTTTGATGTTGAAGCAAATTGACCTGGTTGACTTAACATTTTTTTAATTTCTAATTCTTCATTTTCACCAAATAATTCTTTAAATGATTTTTCATTAAGATGAATATGTCTAGCGCTAGTTTCAATTAAAATTTTTTCCATAACCTCTCCTTACCTTATAAAGTATACTCTTTTAATAATAAAAATTCTTTATAAATACATAACATTTCTTTAATATAAATAAATAATATTAAAAATATTTTATAGAAATTATTTAAATTAATAAAAATATTCTAATAAATAATAAGGTATTTTAATCTTTAATATTGATATTTATCTATTAATCTAATAATATTATATGAGTGGGAGAATGGCGGAACTGGTAGACGCGTACGTTTGAGGGGCGTATAGGGCAACCTGTGTGAGTTCGATTCTCATTTCTCCCACCAAATTAAAAATAAAGCATTAACAAATTGTTAATGCTTTTTATTTAATAATCAAATGTTTTTAATACTTTAATTTGAGGTTTAATAATTTTCTTAATCGTTCCTTCTTTAAATGGATTAACCATGTGTGATTTTTGAAGTAATGTTAAGAAAGAATATTTACCGCCAAGTTTACAGAATTTTATATACTTATTCCAAGCTTTATTAAAATCTTTTTCCATTTCATTTTTATATTGTAATGCTAAAACTTGCGCTATTGTATAATCAATGTAATAGAATGGTGAAGAGAAAATATGAGATTGTCTCAACCATAAATGTTTTTGAGCAAATTCAAATCCTTCATAATTTAAATGTGGACGATATTTTTTATCAATTTCAGCCCACTTATTACATCTTTCTTCATGTGAAACATTTGGGTTTTCATATACCCAGTGTTGGAATTCATCAACTTCAGCTCCATATGGCAAGAATGAGAAAGCTCCTGCTAAATGAGAATATTTATATTTTTTAGAATCATCAAAGAATAAATCCATCCAGTTCCATGCGAAAAATTCCATAGACATTGAGTGAACTTCACATAAGTCATAACTTGGACTTCTTAAAAATGGAACTTTAATTTTACCACCTAAGTACCCTTGTAAACTATGGCCGAATTCATGTGTTAAAGTATCAACATCATCACGTGTACCATTGCTATTAGAAAAAATAAATGGCATTTTAATTTCTGGAATATAAGTCATATATCCTCCAGTCATTTTCCCAGGCATAGCGTCAAGACTTAATAAGTGTTGATTATTCATAGCGTCAAAAAAATCACCAGTAATATCACTCATTTCGTGATACATTTTGCTTGCTTGTTTAACTAAGAAAGCACTATTACCTTTTGGTTTTGCGTTACCATCTAAATATTCTAAATTATAATCTAAAAATATTGGTTTTCTAATTTGAATTCTTTTTGCTTGTTTTTTCTTTAACTTAGTAACTATTAGAACAACTTCATTATAGATTTGGTCTCTATAACCTTTTACCATTTCAGGAGTATAATCTAATCTTCCTAATCTTTTATAACAATATTCGATTGCGTTTTTAAATCCTAATGTATGAGCTATATTAGTTCTTACCTTGACTAACTCATCGTAAATTCTTCCTAATTCATCGTTATTTTTTTCTAAATAACCATAATAAGCCTTAGCGCTTTCAATACGAGTATCACGGTCAGCATCTGACATATATTTTCCAATAGAAGATAAATTGTGAGTTTCTCCTCTGAATTCAATTTGAGCTCCTGCAATTATTTTACTGTATTCATTAACTAATTGATTTTCTTTTATTAAATCAGGAATAATTTTTGGGTTTGATAATTTAATATCATTTTCAATAATATTAAAGAATGTTTCACCATATTTTTTTAATAATTCTGCTTTGTATTTAGAATTATAAACTTCTTTAAAGAAATTGTTTGATGCTTCGCCAATAACTGGGCTAACTTCATCACAAATATCACTTAATTTATTAATTTTTTTATCATTCATATTGATTGAATGTCTAATTGAAATAATTGTGAAATTAGATTCTAATTTATCGCTGAACTTAAAAAATTTATTAATAATTTGAATTTGTTCTTTACTTGATTTTGCAAACTTAAAATCTTTTGTAAATCCTTCGATTTGTTTTAATATTTTTTCTTGATTTGGTTTTTTAATTTTTAATTCTTCAAATGTCATACATATTTCCTTTCTTATGAGATTGATTTATATTCTTCAATTCTAAGAAGAATTTTAATCCATTTAGTAAATAATAAATTTCTCCAATAGTTATATCCTATAATTATAGTGTTATATAACTGAATATTTTGGTAATATTTCTCATTTAAAAAATCAATGTTATGTAAAATTTTTTGACATTCAAATGTTACAGAGTTGATCTTTAAATATTGGGAAATTTTTTTAATTTCTTTATAAACTTCTTCTTCAGATTCATATTTTTCTTTAATTTCATCGATTGATAAATCTTTAAATTTTTGATTTAGCATATTAACTAAACTATTAAATTTATCTAAATCAATAATTTCATTTTTATAAAAAACATTTAATATCTTTGTTAAACTATCAGTTTTTTGATATAAAATTACTTTAATTTTATTTAACATAACATTTATTTTTTTCTTATTAATTCTCATAAAAACAAGAGAAATTATTAAATATGTTAAATAACTTAAACAAAATAAAATTACAACCGATGTTAATAATAAAATACGAAATTGATTTTCTCCCATAAAAAAATTATATATATTTTTATAAAATTTACACCAAAAAAACATTATTTAAGAAAAAAATATAATTTTATACTAGTTTTTTTGCATAAAATGACTTTTTTTGGTAAAATTATTAAGTATGAAAAAAGAAATTATCGCGATTATGTATGACTTTGATCGCACATTAGCCACACAAGATATGCAAAATTTCGGTTTTATCCCTTCATTAGGAATGAATCCTGCTCAATTTTGGGGTAAAACAGAAGAATTTTGCAAGAAATTTGATACCGATCGTATTCTTGGATATATGTATGTAATGATTCATGAAGCGAAAAAGCAAAATATTAAAATGACACGTGAATTCCTTAAAAATCAAGGTATTAATGTTACTTTCTTTAGAGGTGTTACTAACTGGTTTAAAAGAATCAATGAATATGCTGATTCTAAGGGTTTAAAATGCGAACACTATTTAATTACTAGTGGCAACAAAGAAATAGTGGAAGGTACCGCTATTGCTAAAGAATTTGCAAATATTTTTGGTTGCGAATACCATTTTGATGAAGAAACTGAGGAAGCTTGTTGGCCAATAAATATGGTTAACTACACTCAAAAAACACAATATTTCTTTAAAATTTCTAAAGGTGTTTACAAAAATAATGAAGATAGCAAAGTAAATGAAAAAACACTTGAAAGAAGAATTTTATATAGAAATATGATTTATTTCGGAGATGGAATGACCGATGTACCAATTATGATTCTTGTAAAAAATAATGGCGGTACATCTATTGCAGTATATAAACCAGGTGATGAAGAAAAAGTTGCCCCATTATTTAATGATGGTCGTGTAAATTTTGTATGTAAAGCAGATTATTCAGAAAATAAAGAAATTGATAAAATTGTTAAATTAATAATCGATAATATTGCTATTCAAACAGAATTATCCAATAGATGCCATATAAAATAGTATGAATTACGGAATTATTCTTTTAGGAGGAGATAGCACTAGAACATTAACTCCTATTCCAAAACAATTTATTCCAATAAACAATAAAGAAATATTTTTATATTCATTTGAATTATTTTTAAAAAATAAGAATATCAATAAAATAATTTTGGTATGTTCTTTTTTATATAAGAATTTTGTAGAGGAAAAAATAAAAGAATATTCATTAAATAAAGAAGTTAATGTAATTGTCGGAGGAATTTCAAGACAAGATAGTTCATTTTTAGCTTTAAATTACATAAAAAATAATTCTGTAATCACTGAAAATATAAATGTAATAATTCATGATGCAGCAAGACCACTTTTAACATCTAAAATTTTAAATAATATTTGTGATATGTTAAAAGAATATAAAGCTATATCAACTTATATTCCTATTTACGATTCAATATGTAGTTCAAAAGATGAAAATAAAATATTTAGTTATAAAAATAGAAACGAAACTTTTTTACTTCAAACCCCTCAAGCTTTTAATTTTGATTTAATTTATAAAGCTCATCTAAACGCTATTGATAATAAATTAGAAAATATTAACGATGATTCATTACTAGTTAATAAGTATGGTGAAGAAATATATCTTAATAAAGGAAATCTTTATAATTTCAAAATCACTACCGAGGAAGATTTAGCTATTCTATTTAGTCTGGTAGGTGAAATAAATGGATAATTTTACAGTAGGTACTATAATTGAAGGTGTAGTATTATCAATCAAAAAATTCGGAGTTTTCTTATCTTTTGATTATAACTATGTCGGTTTATTACATATAAGTGAAATATCTAATGAATTTATCGATTCTCCGTTTAATTATTTTAATAAAGGGGATAAAATTACTGTGTTGGTAAAAAAAATTGATAATTCAAATAAAACTTTAAATGTATCAATAAAAGATTTACCTAACCGCAACAACAATATTTCAAATAAAACATATAATAAAAAAAATGAACTTTCAATTTATATTAGAGATATTGATTTTACAAAATTAGATAGATCATTAAAAAATATGGTCAAAAACGAATTACTCAGAATTAAAGGAGAATAAAAATGATTAAAGTTGATTTAACTAACATTCAAAATGACAAAAAACCTAATTTAAATTTATATAAAGAAGAAGTTAAAAAAATTCACAAGATTATACGTGAAAAAACAGGCGCTGGTAGTGATTTTTTAGGATGGTTAGACTATCCAGAAAACTACGACAAAGAAGAAATAAATAGAATAATAAATAAAGCAAATTATTTTAAGAAAAATTATGAAACATTAGTTGTTTGTGGAATTGGCGGAAGTTATTTAGGCGCAAGAGCTGTAATTGAAGCAATAAATGGATTTAACTCTAATAAAGGTATGGAAATTATTTACCTCGGAAATACATTAGATCCTGTTTATATAGCACAAGAAATAGAATATTTAGAAAGTAAGAATTTCGGAGTGTGTGTAATATCAAAATCTGGAACAACTACTGAAACCGCAATAAGTTTTAGAATTTTAAAGAACTTATTAGAAAAGAAATACGGAAAAGATGAAGCAAAAAATAGAATCGTAGCAGTTACAGATAAAGCAAAAGGTGCATTAAAGACTTTATCAGATGCAGAAGGATATGAAGCATATATTCTACCTGATGATATAGGTGGAAGATTTTCTGTAATGACACCTGTTGGTTTATTTCCTATAGCATGTGCTGATATTGATATTCTTGAATTTTTAGAAGGCTTTAAAAAAGGAAATAAATTATATAATGATGAAGATGTAAACACTAACGAAGCATATAAATATGCATGCGCCAGATATCATTTATATAAATTAGGATACGCTTCAGAAATGCTAATTTCCTACCAATTACAAAATAAAATGTTAATTGAATGGTGGAAACAATTATTTGATGAATCAGAAGGGAAAAATGGACATGCTTTACTTGCGAGTAGTGCAATTTTTACAACTGATTTACATTCAATGGGACAATTTATTCAAGATGGTAAAAAAGTTTTATTTGAAACAACTATTTTTGTTGAAAAACCAAATAAAGATATTTTAATACCTTTAGATGAAAACGATTTAGATGGTTTAAACTATTTAGCAGATAAATCATTAAGTTTTGTAAATAAAAAAGCATACGAAGGTACTTTAAAAGCACATAGTGAACAAGGAAATGTACCTAATATTGCTTTATTATTAGATGTAATGAATCCTGAAAATCTTGGATTATTTATGTCTTTCTATATGAATGCTTGCGCAATGAGTGCTTATTTATTAGGAGTAAATCCATTTAATCAACCTGGAGTTGAAATATATAAAAAGAATATGTTCCATCTTTTAGGAAAAAAAGGATACGAAAATATTTAATTAAATTAATAAAGACTTACGTCTTGTAAGTCTTTATTAAAAATATTAAAAACATATATTATTGTCTAAAATTATTGTTAATAATTAAATAAAAGTAAGTTTAACATTATGATATTTGAACAATTTAAAAATTTTTAGATATTATGAAAAGAAAATAATTGACTAGAATATCTTATTTTGATATAATATATAAGCACGAGTTATGAGACGTAAGGATGGATGTTTAGCTCAGTTGGGAGAGCATCGCCTTTACACGGCGGAGGTCGGGGGTTCGAGCCCCTCAACATCCACCATTAACTTGTAAACCTGGAGAGGTAGCAAAGAGGCTAAATGCGGTAGACTGTAAATCTATTCCTTCGGGTTCGGCGGTTCGAATCCGCCCCTCTCCACCAAAAGGCTTTATTGGGGTGTAGCCAAGCGGTAAGGCAACAGACTTTGACTCTGTCATCTCACTGGTTCGATCCCAGTCACCCCAGCCAACTATTGTAATGATCCACTAGCTCAGTCGGTAGAGCACTTGACTTTTAATCAAGGGGTCTGGAGTTCGAGTCTCCAGTGGATCACCATTGCCCAGGTGGCGGAACAGGTAGACGCGAAGGACTTAAAATCCTTTGGTAGTAATACCATACCGGTTCGATTCCGGTCCCGGGCACCATTAAAAAATGACTCTTGCTAAAGAGTTTTTTTTATAAAAAATTATGAATAATGAAGAAATAATCAAACAAATAAAATCTACGATAGAAAAAATAAGACCATTCATTCAAAGAGATGGCGGAGATGTAATATTCGATTCTTTTGAAGATGGCATCGTTTATATTGAAATGACTGGTGCTTGCCAAGATTGCATGTTTATTAATGATACTATTGACACAGGGATAGAGTTGATTTTAATGGAAGAAGTTCCAGGTATTGTTGCAGTAAGACTTGCTAAAGACAAAGAAGAAATAAAAAAGAAATTAAAAAATCTTAATTAAAAAAAAGCAATCATGAGATTGCTTTTTATTTTATAATATTGTCTAATCTATTAACTATATAATATCCTTCTCTATTATAAACATCATCACGATTATAAAGAATTCTTTCACCATTTGGCTTAACTACATAACCGCCTGCTTCTTCCACAATTATTTGGAAAGCAGCTGTATCCCATTCTTTTGTTCCATTTGTTGTCCTAAATGAAATTTCAGCGCTTCCATCAGCTATTCTACAAGCTTTAATTGAACTACCGCATTTTTGTATTTCTTTAATTTTGCCTTTATATTTTTCAATAATCTTTAAATCATTTTCATTAGTATGAAAAACACTTGTTAAGCAGATTAAATCTTGTGTTTTATTATTTACTGAAATTCTTTTAATATTACCATCACTATCTATATGATATGCTCCTTCGCCTTTAATAGCGTAGTAAATTTCATTTTTAGCTGGAATAGAAACAACTCCTAAAACAACTTCATGTTTATAAGATAATGCGATATTTGTAGTAAATTCATCATCTTTATTGATAAAATCTTTTGTTCCATCAACAGGATCTACTATCCATACATAGTCATTATTTAATCTTGATTTATCATCTACACTTTCTTCAGTTAAAAAAGCATAATTAGGAAATTCATTATGTAAAATTTCTCTTATAAGTTTATCACTATCCTTATCGGCGTTTGTTACAGGGGAATTATCATCTTTTATTTCAATATCAAAATTTGAATGATAATATTTTAAAATAATTCCTTTAGATTTAATGGCAGCATCTAACGCTACATCTAACTCTTTTTTTAAGTTCATAGACTACCTCCTATTTAAAAAATTAAGTCATAACTAATAAAAGTTATGACTTAAAGTTATATTTAATAACAAACTAAGCTTTATTAATGCAACCAAATACTTCACAACGTTTTTGTACTACTGATTTGATACCTTCTTTTCCAGGACCAACAATTTTTCTTGGGTCATATACTTTAACTGGGTCAGTAGTTTGACAAATTTCACGAACAATTTTAGCGAATTCTTGTTGACATTCGGTGTTAACATTGATTTTTGAAGTTCCTCTTTCGATTGCTTTTTTAATTTGGAAATCAGGAATGCCACTACCACCATGTAATACTAATGGAATATTTAATAATTCATTAATTTCTTGCATTTCATTAAAACCGAGTTTTGGTTCTCCGTGATATGGACCATGTACTGAACCTAATGCAGGTGCTAAGCAATCAATATGTGTAGCTTCAACTAATTTTTTACATTCATCTTTGTCAGCATATAATACGCCTTGTGATTTTACATCATCTTCTTGTCCACCAACGTGACCTAACTCAGCTTCGACAGAAACTTTAACTTCTCTATTGTGAGCGTATTCAGTAACTTGTGAAACAATTTCAATATTTTTTTCTAATTCATATTTACTAGCGTCAATCATTACACTTGTGAATCCAGCATCAATTGCGTTCTTACAACTTTCAAAAGATGAACCATGATCTAAGTGGAGTGCAACAGGTATGGTAATATTTTTATCAGCAATGTAACCTTTTACCATTCCTACAATTGTTCTAAATCCGCCCATATAACGAGCAGCACCTTCTGAAACTCCTAAGATAACTGGTGCATTTAATTCTTGACATTCATCTAAAATAGCTGAGGTCCATTCTAAATTATTAATGTTGAATTGACCAACTGCATATCCTTCTGAATGTGCTTTTTCAAGCATCTTAACCATATTTTCTAAAGCCATAAAATTTCCTCCTAATAAATAATTTTATATAACCTTTAATTAAATATCTTCATTGTCTTCTTCATCATCTTTTTCGACACCATATTCTTCTATTTCTATATCATCCATTTCATCGGCATCAGTGTTTGCAAGGGATTCATTATCAATATCAACATAGATTGAATTCATATCAACTTTGTTAACTTTGTCATAATTTTGTCTTTCTCTTAAATCCCAATAATTATTTGTTAAACCAATAAATCTACCATCTGATGATAAATCAAAATAGAATGAAGCAATTTGTTCAGAAATTTGTTCTTTACTCATTTCTGATAATTCGCATACTTTACTATATAATTCTTTAAAACTAATTGGTTCTTTACATTCCTTAATAATATCGAATGCAATATTAATAATTGATATATCTTTGTAATTTTTTTCCATAATTTCCTCTCAAAAAATTTATTTTATAAGTTTATTAACCATTACTTATTATATACTATTTAAACATAGATAGTAATATTTAATAAATATTAGACTGCTAATCTTTTAATAACTTCTTCTTTACCAAGAATATACATAATATTAAATAATTCAATACCATGAGTAACTCCTGTTAATTTTAATCTCAAAGGCATAAATAAATTTTTACCTTTAATGTTATGTTCATTTTTTATTTGATTAATAATATCTTTAACTGATTCTGAATTAAAATCACTTATAATTAATAATTTATTTTTAAATTCATTTATCACTGTTTTACTCGTATCTAGGTTTGAAAAATCAATTTCCTCATCTGATAGATTATATTCAGGTTTAATAATTGAATTAATCATATCTATGATTTGATTTCCAAACGAAATTTCTTTCTTATACATTAAAGATATAGTATTTTTTTTATTATAATCATAATCTTTAATCAAGGTTTGATTGATAAAAGAATTTATATATTTTAAATAATCATCATCACTCATATTTAGAATATATTGATTGTTAATCCATAATAACTTTTTATTATCAAACATCGATGGAGCCTTAGATAATTTTGATTCATCAAAACTTTCTATTGCTTCTTTTTTATTAAATATTTCTTTATTTTTTTCACTGTTTTCTATTTTAATGTCAGGATTATAACCTAATAAAAGTAAAAAATTAAAAATAGCTTCAGGAAGAAAACCTAATTTTTTATATTCTGAAATAAACTGTAATATATTATTATCTCTTTTAGATAATTTCTTACCATTTTCATTAATTATAATCGTCATGTGACCAAATTTTGGTGCCTCCCAATCAAAATATTTATATATTTGTAATTGTTTAGGTGTATTACTTAAATGTTCTTCTCCTCTAAAAACATGAGTTATTTCCATCATATGATCATCAATAACTACAGCAAAATTATAAGTAGGTATTCCGTTGGATTTTAAAATAACAAAGTCACCAATATCATCACTAGAAAAATTTATTTTACCTCTGATTAAATCATTAAAAGATAAATCTATATTTTCTTCCATTTTGATTCTAACTGATGGTGTTCTATTTTCTTTTTTAAATTTAAGTAAATCTTCATCACTATAATTAGCATACTCTCTTAAATATTTAAAAGATTTAACTCCATTAGAAAGTTGTTCCTCTTTTAAAGCTTCAAGTTCTTCAGGGGTTTCATAACAATAATATGCTAAGCCTTTAGAAATAAGAATATCACAATATTTCTTATAAATATCTAATTTTTCAGTTTGTCTATAAGGGGCATATTTTGGATTTACTTTAAATGGAGATTCATCTGGGATAATACCTAACCATATTAAATCATTATATTGACTTTCTTCTGCACCTTCTATATTTCTTTCAATATCAGTATCTTCAATTCTGAAAACAAAGTCACCATTATATTTTTTAGCGTATAAATAATTAAATAATGCACTTCTTGCTCCACCGATATGTAAATATCCAGTTGGAGATGGAGCGTATCTAACTCTAACTTTATTCATAAGTTTCTCCTTTTAACAAAACTATAGATGTAGCTTCAATTGATTCATTTCTTCCTATTGAATCCAATCCTTCATTAGTGGTAGCCTTAACACTAATCTTAGAAATATTAATAGATAGAATGGATGCTAAACTCTGTCTGATAGTTAAAATATAATCTTTTAATTTTGGTTTTTCACAAGCAATAATTATATCTATATTATTAATTGTATATCCTTCTTTTTTAATTAATGAATTAGTAATTTCTAAAAATTCTTTTGATGGTCTATTTTTATTAATTTTATCATTATTAGGAAATAATTGTCCTATATCACCTTTAGCAATTGCTCCTAACATGGCATCTACTAAAGAATGAATAACAACATCACCATCAGAAAAAGAAGATAAACCTTTGAAATAAGGAATTTCAACTGCACCTAAAATTAATGGTATATTTTCTTCTAATTTATGAATATCTTTGCCAATTCCTATTCTATACATATTAAACATTAAATAAGAAAAAGAAAATATCACTATCTTTAGCAATATAATCTTTACCTTCTACCCTTATTTTTCCAGCTTCTTTTAAAGCATTCTCAGTTTTATATTCAATTATATCGTCATATGAATAAACTTGTGCTCTAATAAATCCTTTTTCAAAATCACTATGAATAACTCCTGCACATTCTGGAGCTTTCATTCCATTTTTAAATGTCCAGGCTCTTACTTCATCTTCACCAACTGTGAAAAAAGTTGAAAGATTAAGTAGTTTATAACTTTCTACAATAAGAACATCTAAACCAGATTGATTTATTCCCATAGTTTTTAAGAATTCATCTCTTTCTTCTACGTTATAATTACTTAACTCTTCTTCGATTGCGCAAGAAATTGGAATGATTTTAGCATTCTCTTTCATTGCATATTCTCTTAGATTATTATAATGTGAACAGTTTTCAATATTTGATAAATCTTTATCGGATAAATTAGCAACATACATAATAGGTTTAAAAGTTAAGAGATTAAAATTTTTCATAATTAAAATCTCTTCTTCACTTAAAGATAAACTTCTTAATGGTTTATTATTTAATAAATGTTCCTTAGCTTTTAATAACAAATTAACTTCTTTTATGCTATCTTTATTTTTTGATATTCTAGCCTTACTTTCGATTTTACTAAGTCTATTTGATACTACTTCCAAATCAGATAAAACTAATTCAAGTTTAATGATTTCAGCATCTCTTATAGGATCAACATTATTCTCAACATGAATAATGTTTGAATCTTCAAAACATCTTACAACTTCTATTATTGCATCAACTTCCCTTATATGAGATAAAAATTGGTTGCCAAGGCCTTCACCCTTAGATGCACCTTTAACCAATCCAGCAATATCGGTAAATTCAAAAGAAGTGTATATAGTTTTCTTTGGATTGAATAATTTTGATAAATTATCTACTCTTTCATCTCTTACTAAAACACTTCCAATATTTGGATTAATAGTTGCAAAAGGATAATTTGCAGCTTCAACATGATTTTTAGTAATTGCGTTAAATAAAGTAGATTTGCCAACATTAGGCAATCCAACAATTCCTGCTTTTAAACCCATATAATACCTCTTAATATATTTTATTATAAAACGATATTAAAAAACCACAACAAGTGTGGTTTTCGTTCTAAAGATTAATTATTAATTATTTATTGATAATATCAATATCACTTGCTCTTAAACCTTTTTCAGTTTCTTCAGGTTCAAATTCGACAGCAACACCTTCTTCAACAGTTTTGAAACCAGACATGTTTAAAGCGGTGTAGTAAAAGAAATAATCTTTTTTGTTACTATCGGTGATAAATCCATAGCCTTTTTCTTTGTTGAATTTTTTGACTTTTCCAGTAATTTTAGCCATATTAATTCCTTTCATCTTAACGACAAAAATATTATAGAATAAATTTATAAATTAATATATAGAAATATATAAATTTAGTAAAAAATACAGTATATTTTTACTTTTTAGTGTAATTCTTTAACTAAATTTAACTTGTTAATCATTTTCTCATTAAAATATGTAATAAATAACGATATAAATATTACTAAAACAAATAAATAAAAGTATACATTTAATGAAAAATGAACATTGGTAGCTAGACCAATCTTTTTACTTATCGAATCAGCTATCAAAAAATTTGTAAGCATTAAGTAAAAAGAAGCACTAAAAAAACTCATAAGATTCAAAAATAAAGAATTTGATAAAATTATTTTCATAATTTCCTTATTGAGAAAACCAATACAAATCAGGATGCTATAATCTCTTTTATTTTCATCAATGTCTATTTTGTTTATTATAAATGTTAAAAATAAGGATGAAATCAATGTAACTATAGAGATAGCATATAAAATATATTCAAGATATCTCATGGTATCATTAATACCTAATTCAAAATTTTTAAAAGGATTTATAAATTCAATATTTTCATAGTAAGTATTTAATTGTTCTATTTGATTAGAAGATAATTTTTTATCCATTTCAAATACTATTGCATTAGGTAATAAAGAAAAACCGCTAAATTGAAATAAATCTCTAAATAAAGAAACACTAAACTCTGGTTTATGATAAATACAAAATTTACTTGTATTTACTATTCCTACTATTTTTAGTTTTATTATTCTATATTTATTAAAAATGTTTTCATTATCAACTTTGCTTTCATAAATACTCGAAATAAATAAATCTTCGTTCACACCATTAATATCTAAATATTTGGCTATAGATTTTGAAATTACAATTTCATTAACGTGTTCTGCTTCTCTTCCTATTAAAAAATTACTACACTTACTTGAAAATTGTACATTATTATCTTTGATATTATTAATGTTACTATATAAAATATTTTGATCATAATCTATATTGTTTATTTCTGTTAAAGGTGTATAACTTATAGCATCCATTGTTTTTTCTATCTCGATTTTTGATTTTGAGAAAAATGTTGGGTTAATAAAACCACTTAATATACCTAAACCCAGATTTTTATAACCATTTTCAGTAGAAATATAATAATTGTTGAACATCTTATTTATCCTTATAATGTCTTTAACTAAATGTAAGTTAAAATTATTCTTTAATGATTTATAAACATGAATCTTTTTATCATATAGAGGTTTTGTATTATACTTATTAGATACTTTATACATGTTGCTATTACAATCAAAAATAATGTCATTATATTTATTATTAAACATTAATTTATTTAATAAGATATCTGTAAATTTTTTAGTTTTCAAATAATAATTTTTTTTAAGAATCCATGGTTTGTCATTAATTTTATTAATATTTGTTGAGGATGGAATTAATAATCTTTTTTCAAAAATTTCTTCGTTAAAAAGATTATTTGTATGATACACCTGTATAGTTTTTGAAGGAATAAATGATTTTATGTTGAGTAATAACTTATCATAATATCTCCATGAATTGTTTTTTATGTTAAACTCAATGACAAATCCATATTTTTTAATATACGCTTCTAAATAATTAAAACCTTCTTTAATATTTAATTTCCTACAAAGATTACCCATATCTTTATAGTTAAGGCCTAAAATTATTTCATCATTATTTAATTTATAATCTATTCTAGGATACATATCTGTTATTTCGTTATAGTTATTTAAATAAGTAAATTCATTTAAATGATTGATATTGATATTATCTAATAACACTTTTGTATTATTATTAAAAAGTTTATATGTGTCATTTTGATCAATAAAAAAATTATTTAAATTAACTAAATAATCAACTCCTATATATTCAATATCTTCATTATATTCTTGGTAAATTGATTTAACATCTTTATAATCAAGACTATAATAATCATATATTTTTATATCTTCTCTTTTATTCTGCGCAATAATTGTTTTATCATTCATTAACGTTTCAAAACTATCTTTTAATGTAGTAGTAATATTATTTTTTAAAGTAAAGGATAAACCAATGGAAAATAGAGATATTGATAATAAACATATATTTAAAAGAGTTCTGAATTTATGATTTTTAAATTTTGATAATATATATTTAATAATGAACCTGAAATTTATTCTACCTTTAATATTTTTACGATTTTTACTTGTTAATATATTACATTTTTGTAATATATTTCCTGATTCATTTAATTCAAATGTTTTTTTATTATCATTATAATAATAAATCTTATCGCAATATTTTATGGCGCTCTCTTCATCATGTGTAACGCATATTACTAAACAAGATTTTGATAAATTCCTTAAAATTTCAAATATATTATTACTATTATTCTCATCTAAAGCTCCTGTAGGTTCATCGGCTAAAATAACTTTAGGATTATTAATAATAGCTCTAGCAATCCCTACTCTTTGTTTTTCTCCTCCAGATAAATCTTTTACTTTTTTATTTTTTAACTTATGAATGTTTAATAATTTTAATGTTTCATATATTTTTCTTTTAATAGTTTTATAAGAATGGCTAGTTGAATCTTTAAGCATAACTAAATATAAATTATTAAATACTGTATCATTTTCAAATAAATTATATAATTGAAATATAAATCCAAATTGTGAAATTCTCAAATTACGTTTTTCATCTTCGTTTAAATTGTTTATCAGCTTTTGATTGAAACTATATGTAAATTCTTTATCAGGCTTTATTAATAAACCAATTATATTTAATAAAGTTGATTTCCCACATCCTGAAGGACCTACTATTCCATAAAAATTTTTATTTTCAAAATTAATACTTAAATTATTAAATATTATTTTATTATCATAATTTTTGTGTAAATTATTTATTTTAATCATTCCGCCTTTAACTCCTTTGCTAATTCATTTTTCTTACTAAAATATAATAATAAATAAGTTATTATGTAAATTAACGCTAACAAAATATATGTAAGCAATAAGTATGTTAATAAATTAGAAGGCATTTCTAACAATCGATCAAAATATACTTTTTTGTAAATTATATTGTTTAATAATTTGATTATAGAGTTTGAAAATATTATTGATATTATTAAAGATATTAGAGTTATTAATAAATTTTCTAATATATAAATTAAAATAATTTCATCATCTTTTGCACCTAATATAGTTAAAATAGAAGATTTTTTTCTATTTTTTATAAAATTTGCTAAACATTGAACCATTATTATAGACAAAGAACATATCGTAGATATGATCAAAAATATATACGATGCTTTATAAATTACGTTTGATAATTGTACAAAGCTATCTATTATATATAATGAATCGTTTGTTATTTTATACTTTTCATTATTCTTATTTACATCATAAAAATTTTTAATTTTATTTTTTTCATGTATAAAGATTATATTTTCATAATTATTAATATCATCATCATAGTTAGATTTTATTAACAAATCGTAATAACTTATTTTTTTATTTGTTGTATTATAATATTTTATTAGATAATTATTTTTAAGCAAATTAATAAAATAGTTATATGCAAAATAAATTTTAGGCTTATTTAAATATTTAAATTCATATCGTTTTTTAATTATCTTAAATGTAGTTTTTAACTCTAATTTCTCGTTATAATTATATTTATAGTTATTCTCTATTTTGGAATATGTGTAATCATTACATGAATAAAAATTAATAATTTTATTTAAACAATTTCCAGGTAATATTTTTTTATAATAATTGAAGAATGATTCATTAACATAAACTTCATTATTATCTTTAAGATTGTCAACAATTTCCAAAGAAATTCCTTTTAATTCAATATCATCTATTGTTAGTTTTATTTTATTTTTTAAGAAAAATCTAGGTGATTTATATATATCAATGTCATACTTATTTTTAAAATATTTAATTTCGTCATCATTTAAAGAGATATTTTTTTCTATGTTAATGTTTGATTTTTTAACTTGTTTCCTCTCTATTTTTGAAATATAGAAAGTACCTGAGTTTTGATATGAATTAATTAATTTACTAGAATTATTATTAAAACCTAATTTAAAAGAAAATATTAATAAAATAGAAACCAATGATATAAACAATGATATTATGGAAAATATATTATTTTTTAAATTCTTTCTTATATTTTTAAAAGTTAGAAATTTAATAAACTTAATGTTTAATTTCATATTCTCTTTTTTATCACTTGTATTCTTATATATATTTTGATTTGTATCAAATACATTATTTTTTTGTTTGTTATTATAAAATATTTTCCCATTTTTAACTTGTATAATATTTTTATTATAATTTTTAATAATATCTTTATTATGAGTTACAACAATTACTAATCTATCTTTTGAAATATTATATAATTCATTAATAATATATTTAGAGTTTGAATAATCTAAATTACCTGTAGGTTCATCTGCTAAAACAACTGAAGGATTATTAATTAAGCATCTAATTAAAGCAATTCTTTGTTTTTCTCCCCCACTTAATAAATATACTTTTTTATTTTTTAGTTCTAAAAGATTATATTTTTTTAAATATTCATCTATCGTGTTTTCACTAACTTGTTTTATAATTGAAGTTATTTTTAAATTATCATAAACAGTTAAATCATTTACTAAGTTAAAATTTTGAAAAATTATTCCTATATCATTTTTAAAAAAATCTACCTTACTATTTTCATCAAAATCTTTTATATTTTGATTTTTAAAAAATATTTCTCCTTTAGATGGTTTGGATATTCCTGAAATTAAGTTTAATAAAGTAGATTTACCCGATCCAGACCTACCATAAATTATAAAAAGGCCTTTTTCAGGGAAACTAAAATTAATATTATTTAAAATACTTACAGTTTTATTAGATTCTATATTATATACTTTTGAGACATTAATCAGCTTAATTAAATAATCTTCCATACTAATATGTCGTATGGAATTTTAAAAATTTATATATTAAATGTAAATTTTGTAGCGCTTGGAACTTTTGGTAGTCCTGGCATTGTTAAAATATCTCCGGTATAAACAACAATAAAACCAGCTCCATTATTAATCTTAATATCTTTAACATTAATCTTAAAATTATGAGGTACATTAATTAAATCTTTATTATCACTTAAACTAAAAGGTGTTTTAGCAATACAAATAGGATATTTAAGAATATTTTTGTCATTAATATTTTTTATTTTATTTAATGCAACATCGTCAAAATTAACACCATCAGCACGATAGATTTCCTTACAAACTATATTAATTTTCTCTTCAATTGATGCATCATTATCATATAGAAATTTAAATTTTGATTTATTTGTGTTAACAATTTCTAAAACTTTATTAGCTAAATCAATACAACCAGCACCTCCGTTAACAAACGAACTGGTAATAGCATAATTTAAATTATTTTTTACACAAAGTTCTTTGAATAATTCAACTTCATTTTTGGTATCAGAATCAAAAAGATTTAAAGCTATAACGGTAGAAAGTCCGAATTTTTTCATATTTTCATTATGTATAAGTAAGTTTTTAAAACCTTCTTTTAATGCTTCCAAATCTTCGTCATTTATTTTTTCAAATAAAAGGCCACCATGTGATTTTAATGCTTTAATTGTAGCAACAATTACACAAGCATCTGGTTTAATTTCTCCTAATCTACATTTAATATTGCAGAATTTTTCAGCACCTAAATCTGAACCAAATCCCGCTTCAATAATAGTTAATGGCGCTAATTTCAATGCTAATTTAGTACCTATTAAACTAGATGTACCATGAGCAATATTAGCAAATGGACCACCATGAACCAAGCAAGGATTACCTTCAAGCGTTTGGACTAAATTTGGATTAAAAGCATCAACTAATAAATTCATTATAGCGTTAGTTATGTTTAACTTTTCTAATAAAATAGCTTTATTATTAGAATCATATCCAATTATAATATTATTAATCTTATTTTTTAAATCATTCAAATCTTTTGAAAGACAAAATATTGCCATTAATTCATTTGCTACTGTTAATTCGAATTTTGTTTTATATTTAATACCACCATTTTTATGTACACCTACCTCTACAGTACGAAGTTCTCTATCGTTAACATCTAGTGATCTGTTCCATATAACATTTTTGATATTTAATTCGTTTCCTTGAAAAATATGGTTATCAATAACAGCAGATATTAAATTAATCGAATAAGTTAATGCATGAATATCGCCAGTAAAATGTAAATTAATTTTATCTGAAGGACAAATACTTGCTTTACCACCACCAGTTGCACCACCTTTCAATCCAAATACTGGTCCCATTGATGGTTCTCTTAAACATAAAATAGACTTTTGATTTAATTTATTTAGTGCATCATGTAAACCAATGCTAACAGTTGTTTTACCTTCTCCAGTTTTTGTAGGATTAATAGCAGTTACAAGTATTAGTTTACCATTATCATTTTTCGAGACTTCATTTAATGTGTTAAGTTTTATTTTAGAAATATAATCTCCATATTTAAATAAATTATTGTTTGACAATCCTAGTTTATTAGCTATTTTCTCAATATTAATCATATTATTCTCCTATCATATATTAAGATATTGTTGTATAAAATAACTGCTCATCATTAACCCAGCTGTATTAGGAACAAATATCATTGATGATACTATTTTATCATAAACAACTGGTTTTTCTTCAGAATAAATAACAATATTTTTATTTAATTCAACATTATTCTTTCTTAATAAATATCTAATTTTCCTTGCTAATGGATCATCTTTTGTATTATTTATTGTGGTAATAATTAGTTTTTCAGGTTTAATTCTATTCCCTGTCCCTAAACACGATATATGATTTAAATTAAATAATACCATCTTCGATATCAAATATACTTTTGCTTTAACATCATCAATACAGTCAAAAATAAAATCAAATTCTTTAATAAAATCTATATTTATATTTTCTTCAATTTTTAAATTTAAACTTTTAAGATTAATATCTTTTCTAATAAGTAACATTTTATCAATTAAAGCCTTGGTTTTATATTTGCCAATATCTGTTGAATCATAAGGTATTTGCCTGTTTAAATTAGATTCAGATACTTTATCAAAATCTAAAAGAGTAATATTTTTTATTCCGCTTCTGACTAAAGAATTAACAACAGAAGAACCAACTCCTCCTAAGCCAATAACCAAAACTTTAGCATTGGTAAATCTTTCAAATTTTTCACCAAGTAATTGACTTGATCTTTCATCAATTAAATTCTTCATTTAAAAAAATCTTTCCTTCTTCTAAATTATTAAACCAAACAATATTGTTAAATTGGTTTTTAAAAAAAGTAACCTGTCTTTTGGCGTATTTTTTTGTATTTTGTATAATTAATTGTTTAATTTCTTTATCGTTATTAGATTCAAGAAATTCTTTATATCCTATGGCTTTTAACGCAATTGAATCACAATTATGATTTTTGAAAATATCTTCAACTTCATTTCTTAAACCAGATTTAAACATAATTTCTACACGTTTTTCAATTCTTTGATTTAAAATATCACGTGGATAATTAATTCCATATATTTTGCAATCATACAATAAAGTATTTTTACCGTTATTGTTTAAAGATGTTTTATTAATTCCGTGAATTTTATAAATATAAAGTGCTCTAATTAATCTTTTTCTATTATTTGGACCAATCTTTAAAGCATCTTCTTTATCTATTTTTAGCAATTTATTATATAGTTCTTCATTAGTTAAATTAGAAAGAAAATCTTTAGGCATTTCTGGTTCATTATTAAATTTATAGTCAAATAATACTGCTTTTAAAAATAACCCTGTTCCTCCAACAAAAATTAAATTCTGATCTTTATACTCATCAATCAATTTTCTTGCCATTTTTTGATATTTTGAAACATCAAAAACTTCATCAATATTTATAATATTGAATAGTTTCATATTGTATTTTATTATTTCTTCATCAGTTGGTTTAGCAGTGCCGATATTCATATCTTTGTAAATTTGAAAAGCATCAAAATTAATAATTAAACCATTAATTTTTTTAGCAAGATATAAAGCTAGTTCGCTTTTCCCACACGCTGTTGGACCAACAATACAATAAATCATAACCTATACTTATTTTAAAAAATCCTTAATTTCTGACAATATAATTTCTACTTCTTCTCTAACATTTTTATACTGAATTATAAGCGGATCGTTGTTATAAATTTCTAACAATTCAAGATATTTATTTTTTTCTTCATCATTCATTTTACACTTTTGATAATATTTTATTTCATTGTCTAAGTTTTGAATATACTTAGATTCACTTATAATTTTTTTTAATTTAAAATATTCATTAACTACTTCTTTTTTCATTAATTCATTTCTAATTTTTATAATTAACTCATCATACTTATTCATTAACAATTTCACCATTTAAAAAATACAAATGATTTTCGGTAATTTTAACTTTAACAATCTCTCCAATTAAAGATTTATCACCTTTAAAATTAACAACTTTATATTCTTCGCTATAGCCTGTTAAAATACTACTATCTTTTTTAGATTTAGATTCTACCAAAACATTTAAAGTTTTCCCAACTAACATGTCACTATATTTATTAACAGAAATCTCTAAGATATTTTTGAGTTCTTTAAATCTTTTAGTCTTTTCAATATATGGAACATCGTCTTTTAACTTATAAGCAGGTGTACCTACTCTTGGTGAGAATATAAATGTAAACGCACTAGAGTAGTCAACTTCTTTACACAAAGTTAATGTATCTAAAAACTCATCATAAGTTTCACCAGGAAACCCAACAATTATATCGGTAGATAAATAGATATTAGGAATTTTATGTCTAATTCTAGAAACTAAATCTAAATATTGTTCTCTAGTGTATCTTCTTGCCATTCTTCTTAAAATATTATTATTACCTGATTGCACTGGTAAATGTAAATATTTTAATATATTGTCATGTTTTGCCATAACATCAATAACGTCATCCTTAAAATCACTTGGGTAAGAAGTTAAAAATCGTATTCTAGGTATCCCTATTTTAGCAACTTCATCTAACAATTGAGCAAAAGTTACTTTATAATTTAAATCTTTTCCGTAAGCATCAACATTTTGTCCTAACAATGTGATTTCTTTATAACCTTGATTCTTTAGGTCTCTACACTCATTTAGAATATCGTCGATATCACGACTTCTTTCTTTTCCTCTTGTGTATGGAACAATACAATAAGTACAAAATTTATCACATCCATAATTTATATTAACAAACGCTCTAAAATTTTCATTTCTTTTACTAGGTAAGTTTTCAATAATATCTCCTTCTTTACTAGATACCAAAACTACCCTTTTATTTTCTCTATAATATATTTCCAAGACACGTACTAAGTCTTTAATGTTATGGGTACCCATATAAATATCAACACAAGAAAAAGTATTTATCATATGGTCTATTATATGAGGTTGTTCAATCATACAACCACCAATAACAAGGATTACATCCTTTCTTGTCTCTTTTATTTTCTTAACATCGCCTACTAAACCATAAACTTTATCTTCTGCATTTTCTCTTACAGCGCACGTATTTAAAATGATAATATCTGCTTTTTTGTAATCAGAATTTTTTTTCATTCCTAAAGATAGAAGAATGCCGGATATATTTTCTTCATCTCTATAGTTAGCTTGACAACCATATGTTCTAACAAAAAAACTTTTACCTTTAACAAAATTAATTATTTCATCTGAAGGTATATAATCATAAAAATATGTTTCAGATTTTTTTAATCTTTCTCTCGCTTTTTTTAAATCGGGTAATTCTAAATATAATATATCTTTTTTTCTCATTTTTCTTTTCCGTTTACTAAATTTAATTTTACAATATTTGTAGTTAAATTACTAACATCATCAATATCAATAATAACACCATTAATCATTAAATCATCATCTTCTAAAATTTTAAATTTTCCTTCTTTATGAAGGACAATTTTATTTATTACTGATTTAGGTTCATTACCAAGTATACTATTATAACTTCCACACATACCAACATCACTAATGTATGCAGTTTTATTAGGTAATAAAATTTCATCATTAGTTTGAACATGTGTATGGGTTCCTAATAATGCATTGATTTTGCCATCTAAGGCATAGGCAACAGATTTTTTTTCTCCAGTAGCTTCAGCGTGAAAATCTATTACATGAATACAATTCGGATTATCCTTAATTATTTTCAATATTGATAAATATGGATCATCTACTTTTTCATTCATATATACATTACCAAGAATATTAGATACACAAATTTTTTTATTTTTACATAAATAAATCCTGCTACCACAGCCTGGGAACAAGTTTAGAATATTATATGGTCTAATAATCTTATCATTTTCAATAAAATCAATAATTTGAATTTTATCTTTATAATGATTACCAAGTGTCATAGCGTTTATTGGTAATTTACTTAATTCATTAAAATGTTTTAAGGTAATTCCATAACCACCACTTGCATTTTCTACATTACAAATAACAAAATCAATTGTATATTCTTTAATAATAAAAGAAAGACTCTTAAAAAGAGACTTTCTTCCTATTTTTCCAACAACGTCACCTAAGAATAAAATTTTCATTTATTTAGCAGTTTCTACAGCTCTATATTCTCTAATAACATTAACCTTAATTTGTCCAGGGAATGTCATTTCGTTTTCAATAGATTCTTTTATCTTATGAGCAATATTAAACGCTTGCAAGTCATCAACTTTTTCAGGAATAACCATTACTCTAACTTCTCTTCCTGATTGCATTGCATAGCATTGAGATACGCCTTCAAATCTTTTACAAATAGATTCTAATTGTTCAATACGTTTAATATAAGTTTCAAGAGTTTCGCTTCTTGCACCTGGTCTTGCAGCGCTTAAAGTATCAGCAGCAGCAGTTAAAACAGCAATAATAGATTTAGGTGGAACATCACCATGATGTGATTCAATAGAATTTATAACAACTTCATTTTCACCATATTTTTTTGCTAATCTTGCACCAATTTCAACGTGACTTCCCTCAACTTCAAAGTCAACAGCTTTACCAATATCATGGAGTAAACCTGCTCTCTTAGCCAAAGTTTGATTTAATCCTAACTCAGCAGCCATCATCCCACATAAAGTAGCAGTTTCAATTGAGTGCTCTAATTGATTTTGTCCATAACTGGTTCTAAATCTTAATCTTCCGACGTAATTGATAAGTTCTTTATCCATTCTTCCAAGACCAAGTTTAAATATAGCGTCTTGACCAGCTTTTTTAATAATTTCATCAACTTCATTTTTGCATTTTTCAACAACTTCTTCAATTCTACCTGGTTGAATTCTTCCATCTTTAACTAAAATATTTAAAGATCTAGAAGCAATTTCTCTTCTTATTGGATTAAAACAACTAACAGTGATTACTTCTGGAGTGTCATCAATAATAATATCAACACCTAATATTTGTTCTAAAGTTTTAATATTCCTACCTTCACGACCAATTATTCTACCTTTCATTTCATCATTAGGTAACTGAATAACACTGACCGTTCTTTCAGTAGTAATATCTTGTGCTAATCTAAATATTGTATTAGCTAAAATATCTTTAGCTTTTTCATCAGCTTCATTTTCAGCCTCTTCTTCTCTTTGTTTAATATATTGAATGATTTCTCTTTGATATTTTTCTTCGACTTGTTTAAAAATTTGTTCTTTAGCTTCAGATGAAGACATATGAGCAACTTTTTCAAGTTCAGCTAAAATACTATCTATTTTACTTTGTAAAATACTATTCTTTTTTTTATTTTCTTCAATTTGAAGATCTAAATTCTTCGATTTGTTTTCTAAATTATTTTCTTTTTGAATTAAAGCTGCATCTCTTTGATCGATACATTGTTCACGTTGTAATAATTTATTTTCTAAAAAAACAACTTCTTGTTTACGTTCTCTAATATCTTTTTCAGCTTCTTGTTTCATCTCAAAAACAGTCTGTTTTGTATCAAATTCAGCGTTTTTTAATAAATGTTCTACTTTAATATGTGCATCATTTATAATTTTATCGGCATTATCTTTGGCGCGTTTAGCTTTGATTTTAGGTTGAAAATATGTAAATATTACACCAATAGATATACCTATAATTAAACAAAGAAGAGAAATGACAATTGTTAAATATTTTTCTGTCATTATTAATTCTCCTATTAAATATCGTAAATTTATAAAATTAATCAAATACGATATGCTTAAAGTATAACATTCAAAAGTTATTTATTCTATATATTATTAGAATTTCCACCCGAATTTATGTTGCCTAAAATAGCTAACACTTCATTTTTTATATTTTTATATATTTCAGGATTTTCTTTTAAAAATTGTTTTGCTGTATTTCTTCCTTGACCTATTCTGTCATTAAATACTTCATACCATGAGCCACTCTTCTTAATAACACCAAGTTGTACACCTATATCCAAAAGTTCGCCCTCTTTAGAAATCCCTTCACCATAAATAATGTCAACTTTACAATTTCTAAAAGGTGGTGCAACTTTATTTTTTACTATTTTTATATTAACTGTATTGCCTATAATATTGGTATTGTTTTTAATTTGCTCAACTCTTCTTATATCAATACGGACTGAAGAATAAAATTTCAAAGCTCTTCCACCTGTAGTAACCTCAGGATTACCATAAATAACTCCTACTTTTTCTCTTAATTGATTTAAAAATATAACTGTACAATTACCTTTATTTAAAACCGCTGTTATTTTTCTTAAAGCTTTTGACATCAATCTTGCTAAAAGACCAATTGAGTTATCCTCCATCAACCCTTCTGCTTCAGCTTGAGGTACTAGTGCGGCGACACTGTCTACAACAATTAAAGAGAATGCACCAGATTTTGCAAGCATTTCAACAATTTGTAAAGCTTGTTCACCACTATCAGGTTGAGATAAAATCAATTTATCAATATCAACACCTAAATTTTGAGCATAAATTGGATCAATAGATTGTTCAGCATCAATAAAAGCGCATAATCCACCTTTTTTTTGAGTTTCAGCAATAGCAGTCAATGCTAAAGTAGTTTTCCCACTACTTTCAGGTCCAAAAATTTCAATAATTCTGCCTTTTGGATAACCGCCAATACCAAGCGCTTCATCAAGTAAAATTGAACCACTAGATAGCGCTTCTTCACAAACTTGCGGCCTATCTCCTAAGACCATTATGCTTCCTTTACCAAAAATATGTTCAACATCTTTTAATACATTATTTAATATTTCATCGTTATTAATTTCTTTATCTTTCGTCATAATAAATCCTTCCTATCTACTTATATGTCGTATGGAATTATTTAAAATTTATTGATTAAAAATATCTTTATTATTTTTTAGATAAATAAACCCACTTAATAAGGAAATAAATGTAGTAATATATGCAAAAATATCAGTTATATGAAAATAATTTATAAAGTTTCTATCAAAAAATGAAAAAGGAAAACCATTTAATAATATAAGGCTAATTGTAAACATTTGAATAACAGTTTTAGCTTTGCCATAGATATTAGCGGCAAGTACCTTATTTTTAGATGCAGCCATAAATCTTAATCCATCAACTGTTAAGTCTCTAAAAATCATAAAAATTACACAGAACCAAGGAAATTTAGCAAAATCTTGCATAGATTTAAAATTAATAGCTAAAAAAATCATCAAACTATTAATTAACATTTTATCCGCTAATGGATCTAAAAATTTTCCTAAATCCGTTACTAATTTATATTTTCTTGCTAAATATCCATCTAAAAAATCTGTAAGAGATGCAATAATAAATAGAATAAATAAGATTATTAATAAATAATTTAATTGAACATTTTCCTTAATTTGAAATGTATAATTAGAAATTTGAATTATTTTAAATTCGTCAAGTAAATAAAAAATTATCAATAAAATAATTATTGTTAAACTTAGAAATATTCTACTAATGGTAATTTTGGTTGGTAAATTAATTTTTTTCATATTTATTTAAGTGAGTATCAATTCGATAAGCCATGTTCTGTCGTAGTACAATCATTAATCTAAGATTTCTCTTACCTAAATGCTTCATTTTGCATCTTTGGTTTCCCCTACCAATATTTGGGTTTCTTGCTTATGGAGTTTACCGCGTTTCATCTTATAATTTCTTATAAGTTCGTCTCTGTGGCACTTTATATCTTCTAATCATAACATTTGTTTTAGACTTGAAGATGTCGTTACCAGCTCCCTGGTACTTGGTCTTATTTATTAAACCAACATAATCACTACTTTCATCTCAGAAAGTGCAAGCATGGACTTTCCTCTAGTTTCCCAGCGATTGTATGAATTGATTATTTTATTTTACTAGGATCTACACCTAATTCAAACAATTTACTTTCATATAAATTAATCTTTTTTAAAAGACTAATATTATCTAATCTGGTGAAATCATTAACTTTAAATGATTGCTTTGATTTTTTTTCATTTTCAGAAATAATTTCATCCTTCTCTTTTTGAAGAATTTCTATTTCTTTTTTGAGTCTGGAGATATTATTATTTAAATTTTCAACAATATTATCAATAACTTTATAATCATTAATAATATTATCTAAAAATAAATCTACCTCGTAAGCATCATAACCTTTAACGTTTTTCTTAAATTGTTTGTTTAAAATATCTTTAGATGTTAATAAAAGTTTCATTTTTTCAAAATTCCTAACGACATAATTATATAAGATATTGAATTATCTTTCAAATAGATAGGAGGATTTAGGATTGAAAAGAAAATTGTGAAAATTTATAATTTTTACATGAAGAAAATTAATAATTTATTAAAAGACGCAAAAACTATAATTTTCTTTGATTTAGAAGGAACACAAACTAGTCAAGAAATTATTGCTATTGGAGCAATAAAATGTGTTTTAGATAATAAAAATCAAATTAAGAAAATTTATCCAGGATTTAAAAAATATGTTAAATGTAATGGAGAAATAGGTCATATTATTGAAAAGTTAACAGGTATAACTGATGATTTGATTAATTCTCAAGGTATATCATTTAATGAGATGTTTCAATTATTTGACGAATATATTGGTGATAAGGTTAATCTTAAATTTGTTTCTTATGGCAATTTTGATATGAGATTACTAAATCAAACTATATTAGTAAATAATATGGTTAATAATCCATTATTTAATTACATTCAACAAAATTATATTGATTTTGCATTAATGTTTTATCAATATGTTAGAAATAATAATGGAACTCAACTTTCATTAGTGGATGCTTTAAGGATTTATAAAACTACCCCTGAAACAAATATTCATGATCCTTTAATTGACACTAAAAATTTAATTCATTTATATAAAGCGTTTCTAAAACATAAGAAAATAACAATTGAAGAATATGAAAAAACATTAATAAATCATAAATCTTACCCTGAGCCTGTTAGAAAATTATTAATTAAACTTCGTGATGAAAAATCTATAAATTATAGCGATTTTATTAATTTCATCAAAGAAGATTTATGACAAATAAACAAATTTCGACTTACGGAAATAGAGGGATGGCTTTAGAAAGTTGCATTAATAAAACAAATCTTTATTATAAAGAAAAAAATATTGCTTTAATTTATAAAAAACCAACACCAATTAAAGTCATTAACACAAAAAATGGACGCATTACAAGGGCTTTCTTTTTGAATAAATCAACTACAGATTACAATGGTGTTTACAAAGGATATTATTTAGATTTTGAGGCCAAATCTACTAGATGTAAAACTTCTTGGTCTTTAAACAATATACCTAAATGGCAAATAGATCACTTTAATAAAGTCTTAAATCAAAAGGGTATTCCATTTATAATTTTAGATTTTGTTACTCTTAAAAAAATATATTTGTTGCCATTTGAAAATTTAAAAGATTTTATAAAAAATAATAATAGAAAATCAATACCTGTAGATTATCTAAATAATAATTGTTATTTAATTAATAGAAATAACGATGATATTCTTGATTTCTTAAATATTATTGATAATTTTTACGATAGTAAGAACAATACTTTTTTAAATAACAATCTTCACATCTAGGATTAATAGCTTTACATTGTTCTCTTCCAAAAAATATTATTTGATGATGAAGATTAATCCAATTTTCTTTTGGAAATATTTCTCTTAACTTATTTTCAATAGTTAAAACATCATCAGTTTCATTAACAAGATCTAGTCTTTTTGAAATTCTTTTAATATGAGTATCAACAGGAAATTCAGGTATCTTAAACCATTCAATAAGAAAAACATTAGCGGTTTTATTTCCAACTCCAGGTAAACTCATAATTTCTTTTTTATTATTAGATACTTTACCATGAAATTTAAATATTAAATCATGTACTATATTCTTAAGATAAATACTTTTATTCTTATAAAGTCCTAATGGTTTAAGAAAACCTTCTATTTCTTCTAAAGATAACTTATTTATTTCATCTAAATTTTTATATTTACTAAAAAATAAGTCAGTTACTTGATTAACTTTTTTGTCGCTACATTGAGCGGAAAGCATAATAGCTATTAATAATGAATAATCAGTTGTGTAATTTAAACTGCATTTAACATGAGAATAATTTAAATTAAAAAAATTAATTATATCATTAGTTTTTTTATTCATTGAAATAATTTTTTTGAGTCCTTTTATAAATCGCGTTATTAAAATCATCCATTGTGAGAGTTTTATTTTCAACACAATCTTTAATTGCATTTTCTATTAATTTAAAATTAATATCATGGCACACCCATCCCTCAATAAATGATATTTCGATAGGATTTAATGGTCTATTATATACATCTTCGATAATACAAGATATTTTTTCTCTTAATTCGTTTTTCTTATTATCATTTTTAATTTCTTCTTCGTTAAGAATCTTTTCTTTAACTTTGTTATATAAAATAGAATTTAATGGTTTTAAATTAATTTTGTGATCTACTCCATCTATATCAAAATTAATATAATTTTTTTTATATAAATTAGTTAAGATACTATCAATAACTACAGAGTCTAAATTCATTTTAGTTTTTAATAATTCAATAGTAATTAATTTAATTCTTTGTTTTATAAAATGGTCTATCATTAAGATAACGGATAATTCACTTTCTTGAATATTTAATTCTTTATAATATTCTAGAAGTAAATCTATAAAATCAAGACCATATAAATTTAAATTATTCATTATTTTTCTCCTTAATTACATTTATTTTTCTAAGTTCTTCATTAACCTTTTCAATATTAAGTTTTTTAATTAAATTTAAGTTATCATTAAGTATCTTAATATCTTCATCATTCATTTTTAAATTATAAACACTCATGAATCGTTTAGCACGTAATATTCTTAAAGGGTCTTCTTTAATTCTTGTTAATGTATCTCCAATAAATTTTAATCTTTCTTCTCTTAAATCATTTAATCCATTAGTAGGGTCTATAATATTATAATTTTCATCTATATAGATTGCATTAATTGTAAAATCTCTTCTTAAATAATCATCATAAATATTATTAGAAAACTCTATTTTATTTGGATGTCTATAATCTTCATAATTAGATTCTTTTCTAAATGTAACAATATCAATTTTATAACCTTCATAATTTAATTTTAAAACACCATATTTTTTAAAACTTGTATCACAATCTAAAAACTTTAAGATTTCATCAGGAGTAGCATCAGTTACAAAATCATAATCTGTTATTTTATAGTTTAATAAATAATCCCTACTTGTTCCACCAACCATGTATAATTTATGAGAAAAACTATTAAATATTTTAGAAAAATGGTTAAAAATTAAATCCATAATTAGATTATAAAATAAAAAAATGTTAAGTTTAATATTTTTTTAAACTTAACATTAATTTTAAATTAATCGATGTTTTTTAAATTAGTAGATGCTTTAAATTTTACTACCTTAGCTTCAGGTATAACAAGTCTTTGATGAGTTTTTGGGTGAGTTCCTACTCTCTCTTTTTGGGTTTTAACTGAAAATACTCCAAAACCTGTTAATTTAATATTTCCATGTTTTTTTAATGTTGATTCCATTTCATCTAAAAATGTGTTAATAACAAGTTCAGTATCTTTTTTTGTAAAACCAACTTTTGCGCTTACTAATTCGATTAATTCAGCTTTGTTTTTATTATTTTTCATGAGTATATCTCCTGTAACCTAATAATATTATAACATAAAATAAAATCAAGATATTATTTTCTTTTTCTTAATACTATATTTATAGGGCTTCCAATTAGCTCAAATGATTTTCTTATATTATTTTCTATATACCTAAGATAAGAAAAATGCATCCAATTAGGGTCATTAACAAATAACGCTATAGTAACTGGTTTATTTTTAATTTGTTGAGAATAATAAATTTTTATTCTTCCTCCATTAAAATTTGGAGTTTCATTCATTAATTGCGCGTTATGCACAATTTCATTTAAAGAAGAGGTTTTTATGTTATATGTATAAGATTCATAAACCTTATCGATAGTTTTAATTATTTCATCAGTATTTTTATGTTTTACTGCTGAAGTAAATAATATTGGAGCATAATCTAAAAATTTAAATTCTTTTCTAAGTTTTTCAATAAATTCATCTTTATTTAATTTATTCGAAACTAAATCCCATTTATTTACTATAACAATAATAGCTTTTTTATTTTCAATTGCATATCCTACCACATGTTTATCTTGTTCAATTATTCCATCATTAGCATCTATAACTAATAAACATATATCACTATTTTCAATAGCTTTTAATGCTCTTATGGCAGCGAATTTATCAACTGATTCATATATTTTGCCGCGTTTTTTAAGACCGGCAGTATCTATAATGGTATAATTGTTATCATTATATTTAAAAGATGTATCTATTGAATCTCTTGTAGTTCCTGAGATATTAGAAACAATAGTTCTTTCTTCTTTTAAAATAGCATTTGTTAGTGAAGACTTACCAACATTAGGTCTACCAATAAGTGAAAATTTTATTGATTCTTCGATAATACTTTTATCTTCAGGTAAAGATTTTACTATATCATCTAATATATCACCAATACCTATACCATGTGCACCACTAACAGCAATAGGTTCACCAATACCTAAAGCATAGAAATCATAAATATTAGAAAGCATTTCCTTATTATCAATCTTATTTACTGCTAAAACTACTGGTTTATTACTATCTCTTAATATTTTAGCAACAAGTCTATCATCATTAGTTACACCAATTTTACCATCACAAACAAATAATATTACATCGGCTTCATCAATAGCTATTTGTGCTTGAATTCTTATTTGTTCTTGAAATGGAGCGTTTTCTATCTCAATTCCACCTGTATCAATGCATACAAAATCTTTAGTAAGCCAATTTGCTTTACCATAAATTCTATCTCGTGTAATTCCTCTTTCTTCTTCAGTAATAGATTTTTTTTCTCCAATAATTCTATTAAATATCGTAGATTTACCGGTTGAAGGAGAACCAACTAAAGCAACATAACCTACACTCATTTACTTATTCCTTTGTTTTTAAGTATATTCAAAATATGATCAACAACTTCATAAATTTTCATATGAGTTGTATCAATTTTAATACTATCCTCAGCTGGTTTTAATGGTGCAAAAGATCTATTAGAATCTATAAAATCTCTTTTTTTAATATTACTTAAACATTCTTCGAATGTAGTCGAAATACCTTTTTCTAAATTTTCCATATATCTTCTTCTAGCTCTTTCTTCTACATCGGCTATTTGGAAAAATTTAACTGTTGCGTTTGGTAAAACATAAGTTCCAATATCTCTTCCATCCATAATAACATTTCTTCCCGCTGCTAATTCTTTTTGAAGTTCAACAAGAAACAATCTTATATTTTTATAACTAGAAATATAACTTACGTTATCAGCTACTTCATTACTTCTAACAATTAAAGAGACATCTTCACCATCTAAAGTAACTTTATTTTCACTATTAAAAGAAATGCTAATTTTGCCAATTAAACTTTCGCATTCTTTTTCATTTTTGCAGTCTAAATTATTTCTTAATACTGCTAATGTATATGCTCTATACATAGCACCTGTATCGATATATAAAAATGATAATTCAGTAGCTAAAATTTTAGCAATCGTGGATTTTCCACTTGCGGAAGGGCCATCCAAAGCAATACTAATATAATCCATATTATCTGCCCTTAGCCATTAACACAATGACTATAATAACTAAAACTATAATTGCTAACCCCGCTACTCCATATAAAATATTTTTAATCAAATTATTTCGTTGATATTTTTTAAATAATGGGGAAATTTTAACATTATTACTACCCATAGTTCTTTGACTATGTGTTTCAAGAGGGACTGTATCTATTTTATCATTAATATTTATAGGAATAGTTTTTGTTCGACCATGTCTAAAATTTTCTTTATTAAGATCAACAGCGCTTGTATCATGCATTCCTTGAATTTCTTCTCTTAACTTACTATATTTACTAATTCTTGATGTATCGTTTCTATTTTTTTCCATATAATAATATTAACATAAATGTAATAAAAATTAATTAAAAAATATTTATGAATCTATATTTATCTTATTTTTTCTTATTAATTTTTCTAAATGTTTTAAAGCTTTATCTCTTTCGTAATTATTTTCAAATATTAAAATAATTTTATTATCTTTAATTTTGAAACCTTTTCTTGTTTTTTTATTATTTTTTAAGTTATTAACTAAATTTTCAGTTTCTCTAACGCTTAGATTTTCATTAATAATTCGGTTTATAACATAGTTTATATTTTCTTCATTTAATCTTTCAAAAGCTTTAACATGTCCATAAGATAAATTATGTAATTTAATTAAATCAATAATTTCTGGGTTCAAAGAATTTATTTTAACTATATTAGAAACTTGTCCTTCAGAAATTTTAAAAAAATTGGATATATCTTTGTTTTTGAAATTTAAGATATTCCTAAGATAATTAAATAATTGGCATTTAATTAAAAAGTTATCAGGATACATTTCCTTAACAGCATAACTTATTGAAAGTAAAGCTTCTTCATCTGTTAAATTTTTAACAATACATCTAACATGAGGAATATTGTTTTTTTTACAAAAATAAAAAATATTCCTACCTAAAATAATTTCATATTTGTTTTTTATATTTCTTACAATTAATGGTTGATATATTTCATCTTTAATAATTGAGTCTGAAAAATCATCGAAATTATTACTTAATGAACTACTTAAATCAAAGATAGGTTCACAAATTTCGTTGATATCTATTAAAGAAATACTTTCTTTTTTATAATAGTGTTCAATATTTATTTCATCATTATTATTGAGATAACTTTTAAGCAAACTTTCAAGTTCTGACTTTAAAAAGTTTGTATTATCTTTTTTTCTATTCATGTTCCAAAACCTCTGCGGTTAATTTAAGATAGGCGCTACTTCCAGCGCTTGAAGGTCGATAATGAATAACAGGCATACCTAACGCACTAGCTTCACTTAATGAAATATTTCTAGGAATTTCTACATTAAAAGTATTTTCTCTAAATAAGTTTCTAACTTGAGATGCGATTTCTTTTCCAAATTTTGATCTAGCTTCGATCATTGTTAATAAAAATCCTTCTATTTCTAGATCTTTATTAAATTTATTTTGAATATTTTTAACAGTAGAAAGAATTTGTGCTAATCCCTCCATAGCAAAAAATTCACATTGAACAGGTACCAATACACTATCAGCGGCAATTAAAGCATTTAAACATAAAATACCTAGTGTTGGAGGACAATCAATAATTATATAATCATATTTTTTTGAGATTGTTTTAATCATATTTTTTAAAACAAATAAAGGCTCATAAGATTTTTGATTTATTTCATTTTCAATATTTGATAATTTCAAATTAGATGGTAATAAATCTAAGTTTTTAAAAGATGTTTTTTTAATAATTTTATTAACGTCACAATCTAAAATTAAAGCATCAAATACATTTTTACTTATAATTGTAATATCTAAGCCTAATCCTCTACCTGAATTACCTTGTGGATCTAAATCTATTAATAAAACTTTTTTATTATTTACTGCTAAGCCAGCACTTAAATTAATTGCGGTTGTTGTTTTACCAACACCACCTTTTTGGTTAGCAATTGCGATAATTTTACTCATTATAATGGCCTCTTTTTAATTTGTGAAAAATTTCGTGGAAACTTCTTCCTAGTTTCTGCTGTTTTTTTAAATATCAAATTATATCTATTTTCTTTTGATATTGGAAGTATTTTATCTTGGGTGGTAATTAAATTTAAGTGCATAACTTTTAACGCGTTTTTACTTAAATCTAATTCATCCTTATATTTAATACCCTTATATGATAACAAAAAACCATCTTTTTTAATATACGGAGTTGAAAATTCGATAAGAATTGGTAGCGATGAAACAGCTCTAGACATGACGATATCAAAAGATTCTCTTTCATCATTTTTAATATCCTCAGCTCTTTTATTTAGGATGGCAACGTTATTTAATTCGAGTTTTTTAATAACTTCTTCGAGAAATATTGTTCTTTTTTTTAGAGTTTCGATTAAAGTAAAATGAGCATTAGGATATAAAATAGCTAATGGAATACCAGGAAAACCAGCACCACTTCCAATATCTAATACTTTTTTATCGTTAAAATCTATAGCCAAACTAGGAATAACAGAATCATAAAAATGCTTATCTATAAATTCGTTTTCATCAGTTATAGAAGTTAAATTCATAACTTTGTTTTTTTCTATAACTAAATTCATGTATTCATTTAATTTATTTTTAGCATTAATATATTCGTTTATCATATTTTTTTATCTCTTTTTAAATTTAGAATCAATACTGATATATCACTAGGATTAACCCCGCTGATTCTAGAAGCTTGTCCAATTGTTTTTGGTTGAATTTGATTTAATTTTTGTCTAGCTTCAAGTCTCAATCCTTCCATATGTAAATAATCATAATTTAGATTTAACTTAACTTCTTCAAGTTTTCTAATTTTGTTAGCTTCTCTTCTTTGTTCATCTATATACCCTTCATATTTAATTGAAGTTTCTAAAGACTGAATTCCAGAAAGTGATAAACTAAATTCTTTTGGGATCTCAAGATAATCTCTTAATCTATTAAATGTAACTCCGTTTCTTTTTAATAAATCGTATGCACTAACACCATTGGAAAGATTTTCATAACCTATTTCTTTTAAATATTCATTAACTTTGCTGTTAATACCAAAGTGTGTTTTACTCAAAATTTCTTTTATAAATGCAATATTTTTGAGCTTATTTTTAAAAGACTCATACCTTTTTTCACTAATTAACCCATATTTATAACCATATTCACTTAATCTTATGTCGGCGTTATCACTTCTTAAAAGTAATCTAAATTCAGCTCTTGAAGATAATAATCTATAAGGTTCTTTTGTTCCTTTAGTAATTAAATCATCAATCATAACACCAATATAGGCTTCATCTCTTTTTAAAATAAATGGTTCTATACCTTTTATATAATTACATGCATTTATTCCTGCAATTAATCCTAAAGCTGCTGCTTCTTCATAACCGCTAGTACCACAAATTTGACCTGCAATAAATAATCTGGGCCATTTTTTAACCATTAATGTATTATCAAAATCACTTGGTTCTAATGAATCATATTCAATAGCGTAAGCGTATTTTAATATTTTAGCATTTTCTAATCCTGGTAAACTATGTACCATAATATCTTGCACTTCTTCAGGCATACTTGTTGAAAAACCTTGCAAATATATACTGTTAGAATCATAGCTTTCTGGTTCCAAAAATAATTGATGTCTTTCTTTATCTGCAAATCTTACAATTTTATCCTCAATAGAAGGACAATATCTTGGGCCAACACCCTCAACCATTCCACCATACATAGCAGACTCGTTCAAATGATCTCTAATAATTTGATGAGTTTCTGGAGTTGTATATATTAAATGACAAGGTATTTGATCTTTTATCGGAATAAATTTATTAGACTCATAAGAGAATCCTTCATTTTCTATATTACCTGTTTGAATTAACGCTTTAGAAAAATCAATACTTTCTCTAGCTATTCTTTGTGGAGTTCCAGTTTTTAATCTTATTAAATTTAATCCCATTTTCTTTAAGCAATCGCTTAATCCAATTGAAGGTTTATCTCCATCTGGTCCACCAGAAAATTTATTATGACCTCTTAAAATATAACTATTCATATAGGTTCCAGTAGCTAAAATAACTGTCTTTGATAATATATTTTTATTATTAATCTTAACGCCAAAAACTTTTTTATTATCATGCAAAACATCTGTTACCATACCTTCTAAAATATCTAAATTTTGTTGTTCTTTTAAATATTCTTGAAGAAAATTAGGGTATCTTATTTTATCAGTTTGCGCTCTTAAACATTGTACACCAGGTCCTTTGGCAGTATTCAGCATTTTCATTTGTAAATATTCATTATCGGCTGCTATACCCATTATTCCACCTAAAGCATCTATTTCTCTTACTACAATACCTTTCGCACTCCCTCCAATAGATGGATTGCAAGGCATATTACCAGCTAGCTTAAAATTCATGCAACATAAAAGTGTAGAAAATCCTCTTTTACAACAAGCTAAAGCACTTTCAATACCTGCATGACCTGCTCCAACAACAATAACATCATATTCTTCTCTCATATTATTAACCTACACTTCCTGTCATATCTAGCTTAATTAATTGGTTAAGTTCCACAGCGTATTCCATAGGTAATTCTTTTGAAAATGGTTCTATAAAGCCCATAACAATCATATGTATAGCATCAGATTCACTTATACCTCTGCTCATTAAATAGTATAACTTCTGTTCATCAATTTTAGAAACGCTAGCTTCGTGTTCTAAATAAGATTTATTATTCATGCATTGATTCTTAGGAATTGTATCTGACTTTGAATAATTATCCAATATCAAAGTATCACATTGTACATGGGCTTTTGCATTTTTTGCTTTTGGTAAAATTCTACATGTACCACGGTAATTAGATACTCCACCATTTGAAACAATTGATTTAGAAATTATTTCACTTGTTGTATTACTTGCTTCATGTATCATTCTTGCTCCAGCATCTTGATATTGTCCTTTATTTGCAACAGCTATTGAAATACAAAATCCTTTTGCTCCTCTTTCTTTTAATACACATGCAGGATATTTCATATTAATCTGTGAACCAATATTCCCATCTACCCATTCCATTGTTGCATTTTCATAACAAAAAGCACGTTTAGTTACTAAATTAATAATATTATTTGACCAATTTTGTATTGTTGAATATCTACATTTAGCGTTTTTAAGTACAATAATTTCTACTACTGCTGCATGTAAACTTTCACTAGAATATATAGGTGCTGTGCATCCTTCAACATAATGAACTTCAGCTCCTTCATCTACAATTATTAATGTTCTTTCAAATTGACCTGTTTTTTGATTATTAATTCTAAAATAAGATTGTAGCGGTTTATCTAACTTAACATTCTTTGGAATATATATGAAACTACCGCCACTCCATACAGCTCCGTTTAAAGCAGAATATTTATTGTCATTAACAGGAACTACAGTAGAAAAATACTTTTTAAATAATTCTGGATAAAGTTGTAAAGCCATATCCGTAGATAAAAATATAACACCTTTATTGTTAACTTCTTCTAACATATTATGGTAAACCATTTCAGATTCATATTGAGTAGCAACTCCTGATAAATATTTTTGTTCTGCTTCAGGAATTCCTAATTTATCAAAAGTTTTTTTGATTGTATCTGGAACTTCATCCCATGAAGTTTTTTCTTCAGAGTACTTTGTAAAATAAGAAAAACTATTAAAATCAATACCATCTAAATTTGGGCCGAAATTAGGATTTTTCATCGATAAAAAAGTTTTATATGCTTTTAATCTAAAATCTAACATCCATTGTGGCTCTTTTTTATGATTAGATATTAATTTAATAACATCTTCATTAAGACCTTTACCACTAGAAAAGAGAGAATTTATGTTATCCTTAAAGTTATATTTATTGAAATTATTTGTTGTTATATTCTTATCTTTCATTGTTTTTTAAATCTTTAATAATTTTATTAATCCCTTCCCATGCAAGGCTGGCACATTTAATTCGTGATAATTGTTTAGATGTATTTTTAAATACTAAAGCCTCTTCTAATATATCTTTATTATATTCTTTTTCCATTAACATATTCATAAATTCTAAGTGAATAGTTTGAATATCTTCAATATTTTTATTCAAAAATAATTCACACATTATATCAGCGGATGAAATAGAAATTGCACAACCTATACCAGTAAAGAAAATATCATCTACACATGTATTTTCTTTATTTATTTTAATATATAAGGTAATATCATCTATACAACTTGTTGAATCCATTCTTATAGAATAATAACCTTCAATATTATCTGTTACGTCTTTTTTAAATCTTGGATTTTTATAATGATCCATGATTATTTGTCTCATTAAATTATTATCCAAAGTAAGCATCTAAAATATCTCCTCGATTCTTTAAAGCATCAATTAGTTGGTCAACATCTTCTTTATTATTATAAAAATATAAAGAAACTCTAACTGTTCCAACAGTTTTTAAAAAGTTAATTAAAATTTTAGCACAGTGTTGACCACTTCTAACACAAATGCCCTTACTATTTAAATATGTTGCGGCATCTTGTGGAAAAACATCTTTGATATTAAATGTAATTATTCCAGTTTCTGCGTTTTTATTATATATAATAATATCTTGAATTTTACTTAATTCTTCAACAGCGTATTTTCTTAAATTATTTTCATATTCTTCTATATTATTCATTCCAATACTTTCTAAATAATCTATCGCTGCTCCTAGTCCATAAATACCAGCAATATTTTGTGTACCAGCTTCAAATTTGACTGGAGGTTGTAATAAAGCAACATTACCGCACATATCAAACCTTGAGTTAGATCCTCCTCCGGTCATTAATGGTTCCATTTTAACCAATAAATCAAACTTACCATATAAAATTCCGGTACCGTTAGGACCACACATTTTATGACCTGACCAAATTAAGAAATCACAATCTAAATCTTTAACATCAGTTTTAATATGAGGAACGCTTTGCGCTCCATCTACTACTAAAATAATATTCTTTTCATGACAAATTTTAGCAATTTCTTTTATATCATTAATATATCCTAATACATTACTAACATGCGCGATACTAATAATTTTTGTATTCTCAGTAATTTTATTTTTAATGTTAGGTATTGTTAACATACCATCTTTATCTAAAGGAATAAAATTAACTTTACATCCAGTTATATCCTTAACCTTAAACCAAGGCAATACATTGCTAGCATGTTCTGCTTCAGTCAATAAAATTTCATCTGTTTCTTTTAAAAATTTACAACCATAGCCAAATGCCACCAAATTTAATGACATTGAAGCACCGCTTGTAAATACAATTTCTTCTTTATTAGCGTTAATGAAATTTGCTATTTTTTGTCTAACTTTATCAACATTTTCATCAACTTTATATGCGATATCATAATCACTACGATGACTATTGGAATTTTCATAACTATAATATCTAGTTATTTCATCTATTACGCAGTCAGGTTTAAAGCTAGTGGCAGCGTTATCAAGATAGCAAAATCTCTTATTTTGCATTTCTTTCACATTTCTTAACATTGGAAAATCATTTCGAATTTTTTTAATATCTAACATTAATAAATCTCCTTTATTTTTGCTAATAATATTTTTTTATCACTTTTATTAAATTTATCACATATTGGAGTTAAATAACCTTTTGTTATTAATTCTTTTGCTTTATTTTCACTTATTCCTCTTGTATTTAAATAATATAAATGTTCATTGTTGATATGTCCAATAGCGCAAGAGTGATTTGCAATAACATCGTCGCAATATATATTCATAATTGGACAAACTTTACCTTTACTTTTTTCATCAATTAAGATGACTTTTACATTTTGATTAGTACTTGAATTTATACATTTATCATTAATAGTAGAAATAACATCACAATTAAAATTACTCTCTTTTAAAACAATGCCATAACCTTTTACAATACTAGAAGTGTTCACATTAATATGATTAAAATTAATTAAATACTTTTTACTAGTAAAGTTATTAATAATTGAGGAAAAATTAAATTCTGTTTTTGATTGGTTTCCTTCTAAATTGATATTTAAAATAAAATTAGAGTTATTATTATAAAAATCAGCAAAATTAAACTTAAAAATACTATTATCTTTTATTGTAACAGTTATATTGCAATTATTATCATTTTTACTATTAATTAAATTCAATTCGAACAATGAATTTTCATTTAAGATGATATCAATATTGTTGTTTTTTTTAATTCCTTTTAATGTTAAATTACTATTTGAATTTTTATTTAAAATTATTTTAGATGAATTAGGTAGACTGTTAAAAGATATTTTTTTATAGCTTTTGTTAGAATATAATAACTTATTTTTATCATTATATATTTCTAATGCATTGTCTTTCATTTTCTATGTATTCCTTTTTTATTAATACAAGAACCCAATATTACTTTATCTTCATTAGTATTTGATGAAATGTTGTATTTTTCTTTTATCCATTCATATCCATTTTGATCTATTTTATTAATCAAGTTATAATCATCCTCTAATACAATTTTCCCATCAATTATTACGAAAACTTTATTTGGTTTTATTAATTCATATAATCTAGCATAATGAGAAATAATTATAAAAGTCGAGCCTTTTTCTTTCTGTACTAAAATAGATTCAGAAACAACATTTAATGCATCGACATCTAGTCCACTATCTATTTCATCCAACATACATAATTTTGGATTTAATAATAACATTTGCAAAATTTCGTTTCGTTTCTTTTCACCACCAGAAAAACCATCATTAAGACTTCGGTTAACTAATTCAAAAGGAATTTTCATAACTTGTGTATATTTATCAAGTGTTTTAAAAAAACTATATAAAGAAATCGGATTCTTTTCACGAACGTTAATCATTGATTTATAAAAATCAGAACAAGTTACACCAGGAATTTCATATGGATTTTGGAAACCTAAAAATATTCCTAATTTACTTCTTTGATCGACTTTTAAATCTAAAATATTAACCCCGTTAAAAAGAATTTCTCCTTCAGTAATCTTATATTCTGGGTTTCCCATAATTGCTGAAAATAATGTAGATTTTCCATTACCATTAGGACCCAATAAAGCTACACAATCACCTTCATTTATAGTAAGATTTATACCTTTGAGAATCTCTTTATCATTAACAGATACATGTAAATTTTTAATAATTAATGAATTCATAAAACTTTTCCAAACACCAATATTTTATATCAAAATATTTTAATAAACAAATTATATACTAAATCAATCATTAATCTATTTTTTGTTTACTTATATATAATAAAGTTGTAAAATATTAAGGCTATTTATATATGGCAAATTATTGGAGGATACTCATGAAGAAAAGCAAAAAAATTTTTATTATTGCTGCAACTACATTAAGCACTCTTTCCTTAACAGCTTGTAAAGATGTAAAACGTAATGGTGATAAATTTATTTCATTTACCAACGTTAATGGAGAAAGAACATCTTATAGCGCTACAGAATTGTTTGAAAAATATACTAAATCCAATCAACAAAGTTCAAGTGATTACTATAACGCTATCTACAATGTAATGGTTAGAGAATGGTTTAATTTATCAAAAAACAGCAGTCTAAAAAAAGAATGTGAAAAACAAGCAAAAGTTAAACTCGATTCCACAAAATCTACTGTTTCTAAAAACGCCCATGATAATGGAACAAAATATGATAAAGAATGGGAAAAAATATTAAATACTGAGTTAAACGATATTCATGAAAGTAAAAGAAATGAACATGAATTACTTTTAAAATATCAAATAGATTCATATAAAACAAAATTAAAAGATGTTTATTATGATAATTACAAAACCTGGAAAAAGAATACTGAGACATCAAATAATGATGAAGAAGAAAATAATTTATTCTGGGGTAAAAAAGGTTATTTAAAAGAAAAATTACCATATCACGTTAAACATGTTTTGGTAAATGTTGAAGCTACTATCGGTGCTTACCATGATGGAAAAATCAGCGCCAATAATGTTGAGAAATTATATTTAGTTTTAAATCAACTTGCTAAACAAGTTCCATTTGGACAAGTTGCACAAGACTATTCCGATGATCCAGGAAGCGCTAAAACTTTCGGTGATTTAGGTATCATGGATACATCAACATCATTTGTCAATGAATTTAAATTAGGTATTTATGCATATGATACTTATTTTAATAACAATTCCGAAGTTAATAAGTCTTTAGAAGGTAACAAAAATCCATTCGCAGTTCCTGAAAAAGATGCTAAATATTTAAAGAGTTTAGGTATTGCTGATATACCTTATGACGCAATTGTTAAAATGAATGAATTAAAAGATGTTGTTACTGATAAAAATAATAAAAAAGTTAATAATGGAGAATCCACTTATTATCCAAGAAATATTCTTTTCAATAAATATTTCAATAACCACAATCTAGCTTTTATCACACCTAACAATTTACTCGGTGAAAAACCTGCTTTAAAAAATGAAGATGATAAATTGAATAAACATTATAGTGATTTAAATAATGAAGGTAAATGGAATAACGGTGTTGAAAATCCAACATACGCTGCTTTAAAAGGTTTCCAAGAAATTAAATTAAAGAACTATGATAAAGACGGAAATTTCATCGGTACTACAAATAAAAAAGTTTTATGCGATGATAAAGGTAACCCAATTATCGTTGTACGTGCAGGAACTACAAGTTATCAAGGTGTTCACTTTATTGTTGTAGAACGTAGTGCACTTGAAGAAAATAAATCTATCTCTTCAAATGGTGAAACATATAATGTTCCATTAAATGAATATTACGCAAATGAAAATCCATTAACAAGTGGTGGTAGTAAAAATAAAAATTTCCCACAAACTAAAAATGGCAATCAAAAACAAACATATGTTAATTTTTATAACACAACATACGATAAATATAACGAAAGAATTACAAAAATAAAAAATACTGTTAAAAACTTCGATAATAACTATGAATTAAGAATATTTAACTGGTTGGAAAAACAATTAACAATTAAATATAACGCTGTTTCAGATGTTAACATAGAGAAAAAAGTTCATGATTATATCAATGTTAAATTTAACTATGAATTAAGTAATAATCGTTTAAATAAAGAGAAAACATGGAATACTTTCATTGAAGAATTAGAAATTCAACAAGAAAGAAGAAAAACTAAATTAATTCCAGAAACATGCGCTTTACACTTCCAAGAAGGATTTAAAGACAACGCTGATTCAGATATAAAGGAGATTTGTTACTATGAAAATTAATAAAGTATTCGCACTTCTCACTTTATCTAGTGCTTTATTATTAACAAGCTGTAAATCTAAAATTTACGCTAAACCAAACAATAACGTCATGAATCAACAACTTATTAAAGATTCAAACGTTGAACATAACACTGTTGAATGGTTATATGACACTTTACATAATAAAAATTCTTCATATGAGAGTGTTGAAAATGCTATTTATGGTGTTCTTGAAGAAGGTTTATTTGGCAAGTTTGAACTCGGTGATAATTTAAATATTATTTTAAAAGGTTATGATGGCGAATCTGATTCAAATAAATTAGAATTTGTTAAAAAACATAAAGCTTACTGGGATAAAGCCAAAATAGAAAACACAAATAAGTATGATTATCAAGAGCCTACTACTTTAACAGAAACTATTAAAATTCGTGTAGATATCTTCAAAAACTTAATTAAAGAAGCTATAGTTTCTGAATTATACGAAGAGGCAAATAAAGATACTTATAAAACCAGAAATTACTTTTATGAAGTTAAATTCGCAAGAACTTTAAGACAACAAAATAATAATATTAACACTAGTGAAAATATTTTTGATACAAAATTTGATGAAGAAAACAATGTATTCACAAATAAAGTATTAATCGATAACACTATTTCAGTAGAAAATATTAATTCTGTTATTGGTAATGAAAATTCCTATAAAAAACCAATTCTTCACATTAATTTATATAAAGATTATATTAATGAAAGTATCTTACCAAAAATTTTAAAGAAATTAGCAATTGAACAATATGTTTATGACTATCGTTACGCAGCAATTTCTAGAACCCAATATAGACAAGTCAAATATATTAAAATTGACACTCAATCAAAAAATATTGCAGATGCTAGAAAATTGATTAATACTTTTGTTAATAAATATATTAAAGATTCAAAAACTAACAAAGAAATCGATTTCAATTTATTAGCAGATGCTTGGAAAGGTGTTTATTCAAAATTATATAAAGATGGTAAATTTACCGATACTGGAAAATTACTACTTGAAAGCGGATTTAAAAATGATGAGACTCCTACAAAAGATGGTGTTAAAATTAAATGTTTTGCTGATGGTAAAAATGTTAGTGAATATCCATATTTTAAAAATACAAGATATGGTGATTTAATTGAAGAATATGGACAAATTACATTAAATCCAAAAACAACTAATAAATCTATAGAGTCATCTTTCACAAACGATGGAACATATTCTATACTTACTGGTTTAGATATTAAAATTAATGAATTAATGACTAAAAGCTACACAGTTAGTACATGGGGTGAAAAATCTAAAGAATTTGATTCTTTACCAGATGATATTAAAAAAAGATTATTTGATTACACAGTATCTGTAGACCATAATTTAAATAATTTAGATAACAACAGCTACTTAACAAGCATTAATGGTCACTATTTCCTTAAAAGTAGTGTTTCACAAGATTCTGAATTAAGTAATTCTATTGTAATTAAAAATGATCAAAGCTTCTATATCGTTGAAGTAATTGAAGCTCCATCACAAGCTAAATTAACAATAGGTGGTCAAAAAGCATATGACAACACAGCTGCTTCTAATCTTAAACAAGAAAGAGTCTCAAGAAAAATTGGTTATGAAATAGCTAAAAATGGTTCTTATAACACTGCTGCTTTAACATATTATCTTAAAAACGCTAAACTTAAATTCCACGATCAAGATCTTTATAATTACTTCAAAAATACTTATAAAGATTTATTCAAAAAGAAAAAGAATATATTTAATAAATAAAAATACAAAATATATTAAAATAATTCTTAAGAAATTATTCTACTTGTAAAAGTATTAGAATAATTTCTTTTTTTTATTTAAATTAATATATTATAATTATTATGTAAAGGAGATTAATATGAAATTTGATATTAATTGTATATTTTGTAAAATAGCGGATAAGAAAATTGATTCATTAATATTGTATGAGGATGATGATGTAATTGCCTTTTTAGATGTTAATCCTGTTACTTATGGTCATTGTTTAGTTATTTCAAAAGAACATTACGATAATTTCTTAAGTTGTCCTAAACATATAATGAATAAAGTAATGAATGTCGCTCAAAGAATTGGACAAGTATCTATTTCTTCATTGGGAGCGAAAGGCATAAACATCTTAACAAATTGCTACGAATCTGCTGGCCAAGTCGTAAAACATTTTCATGTACATGTAATACCAAGATATGATTCAAATGATGGATTAAAACTTGAAATGAAAAAAATGGAAGAAATTAATCTTCCAAGTTTAAGAGAAAAAATTATAGACCTTATTTAATCACCTATTGGTTTATAAAAAGCCGAATTTTCTAGGGCGAATATTCTTTCACTAAATTCGCCTTTTTTAGTGTTTTCGAAGGCTTTTTCAATAACCATAATTTTACTATCTATATCATCTATATGAGATAAAAGTAATGCTTCTTTCGTAGCAGGGGTTATTGGAGATCCGTATTCTTTTTTGCCATGATGAGATAAAATCATATGTTTCAATAATAATACCTTTTCTTCATTTTCAATATTATTTTTTCTTGCTATTTCACTTATCATATTCATTCCAATAGATATATGCCCAAGCAAATTACCTTCAGTAGTATATTTAGTAGTTAAAGGTCCAGATAATTCAAAAATTTTACCAATATCATGCAATAAACATCCAGTAATTAATAAATCCTTATCTATATCATCATAATGTTTAGAAAAAAATATTGCTATTTTTGCCATTGAAACAGAATGATGTAATAACCCATACATAAAATCATGATGGTTACTTGTAGCAGCGGGATAAATTAGGTATTTTTCATAATAATTATTAAAAAAATCCTTAATAATGATTTTACAAATATTATTTTCAATTAAGTTAATTATCTCTTTTAAATCGTTTTTTAATGTATCAAAACTAATCGGAGAAATTTTAACTAATTCATTTAATTCATCGTTAGAAAGATTCGCTTTTTCTCCTGATAATATCTTTAATTGAATATGATCTTTATATGTATTACATAAACCTTTAATTTTAACCGCACTACCTTCTTGATAGATTTCTAAATCTTCGGGATTAATAGACCATAGTTTGGCTTCTATAGTTCCGCTTTTATCTTGAAGAACTATATTAAGATATTTAGAATTATTTTTATTAACACCTTGATTTACAGTTTTGATTAAAAAAATATCGTCAACATCGTAACCATCATAAAAATCTTTAATCATTATTATTCTCCTTTTCAACTATATCTAAAATATCTTCGTAATTATATCCTAATGTAATTAATTCACTTAAAATTTTGTCTTTTTTATTTCTAATTTTAATATTAGAATTTATTTTTTTAGATATACGATTGTAGTCTTTGGTTAATTTTTTAATCTCAACAGTTTTATCTATAACTATCGATTCTACTATAGAAGATGAAATTTCGTTAGAGAATCCTCTTCTTAAAAGTGCGTTGTAGATATTTCTTTTAGTTTTTGCAACATTAGAAGCTACATACTTATTTTTAATAAGATTATAATAGTTGTTAGCCTTAGTTAACTCATTTTTTATATCAAATTCTATACTGTCAACTAATTCTTTTTTAATATATTTATTTTGAAAAAAATTTAAAATATAATACTTACCAAAAAAATTTTTATTAAAAAATAACATATAATTTTTTACATATTCTTCTTCATTTATATAGTTATTTTTAATTAAATAATCCACAATAGTATTAATAAACTCTTTTGATTCATTTTTATACTTTTTTTCTAATATAAGTTTAACTTCACTAACACAATAAATATGCTTATAGATTTTATTAATAACTGAATTTAGGATTAACTTATTTTTATTTGAGGTAATAATTTCATTTATAAAAGATGAATCATATACATCACCAATTTTAAATGGATAATTAAGATAAATTGTAAATAATAATTTAACTTTTAGTCCATTAAAATATAAATAAACATCATTATCTTTTATTTTAATATTGTTTAATTGATATTGTTTACCATTTTTTTCTAATTGATCTTTCATATACCCTCACAATATTGTCATAGAAATTCTTTTCATTAAATTTATCTATAGAATTAAAAGCATTGTTTTTAATTTGAGTTAACTCTTCATCATTTAATGACAAAATTTTATCTAATTTAAAAATAAATTCATCATCATTAACAAAGAAAAAACCTGTATAATTTTCTTCAATAATTCCTAATAAATTATTATCAAATCTGCATAAAATAGGAACATGTGCTGCCATAGCTTCCATAAATGTCAATCCTTGCGTTTCACTTGTAGAAGCACTTAAAAATAAATCAGCGCAATGATAATAATATTGTGTCTCATTTACAGGAACTTTTCCTACAAATATAATCTTATTATCTAAGTTAAGAGTTTTAGATAAATTTTTAAGTTCTTCAAGTTGTGGTCCATCTCCTACAAATAACAAAACAACGTTTTCATTAGAGTATTTATCTAAATAATTTTTAAAGTTATTAATTATTATGTCAAAACTTTTTTCTTTAGCAACTCTGCCCAAACAAAGTAAGACTTCTTTGTTATATAATTTATATTTAGATTTAATTTCTTCAACTTTTTTATCATTATTATCAAGAATAAATCTATCAAAATTAAAACCTGTTGGAACGATATTAATATAACTTTTAATATCGATACTTCTTAAATAATTCATTGTTTTATCACTCGGTACAATAACTTCAGTAGATCTTAAAATGTGTGCTTTGGCAAATTCTCTAAAAGCCCATTTAGATATTCTATCAAGATAACCTTTTGTTACATAATATGTATAGTCTTCATACATTGTATGATATGTATATACTGTAGGAATATCTAACTTGTTAGCAAAATAAAAACCAAACTGACCTATTCCGAATTCAGTGTTTATATGACAAACATCAATATTTGAATTAGATAAAATATCAAATGCTTCTTTATTAAATGGTAAAGAAGCACGATAACCATATAAAGCTTTAAGCTCTAGACCCGGTATTCTTAAGATATTATCTTCAAAAGTAACTTCTTTGTTATTACCTGTAGTAACAACAAATACTTCTTCACCAAATTTGGTTAAAGTATCAAATAAACTCTTGACTGAAGTTGCAACTCCATTAACTTCAGGTATAAATGTATCACTAAATATTGCTATTCTCATCTTATTCATCTTCGTCTTTCGTTTTATGTTTATTAAATTTAATATTATTTTTAATCTTTTCAATATTTACTTTTTTACGATTTTGATTATCTAAATAAGTAATATCACTTGTTAATTTACGTTCATCATATGTTTGCATTTGAATAGTAGCAAAAGTTTTTTTATCTCCTGTGATAAGAATTTCAGAACCTGACATACCTCTAGTTTTATATGTTGCTGCAACCATACCACTAACTAAAAAAGGTATATGGAATGTAACAAATCGCCATAATAACATAACAGCGTTAATGCCACCATTTTCAACAAAACCTGGTGCATTAAAATATTTAGAAAATAGTTTTACGAAGACAAATTCACTTATTCCTGATGATCCTGGTAATGGAATTAATCCTGTTATCATTTGATGATAATTTGTATAAACTACGGATAAAATAGAATAATGGAAATAATCTTTTATCGAATGAATATTACTAAATCCATTCAATGATAACCCGCATAAAAATGGTACATTTTCTGATAAAAATAATGATATAAAAACTAACAAAATCATTAATATAAAGAAAGGAACATTACTTCTCAAACGTCTAAACTCAACCCTGAAGTTTTCAACTTGAGCACGAACTTCTTCGCTTTTTTTATCTGGATTTTTAACAAGACGTAATTTTCCTAAAAAATATATAAATTTTATAGAAATGAAATTATGAAATTTTTCTGATGAAGACATAACAAATAAAACCAAGATTACAAATAGATTCAATAAAAATCCTAAAATTATAAAAATAAATATTGGCACTGGTATATTTTGATTATTAATTACTAAATCAATAGTTTGAATATCCATTATATCTTGGATATAAGGTGTAAATAAAGATAATATACCCATGGTTATCAAGCAAGTTTGATAAACAATATACATCATAACCATTATAGACGCTGAGTTACTGACACTTACGCCTTGTTTATTATAAGTATATATTTGTGCAACTTGTCCACCACTTGCACCAGGTGTTATATCATTATAAAAAATACCTATTAAATAATTTGCTAAAGCTTGATGATATTTATATCTTTTATAATAAAGTCGTGTGAATAAAAATAAACAAAAAGCATTAAATAAATTTATTAATATAATATTTCCCATCAACATGAAAAAAAATTTCCAATTCATTTGTTTAAATAAACTGAATATTTTATCGGAATTTCCCCATAAAGATGAAATAAAAACTATCGTTGTAAGTGTAATGATAACCAAAAAATATACCAAATATTTAATAATATTTGATTTAGAATTTTTTTTGTTTTCTATATTAGAAATAGTTTCGTTATTAAGTGTGTTGTCATCATTTTCTTTTTGCATATCATAATTTTAACATAAATGTATTTCAAACATATATTATTATTTAATATTAAATATTTATTTATAAATAATCATATAACTTGTTATTTATTTTTCTTTTTCATATAATAAAAATATCTTAAAGGAACATATTAAATAACAAGGAGTTTTTATGAATATAAAACCATATAATCCAGTTCAAGTTTATGCTTTAGGCGGTCTTGGAGAAATCGGAAAAAATACATATTGTGTTGAGAACGCAAATGATTTAATTATTATTGATGCTGGTGTTAAGTTTCCTGAGGATGATTTAGTTGGTGTAAACTATGTAATCCCAAACTATACCCACTTAAAAAATAATAATTTAAAAATCAGAGGATTATTTATTACACACGGTCATGAAGATCATATCGGTGCAATTCCTTTTATAATTAAATCATGTAATATTCCTGTTATTTATGCTCCTAAATTAGCTTGTGCATTAATTAGACAGAAATTAGAAGATAAACGTGTTAGAACTACTGTTAAAATAGTCGAATATGATGAAAATAGTGTCATTAACGCTGGTAGTTTTAAAGTAAGTTTCTTTAGGGTAACCCATTCAATCCCTGATTCTTTTGGAATATGCGTTGATACAAGTGAAGGAAGAATTGTTACTACAGGTGATTTTAAAATCGATTTAACTCCTGTTGGTAAAGATATAGAACTTTCAAAAATGTCTAAATTAGGTGAAGAAGGTGTTGATTTATTATTAGCAGATTCTACCAACGCTGAAAAAGAAGGTTGGACACCTAGTGAGAAAAATGTTATTAATTCAATAAACGAAATATTTGATAAAGCACCAGGAAGATTAATCATTTCAACTTTTTCAAGTAACATATCTCGTATACAACAAATTATAGATGCAACTTTAAAACATAACCGAAAAATAATTATTTTAGGTAGATCAATGGAAAATACTGTTGAATGTGCGAGAAAATTTAATTATATAAATATTCCTAATGACCGCGTTTTAGATATTAAAAACTATAAAGATTGTAAAGATAATGAAATTGTTTTATTGTGCACTGGCTCTCAAGGTGAGCCACTTGCAGCATTATCAAGAATTGCAACAGGTTTATTAAAAGAATTTAAAATACTACCAGGAGATACTGTTGTTTTCTCTTCTTCTCCAATTCCAGGAAACGGCGCTTCTATATCTAAAGTTGTTAACGATTTAACAAGGCAAGGCGCTGATGTAATTACAACTTCTGTATTTAGTGATATTCACTCATCAGGCCATCCATCAAAACAAGAATTAAGATTGAATTTAAAACTTTTCCATCCAAAATATTTTATGCCTGTCCATGGAGAGTATCATATGCAAAAACTTCACGCTGATTTAGCGATTTCTTTAGGAATGGAAAAGGAAAATGTTTTTGTATTAGCTAATGGTGACACATTAATTTTAGAAAATCATAAAATTAAAGATGGAAATAGAATTCTTGCTGAAGATGTTTATATTGATGGTAATGATACAAACGGAGTATCTACTGCTGTTATTAGAGATAGAAAAGTTTTACAAGATGATGGAATGGTTAGCGTCTTAATTTGCTTAGACAGCAAAAATAATCGTTTATTATGTCCGCCAAAAATTCAAACTGTAGGTTTTGTAAATTATGGTAAAAATGAAGATCATTTAGTTAGACATGCTCAAATGCAAGTAGACGATGCTTTACAAGAATTATTTATTACCAGGAAAGTAACATTTAGTGATATTAAAAATGTTGTACGTAGTGTTGTATCAAAATATTACTTTAGAAAAACTCAAAGGAATCCTATGATTATTCCTTTGATATTAAATAAAAATTAATGACAATATTAGGCTCATCTTCTCCAAGAAGAATTAAATTGTTAAAAGAAATCACTAATGAATTTAAAGTATTAAGTCCTGATTTTGATGAAAAAACAGTAGATATAAATACTAAACATTTTGCTATGGTTGAAAGTTACAACAAAGCTATGTCTTTAATTAAACAAATTAATAAAGATGATTGTTTAATCGCAATGGATACAATTGTAATGTTTAACAATAGAATAATACAGAAACCTATTGATATAAATGATGCAGTTAATACTTTAAAAATGCTAAGTAATAAAAAACATCAAGTTATTACAGGATATACAATTATATATAAAGATATAGTAATCAATAAAGAAGTTATAAGTGATGTATATTTCAATCCCCTTAGCGAAGAACAAATAAGTAAATACGTTAAAGAAATAAATGTTTTAGATAAAGCAGGTTCTTACTCTTATCAAGATGATGAAAAATATAATTTAATAAAGAAAATAAAAGGTAATAAAAATAATATAATTGGTTTCCCAAGTGAGGAAATAATAAAAGAACTAATAAAATTAAATGTTATCTAATTTTTTATATATTAAATTAACATTTTTCCCTACTAAAATATATTTATTAGACATTACCAATACTCTTTCTGCACCTATTTTTAATAATTTATCTCTTTGAACTAGACTATTGTTTTTTAACTCTAAAGTGAGCCTTGTTCCATTTAATTGTTTTGAAGTAAGATTATCTTTACCACCTATATATTCATAAATTTCATTTTCAGTAAATTTAAAATTATTTTTTTTAGATTTATTTTTTTTAACTAAAAATAAAATTATTGTAATAACTAATAATAAAACAAATAAAATAATTAAAATAAAAAACATATAATTAGAACTAAAATCAATATATAAGTTAATTAATGACATTGAAGACCCCTTTTTCTTTAAATAATTACTATTTTATTGTATCATATAAATATTAAGGAAGTAAGGATATGGCAACAAATATTGAAATTGAAGCAAAAGCTCTTATAAGTAAAGAAGATTACAATTTAGTTATCAAGCATTTAAACGCTGATAAATATAAAAAAATTAAACAAATCAACTATTATTTAGATACAGATGAATTTCAACTTAAAAATTTAGGAATAGGATTAAGAATTCGTGAAAAAGATGATTTTGTCATCACTTTAAAAGCTCCTTTAGCAGAAGGTTTACTTGAAAAAAATGAACAAATTACTTGGAAACAATATGAAGAATTAAGAGATACTAATTCCTTCCCTGACTGCGGAATTAAAGAGTTTTTAAAAATGTTAGGATTTAATCCTGATGATTTAAGAATTGTTTCTTCTTTACAAACTGAAAGAATTGAAATCCCTGATTTCGAAGAAAAAGGTTCTTTGGCTATCGATAAAAATACTTATAACGGAATTATTGACTATGAATTAGAGTTAGAAGGTAATTCATTAACTAAAGCTAAAAAGTATCTTAAAGAAATATGCGAAGAAATCGGTATCGAATATAAAGATAACTTATATAGCAAACAAGCTAGAGCCTTGGATACAATTACAAAAAAATAAAAGATGTCTACGACATCTTTTTTTAGTTTCTTAATTAATATTTATTTGTTTAATTTACATAATGAACATGAAGAATCTTTACAATTTAGGCATGCGCTTTCTGCAATCCTTTTAGCCTGTGGTATAAATGATGATATATCATATTTATTGTAGCCAACTTGTATTTTTTTATCATCAACCATTATTGGTCTTTTAAGTATTGATGGATTTTTAATGATAAAATCAATTAACTCACTAATTTTCATATCGTCTATATCTATATCAGTGTTTTTAAATACATTACTTCTTTTAGATATTATATCATCAGTCCCATTTTCAGTTTTTCTTAAAATACTTTTTAATTCTTCAGGATCTAACACACTCGTAAAAATATTCTTTTCTCTGTAAGGAATATTATGTGAATCTAACCACTCTTTAACTTTTTTGCATGAAGCACAACTAGGTGATGTATATATAGTTATCATACCTATATTATATATATTTTTAAAAAAATAATCATTATTAACTAATAATATTTATTATATGAATAATTCTATTTTAACTAATGTCTATGAAATTAAAAAAAGATGATATATCAATATCATCTAAATTTTTAATATTGGTGGTCCTCCAGAGATTCGAACTCTGGACCCACTGATTAAGAGTCAGTTGCTCTGCCAACTGAGCTAGAGGACCATGATAAATATTATATTATAAAATATAATATAATCAAGAAACATTCCTCTTCGTGGCATTTAAATAGAATTTTGAGAAAGGAAAGGAGGTAAGCCACGAAGAGGATAGATAAAATAAAATTAATTATGCTTTATAATCAATATTAACAATTTCGCCTGAAATTTGTGCTGTTCCTTTGTAATCACAACGCACAACTTTCATATAAACAGTATCTTCAAGTTTTAATTTAGAAGTATATTCATTTGTTAAGAATTGTTTATCATTAACTATTTTATAAGTATCGCCATTTGGTAAAAGCGCCTCTTTATTATATGTTGAACCATAAACCATAATAGAAGCATCTCCACCTTTTAAGTAGAAATTACCATATGCTGTAAAGTCTTTATTTTTTACACCTTTGTATGAAGTATAATCACTAACAACTCCATAAACATAATATGTTTTTGTTTTATCAAAATTTAAAGTATAAATAGTTTCGACATCGTAATATACTACACCTTGAATAACTTTTTCATCTTTATTTTTAGTTACAAGTGCACGAATAACTACTTCATCACCAACTTTTAATCCTTTAGTATATTCATTTGTTAAGTAATCTTTTGGATTAGTAAAGGTATATTCGCATTTAACATCATTATAACTGAAACTATTAGCATCACTGGTAGAACCATAAACACGGATTGTTTTGTTTGAGTCATTAAGATCTTCAAGTACCATATTACCGTATTTATCACCATCTTTATTTTTTCCAAGTAATTTTTTAATTTTTCCTTTAACAGTGTATTGATAGAAATTATTTTCTTCTACATTTAAGATATCACTAACATTATAAACTTTATTATCTTTCTTAAATTCTAATTTTTTATCAACTGTTATTTTTACTTCGTCAGTAACTTTAAAAACAGTTTCTCCGTTTTCATCTTTGGTTTTAACTGAAGCTTTAACGGTAGCTTCACCTTCTTTAACTGCAGAAATATATTTACCTGAAACAACTAAAACTTCATTGTTTGTTGATTCAAATTTAATATCTCCATTAGTTAAAGCTTCAAGAACATTAACATCTTGACTGTCAACGTCAAACTCTATCAAACGATTAGCTTGGGCAACATGCCACTCAGATTGTAATTTTTCTTTATTAGTAATTGTAACGGTTGTAATTGGTTTAACCTTATTTACTTCTTTATTACAAGAAGTTACTAATAAGCCTAATGATAAGGCACAAATAGCTCCGGCAACAGCAAATTTTCTTTTCATAATTATCCTCCGAATATTATTAAAATTATATTTTACACTTACGTGTTAAAACCTATTGATAAAAAACTTTATTATATATATTTTTTAATAAAGTTTGGTAGTGTACTTTCCTTTTATGTCCATAAATATAGGTACAAATACCACTAATAAAAGATGAAGAACCTAAAACTAAAAAGAGAATAAAAACAATAAATTCTAAACAGTTTGTTACAAGTTCACCACCTGCAGTAGCTTTGTATGACATTAATAAAAACATGAAAGAAATACAAAGCATAACAAATCCAATAACCATTAATGTTTTTGCAGTGTTTAAATTATTACTTGCTTTATGTATTTCTGAGTGAGCGGCAGCACTTAATTCCTTCATTTCTTGTTTATTAAGATTTGTTGAAATTAAATGACCACATCTTGGACATACATACATTTCATTTTCTTTAACTTTTTGATTTGTTTTAATTCTTTTTGCACAATGATTACAATACATAAAAGACTCCTTTAATTATTAGTTTATCCAATTAACTCAAAATCATTTGCGTTAATTGGATTTATCGAGTAAAAAACCTTGTTTTGGGCACTTATACCGTATGTTAAAATACCTTTAAGTTTAAATTTTTTATTTACAAAATCATCAACTTCAGACCATACTAAGTTAGGTTTATCTTTAAATGGTTTATATGTAAAAGTCATTTTAACAGAAATGTTAATATTTTTTTGTCCTTTTATTTTTTTAAGATATAAAGTTAAAATATCTCCATTTTCGTTCTTCTTGCCACCAGTCACTAGGACTTCTTCTTCAATATTAAGATAGTTATATAATAATTTACTTAAAATAATATCATTGTCTTTAAGACTGATATCATGAATTTTTAATTTAAAATGTTCTGGTATATTTTCATCATTCACTTTATATAAAACTTTTCCATCATTTTTCTTTTTAGGTTTAGTTTGTTGTGTTGTGACACCAGTTAATTGAAAACCAAATTGACCATCTTGTAAAATTCCAGCAAGTTCAACAACATTACCTTGAGTTGTGTATTTACTTGGTATTGCTCCCATTCCAGTAAAAACATTTAATCCAGCGTATTCATCTTCATTTGGAAAATACTGGGTTAAATATAATACTTTATTTACATATCCAGCAACTGTTCCTTGAACTCTTACTTTTTGTCCATGGAATTTATTCTTATGATTTGGATCTTCAATAGATTTTTCTATCTCTTTTTTAATTTCTAAAAGAGAAGTATCTTTATAATCTCCGTAATTAAATAAAGGATCGTTTTCTCCAGAATGCATATTTAATTTTAATTTTTTAGCTTGCTCTTCAGCTTCGTAAAAAATAGAACTATATTGAGGAACTTTATCAACTCCTTTAACAGTTGATAATCCTTCTTGAACAATAGCCAAGTTTAATAAATAAAGCTTTTCAATTGGCGCATTTTTTTCTGTTTCATTTATCCATATAAAAGATAAATATCTAGTTCCTGTTGAATCAGTCTCAGGTTTTTGATAAACAGATGCGGTTGATGTTAAAACTATTGTGCCATTTTTTGATGCATTATTAAGTTTCTCTTCAGTAAATAAACTTGCTGTTTTACCATAAGGTTCAACTTTACCTGTAGATTCAGGAGTATCAATTCCATAAAATCTCGATTTAACAACAGAATTAGCGTCACCAGTAGAATAAAAATGTGCAGTATCACCGTCAATTGTAGTTTTGAGTTTTACTTGTCCAACACCATCTTTTAAAAAAGTATGATTATTATAATCGAGTTTTAATTTGGCTCTTGGATCTTTTAAAAAATTAATAGGATTATTATCTACCTTTGGTTTGCAACTTGATAAAACAATAAGCATTGATAATGCAAATATTGGTGTAATAATTTTTTTATAATTAATTACTTTAAACATTTTTACTCCTTTTATATCTAACTTGTTACATAGCAAGTTTAGTATGGTTTTCCTCACTGTTGAAAATTTTATCTATATAATTATCTAGATTATTGTTAGCATCGCCATATAAGAATACTTGAGTTAGAATAGAAGCAACTGATTTTCTAGCTTGAGCAGTTCCTTTAAAAACTGGATAATATAAAAATCTATCTTTTATATTCTCATGTACAACTTTACAACATTTTGGAATAAAATCCTCATCTGCTCCAGAAATGAAATCCTTAAATTCTTCTAATTCATATGCTGATTTTCTAACTGGAAGATAACCATTACTTCTTGAACAAATATCAAAATTAATTTCTGGATTTGTTAAATATTTCATGAATTTCCAACCATAAAGTGCACGTTTATCATTAACTTCCTTTTTTAAACCTCTATTGTTTAATAAAGTTAATGTAGGACCTTGGGAGATAAAATAATCTTTATTTTTATTAAATGAAGGAATTTTACAAGCTTCAACGCTAAATGAAGCATTGCCTGGGTCATTAAAAGCGGCACCGCCACTTGATCCAATAGAGAATAAACATTTAGATTCTGTAAATTTATTAGAACCATATTCTCCTGTAGTTCCTTTTGTAGCAAACAAACCTAAATCATATTGTTCTTTTAATTTTTTTACCATTTCTTTGGTTTTTGAATTATTAAAATCACATGAACCTTTACCATTATTTAGTGAAACGTATGGATTATCATTTTGATAAGCATTTGTGATAAATAAATTAGCATCATCATCATAAATTAAAGGAACTTCTAATAAACTTCCATGAGATTTTAAATCTTTATTGGCGAACTTCAATAAATCCATAAATTCATCCCATGTTATTCTATTTAAATATTGGTTTGGAGTTTCATTAATTCCATAAGCTTTTAAAAGTTTTTGAACTAGGTCTTTATTAAAAAACATGATTTCACTTGATTTCATAAATGGTAAAGAGTATGTTCCTTCTTTAATATAAACTTTACCTTCATTTATAAAAGATTTAATAAAATCATCTTCACCTTTAGTGTTTAAGTAAGCATCTTTTTGAGATGTATATCCATATTCAGTATTATTTGCGTAATCATTAAGATTAATTACGTATCTTTCATCACCTTTTTCTAAACTTAAATAATCAGCAACATGATCTGGGTAAGCTACTGCTAATGTTGGTGTATTACCAGTTGAAAAACTTTTGGTGATTTTATTTCTGATATCATCATACCCACCTTGATATTCTAAAACAATCTCGACATCAACGTTTTCATTTTCTTTAACTAATTTTTTAAAAGATTTTGTTTTTTCTTCTACTGATTCAAGATTATTTTTACCAAATGTGTGCCAAAAATGTACACTAATAACATTTTCGGAAGTAGGATTTTTTTTACAACTTGAGAGGAGACCTCCACAAATTGAACAAATTGCTCCGGTAAGGCAAAGTAATTTTAAGTGTTTATTTTTCATAGAAATCTCCTCTTCTAATTTTAAACTACAATTCTAATTTTGTATTATCTTCAGCTTGTTGGAATTCGCTATCGATAATTGCATCGATATCAGCACCTTGGCTAGTTAAAATTCTAGTTACAAGACCGCCGACTTCGGTACGGCATTTTGATGAACCTTTAAAAGCAGGTGATGTGAATGTATCTTTAACAATGTCTGCTTGAGCAACTCTTGATTTAGCCATGAGTTTATCGAGTGATTTATCTTGTTTGGAATCAACATCCAATGTATCAATATATTCTTGATTTTTATAAACGCTATGTCTAATAGCGGTATAACCTGTATTAACGGTCCAATCAACACAATTTTCTGCTGATGTAAGTTCTTTATAAAGTAACCAAGCTGCTGTTTGTCTTAAAACATCATTATTGTGATTTAAGATTGCAAGGCCTGGACCTTGGCTAATTGTATAAGGTTTAGCTAAGTCAGCTTGTGGAATACGTGTAGCATTAACATTCATTGGATTCTTATCGCTAAATTGATATTTAACACCACCAGTTGAACCAACTGAGAATAAAGTATTTTGTCCTGTGAAGAACTCGTTTGTGTATTTACCACTAGCGCTTCCTTTTGTAATAATATATTTCTTATCATAAGCTTGTTTGAATTTCTTCATAATCTTTTTCATTTCAGGATTATTGAAATCAACACTACCTTTACCTGTTTTTGAAATTGAGGTATAAGGTGCATTGTATTGTTTTGCTAATGTAATAAATAAGTTATCATCACTATCATAAGCAAAGACAGCGTTATGTAATAAATCAGTTTTTAAGATTTTTTCGTTCTCTGGCAATTTATTATTATATTCAGTTATTGCTGGACAAAGTTTATCGAATAATTCATCCCAAGTTAAATTTGATAAATACTTTTCATTTAATGGGACACCATTATTGATAGTAGAATCAACTGTACTTAAGTTTAAACCGATTAAAACATCTTCATTATAGAACATTTCTTCTGTTGATTTACAGAATGGCATACTATAAGTACCTGGGGTGGCGTAAGATTTACCTTCTTCTAAGAATGTATCAATATAATCTTCCTTATCTTCAGCGGTTAATCCAATTTTTGAATGGTCAATAAATTTATCTAAACGTACTGCACGACCGTAATCAATAAATCTAGCAACATTATCTGGATAACATTGAATTAAATCTGGATAGTTATTACCTGTAAATCCATCACAAACTTTATCAGCAAGTTGATTATAATTTCCTGCTTGATAAACATTATCAACTTCAATATTTGGATATTTTTCTTTAAAAGAATCGATTGCTCTTTCAAAAGTATCACGGTTGTTTTGACCGATAATTGACCAAATTGAAATTTTAGTCTTGGTGTCTTTTGTTACTTCAGGAATATTATCATCTACGATAGGTCCTGGTTTATCAGGATTCCTATCACATGCAGTTAATGATAATCCTAAGAGAGATGCACCTAATAAACAAAGTAATTTTTTGTTCTTCATATTTCCTCCATTAGCCTTTAATACCGGCGCGGCCAACGCCTCTCATAATATATTTTCTAAAGAAAATAAATAATAAGAATAATGGAACAGTAACAACAACTGTTGCTGCCATTTGATAACCAAATTCAACACGGCCTGATTCAGGATCAGTGAAACTAGATCCTCTTAAACCGTTAGAAATAAGACGATATGCGCTCTTATTTGTAACAAGGTTTGGCCAAACATATGAGTTCCATGTACCCATAAATTTTAAGATAGTAATAGAAATTAAAGTTGGAGCTGCTAATGGTACCATAACATGCCATAAGAAATTCCAATCTGTCTTTCCATCAACTTTACTTGCTAAATATAATTCGTTTGGGATTTGTTTGAAATTTTGTCTTAAAAGATAGATATAGAATACACTAACCCAGAAAGGAATAATCATAGCTAAATAAGCATCTTTTCTACCAGCAGATTCTGAAACCCATCCAAATGAAGCGACGGTAATATAGTTTGAAATAACCATCATTTCACCAGGTATCATCATCGTCATCAAGAAAATAGCAAATAGTGATTCTCTTCCTTTAAATTTCAATCTTGCAAATGCAAATGCTGAGAAAATTGTTGTAATAAGTGTACCGATTGTTGAAAATATAGCAACAATAATAGTGTTAGTCATATAAGTTACAAAATCAAACACTTGGAAAACGTGGATATAGTTAGTCCACATAACAATTGTAGGGAAGAATGTTTGTTTTGATGATAAAATTTCATTATTATTTTTTAATGATGTAATAATCATCCAATAAAATGGGAATATAACAAGGAGAGCTAAGAATACAAGTAAGATATAAACAATTGTTAATCCTATAGCCTTGTTAAGTTTTTCTGCTTTTTTAATTGTTTCAACACTTCTTCTACCTTCTTTAATTGTTAAAACTAAATTATTTTTTAAAGTATCATTTTTAGTAAAATCTATATATTTATTCACGCGATTACCTCCTAATAATGTACTCTTTTCTTAGATAAACGAAGTTGTAAGAAAGTAAATGCTAAAATAATAACAAATAACAATACTGCTGCAGCTGCTGCTAATGAAGTATTACTATTTAAGTTATCATAAATATAATAAACTATTGTGTATAATTCATAACTACCTTGAGTAGTTCCAGCTTGTCCAAATAAACCTACAATTGATGCATATTCTTTAAAAGCACCAATATAAGATGTAACCATCAAATAAAGAATTTGTGGGGATAATAACGGAATTGTTATTTTTCTTAAAACTTTAGATTTAGGTGTAGCGTCAACTTTAGCAGCATCATAATATTGTTTATCAATACCTTGTAAACCACTTAATAAAATTAATATCTTAAATGGTAAAGCGTGCCAAACAATGTAAATACATAAAGGAACCATAGCAACCCAACGATTGGCTCCATAAATCCATTTAAATTCACCTAATTTGAAAATATAGTTTATTAAACCATTATTTGAGAAAATAACAGAGAAAACCATACCAATAGCGATTGTATTTGTAACATAAGGTAAAAAGAAGATAATTTGGAATATTTTCTTAAACCATTTAATTGAATTAAGTAAAACACTAATAAGTAGTGCTATACCAATTGATAAAGGAACTGTTACCAAAACAAGTATAAATGTATTCGGAATAGCGTATTGAATTACACGCGTTTCTCTCCCACCATTTATTGTTGTTAATCCTAAAACACCGCCAAAATTTTCTAATGTAAATCCATCAAAACTACCTCTTACATAATCAAAGTTTTTCATAAATGAAATAAGAATAGTGTAAATTAATGGATAGATAAGAAATACTGACATTAAAATTAATACCGGAGCTAAGTAAAGCCAAGCTTTCCAGTTATTATGTTGTTCTTGATCCAAAATACCGCCAACTTGGTAATCAAGATTAACTTTTTTATTAGAAACTACTTTAACATTAATGTTGTTTTCTTTATTTAAACCAACTTTTAAGTTTTTATATTCTCTTTTGGAAAAAGTTAAACTATTTGGATCTTTTAATTGTTTTTTATTATAGCCAAACATTTTTTTCTCCTATTAAAGATAAATTCTTTCTTCTGTTTCTTTATCGAATACAAACATCTTATTTGGTTTAACTAAGAAACTAACTTTCCCTTTAATTGCATCATCATCATTTGTAATAATTACTTTAAAAGTAGGTTGTAAACAATCTTTATGTTTAACAATGATTGATAAATCACGCCCTAAAACTTGTAACATTTCTGCATCACCAGTTAAAGCAACTTTTTCTTCTTTACGATTTAATAAGAATCCTTCAGGTCTAATAGCAACATAAACTTCTTGATCTTTAACTGCCTTTTTAGATTTATAAATACATTCATCGCCTATATAAACGCATTTATCTTTTATTTGTCCTTTAAATACATTAATTGGTGGGGTGCCTAAGAATTGAGCAACAAATAAGTTTTTAGGATCACTATAAACTTTTTGAGGTGCATCAATTTGTTGTTGAATTCCGTTTTTCATAACTAAGATTTGGTCACAAATTGACATTGCTTCTTCTTGGTCATGTGTAACGAAAACTGTAGTAATTCCAGTTTCTTGTTGAATTCTACGAATTTCTTCACGAGTTTGTAATCTTAAACGTGCATCTAAGTTTGATAAAGGTTCATCTAATAATAAAACTCTTGGTTTTTTGACTAAAGCACGAGCAATAGCTACACGTTGTTGTTGTCCTCCTGATAATTGAGAAGGTTTACGTTGTAAATATTCTTCAATTTGAACAAGTTTTGCAACTTCATGTACAATTTCACTTCTTTCGACTTTATTTAATTTACGATAACTTAAAGCGACGTTACTTTTACTTTCTTTTTCATCAATAGTAATTTTTAATTTATGGGTTAAGATATCTTTAATATCTTTACCTAATTTCTCTGTAATTTTCTTAATAATAAGAAGTAAATGTGTTTTACCTTCTAAATCATTATAAACTTGTACTTCTTTTAATTGTTTTTTATAAGGATTTAAGTAAGACATTACATTTTTCTTGAGAGCAGTTAAGTCAGTAGTTTTAGATTTAAATTCACCTCTTATTGTGTAGTCAAATAAGGCATCACTTGCTTGAACTTTTTTAATATTTTTTGATTCTGGTTTAATAATTTTATTAAAATTATCTTCAAACATTTTAAATGTTTTTTCATTAATAGATTTAAAATTAAGATTTAATGTTAATAAATTAGAATCATTTAAACTACTTTCGCATTTAAATTGTTTTTTATTTAAACCAATTTTAGCAATTAATGTAGAAAGACTATATTTGATACCATCAACATTATCATTCTTTTTCATTTTATATGTTATAACAACATTAAAATCAAAGAATGTGACTAACGGGACTTCAACACGAAGATTGGTTAATGGGAATTCAACATTTTTATATATTGACATATGTGGATAAAGAGCATAGTTTTGGAAAACTAAACCAATACCTCTTTTTTCAGGAGATAAATTTGTAACTTCTTCATCTCCAAACCAAACTTCTCCATCTGAAGCAAGCTGTAATCCACTTAACATATATAATGTTGTAGATTTTCCACATCCAGAAGGCCCAAGTAAACCAACTAATTTACCATCTGGAATGGTGAAATTTAATTTGTTTACCGCGATTGTGTCACGGATATTTTTCTTTGGATTACCAGGGAATATTTTAGTTAAATTTTTAAGTTTTATTTCCATTTTTATACCTCTTTATTTTTTAGTTATGATTGTTCCATCATCATTATTTAGGTTATCAATCTTAAGTTTTATATTATTCATTTTTTCTTTATAAGCTTTATAATTACTCCAGAAATATTTCACGAAGTATCCAGTTAATATAATCGATATAACACTGAATATGATGATTGGAATATCTAATGGATTATAAACAACGAGAGAATTTTTAAATATCGTAGTTCTAAAAGCAATCGCTACAATAGAATTAATTAATGATAATAAGTAAATATAACCTACCGTTGAAGTTTTAAAATATTGACCACTTCTCATACGTTTAAATTCATCGTTTTTATTCTTTTCTTTTAAATATTTATACATAAATAAATCAATACCAATGTAAATCAAAGAATATACTAAGGTTATGATTAGAGTAATTACGCCTAAATCATAATTAAATATATTTTGAGATTTTGGAATTAATACATTATTATTTCTATCAACAACATCACCAACTCCACAATCAACTTTATGGAATCTTACATCTAATTTAACATTTGACCCGGATATATTTTTACCTGATGATCTATTGAAAATAGATAAGTTAATATATGGATTGATAAATTGGAAGTTTTTAACGTTTTTAAAATCGATATCTTTAATCAAGATAACAGCGTCATTAATATCATTTGAGAATTCGATAGAACTTGAAATAATATTAACGTTCTCTGTTTTATTATTTTTATATGTGATTAATAATTTTGATTCTCCAGCAAAAGTAAATTTGGTACGAATATAATAATCACCTTTTTTAATCTTATTAAGATTTTTATTATATGCGTGTGGTAATAATTTTTTATACATTTCTTCGCCATGAGATTTGCATTTTAATTTTAATGCTGTATAACCTTGATATTTTGATGAGCCATCAAAACTAAATTCTAAGAAATCATTAAAATTATATTCAGCAAATTTTTTACTTTTTTCTGAATTTAAATAATATTTATTCTCGTAAATAGGTTTTGAAGATTTTAAATTACCATTACCATCAAATTCTAGTTTGGCTTCAAAGACATTTATAATCTTGATAGAATCAATATCTATAACTCTTCCAGGATAAGATGGAATATCACAATAAGTTAAAAGTTTATCATTACCAACATATTTACCAATACCATCAAAATTACCATTGGTATTCTTTTTATTAATGGCGGTAGTTTCATAATAAACTCTTCCATCAGCTTCAGTAACTTTGTAAGAAAGTTGAGCAGGAAATTGTTTATCTTGTTCTTCAAAATATCCAACAAAGAAATTATCTTTTCCTTCTTCTCTATCATCACTCAATTTTATTTGAAATTGTAATGATGCAGAGGTTGATGTTTGACTATAATTTAACAAAGAAAATGATAAATTTTTGTTTTCGCTATAGCCATTTAATATTTGGTCATAATCATTAACTATATTGTTCCCATTTAAGTACTTGCTACCTAAATCATTAGACTTATTCAATAAGGCTAAATTAATTGAACCAGCAGTTAACGGCACTAAAAGAAGTGACTTTAATAGTGAAATCATAACATTATTATATAATTAAAGCGCTTTCATTTCAATATTGTATTATATCAATTATAAATAATTTAATACCATATATTTTAGTATCATATATATTAATATATAAACTATTTATTAATATTGTAATAATCTTTTGCTAACTCATCTTTATTTTTATATATTTTATGATTACTAACATCGATTAAATTAAAGTTTGTCATATAATTATGAAAGTTTTGCTGATTTATAGTAATTAAAAACATAGTAAAACTTATTATTAACGGAATTAAAAAAACAATAGATAACATACATTCAAGAAAGAAAAATAATAAAAAATTTAACGTATATTGTAAAAAACTTGGAGATAATAGTTCTTTATTAACAACACCTATTTTAAACGCTAATCTACCTAAAGTTTGTTTTCCTCTACTAAATATTAAAGGTATGATATAAAAATATAAAATTAATGAAATAACAAGTGAAATTGGAACTTCTTTAAAAATAAAAGTATTAGAAAAATATTTATTTAATATCAAAACATCTTCATTCCATCCATTAAATTCCGCTAAAGCTATATCAAATATATATTTTTTATAGAAATTTATATAGGTTTTATTTGGAATTTTAAACTCTTTATTTTCTTCAATAATTTCATTATATTTAACAAATAAACTATATTCTTTCATTGTGTTTTTATCTAGGTAAGTATTTGTTTTTTCTAATAATTTCTCTTCGTATACTTCAATAATCTTCTTTTTGTTATCATTATTAACCTTTGGGCTACCAATCATAAATTGATTAAAATTATTTATTGCTTCTTTTAAATTATTTTTAATAACTCTGCTTGTTAAATCATTTTTTTCTTCATAATAACTAACAATATCAACAATTTTATCCTTATCTTTAATGTAGAGTTTTGAATTAATTTTTAAAGTGTTAAATTGATTTAAATTATCTACGTAAACATTAGAAGATTCAAAAATTTTTTTAACACCAATAAAAATAGATAATGATAGAAAAGATACTAAAAGAAAATCTAATAAATTAGAAAAAATAACTCTAATAGGATTTGCTCTTTCATACTCTATTTTAATAAGATCTTCATTAATTTGATTATTTTGATTCATATATAGCCTCGTAATATTTATTAATAACTTCACTATCTAACAATATGTAATTAAATAAGATTTCTTTAACTGACTGATTTAATTTTGTTAGACAAATAAAACATAAATTAATAATAATAAATATAACACCAATTAAGGTAAAAAATAATAAGGGAATAATTGTAAATAAAGCATTAAAATTAATATTTAATAAAGGTACAAATATCATAAAAGCAAGATTAGAAATAATTGATATAAATGTTGATAATATAATTTCTTTTCTATTTAAACTATTCAATCTTTTGAGTTGTACTTTTTCTTTTTTTAGTATAATTTCAGTAACTGTTCTACTTCTTTTATCAAGTACAGGAATAAAAAAGTAAACAAAGAAACTTGAAATAATAAATGAAACAAATGCACTAAAAGTGATTATTAAATCTGTTTTTTTATCAATTAAAGAAATTTTTTGTTCTAGAGATAGATAAGTTTCATCTGAATTTTTACTAGACAAATCGTTTATTTTTATATCTAAAATAATTTTTGAATAAAATGGTAGAAAAAAACTATTAATAAATTTCCTATATTCCTTTTCACCAGCTTTACTTAGCTCATCTCCTAAATCTTTATTATATTTAGGTTCAAATAAATTAATAAAACTCTTATTAAGTTTATAGGTTTTTCCGCTAATAACAAAATAATTATTTTTGTTAAATTGATGCAGTAATTTAATAAAAGTATTTTCATCCTTTTTAATATTAATAAAATATGTTTTAAAAAAATCTGTTGATGAATTATCAATTAACATTACAAAAGATTCGAGATATTTATCAGCAGAAAATTGTAATGAATTATTAAAATCATATTTTTTATCTTCTTCATATCTTAATAAATTATTATCATAAAAAAGATCTAATTCATTTTCTTTATAATTAGTTATTTCTTGTTTATAGTTATCAAAATTAGTAGGTATTTTAATTAAAGGGAGTAATACTCCATTTAATAATATTATAGTTAAAATTAAATTGATAAAAAAATCTCCAAAAAAAACTAAAATCTTATTTCTCTTTTTTGTTGAATATATATAAATATCTTTATCCATTAATTAAATACCTTTTAACTGAGTCTCTTCCATTACAAAAATCAATTACTTTTTGGTTTTCAATAATATATAAACTAGGAGTACCAAAAAAATAAATTTCTTCTAATTTTGTTGCGTTAGACTTACAGTTTTCTTGAATTAATTGATTTTTGAAACTTATATATTTTACGTAATTTTTACCTTTAAAATTATCTTCTTCTGCTAATTGTAATAATGAATTGTATTCTGCAGGTTTTTGTTTAAATTTATTTCTTTGTTCTTTGCCTTCTAAAGAGTTGAATGGATGAAGTTCTACAAAATAAAGACTTTCAAGTTTTCTATCGTTATTATGTTTAATTTTATCCAAGTAATCAAAAACATAGCCTTTAGTTTCTTCACATGGTCTGCATCCATATTGATAAATATATATGCCATATGTTTTTTTATAATTAAAAAAACTATCTAAATCAACTTTATATTCTAAATAATCAGAGTAATCTCTAGTTTCATCGATTTTTTTATTATAACAACTTAGCAATAAAGGAATTAATGATAATGACAAAAACAATTTTATTTTTTTATTCATACTAATTAATATATCATAATTTTATTTATTATTTTTTCTTTTTTTAGTATAACTCACTAAAACAAATAATTCATGAACTAATAATGGAGTAATTGAAAGTAATCCTGTAATTATCCATTCATTTAAATTTAAGTTTCTTGTAGAGAAAAGTTGTTGACAGAAAGGAATTTCAATAACAATCATTTGAAGGATAAAACCGATAATAAATGCAAATAGCATCATTTTATTTTTCTTTTTCAAAATACTAAACAAAGATTTATTTACATCACTCATACCAATCATATGGAATAATTCACTTAATGCTAAAGTAGTAAATGCCATTGTTTGAGCATGTAATAAAAATTCTTGGTTATTATATAAATTTATAATGGCTTGATATGTAAAACAATTATTTAACCATGCTGTTGAAAAGAATGCTAATAAAGTAGACACAGTTATAACAAATCCATATCCAAAAGTTATTTTATAACCACCGTGTGAAAATAAAGTTTCATTGCTTTGTCTTGGTTTTTGATACATTATATCAGCATTTTTAGCATCCATCCCTAAAGCAACTGCAGGTAAACTATCTGTTACTAAATTCACCCATAATAAATGGATGGCAATTAAAGGTGAAGGAAAACCAATACATATAATAAAAAGCATTGTAAGAACTTCTGCTATATTACTACTTAATAAAAATAATATTGTTTTCTTTATATTTTCATAAATTCCTCTTCCCTCTTCGACCGCTAATTGAATAGATGCAAAATTATCATTTGTTAAAACCATATCTGCGGCATCTTTTGCTACATCAGTACCTGTAATTCCCATTGCAATTCCTATATTTGCAGCTTGTAGAGAAGGGGCATCATTTACGCCATCTCCAGTCATTGCACAAATATTATCATTTTTTTCAAAAGCCTTTACTATATCAACTTTATTTTGTGGAGATACACGTGCAAAAACTCTAACTTTTTTACATACTTCACATAATTCTTCAAAAGTTAAATTATCTATATCTTTTCCTTCAATACATTGATCTATATTATCCGCTATAGTTAAATCTTTTGCTATTGCAAATGCAGTATCTTTATGGTCGCCTGTAATCATTACAGTTATAACACCACCTCTTCTTAAAGATTCAACAGCAGGTCTAGCTTCTTTTCTAGCAGGATCAATCATAGCAACTAAACCGACAAAAATTAAATTTTTTTCATCTAAATTTTCATTTTCAGAATAAGTTAATGCTAATACTCTTAATGCTTGGGAGGAGAATTTATAGTTAATATTTAAAATATTATCAATATCATTTTTAGAAATTTCTCTTACAATTCCATGATCTAAAATAAAAGAACATTTTTCTAAAATTTTATCAACTGCACCTTTTGTAAATGTTATTTTTTTATCTTTATCTTGATGAACAGTAGACATCATTTTTCTATCACTATCAAACGGGAATTCATTTATACGAGGGTATTTTTCTTCAAGCATTTTTTTATGTAAATTTAAATTGTTAGCAAATACTACCAAAGCAATTTCTGTTGGATCACCAAATATTTCTTCATCATGAACTGCATTTGAACAAAGAGATAATCCTTGCGCTAAAAATTTAATAGATTCATTTGAAACATCAGTTATTTGGTTTTCTTCATAAATTTTATTATCAATATAAGCCTTAACTACTGTCATTTTATTTTGTGTTAAAGTACCAGTTTTATCGCTACAAACAACACTGACAGAACCTAAAGTTTCAACAGATGGTAATTTTCTAATAATAGTATTAGCTTTAACCATTTTTTGAACACCGATTGATAAAACAATTGTTACAACCGCAGGCAATCCTTCTGGAATTGCAGCGACAGCTAAAGCAATCGAAGATAAAATTGCTTCAATATATGCATCAATCTGTAAATGTTGACCATGTATAAAAATCCAGATAATATCAACAATTAAAACAACTGCTATAATGGCTAAAGTTAACAAACCTAAAGATTTACTTAACTTAGCTAATTTTATTTGCAAAGGTGTTTCTATTTTATATTGATTATCAAGAGCTTCTGCTATTTTTCCAATTTCTGTATCCATTCCAGTTTTAACAACAACACCCACAGCTCTACCATAACTTACTATAGTTGATGAATATGCTAAATTAATACAATCACCAACACCAACTTTTTTATTAAAGGTAATGTTAGCTTTTTTAAGAACTGGTAATGATTCACCAGTTAAAGATGCTTCATTTGTTTTAAAGTTATATGCTTCTAACAATCTTAAATCAGCAGAAATAGTATCACCTTCTTCAAGATATACAATATCTCCAGGAACTAATTCTTCAGCTTTAATTTTAATTCTTTTTCCATTTCTTAAAACCAAAGCTTCGGGCGATGACATTTTTTTAAGAGAGTCTAAAGAAGTTTGTGCCTTTACTTCTTGTACTGTTCCAATAATAGAATTTATTATCAAGACAATTTGAATTATTATAATATCAGGCCAATCACCAGTTGTATAGAAATTAAAAGGTTGACCGCTATTAATTGTTTTAACAGTTTCATATATCGAAATCATTAAGGTTAAAATAACAGCACCATACAACACAAAAACCATTGGATTGTTAAATTGTTCAAAAAATATTTTAATAATAGACTTCTTTTTTGTTTCTTTTAATTTATTTAATCCATAAAATTCTTGTCTTTTTTTTACCTCATCATCACTTAATCCTTGTTGAACATCGGTATTTAAAATAGAACAAGTGCTATGTCTTGAAATAGTTTCAAAATTTAATTCTTTATTATTTGTGTATTTGTCCATATTAAGTCTCCTAGATATGGTCTTGCTCATTACTGTAGTATCAGCGGATTATTTGATAATCGTGTTGACGCAAAATACTATTCGCTACTCCCCACATTTATTAAATTATAACAAATATATTGCTAAATGTATTTAAATAATAAAAAGATATGGTTTCTATTTATATCCATATCTTTTATTTAATTAATGAAATCTTGAATATTTATCTTTAATTGCTTCGTGAGATTCGTGAGATTTAATAACATCTGCAATCATTTCAGCAATAGATAATACTTTCATTTTTTTAGATTTTTCAAATTCAGGATGATTTATTGTATCAGTTGTTATTACTTGATCTATATCTTCACTGTTTTCAAATCTTTGTAATGCATTATTTGAGAATAAAGCATGAGCGCAACAAATTATAACTTTTTTGGCTCCTCTTTCTTTTAAAACATGAGCTCCAGCGCAAATTGTTCCTCCAGTATCAATAATATCATCGATCATAATACAAACTTTACCTTCGATATCACCTAAAACATTAGTTATTTCAGCAACATTAGGTTTTGGTCTTCTTTTATCTATAACAACAAAAGAAGTATTTGGAATAAAGTTTGCTAAATCACGTGCTCTATAAACGGCTCCATGGTCAGGAGCTACAATAGCTATATTATTTAAATATTCTGGATGTCTATTAAATTTATCATTTAAATATTTAGCGTAAATAACTGCAGGAGATAGATTGTCAGTAGGAACACTAAAGAAACCTTGGATTTGAGGAGTGTGTAATTCCATTGTAAGAATTCTTGATACACCTGCGTTTGAAAATAAATCTGCAACCATACGTGCTGAGACAGGTTCGTTCATGTGAGCGATTCTATCTTGTCTTGCATAACCAAAGTATGGGGCGATTAAAGTTATTTCTTTACAGTTAGCTCTCTTAATACCATCAATAAAAATAAGAGTTTCCATTATTCGATCATTAACAGGAGAACAAGTAGATTGGATGATATATATTTTTTTACCACGAACATCTGCTTTACTTGTAGCTAAGCATTCTCCATCAGCGAAATGATGTATTTCAGCGTGACTTCTTTCAATACCTAAGAAAGCACAAACTCTATCAGTTAATTCAGTGTTTGAGCTAAGTGAAAAAACCAAAATATCTTTAATCATAATAAAGACCTCCTGACTAGTCTTTAAAAATTATAACAATTTAAAATTAGAAATTAAACATTAATCGTTTAATATTTCATTTTTTAAAAGATAGACAATAAATTATATTATCCTAAATTAATTGTTATAAATCGATTTCTAAATCACTTAATGGATATGATTTACATGAATGTATATATCCATATTTTTTATCTGTACTTCTTATTAATACATCTTCAGGAACAAATACATTACCTTTAAGAAGTTTAGCTCTACATAAAGAACATGAGCCTACTCTGCATACAACATTAATTTTATCATGTAAACCAGCTCTTTCAAATGCCTGAACAATGGTTTCATTTGCTCTTGCATCAAATTCAAAATCTTTAAATTTTATCTTGAATATTTCTTTTCCGCTAAATTCTTTTGGATAGTTTTTTTCTAAAGTAACATCTATTGTTGAACCATATTTTTCAGGAATAATATTTTTATCTTTAACACCTAAGTTTTTAAGTTCATTAATAACAAAATCACTCATAATTTTAGGTCCACTTATAAAATAAGTAGGTATATTTATATCATTAATTAAATTGAAAATTAGTTCTTTTGTGATAAATCCTTGATGATATTTCTTATCTGATTCATTTAATGGTTCTGAAACTACATAATAACAACGTATATTTTTATATTTAGAAGAAATATAATTTAATTCATCAAAAAACAAAGCATTTTCTAAATTTCTTATTCCATAAATTAAATCAATTATTCTATTATCATTTTTGTTAATAATTTCTCTAATCATACTAATGAATGGAGTGATACCACTACCTCCAGCAATTAATACAGTGTGCTTGTCTTGAAATACTGGGCTATAAAAGAATTGGCCAGCAGGACTAGTAATTTTTAGTTCATCTCCTATTTTAAGATTATCAACTATATATTGACTAACAAAGCCGTCTTTTACTTTTTGAACTGTCACTTCATAATATCCTCTTTCTAATGGACTTGATGATATTGAGTAAGGTCTCGAAGTAGTGATTTTATTATCAATATTAATAAACAAATTGATAAATTGTCCAGCTTGAAAAATAGGTAAATCTTTATCATAAACTGGAATAAGTTTATAGGTTTTACAAATTGGTGAACGTTGAATTATATCGGATACTTTAACAATTATTTTATCTCGATGATATTTATTTACAATTTCATCTACTCTTCCTTTTTGTAAAGTAAAATCATCCCCCATCTTACGAGCGTAATATAATTCTTTTAAAGTTTCTTCACCGTTTCTCATTGAAGAGATTAATGTTTCTTTTAAATCTGCCATTATTCAATCTCCTTTAAAATTTGTTTTCCGACTTTATCTCCGTTTAAGTAATTAGGACCAAATCCACATGTATTGACCCATCCACTTGAGAAAGTTAAATTTTTTATAAATGATTTAGTAGGATTGAAGAAAACACTTGATTTTAAATCTTGTTCAAATCCATAAATAGCACCACCTGGATGTCCTAAATATCTTTCAAAAGTTAAAGGAGATGCTATATCTAATTTTTCAATATGAGGTCTCAAATTTGGGAATCTCTTTTCTAATCTTATAAGTATTTGATCAGCTAATTCATTTTTCTTTGAATAATATTCTTCAGGAGATAATTTTTCCCATTCTTCTGCGTACTTTAAACATCCGCATGATACAACTGAACTCCCTTCTGGAGATACACTTGGATCATCAATAGTGTAACAAGTTGCAACAATCGGATCTTTACTTCCATCAAGAGTTTTAGACATATTGAAATCATTGTTAGCATCTAATGAATCGTAAATTAAATTAAATGAGTCAGTAAAACCTACTTCTTCTGGAGTACAATCTAAACCTAAAAACATAATAAATGCGCTTATTCCAACTGTATAACTTCTAAAATAATCAATGCATTCTTCGCTAATATTTTCTTTACCTATTAAACTATTGTATGTTACATAAGGAGCAATGTTTGAAACTATTTTTTTGGCGTAATATATTTCATCATTTTGATCTATTATTCCTTTTGCTATACCATCCTCTACGATAATTTTTTTAACCTTATTATTTAAAAATACATCTCCTCCTAGAGTTTTAATTCTTTCAGCCATTGCAGTTGACATTGCTTGAGAACCACCCTTAACATACCATGGTTTATCTGTTACATAATCATAAGTACATAAAGCTAAAATAAGGAATGGGAATTTTTTAGGAGGCATTCCCATAAAGCACCAGTACGCACTCAATATTAATTTAATTTCTTGACATTTAAAAAATTCATCTAATACTTCTTCACATGGCATAACACCATATTTAGCTAATGTCTTATATTTTAAAGGAAAAACTTTTTTAATTAGTAGTTTTGAAAAACTACCAGGTTCCTTTGTTCTTTTATTATTTTCTCCTGCTTTTTTAAAATCATTAATTTCTTTAGCAAATTGCCAAATCATGTCATAATATGCATCAATTTTTGTTTCATTAGGGAATATTTTCTTAAGCAATTTAGCTGCTTCGTATCTATCTGTAGGAAGTGTAACAGTTCCTATTTTATTATCTAGAGGTAATTTAATGCTATATAAAGAATGAATTCTAATAAAATCAATTTCATCTTCAATACCATATTCTCTAAATAACTTTCTTACTGGACCAGGATTTTCTTTTGGTCCCATTCCATTTAACTGGTGAAGAGCTACTTCAAATTCATATTTGCCTCTTCTGAAAGTAGTTCCACATCCGCCAGGAATATTATGCTTTTCAAAAATTGCAACTTTTTTCCCAGCATTTTGACACGTTAAAGCGGTTGCTAGTCCGCCATTACCAGCACCAATTACAATTACATCATACTCTTTGGCCATAAACCTCTCCTTTAATAAATTTATATAAGTCATAATAATGACATAAAGAGTTAGTTATGTGCATAAATTTTTAAATATTATAGTTAATTTTGTTAGTTATCGTGTTAAAAACTATATGCTAAATATATTATAATATAAAATATTTTGTTAAAGAAAGAGGTAAATAATAAATTTAATTATTTTTGAAAAAATTGACTACATCATTATAAACTTTTATGTTGTTAGACTCATTAATAATCTCATGTTTCATTTTTTTATAAATTTTAATTTGAACTTTCATTTTATTTTTATTATAAAAATTATTAAGTTTTAATAGTCCTTTTGCGTTATTACTTACTAAATCATTATCTCCACCAATTATTAAAATAGGATGTTTTGAATTTAAGTTTTTCATATTTTTAAATCTACGTAAACTATATAATCCTTTAAATAATTCATAATAAAAACCATTGTTACATTTATATCCGCAAAGCGGATCTTTGCTATATCTTTCAACATTCTCTTTATTATAAGATAACCAATCATTTTTATTGATTAATCCTTTTTCATACTGGCCTATTGATAATTTATGTAATATATTAGCTTCCTTATTATAATTATTTTTATTAACAATTATTTTTGAAAATATTCTAGATATAAAGCCGATATAATTAGAAATATAGTTAGTTGCACATAACACATATTTATCAATATTATTATATGTTGAGATATATTTTTGTGTTATAAAACTACCCATACTATGAGAAAAAATGTATACTGGTTTTTTATAATATTTTTTTAAATAAATAGCGAGTTCATCGATAGTATCAACAAATTTATTAAACGAATTATTAGTTCCATTACCTAAATTTCCATTTTTACCTTGGTTATAATAATCAATAGAAAATATTGAGAAATTAAATGTATATAAAAACTTAGCAAATTGTTCGTACCTATTGACGTATTCACACATACCGCTAATAATAATTATACAAGCTTCTGAGTTTTTGTTTATTAATGAAAATCCATTAAAAGTTTCATTATATTTGTTTATAAATTTAAAGTTGTTCATAGATTTTAAAATTTATTATAAATTGGCTGAGGCGGCTGGATTCGAACCAGCGTATAAAGGTTTCAGAGACCTTTGACTTTACCACTTGTCAACGCCTCATTATAATTTATTTATTAAAATTATTTTTGGAATAATTATAACTATCTCTGCAAGCGTCTTCTATAGAATAAATACATTTAAATCCTAATTCTTTTTTGGCTTTATCGCAATTAGCAAAATTCATTGGAATATCGCCTTCTCTACGTTCAGTTAGTATGTATGGAATATGAATATTCGTAGCTTTTTCATAAGCTTTAATCATTTCAAGTACACTTGTTCCTTTACCAGTTCCTAAATTATAAATAACTAAACCAGGATTTGTTAGTAATTTATTGACGGCTAAATAGTGTCCATTTGCTAAATCCATAACATGTATATAGTCTCTAACTCCGGTCCCATCAATTGTGTCATAGTCATGACCAGTAACTTTTACATATGGAAGTTCTTTTGTTGCTACTTTTGCAATATACGGTAATAGATTATTAGGTATTCCATTTGGATCTTCACCTAATAATCCACTATTATGTGCTCCTATAGGATTAAAGTATCTTAACAATGCTATATTAAATTTAGGATTAACTTTACTAAAGTCTGTTAGTAATCTCTCATTCATTACTTTGCTTTCACCATAAGGTGAAGTTGCGGATTTAACTTCATGATTTTCATAAATAGGTACTGAAGATGGTAGTCCATATACTGTACTAGAAGATGAAAAAACTAAATTATAACAACCAAATTCTCTCATACATTCAAGCAAAGAGAAAGTTGTGGATAAATTATTTTTATAATATTCTAATGGTTTTTGAACAGACTCTGCTACAGCTTTATACCCAGCAAAATGAATTACAGCGTAAGGTTTTTCTTTTTCAAATATTTTTTTTAATTCTTCTAAATCGCTAACATCAACATTATAAAAAATTGGTCTTTTATTAGTTATCTTTTCAATTTTATCTAATACAGATAATTTTGAATTATATAAATTATCTACAATTACAACATCCAGATTATGTTCAATTAAATTTACAGCGGTAATCGAACCAATAAATCCTAACCCTCCAGTTACTAAAATTTTCATAATTACTTTCCTTTCCTCTTGTTAATTGATCTAATTTCTTTTGCGGTTTTACTATCCTTTTTATTAGATAATATTATCTCTTTTTTTGTTTCCTTAGACGTTTTATTTTTCTTATCATTTTTATTAATATCAATAATTAATGAATCGGCTAGACGTTTTGCATTAGCAGCAAGGATATATAAATCTAACGCTTTAATAGTTTTATTAATATTTATATCTTTATCATCACTACTTTGTTGGATAAAATCATTTTGGTTATCTAAAAAATTATCAGTAATATTTCTCAAACTATCATTATATTTTTCTTTGAAGTATTTATAACTTTTGCTTGGGTCAGTGAAATATTTTTTATCTATATCAATCAATGTAGCAATATCTCTCATTGGAATTACAGATTTTAATAACGAAATCGAATATAAATAAGCAAGATGTTCGTTATCATATTTTTTTTCTTTAGGTGGATTTAAAACTTTTGCCTTAACATAATTATTTACCATAAAAGATGTAATAATTTCTTTATCGGTATAAGAATATATTGGATATAAAGTCTCATTAATATAAGAAATAACTTGTTCCATATATAAAGAAATAGGTGGGAAATCTTCATATTCAGGTAAATTATATTTATTAAGATTCTTAAGATATTCAATAAAAGTTATTTCTTTTTTTTCCATAATATTATTTTATATTATTAATAATTTTATATAAATGAAAAGTTAAATTTTAATACTTATTATTGTATATTTTAATAAAATATATCTAACATATTTATTATATATATAAATTTTGTTGTAATTTTAAGACCAATAGTATAAAAATAATTTATATACTTTTAACAGGAGGGCTAAATATGAAAGAAATTGTATTAAATAAAGATGAAATTCATGAAATATGCGTTGATTTAGGTCGTAAATTAGAAGAAAAATTCAAAGATTCCAAAACTATTCCAGTTTTTGTCGGCGTTTTAAAAGGAGCTACTCCTTTCTTTATGGATTTAATAAGAGAAATTCATATTCCTCTTGCATTAGACTTTATTCAAGTTACAAGTTTTAGTGGAACTTCTTCTACTGGAGTTATTCATTTAAAAAAAGATTTATCTGAAGATGTGACTAATAGAGATTTAGTTATTGTCGAAGATATTGTTGATTCTGGTTTAACTCTTAACTATGTTAAACAATATCTTGAAAAAAATCACAAACCAAGATCAATCACCGTTGTTTGTTTATTTGATAAAAAACCTATGAGAAAAATAGAATTTGAAGCTGACTATGTTGGTGTTACTTTAAAAGAAAATAAATTCTTATGTGGGTACGGATTTGATTATTATGAGATTTTAAGAAATATCGACTTCGTTTTTGTCCCTGATGAAGAAGATTTAAAAAAATATGACGATATTATAAAAAATTCTAACTTAAATTCCAGAGTTGATTAATATACTTTTACAAATATGGTAAGCAGCTTGCTTGCCATTTTTAATTGCTCTAGCTACTGTTTTTTCACCTTTAATTAAATCACCACCTACGAATATTTTAGGATTCGATGTTTGCAATGTTTCTTCATTAATAAAATAATTAAAACCATCATTATTTAATTCATCTGCAAATAATAATTTATTATAATTCCCTATGGCAAAAATTATAATATCAGTATCAATTATATAATTAGAACCTTCTATTTCATAAGGTTTAGGTCTTGAAGAAGAATCTATATTTTTTAATTCCATATCAACACATTCTAAGGCATAAAGTTTGTTATATTTAACAAGTATTTTTTTAGGATTAGTTAGAAATTTAAATAATATATCTTCTTTTAAAGCTTGATTATATTCATCTTCCCTACATGGCATTTCTTTTTCACTTCTTCTATAAATATTAATGATTTCACTATTAGTAATTCTTCTTAAAACTCTATCAACATCAATAGCAACATTACCACCGCCAACAACAATAATTCTTTTTGCTTCCTTGAAAAAATCAAGCCGTTTGTTGTAAATATAATTTTCCATATTATAATTAATTAATTTTAAGAAATCATCAGCGTAAAAAACATTTTCGCTATCTTCATTTTCTATATTCATTTTGTTATGAATAGAAGAACCTGTTGCTATATATATGGCTTTGTAATTGTTAGTTGTAATAAAATCATTGATATTCTTAATAAGTTCAACATCATAATTACATATAAAATTAACACCTAGATTTTTTAATTTATTAATATAATTATTAATTATATTTTTAGGTAATACAAAATTAGGTATTCCATATTTGAGAATACCACCAGGATATGACTCTTTTTCATAAACATCTACTTGAAAGCCGGCTAAAAATAAATCTTCTGCACAGACTAAACCACTTGGTCCTGATCCAAAAATTGCAATCCTATTACCGTTTCTATTGATATTTATAGTTTTTTCAGGATAGTTAGAATTATAATAATCAAAAATAAATCTCTCTAACCTTGATATTGAAACACTTTCACTTTTATTTTTAATATTTCTAACACATTTTAATTCACATTGCTTTTGATGATTACAAACTCTACCTGTAATCATTCCTAAATTATTTGTGTTTCTAGCAACATCATATGCTTCCAAAAATTTTTTATTCGATATTAAGAAGTTCATTAATGGAATATTGTTTTGTAAAGGACAACCATTAATACAAGGGCTATTTTTACAATTTAAACATCTTGAGGCTTCTAAAACAGCTTCTTCTTCACTATAAGTTTCTTCGACTTCATTAAAATTAGATATACTTTTAGATAAAGGTATACTTTTTGGAACACATTGTTTAGTTGATAAATTTTTCATTTTAAAACTAGAAGATTAAACCTAAAGATTTATAACCGTATTTAAATAGAATAGAATTAATTTTAAATATATCGTAAATATTATTTTCAACAAAATATAAAACGATAAGGTCAGATACAACAGAAGATTCGATTGTGTAACCTTTTGAATTCATTAAATCATTAATTTCATTTAAATTTAATTTTAAAGCAATACCCAAAGCAAAAATTGTGTTTTTTGATACTTCACCTTCATGGTAAATATTATTATTAATATAGTCTATTTTTAAATTGGACAAATGTGACAAAGTATTGATATCAATATTAGCTCTTCCGATAAATCTTTTGATTAAAACATCAAAACTTTCTTTGTTTTGTGATAATTCAAAAGTTTTTGCCTGATTTTCAATAATAAATTTTGTTAAATCTAATTGTTCTTCTTCTGATAATAATTCAGGAAAATTTTTATATATAACTAAATAAATTGATAAATCTGGATGTTCTTTTAAAAAATCTTTAAAAACAGAAATAGCAACATCAAAACAGTCATTCAGAGGATAATTAAACTCCCCACTTAATAAAGGAAAAGCGATTGAGTTATAACCTCTTTCAATAGCCATATTTAAACATTTATAATAAACTTTTCTCAACAAATTCTCTTCATCGTGTTTACCATTTACATATATTGGAGCAACAGCGTGAAAAAGTTCCTTAGTGTTAGTCATGTTAAAAGATGGGGACGAAACGACATCTCCTGGTTTACAAAATCCGATTTTTTTACAGTAATTAGATAATTCTACATCTCCAGCTTTATGAAAAATTGCACGCCCAACGCCTTCTACCATACTTAATTTAACATTGCTTGCGTTAACAATACAGTCTACATTTTTAGATACTAAGTCTCCCTTTTCTACAAATAATGGCATATTTTTACCCCTCTCGCTATAATTATACTAAAAAATATATGTAAGATTCAAACAGATATATAATAAAGATGATATTAACAATAATTTATATATTAGCAGAAATATATCTTTGATAATTATCATCCATTCTTTTATTATATTTATTTTTTAATGATAGATATAAAATAATTTCTCCAATACAGGCTATTATCCAACTTAAGGGATAACATGAATATAATAACTTAAGACTATGTCTTGAACTTTCAATATTATCACTATAAACACAAATATCCCAAAATAATCTAAAAACACAACATGCACCAATCGTTATTATTAAAGGCGAAATAGAATAACCTAAGCCTCTCAAAATTCCACATAATACATTCATAATTCCACAGAAATAATACGTAGACAAAATAATTAACATTCTTTCATACGCTAATTTTTTAATAGTTTCATCAACATTATTACCAATATATAAATCAAGTAATTGCTCTTTAAAAATTAAAGTTATAGATCCAAAAATCAATGAAATAAACACACATAAGATAATACATGTATAGAATATAGTTTTAATATTTTTCTTATATCCTCTTCCATAATTTGCGCTTGTAAAAGCAGTTGCAGTTGAACTTACTGCATACATTGCAACAAATGTGAAACTTTCAATTGATGAAGCATCACTGTTAGCAGCTACAACTTTTGGTCCCCATGTATTTACAGATGATTGTAATAAAACGTTACTAATTGAAAAAATAATTCCTTCTAAGCCACTAGGTATACCGATTTTAAGAATTTGTTTTAAACTATCTTGATATAATCTTACTTCACTTATTTTTAGATTAACAAAGGAATTTGATTTAATTAAAAATATTACAATTAATAAAGCACTAATAAACTCAGAAATAACTGTAGCAAAGGCAACACCTTTAACACCTAAATTATATACATTAACAAAAACAAGATTTAAAATAACATTTATTGAACCAGAAATCATTAAAATAATGAGAGGGGTTTTGCTATTTCCCATGCCTCTTAAAATTGCAGTAGAGAAATTATAAACTGATAAAAAAGGTAATCCTAAAAAATATATGATTAAGTAAGTATTAGTTAACTCAATATATGATTGATCAACACGGATTAATTCGAGAAATAATCTAGATAAAGTAATACCAAATATTCCTACAAAAACTCCACCAATCAAAGATAGTGCAATTGAAGTATGTAAAGTTTTATCACAATTAGATTTATCATTTCTTCCATAATATCTTGCCATTACTACATTAACACCGTTACTTAAACCTAAAAATCCAGATGTTATTAAAGCAATGAGACTGCCGTTTGCGCCAACAGCTGCAGCAGAAATAGGTCCATCATGATTTTGTATAATAATTAAATCAAAAGCATTATAAAGTATTTGAAATAGTCCTATAAAAATAATAGGCAAAGTAAAACGAATCATTTTAATAATGATTTCTTTTTTACTTCCTTTTACTAAATCCATTGAACTATTTTTAAATAACATAATTATTTCTCTATAAATAAATTAAACAATTTACTTAACATAATTTTGTAAAGCATAATTAACACCATGTTCATTTACAGAAAGAGTTATAAATTTTGAAACACTTTTAACTTCTTCTCTAGCGTTACTCATTGCTATACCATTAAATCGTTTAATCATTTCATAATCATTCATACCATCACCGAAACAATAACAATCATTACGGTTAATATTTAAGTAATTAATTAAGAAATTAACACCTTCAGCTTTATCAGTTTTTTTATTAACAAATTCATGATAATAATCATTACTATCTACATAGTGATATAAATCTTTTTCATATGAAAAATCAATATCATCGATTTTTTCAATTTCTCCTGCTATCATAATTTTTAAAATATTATCATTGTCATCGAATTTTATTTCATTAAAGTTAACTAAACCTAAATCACCATTAAAACTAGATTCAGTTTCAATCACTTTGGATAATTTATAATATCCAACTTTATCCATTGTGTAACAATAAACAGAACAACCTCTATCCTCTAACAATTTATGATATTTTTTATAGAATATATTATAATCTTTAAATTTTAATCCCTTAAAATATAATATATTACCATCATAATCATATACAACTGCACCATTAGCGCCGATTATAAATTTTTTGCCATTAGATAATTGATCTAAATATTTTTTAATACCTAAATAAGGTCTACCACTTGCTATAGCAATAATATCACCATCTTCAAGTCTTTTATTTAATATCTTAATAGTTTCTTCATCTAATAAATCATTTTCATTAGGAATCAAGGTTCCATCAACATCAAATACAAGTAATTTCATATAACAATTATAAGTTAAAATATTATAAAAAAAAGTATCTAACGATACTTTTAATTATAGGTTAAATGTATTTGGATCAATAACTGCAACAAATTGATTAACTAATTTGTAGAACATCTTACTTCTACTTCTTGACTTGTTGGAGAAATTGTTATCATTTTTAACCTTATAAAGTAATTTTGACATAAATTTCCTCCTTTCTTAACATTTCTTTTACAACACAATTTATGTGTTGGTAGATTAGAATATCATTAATTTAGTAATAATCAAGAGAAAAAAATAATATTTTTTATGAAACCGTTTACATATAATTATTAATTATATTTTAAACCCTTAAATCTATTATTTATTAAAATTATTATTATATTTTATAGAAAATAATAATCTCTATATTATACTTATATATGTTATGTATAAATCTAAGTTAAATTTAATAGATACCGAAGTAGGTATTAAACTAGTTAAAGACACTTTTGAAGCAAACCTTGCTAAAGAATTAAAACTATTAAGAGTAAGTGCTCCTTTATTTGTTAAAAAAAGTAGTGGTTTAAATGATGATCTTAATGGCGAACAACAACCAGTTTCTTTTAAAATTAAAGGTGTAAATGAAGAATTAGAAATAGTTCATTCTTTAGCTAAATGGAAAAGACTAGCGTTGAAAGTATATAATATTCCTTATGAATCAGGTATATACACTGATATGAACGCAATAAGAAAAGAAGAAGATTTAGATAATCTTCACTCTATTTATGTTGATCAATGGGACTGGGAAAAACATATTAAAGAAGAAGATAGAAATATTAAATATCTTAAATTAATCGTAAACAAAATTTATAAATCTATTTTAAAGACTCAAAATAAAGTATTAAGTTACTATCCTATCTTGGATAAGATTTTCCCTGATAAAGTTACATTTATAACTAGTCAAGAATTATTAAAAAAATATCCTACTTTAACCTCTGAAGAAAGAGAAAAAGAATTTGCAAAAAAACATTTAGCTATTTTTATAATTGGTATCGGTAATAAATTGTCCAATGGCCTTTCACATGGTTCAAGAGCTCCAGATTACGATGATTGGAATTTAAATGGTGATTTAATAATTTATTATAAAGATATAGATAAAGCTGTAGAAATAAGCTCTATGGGTATAAGAGTAGATAAAAATTCTTTATTAAATCAATTAACAATTTCTAATAATCTAGAAAGAAAAAATATGCCTTTCCATAAATTATTATTAGAAGATAAACTTCCATTATCAATTGGCGGAGGTATCGGTCAATCAAGATTATGTCTTCTTCTTTTAAATAAGAGACATATTGGGGAAGTACAGTCTTCAATTTGGCCAGATTATGAAATTAATAATGCTTTAAAAGAAGGAAATAAATTATTATAAATACAAAAAAACTTCAGATGGATATTGATTTTAATAAAATCAAGAAAGGAGGGTATCTGAAGTTTTTTATTTTATTAATTTATAATCTATTTCTTTTTAAGGTATTTTGCACAGTCAATTGCAACTGCAGTAAGTATAATAATACCTTTGAAGATAAATTGAATATTAGTATCAATTTTTAGGAAGTTTAAAGCATATGTTAAAGCTGTAAAAATCAATACTCCAAAAACAGCGCCTTTAACTTTACCAACACCACCGCTGAAGGAAATTCCACCAACAACGCACGCAGCGATTGCATCTAATTCAAATCCTTGACCTGTTCCAGCACTTGTATTTGCTCTGAAAGCTTCAAAGAATGAACCAAAACCATAACAAACACCTGCTAATAAGAATATAAATAATGTTGTTTTAAAAACATTTATTCCTGAAACACTAGCAGCTTCAGAGTTTCCTCCAACTGCGTACATATTTTTGCCGAATTTTGTTTTATTCCAGATAAACCAAATAACAAAAATTATAAGAATCATAGGAATAATAAGTTTTGGGAAAGTTAAATTGGTACCAGCAATATACCATCTTCCTCCAATAGCGTCTTTAATACTATCATTTATGCTTCCAGCACTTGTACCTTGAGTTGCAAAGAATAATAATCCATAAATAATTAATTGAGTAGAAAGAGTAGAAATGAATGGATGCATCTTAAACTTAGCAGTGAATACACCTGCTAATAAAGAGAATAGTGAACATAACGAGATAGATAATGTCAACGCTAATAATAATCTAAAGAACATAGGAACGGCGTCGAAATTCAATGGTGGCATATTGAAGAATCTAATAATATTATTACCATCATGTAAAATAACAGCGGTTATAACAGATCCTAAAGCAACCATACGCCCAATACTAAGGTCAGTTCCACCGATTAAAATTAATCCTGCAACACCTAAAGCATAGAACATTCTTGTAGAAGAGTTCTCTAATATATTAAATATATTTTGTAAGGTTAATAAATCTTTTTGTAATACTACTGAAGAGTAAATACAACAGAATACAAAGAATATAAGTATTGCTATATATAAACCATTATTCATTAAGAATTTTTCCCAACTGAATTGATAAATATTTTTACGATACTTAAATTCTATATTATCTAATAAATTTACTTTACTATCTCTAATCTTCTTAATATAGTTAAAACGGTTATTATAAACATTAAAGTTTTCAGTTTTAATTTTATTAATATGATTTTTTAATTCTTTTTTAAGATCGGCTACTAAAGATTTATATCTTAAATTTTCAAATTTAATTTCTTCTTTTAAAGATTTTTTATTTTCTTTGTCTGATATTTTGTCATTATACTTAGAATTAATTTTCACTAAATTAGATTTATATTCTAATAAAGCTTTTTCGAATTTTTTATCATATTCTGTTTTTAATAATTCTATATCTTTTTTAGAAAGTTCTTTAAATTCCTTTTCAAATTCTTTTGATTTAGATTTAATTTTTAAGACAGTATTTTTTTCTAATTCTTTAATTTTTTCTTTATTTTTTTCTTTAATTACTTTAGCTTTCGCTATTAATTCATTATTTTTATTAATAAGTTTAGTTTTTGTCTCTTTATCTAAAGTTTTATTTTTCTTAATAAAAATATTTTCTTCTTTTAATTGTCTTATTTTGGTTACACCATCTTGTCTTAATTTAACTAATTCTTCTTCATTTTTCTTAAAGATTTCATTATGAATAGGATTTATTAAATCTTTACGAGAAGATGTTTTTTTAATTTTTAAATTATCCATATCTTTCCCCTATAAATACATTGCAGATAGTTTTAACAATTCTTCTTGATTAGTTTTTTTACTATCAACAATTCCTGCAATCTTATGATTAGACATAACTGCAATTCTGTTAGTTATACCTAATATTTCTGGCATTTCACTTGATACAACTATAATTGTTTTACCTGCTTTTGCCATATTTATAATTAACTGATATATTTCATATTTTGCGCCAACATCAATGCCTCTTGTAGGTTCATCTAATAAGAACACATCAGGATTTCTTTCTAACCATTTACCTATAATAACTTTTTGTTGATTTCCGCCACTTAATGAGCCAATCAAATCTTCACTTCCCATACATCTAGTATGTAGTTTATCAATCTCATTTAAAGTAGCCTCTTCCATCAATTGTTCATTTAAAATTCCAAAACTTTTAAATTTTTCTAAGTTTGTTATACAGGTATTAAATTTTAAAGAAGCTTTAGGAAACATTCCGTTAAATTTTCTTTCTTCAGTTACAAGTGCAAAATTATAATCCATAGCATCTCTTGCACTTTTAAAATGCACTTTGTCATTTTTATAAACAATATCTCCTGAAGAAAGTTGTTTAAGTCCAAATAATGATTCTAATAATTCGCTTCTTCCTGCTCCAACTAATCCATATATACCAAAAATTTCACCTTGTTTAACATCAAATGAAATATCTTTTAAAAATGGTTCATATTTAGTAGATAAACTTTTAATAGATAATACAGTTTTGCCTGGATTATTATCTACAGGTGGAAATCTATTATCTAAAGATCTTCCAACCATACCTTTAATTAATTCTTGCATGTTAGTGTCTTCAATTTTTTTGGTGAAAATCGTATTCCCATCTCTTAAAACACTAACTTCGTCACATATTTCAAATATTTCATCCATTTTATGAGAAATATAAATAAATGAAACACCTTTTTCTTTTAAATTATTAACAATTTTAAATAATTTTTTAATTTCTCTTTCAGTTAAAGAAGATGTAGGTTCATCTAAAACAATAACTTTAGAATTGTAAGAAACAGCTTTTGCAATTTCTACCATCTGCCTTGATGAAACAGACATGGTTCTCATTATACTTTTCGGATTAACATCCATATTAAACTTATTAAATAAAGACAATGATTGTTTATGCATTAAATTCTCATCAATAATTCCGTTTTTTGTAGGATATCTACCTAAAAATAAATTATCACAAACACTTCTATCAAGACATTGATTTAATTCTTGGTGAACCATTGCAACACCATTTTCTAGTGCATTTTTCGGATCTTTAAAATCAATTTCTTTGCCATTTAATAATATTTTACCTTCATCTTTACTATATATACCGAAAAGGCACTTCATCATTGTAGATTTACCAGCACCGTTTTCACCCATTAAACCCATAACACTTCCAGGTCTAATATTTAAATTTACATTTGTTAAAACTTTATTACGACCAAAAGATTTAGAAAGATTTTTTATTTCTAAAATATATTTATCCATATCCTACCCTCCAAAATCCATAAATATAACAACGGCTATTTTAAAGATAGCCGTTGTTGCTTAAAAATAAATTTTTAGTATTTTAATTTTCCAGTGTAATCTTTTCCGCTGTTAGTTTTAACCATATTAATAGCGTATCCATCATAAGAATTAAGATCGCCTAATTTATCTAAAACAGAAGATTCACTTTGACCATCACCTTGAATAACAGTAAGGTCTAAGTTTAATAATGGTGCGTAGTATTTTAAAGCTGGTAAATAACTGCTTGATAAGAAGTTATCGCCAGAATTATAAATTGTTAATAAGATTTTTTTCTTGTCACCATCAATTTGTTTAATTCCTTTATCTCTTGCACCACCAATATATTCACCAACATTAGATTTTATAACTGCACTGTTAGCAGCTAAAATAGCTTTTTCATTTTCACGATAAGTTGTTGGAGCGCTAATTTGGTTACCATATTTATCTTTTGTGCTAAAACCTTTTTTAACAACATCGGCACCAGTTTCTCCATCTAAAATATTACGTAGTACTTGTAATGTTCCACAAGCTTGTGCGTCAACGTTTTGAGAAATTGTTCCACTTAATTTTCCATCACGGACAGCTTCTAAAGCATCTTCGTTAGCATCATAACCAAAGATTGGTACACCTTTAATGTAGTTACTTGCAGATAAACAACCCATTGCCATACCATCATTATTAGATACAACTAAATCTAAGGTTGATTCGAATTTTGTTGCCCATCCTGTCATTGCATCGGTAGCAGCAGCTGCGTTCCAGGTAGAACCATCAGTACCTGTCATTGCTTTTCCTTCTAATTCTTTAACTTTAAGGGTTCCATCTTTTAATGTAATTTCACCTTCTTTGCTAACATTTGGTTCATAAGAATCATTCCATGTTTTTAAAGCGGTTCTTATACCACGAGTTCTAGCTTTTGAATCGTTATGACCAACGTCACCAACGCATAAAACATAACCTAAATAACCATCTTTATTACGGTCTACTTCTGCAATTGTTTTATCTTTGAAATAATCAAGAATCATTTGTCCTTGAACATCACCACCAGCAACAGCGTCAAAACCAACATAATATGTTTTATCATTCCAGTTCATGGCTTGCATATCAATTGTGTTGTCAGCAGGGTTACTTGGTTGTCTATTAAACCAAATTAATGGTTTATCCTTGTTTGCAACAGTTGTTTTTTTATTACATCCAGTTAATAAAAAAGCTGTAGCAGCTAAAGCAAATATTGGAATTAATCTTTTTTTCATTATAATTTCCTCCTTTAATTCCTTTTTGCACTAATTGAATAATATCTTTATGATAATTATTACTATGCAAATATAGTATAACTGAAAGCGCTTTCACTAAAAAATTAAAAAATCTATAAAAATAATGTAAAAATCTACTTTTACAAATTATCAATTTTAATTTTTTTGCATTCTGTATATATTTTTCTAGTGTTTTTGTAAAAATTATATTTAAAATTATTTATATCAATTTCTTCGTTTCTAATTAATTTATCAATTAATAATGTAATTGCGTCAACTTGTGTAATAGCGTCATTATAAATTGTTCCGTACATTAATTTATCTTGAATAGCTTTTTTACCAACTTCTGTTCCATCCACTCCTATTATCGGGAAAGGTTGATCTAATACATTGTTAATTTCTTTTGTAAAAATATTATTTTCTATTAAAAAATCTATAGCTCCCAAAGCCATATCATCATTATTAGACAATATTAACTCTATTTTATTTTTAAAATTATTATAATTCTTTTTGAAAAAATAATATGATTGTTCTCTATTCCAGTTACAAACAACTGTCTGAAGTACTTCTACATTAAAATTATTTTTAGTTAATCCTTCTATACAATATTTACTTCGTTGCTCGCTATCTTGATGACCTTGTTCACCTTTCAATAATAATATTTGAATGATGTTGTCATTATTCTTATCAAATTTTTTATTTAAATTATAAGGATTTTTAAATAAATCAATTGCCATCTCTGCTTGCAACAACCCTTCTAATCCAGGATTACTTCCAACATAATAACTATTTTTATATCTATCTAAATCTTCATCCAATGGTTCTCTATTAAAGAAAACTATTGGTAAATTCATCTTTGAAGCTTTTTCTATATAGATAGAGTTTGATAAACGATCTACGCAGTTTACAAGCAAAAGATTTGTTCTTTTTTTATTAATTTCTTCATAAACTTGATCAGTTTGTAAGATAGGATTATTATTTCCATCATAAACCTCATAATCATATTTGTTATCTTTAAAATTTTCAATTAATTTGTTATTTAAAGAACTTATAAATGTGTCTTTTGAATCATATAAAAAAACACTAATAAATTTATTTCTACTTGAACAAGAAACTAATAATAAATTAAATATAAATAATAATGATAATAAATAATTATTTTTCTTCATTTTGAACTCCGTAATTAATTGGGATTTTAATTATAAATTTTGTAAATTCATCAAGTTTTGATTTAATTAAAATACTCGCTTTTTCTCCATAATAAATTTTTAATCGATTATATACATTCCTTATACCAATTCCATATTTATTTTGATTTAGGTTATTAAGACTTTTATAAATTTCACTTATTTTTTCAGGTAACATACCATAACCATTATCTGTTATTTCAAAATAAATATATTTAGTTTTTTTAATCACGCGAATTTGAATGAAACCTTTTTTATCATTATGATTTGCATTTAAATTAATTCCATGCAAAATTGAATTTTCCACGATTGGTTGTAGAATTAACTTAATTACATTAAAAGAATCTAAATTATTATCGTATATAATTTCATAATTAAAATTATTACCATATCTCATTTTTTGAATATCTAAATAATATTTTACATGCTCAATTTCTTTTTTAATTGGTATAATGTTTTTACCTTTTGAGACACTTATCCTAAAGAAATTTGATAGAGATATTATCATATTTTTAGCAATTTTATCTTCATTTATGTCAATCATATATACTATTGAATCAAAAGTATTATATAAAAAATGAGGATTGATTTGATTTTGTAAAGCTTTTAACTCTGATTTTCTCTTTTCCTTTTCATTAAATATTAAAGAATCGGTTAATTCTTTAATTCTTTTAGTCATTTGGTTGTATGAATTTGCTAGAGATTTAATTTCTTTAGTTCTGAAGTCTATATTTCTTTCTTTATATACAAAATCTAAATTAACAATATCGTTCATATCCTTTTCTAGTTGTCTAATAGGTTTTGTGATGGAATGACCAATAATACTTATTAAAAATACAAATAAAATAATAATCATTATACCCATTGTAAAGGTGGTAATTAAAAAATTATTTAAAGGAACTTTAATTGTTGAGTTATCAATTAATAAAGCGAATCTCCATGTAGTTCTAGAAATTGTGGATGCGTATAAAATATAGTCTTTATTATCAATTTTGATATTTTTAATACCTAAAACTAAATCTTTTAATTCATTTAAAGCAGACTCATTTATTTCATTATAATTATATTTAAAGAAGATATTATAATCACTATCATATAAAATAATATTACCATTATCTCCTAAATCTTTTTTACTGATTAAATTCATTAAAGCAGTAAAGTCATATTCAATTCTTAACACTGCATTATTTTTACCATAGTTAAATGATATTAACTTTGAAATTATAAAATTATAAGAATCTTCTTGATAACTTAAATATGAAAAATTATCAATTAAAGGATGATCTAATGCCGATTTAAACCAAGCTAAATTTGTGTCAATTTTATCTTTACTGTTTTTATCTAAATATTTATTATCAGATAATATGTAATCACCATCTAATTCATACAAAACACAACTAATCATATCTTTTTGGGATTCAATTAAAAAATCTAAATAATTTATGGTTTTTGTTGCAGTATCAACATTATATAAATTATTATTTTCAATTTTTGATTGGATATTGTTAGTAGTATTTAACACATTAGTAAAATATTGATTATAGTTTTTTAAAATAGATTGCGAAATTAAATTAACTTGTTTGATGTTCTCTTTTCTTATGTGGTAATAAAAATTAGAATAAGTTGTAATAGACATAACAGCAGTGAAAAATAAAAATAAAAAAACAGAAGGTAAAATAAATACCCAGTTAATAGAAATGTTTTTATGTTTATTTCCTATAGTCAATTGGACTCACTCCATAATATTTTTTAAAACAATGAGAAAAATAATAAGGATCTTTATAACCAACCTCATCCGCGATTGTTATCATTTTCTTTGAAGTATTTATTATAAGTTCTCTAGATTTTTCCATTCTTACTTTGGTTAGATATTTAGTAAATGATGTATTAAACTGCTTTAAAATAGCACTAATATATGAAACACTATAAGCTAATTCATTAGCAACATCATCTAAAGACAAAGTAGAAATATTATAATTATTATCAATAAATTTAATTATTTGTTCATATGAATTATCAATACCAGATTTTCTTGATATTAAATTTATTTTAATTACTTCTGATAATAAATTTTTAAATATTTTTACTAGATAATCTTTTGATTTGGCTCCATATATCATTTTTATTATTTCAATATGAGGATAAAAATTTGAATATAGTTTATTTAAATCAACACAAGATTTAATAATAGTATCCAAAAGATTACTTAAAATTAATTGATATGATTGTTTATATTCATTACTACTTATTTTATTTAATATTTTTTTAATTGAACAAAAAGCTTCATCTTCATTATCACAGAGAATCGAATAAGAAATTTGTTTAAATTCATTATCATCGATTTTTCCAATTAAATTATCATTTTTGTTATTTAAGTCGCTATAAGATAATGCTAAATTTTGACCCAAAATTCCTCTATATTCTAGACATCTTTTCGCGTGTCTATATAATTTCCTAAAACTATAAGGCAGCGAAACAATCTCACTTAATCCGATTGATAAACTAATATTCAAATCTCTTTTAAGTTTTGCTAGAACTTGTTCGAATTTTGTTAAAATTATTGAAGAATATTCTTGATTGTTAAATGTAATTAACACATTTATTTCATAATCAATATTAAAAAAATAGATATTCAAAATATCTTTAAATTCTTTTTCAATATATTGTATTATATACAATTTATCAATTTCATATTTTTCATAAGAAACACTATCGGTTTGAATATCTAAATCACATATCGCGATTGTTATATATTTAGTGTTAATTTTAATTCCATCATATATTAATTTGTTATAAAAATTATCATTCAAATTTTTATAACAAATAAGTCTTCTTAGATCATTTTCAGTTATAATTTTATTAGAATCTTTAATTTGATTTTTAAAATTTTTAATATCAAAATCAATATCTAATTTGAAATCTAGTTTCTCTTTTGTTTTATTTAAAATATTATTAAGTTCATCATAAGTAATTGGTTTAGATATATATCCAACAACCCCTAATTCAATAGCTTGTTTTGCGTAGTCAAAAGAGTCATGTCCACTTATAATAATGCATTGGATTAAAGGTTTTTCTCTTTTCAATTCTTTAATTAAACTTAAACCATCTATAAATGGCATTTTAATATCTGTTATGACGATATCTACATCAATGTTATCAATATCTAACAATAAATCATAGCCATTATCGTAAGATTTAACCAAAGTAAAATCATCTTCGAATCTTTCTAAAAGTTTTTTTAATCTTTCCCTTACTATTAGTTCATCATCAACAATAATTACTTTATACATATTTTAACAATTATCTATTTTTAATAACAACCATTGGGTAATAAAATAACAAAACACCTACAAAAAAATGAATTAGATATTTTAAACATCCTAAACACATACTTGTTATAAGTTGTGGCGTTAATGAATTAAGATCGATGTTCGTAAAAGAATAAATAAACATAAATATAATTGAAAATATAGAATACGAACAGATTAAACCGGATAATATCGTCATTAAAATATAATATATTTTCTTTGTTTTCTTTTTTTCTAATAATAACAAGATAAAATATAGAGTTCCTAAGAAAGCCGCGAATGATAAAATAATAATATTAATAATATTAAAATTTTTATGAAGTAAAGAGTTAATTAAACTAAAAATAAAAGGTATAAAAAATATTACGATATCAAGAAATACAATTTCATTCCTTGCGTAATCATACTTTATTCTATTTTCTTGAAAAGCTATAGAACATTGAATAAAAATAACAATATTAATAATAGTAAATATCAAATCTATAGTATTTAATGGTGCTTTTAATAAAAATATCGGCAATGTAAATTCTAAAGCAATATATAATGCACAAAATATACAAGTATATTGAGCATACATTGAATAATTATGTAAACTAAAAATCTTTTTTTTCATACAATCTCCTTTCAAATTATATCATTAAAATATTTTAATAACAAAAAAACTTTACAACAATATATGTTACATATAATTGTCGTAAAGTTTTATATTTTTTAAAGATTATTTAAAATATTTATTTAAATTCGTAATATTTAAATGCCTTTAAGCCAGCAAATTCAGCCTCATCACCTAATTCATCTTCAATTCTTAATAATTGATTATATTTTGCAATACGGTCTGTTCTTGAAGCACTACCGGTTTTAATTTGTCCAGCATTAACAGCTACAGCTAAATCAGCAATAGTTGTATCTTCACTTTCACCAGATCTGTGGCTAACCATACAAGTATAACCATTAGTTTGTGCTAATCTAATACAATCTAAAGTTTCAGTTAATGTACCTACTTGATTTAATTTAATTAAGACTGAGTTAGCAGTATGTTTCATAATACCTTCTCTTAAAATTGATGGATTTGTAACGAATAAATCATCACCAACTAATTGAATTTTATCACCAAGTCTTTCGGTTAATTTTTTCCATCCATCCCAGTCGCTTTCATCTAAGCCGTCTTCTAATGTGATAATTGGATATTTTTCAACCATTTCAGCGAACCATTCAATCATTTCTTCACTAGTTTTGCTTCCTTCACCACTTCTACTTAAATTATATTTATGAGTTTCCTTATCATAGAATTCACTAGCAGCAGTATCCATACCTAAGAAAATATCTTTACCTGGTTCAAAGCCGGCAGCTTTGATAGCTTCACAAATAAGTTCTAATGGTTCTGTGTTACCTTCTGTGCAGTTTGGTGCATAACCACCTTCGTCACCGACAGTAGTAGCGTAACCTTTTGCTTTTAAAATTTTCTTAAGGGCGTGGAATGTTTCAACACCAGCTTGTAAAGCTTCTTTAAAAGTTTTGAATCCTGCAGGAATAATGAAGAATTCTTGGAAATCTACTGTTGATTCAGCATGTGCACCACCATTAATAACATTCATCATTGGGCATGGTAATGTTTTAGCGTTTACTCCGCCTAAATAACGATATAATGGTAAACCAACTTCTTCAGCTGCTGCTTTTGCAACTGCTAAAGAAACACCTAAGATAGCGTTAGCACCTAATTTCTTTTTAAATGGAGTTCCATCTAAATTTAACATTGCTTTATCAACACCAACTTGATCACAAGCATCGTAACCAACAATTTCAGGTGCGATAATTTCATTAACGTTTTCAACAGCTTTTAAAACACCTTTTCCACAGTAGTCTTTACCACCATCTCTGAGTTCTAAAGCTTCTCTAACACCGGTTGAAGCACCACTTGGAACAATAGCTCTGCCAAAAGCACCACTTTCAAGAATAACTTCAACTTCAACAGTTGGATTTCCTCTTGAATCTAGTACTTGACGAGCGTAAACATCAATAATTGCAGACATATTATTAATTCTCCTTTGTAATTAAATCTATTATATTATACCAAAGTTAGTCGTAAATAGTAATAAAAAGTGATGTTTATTTCTATTGAGTTGCTGAAAATAAATATATAGATATAATTATTAATAGTTATATGTCAAATCGCTTAAATGAAAACAAATTATTCACTAAAAATCACAAAATATTAGAGTATGGATATAGTTATTCTTTTTTTAAAGACTTTGATAAAAAACATCTCTATATAAAAAAATTATTTATAAGAGAAGAAGATTCTTATAATTTTTATAATGACAATTTAGCGTTTAAATTAGAAATTATTAAAGATGCTATTTCTATTAGGTTAAATATATTTTTATTAGATTTAAAAGTTAGATCTTCTATTTCTAAATCATTTATTTTACCTAAGGGTGTTAATAAAATTAATTTTCCAATCTCAAGTGAAAACGGAGATATAATTTTAAGCAATAAGAAAATGCTTTTAAAAATAAAAAATTCTGATTATCAAAGAGAACTTACGCTTAATATTAAAAACTTTACTAAATATAGCGATTTAAATTTAGATATAAAAATTACAAATTATCAAAATAAATCCGGTTTTATCGTTTCTCAAGGTAAAAAAGAAAAACATTTTATCATAAAAAATAAAATAAATAATTTTATATATAATGGATATATTAATATCGGATTAAAAAAATATAATATAAATGAAATCCATGGTTATTATGATTTTATTCGTAATTTTGCACCTTATAAAAAATCTTACTATAACGCTAATATTATGAAAATAAATAGAAAAATAGTAAATAGTTTCTTTTTTGGATGTAATTTATGTAATGATAGTATTGAAAATGAAAATTTTACTTTTATAAATGAGATTCCTTTAAAATTACCAAATGTAATGTTTTTATTTCAAAAGACAAAAAATAATAAAAATGATTTTTCAAAAGAAGTTAAAATTATTGATTCAAATAATTTAATAGATATAAATTTTAAACCTTTATTAATTTCCTCTAGTAGGAAACTAATAAGTAAAACATATTTAATATATGGTTATTTTTCTGGAACTATAAAAACAAATTCAAAAAAGATTACTCTTGAAAATGTATTAGGAAACATAAATTATATAGAAGATATAATTTAATCAATATAATTTAAAATATCTATTAAATTATCAATAGATTTATCAGTTAAATTATAATTTTTTGCTCCTCTAAATGCGATTACTTTAAAACCAGCATTTAAGGCTCCAATAATTCCGCTTTCTGCATCTTCGATAATTATTGTTTCTTCAATTTTTCCTTTAAGTTTATCTAAACATTTTATAAAACATTCTGGGTCAGGTTTACCTTTTTCAACCATATTACCATCAATAATTACATCAAATAAATCGTATAGTTCAGTTTTCTTTAATACTTTAATGGCATTTTTTGAATTAGATGCTACTCCTAATTTTATTCCTTTCTTATTTAATGTAATTAAAACTTCTTTACATTCAGGAAATAAAACTTGAATATCTAAATCATCTAAAAATTTATTATAAACTTCATTAACTTCATTAAGAATATTATTCTTTTGTTCTTCATTTAATTCTTTATTTAAAGTATTTAAAATGTAATCAAGACATTCTAATCTTGAAATACCTTTAAGCTTTTCATTCATCTCTTTATCAAACTGTAAATTGTAATCATCACAAACTTTCTTCCAAGATAAGTAATGACAACTATCAGTTTTTGCTAATACACCATCTAAATCAAATATAATATTCTTAATCATTTTTAAAACCGTTGTTAATTATAATATATAAAATATTAAAAAAACAAGTAAAATTTACATATAATTTCTTTTAATTTTTAATTTATATAAAAGATTTAATATTAAAAAAAATATATGATATAACCTACATTATTATATTTTTTGTTTAATAATTTTAACATAATTTTTTAATTTAATTTAGACAAATTAAATTTTAACATTCTTAAATTTATCAATTTGAAAATAAAAAAATAGGACTAAAAGTCCTATTTTTAATTTGATATTAAATTACTTTGTTCCTTCGTAGGCTTTAGCAAGAATTTCTTTCATATCTTCAACTAAAGGAACTCTTGGGTTTGCTGGTGAACATTGATCTTCATATGCTAAGTAAGCAATTCTTTCAATTTTACTTTCATATAATTCTTTATCAATGCCCATTGCTTTGAAGCTTGTCTCTAATCCAATTTCTTTAGCTAAAGCTGTAACTGCATCTGCTAAAACATCAGCAGCATCTTCAGCATTTTTGCATTTAAGACCAAGTAAATTACAAATCGATAAGTATTTTTTATCACAATTATATTCATTATATTTTGGCCATACACTTAATTTTGTTGGTACTTGACCATTATATCTAATAACATATGGCAAGATAACACTACAAGTATATCCGTGAACAGTGTGGAATTCAGCACCAATTTTATGAGCTAATGAGTGACCCATTCCTAAGAATGAGTTAGCAAATGCCATACCAGCAATTGTGGCTGCGTTATGCATTTTTTCACGTGCTAATAAGTCATGTTGTCCATCTTTAACTGCTCTTGGTAAATATTTAAATACTAATTCTATAGCTTTTAAGCATAATCCATCAGTAAAATCATTTGCTAAGCATGAAGTATAAGCTTCAACAGCGTGGGTAAGAACGTCCATACCAGTCATTGCGGTTGGTTTTGGAGGAATATTTGTTGTGAATTCTGGATCAATAATTGCGATAGTAGGTGTTAAAGAATAATCTGTTAATGGATATTTTTTGTTATTCTTTTTATCTGAAATAACAGCAAATGGAGTAACTTCACTACCTGTACCAGAAGTTGTTGGAATACAAATTAATTTAGATTTACGGCCTAACTCTGGATATTTAAATGCACGTTTACGAATATCCATAAATTTTTGTTTTAAATCATCGAAATTAACTTCTGGATGTTCATAGAATAACCACATACCTTTAGCGGCATCCATTGGGCTACCACCACCAAGTGCGATAATCGTATCAGGTTTAAATGCATTCATTAAAGCATTACCTCTTCTAACTGTTTCAATATCTGGATCTGGTTCAACATCACAGAAGAGTTGAATTTGAACTGGGTCTCTTCTTAAATTTAATTGTTCAGTAATTTTATTAACAAAACCTAAGTCAACCATTGATCTATCTGTAACAATAAAGACTTTTTTAACATCTTTACAAGATTGTAAATATTGGATTGAATTTCTTTCAAAATAAATTTTTTGAGGAACTTTAAACCATTGCATTGTATTTCTCCTTTTACCAATTTTCTTAACATTAATTAAGTTAACAGCGCTAACATTTCCACCGATTGAGTTATGTCCATAAGAACCACAACCTAATGTTAATGATGGTAAGAATGAATTATAAACATTACCAATACCACCAAATGTAGATGGAGAATTCCAAATGATACGTAAAGCAGCACAGTTTTCACCAAAAGCATCAGCAAGTTTTTGTTCATGACAATGAATTGCTGCACTATGACCTAAACCATTAAATTCAAGCATTTCTTTACATTTTTTAAATCCTTCAGTTTCATCTTTAACTTTATATATTGCTAAAACCGGAGAAAGTTTTTCACGTGATAAAATTTCTTCTGGACCGACTTTTTCGCATTTAACTGCAATAATTGAACAATCTTCAGGAATTTCAAAACCAGAATTTTTAGCAATATCTTGAGGACTCATACCAGCGATTGCAGGATTCATTCTAGCTTTTGTTCCTCTTTCCGCATCATTCGAATCAGTTCCGAACATAAATTGTTCAAGTTTTAATTTTTCTTCATTGTTTGCAAAGTAAACTTTAAATCTCTTTAAAAATTTAACTGTTTCATCATATACTTCTTTATCAACAAATATAGCAGATTCACTGGCGCAAATCATACCATTATCAAATGATTTAGAGATAACAACATCATTAACAGCTTGTTCTATGTTTGCAGATTTATGAATATAGCATGGAACGTTACCAGCTCCAACACCCATTGCAGGTTTACCACAGCTATATGCGGCTTTAACCATTGCATTACCACCAGTAGCTAAAATTGTAGCAATATCTTTATGATTCATCAAAGCACTTGTAGCATCCATAGAAGGATTTTCGATCCATGAAATACAATTTTTAGGTGCTCCAGCAGCAACAGCAGCATCTCTCATAATTTTTGCAGCCATAACTGAGCATTGTTGTGCTTTTGGATGGAATGCAAAAACAATTGGATTTCTAGTTTTTAAACAAATTAAAGATTTAAAAATAACAGTAGAAGTTGGGTTTGTAACAGGTGTAACACCACAAACAACACCTAAAGGTGAAGCAATCTCTGTGATTCCAGTGACTGGATCACTATTAATAACTCCAACAGTTTTTAAATGTCTCATGTTGTTTACGATATATTCGCAAGCAAATAAGTTTTTGGTAGCCTTATCTTCAAATCTACCTCTTTTTGTTTCTTCAATAGCAAGTTTTGCTAAATCACCATGGTGATCTAACCCAGCAACACTACATTTCGCAACAATATAGTCAACTTGTTCTTGGTTAAGTAATAAGAACTCATTTAAAGCAACTGTTGCTTTTTTAACAAGACTATCAACTTCTTTAACAGCTTCAGGATTTAACATTTTTTCTTCCATTTTGACTCCTTTTAGTAAACTATCCTTTTAATTTATGTGATAAGATAGCAAGCGAGCTTGCTAAATTAACATTCTCAATAACGATATCCTCTGGTAAATCTAAATGAATAGGAACAAAATTCCATATTGCTTTAATTCCAGAATTTACAACTTTTAAAGCTACTTCTTGAGCAATTTCACTAGGTACTGTAAGAATAGCAATTTCAACATCAAGAGTTGGTAAAATTTCCTCTATATTTTCAATAGAGTAAATTTTTTTCTGATTAATCTCTTTATTAATGATGTTTATGTTGTTATCGAAACCTCCAACAATATTTAAACCATACTCAGCAAAACCTTTATATAACAAAAATGCTTGTCCAAGATGGCCAACCCCAATAATAATCGCGTTAGTTTTAGCGTTATATCCAAGAAAATCTTCTAAATCTTTAATTAATGTAGAAATTTTTCTGCCACTAAAAGGTTTCCCTTTCCCTTTTGAAATAACTTGCAAATCTTTTCTTATTTGTTCTTCGCTATAGCCTAAATCTTTAGAAATTTTGGGTGAAGAAATAAAAATTTCTCCTTTTGAAGCGAGTTCAGTCAAGTAATTCAAATAAACAGGATAACGTGCAATTTGAGGTTTTGTTACTTTATTGTGAATGTTCATAATTAAATCGGTATTTTTTTACCTATTATATTTTACTAATATTTCTTATCTAAATCAATAATAATTTACTGATTATCTTAATTTTGTTTTACGAACTTAAGAACATTAAAAAACCACATAAATTTATGTGGTTTGTATAGTAATTTATTTATAATAGTTTTTATTTAATTAAGAATAAATTATCTTCCAATATTATATCTTTTGAATAAAATGATTTTACTAAATTGAATAAATGTTCAACATCTTTACATCCTGCTACTTCATAATTAGAATGCATAGCCAATTGAGCGAGACCAATATCGCAGGAATTAATACTTACATGGCTTTGAGAAATAGAACCTAAAGTTGATCCACCTCTAATATCACTTCTGTTGTAAAAATATTGAACAGGTGTATTTGTAAGTTTAGCTAAATTAGTAACTAAGTTAGATGTAATACAATTAGAAGTATATGACATATTAGCGTTCATTTTAATAACAACACCTTTATTTAATTGAACATCGTGGAATGTATCAGATTTGCTTGGTAAATTTGGATGTGTTGCGTGAGCATTATCAATACTTAACATAAATGAGGAAGCAATTGCAATTTTATGTTCTTCTTCATCTTTATTAAATGAATAACTAATTCTTTTTAAAACATCATCTAAGAAAGTGCTATCTGCTCCATTATTTGTCATTGAGCCAATTTCTTCATTATTAAATGTAGAAAATACATTAACGTGTTTGTTTGGATTTGATGATATAAAACTTAATAATGAAATAAATGTTGATTCTAAATTGTCAATTTTTGGTGAAAATAAAAATTCATCATTTAATCCACCAACTGTTGCCTTTTCTCTATTATATAAATATAAATCATAATCGATTATATCTTCTTGAGCTACTCCTAAATAAACACTAAGTACTTCTTCTATGGCGTTTTCATGTTCACCTAATCCTATCACAGGCTTAAGATCAGTTTCAGAATTATATTCATATCCTTTGTTAATCTCTCTGTTAAAATGAATGCATAAGTTAGATATAATTAACAAATCTTTTGGAATATCTACAGTTTGAACTTTATAAACTTCATTATCATTATATATAACTCTTCCAGCAATTGATAAAGGTTTATCTAACCATGAAGATTTAATTAATCCTCCATAAGTTTCAATAGCAAGTTTAGTGTAACCATTTTCTACTACCGCTTTGCCTTTTTTAATTTTTAAACATGGTGAATCGCTATGAGTTGCAGTAATTTGAAATTGATAATTATTTAATCTTATTGGGACATGAAACGCTATTAAAGAAGACATATCTCTAGTAACATAATATCCTTTCCCAGCTTTAAGATTCCATTTTTCATTTTCTTTTAATTCTATAAAATGATTGTTATCTAAAATTGATTTAATATTTTTGCATGCATTAAATTCACTATGACTATTATCTAAAAAATTAATAAGTTGATTTGTTAAATTTTCCATAATAAACCTCTGATTAATAATATTCTAATATATTTTAAAAATTATTTAACTATTTTTTTATATTTATAAAATAGATATATAATAAATAATAACCCAAAAGTCTCAATAATACTTAAAACTAAAAAATATTCGTTGTAACTTAAATATTTATGATAATTTAATACTAAGAAATTACCAATTGCTACATAAAAACTTGTTAAACATCCACTTATCTCTAACGCTTTAGAAATTAATTTATCACCTACTATAGAATTTAAAATCTTAACTTCACTACTTAATATTAAAGCACTTGAGGCACCTTGAAATATGATAAGTAAGAACATGGTTATATATATATCTTTAAATATAAATAAAAAACTATAGCCAATCATTCTTAAAATAATACCGCTAACTAGATAATAAAAATCTAAATTTTTCTTCTTTTTAAAGAGTAAAATTATAAAAAATATAATTGTCTCAAAAGCGACAGTAAATGCGAAAAATAAACTATATAAATCTTCTCCAACATTTTTCTCTTTTAAACATAAAGGATAAATACTGTAAGAAATTGATAAACTTCCAAGTGTCAACATAGAAAAAATTAAGTAAATATAAAAGTTTTTATTTCTAGATAATTTCTCTTGAATAAATTTATTCTCTTCATTAATAACAATTTTATCTCTTAATAAATAATCTTCTTTATCAATTAAAAATAATAAAATAAATGTTATTAAAAAGAAGAAAGAAGAAAAAATAAAAACTAAATTAAAATTAATATATTTAAATAGAAAAGCAAATACTAAAAGAGCTATAAAATATCCAATAGAACCAAAAACTCTTAAGGTGGAAAATATTTTATTATATTTATTTAATGTTAATACAGATGTACCATCTAATATTTTAAAATAAGAACTATTATTAAAACATATAACAAATGTAATAATACTTAAGAAATAAAAATTATTAATAAATGGAAAGAAAATAATTGTTATACCTTCTAGAAATGAAATAATTTTTAGCAAATTAATATTTCTAGGAAAAGATTTACAAAAAAATGAGTAAAAATAATTTCCTAAAATACCAGAAAAAGGTATTAAAAACATAATTATTGAAATTTTTGAATCACTTAGATTTATACTTTTCAAATATAAAATATTAAACACTGAAAAAAGTGCGTCTGCAAAGTACGCAGTTAAATATACAAGTTTAAATATAGTTATATTATTTTTTTTCATCATAAATAAAAAGTAATAATAAAAATCATTTTAAATAAATATTTATTAATTCAAAGTCAATTCCATTTGATACCAGAGTGAACCGCCGAAACTAGAATCTGAAAGACCAACATTTTTAAATCCAAATTTCTCATAAAAATTTGTTAGTTTACTTAGACATGTTAAAAATATTTTATTGTATCCTTCTAATTTGCAATTATTAATATAAACTTGCAACAACTTTCGTGCAATACCTAATCTTCGATATTCTTCTAAGACTGCAACGCCAACAATAGCAATATTCTTACCATTAGGATTTGCTAAAGTAAAGTCTTCAAAAAATAAATCATTAAATTTTGTTTCATTTGTAGGTATACCCAATACAAATCCATTTACTATATTGTTATCAATATTAATAAGCAAATTGTTACTGAATTTAGATACTAAATTATCATAATATGCTTTACTAAGTTGATGTTCTTTTGGAAAACAAGAACATTCAATATTATACATAGCTTCAGTATGTTTTTTTTCACTAACCTTTATCATTGCTCTATCCTAATCTTGTTCCATTTGGTACTTCTTTTTCAGGGGTAATAAGACAAGGAATAATGCCGTCTTGGAATCCGCAATCATAAATCATGCATTCACTAGTAAAACCACACATTTTTCTTGGTTCTAAATTTACAATAAATACTGCTTGTTTACCTATAACTTCTTTAGGGTTTTCTCTCTCAGTTTTAAATCCAACCAAGCATTGCTTTTGAAATGATCCAAAATCAACAATCAAACAAACAAATTTTTTACTTTCTTTAACATCGATAACATCGATTATTCTACCTACTCTTGCATCGATTTTATCAATAAGGTCAACATTTATAATTTCTTTAATTTCAGCGCTCATAATTTCTCCTTAAATAAATGATAAATAGATATCATTATTATAATATTTTTGTATAATATATTCATTACAAAACATTAACATAGGAGTATTTATATGATTGAAGGAACTATAACAAATCATAATTACAAAACATATTACCAAATATATGGAGAAAATAATACCACGTATGATCCAATTATAATTTTACACGGAGGTCCTGGAGGTACATTATTTCCATATATCGAATTTAGTAAAAAATTAGTAGAAAAAGGACATCAGGTTATTCTCTACAATCAACATGGGTCTTCAAAATCAGATATTTTAAAACCTTCAAAAGATTTATTCACTTTCGAAAGTTTTGAAGAAGAATTAAGATTAATCATAGATAAGTTAAATATCAAAAAATATCATTTACTAGGTCATTCTTGGGGAGGAATGTTAGCATTACATTACATATTAAATAATAGAGATACTAGTATTTCTAGTATCATATTATTCTCAACACTACCATCTACAAAATTATGGAATGAAGAAGCAATAAGGATGATAAATAATAATTTTTCTAACAAATACCAGGAAGCAATTTTTAACCAAATTAACAATCTGGAATATAATAAAGCTACATTTATAAAGGCTATGAAAAAATATTATAAAGAACATGTAAGAAAACCACTTAACAAAGAAGAAAAAAAGAAAACAATCAAGAATCCATTTAAAAATTGTAAAGAATCATATGAATACATGTGGGGAAAAACTGAATTTTGTGGAAATGGTACTTTAAAAGATTACAACTTAATAGATGAGTTATATAAGATAGAAAATAAAACATTAATTTTAAGTGGTGCTATGGATGAGTCTACACCTTATATAAATAAACTTATGAATGATAAAATTAGAAATTCTAAATGGCACCTATTTCAACATAGCAGACATTGCGCATATAATGAAGAACAAGAAAATGTTGTTAATATCTTGGATAAATGGATAAATGATATAAATAAAAAATAGAGATTAAATCTCTATTTTTTAACTATTTACCACAAGGTCCTACATCTTTTTCATTATGTAATTTATCAATATTTTGAGCAGCGAAGAAACGATACCGCCAGAGTAATTTTTACATTTTACTCCATTCATTGTTAAAATTCTGCAAGCAATATAACTTCTTAATGCACTTTGGCAATTGATATAATAAATTTTATCTTTATTAAAGAAATCCAGATGATTTCTTAATTCATCTACAGGAATATTCGGTGCATTAAAAATAGTACCATTACTATATTCAATAGGAGTTCTAACATCTACAAATTGAATATTAGGATTTTTACTCGCATCTTCTATTTCATCGAAATGATATTGTTCAACTAAATTATCTAAAACATTTGTAGCTACATAACAAGCAATATTTAAAGGATCTTTCCCTGAAGAATATGGAGGTGCATATGCTAAATCTAAAGTAGATAAATCGTATACATCCATTTTGTTATAAATAGCACATGTTAATACATCGATTCTCTTGTCTACTCCAGCTTGTCCAATAATTTGACCGCCTAAAATAACACCATTATCTTTATTAAATAATAATTTTATAGTCATACCAGAAGATCCTGGGTAATATGTAGCATGGTTTGGAGAAAAAGTTACAACTTTATCATAATTAATTCCTAATTTTAATAATTCTTTTTCGTTTAATCCGCAACATGCCACTGTTATATTAAATAATTTTAAAATAGAAGAGCCAATACAACCTTTATATTTTTTATTCAAACCTTTAATATTGTCAGCAATAATTCTTCCTTGTTTATTAGCAGGTCCAGCAAGGCTTATAAATTGTTTTTTATTAGAAACAAGATTATTTTTTAATACAACATCTCCACCTGCATAGATATTTTCATCACTCGTTAATAAGTTATCATCAACTTTAATAGTGCCATATTCATCAAGTTCTAATCCACACTCTTGCGCTAATTTTGAAGCTGGTCTTACACCTACACTTAAAATAATTAAATCAGTTTTAATAGTTTGATTATTGCTTAAAGATAATTTAAATTTATTATTATCAATATCTATTTTTTCTAAACTTGTATTTAATAATAAATTTAATTTATTATTTCTTAATTCGCTATGCATGAAAGATGCCATATCTTTATCAATGTAATTCAAAACCTGTGCATCTCGTTCAATAATGTTAACATTAATACCTAGATTCCTTAAACTTTCACACATCTCTAGCCCGATAAATCCTCCACCTATAATTGACGCGTTTTCAATATCATGTTCTTGAATATATTCTTTAATTTTAAAGCAATCTTCAACAGTTTTTAAAGTGAAAATACCTTCATTATTAATATTATCTATTTTTGGAATTATAGCTTCAGCACCAGTAGTAATAACTAACTTATCATAATTTTCACTATATTCTTCATTAGTTTTAAGATTTTTAACTATAATTTTTTTATTTTCTCTATCAATAGATATAACTTCATTATTAGTTCTAACTTCAATTCTAAATCTTTTCCAAAAACTATCTTTATTTTGAAGAATTAACTTGTATTTATCATTTATAATATCTCCAATATAATAAGGTAATCCACAATTAGCGTAAGAAATATAATTAGTTTTCTCTAGAATTATTATCTCAGCATCTTCATCTAATCTTCTAAGACGAGCAGCGCAACTTGCTCCGCATGCAACTCCCCCAACAATTATAAATTTCATATTATTACCTCTCATAATTAAATTATAACAATAAAAAAATATTAATATAACAATATGCTAAACAAAATAATATATTGAAAAATGGATAAAATTATTTAAATTAATTTTCTATAAAAATTAATTATTATTCCCTTTAAAAATTAAAATACGATCATTTTTCTGTATTTTAGTATTGCCATTAGCTTGAATTATTTTATCATTTCTATTAATAGAAATAATTAATTGATTAGATGGTAATTCTAACTCTTTAATAAGTTTATGATTCCATGGATGATATTCAGTAACACTAAATTCAATTAAATCCTCTCCGTCTGGATCGAAATATTCTTCTCCACTCCAAATAACAACATCATTCTCTTTAAGTTTTAAATTTCCTTTTGGTACTAGAGGTTTATTATTTCTTATAACTTTTGCTATTAATAAATGTTGATCTAAAGATATTTCTTTTATTTTCTTATTATTTAAACTATCTTCTTTATTAATAATTGATTTAACAAAGGTAATGTTGCCTTTGCCTGCATAGTAATTAAATGTTCTTAAAACTTCATTATTAGGATCTATCATTTTTAATCTCTCAGTAACCCATTTCATTAAAGAACCTTGAATTAAAGAAGAAATCAAACATACTCCAAACACAATATGAAATATATCAGCAGTTGATGATTGATAATTATTATAACTGCTAAAATAGCAAATGCAATTGCAGATGCACCTCTTAATCCTCCCCATGCAATTAAAAGTTGCTGATTAAATTTTAATTTAAAAAGTATCATTAATAAAAATATAACTATTGGTCTTATTATAAATATTAAAGTAAGAGCTATTATAATAGCATAACTAATATTTGTAATAATGTTTTGAGGTGTAGCTAAAAGTCCTAAGATAAAGAATAACAATATATTCATTAAGTTAGATATTCCATCAAAGAAATAGGCAACTTCTTTTTTTGCTATAAAAGTGGTATTACCTAAAATTAAACCTAAAATATATACAGTTAGGTATCCATTCCCTTTTATTAATTCACTCAAAGAAAAAGCAAGTAATACTACCGCAATAATAAAGACACTAATAAAACCACTTTTTTGTAAATCTGTATATATAATAAATTTATGAACTATAAATCCTATAACAATCGGAATTAAAACGCCCCAGAAAACTTGCAAAAATAACATCAATCCTATGTTAAATTGACCACCTTTTGCTAAAGCTAAAAAAATGCAAGTCATTGTAAAAGCCATAGGGTCATTTGAACCACTTTCTAGTTCTAAAAGTGATGCGGTGTTATATTTCAAATTTAATTTTTTTGAAGATAATATATTTGAAACTGATGCATAATCAGTAGATCCTATAATAGAACCGATAAGGAAACTTTCTATCCAGTTAAATTGTAAAAAATAATGTATCGCTACTCCACAAAGAAGGGAAGTAAAAATTACACCTAAACTGGAAAGAGTTAAAGCTTCTTTAACTACATTTTTACCAGCTTTCCAATTAGTACCAAAACCACCATAAAAAATTATTATTAATAAGGCGATTTTAGAAAATTCTTCTCCAAATTTAAAATCTTTAAAATTGAAACCAATTAAACTGCTCACTATTCCCAAAGATAAAAAAAGCATCAAAGAAGGTATTCCAAATTTTTTAGTAATTTGAACTGCAATAAGAGCTAATAATATTATTATAGAAATATATAACATGCTCACTATATCAATCTCCCTGATTTGAATTTTTTATTATGTAAATTAAATAAATTTATAACAAACTATCGTAATTATATGATAAATAATATTAATTAACATTATAAAGTTATGATTATTAATATGTATTGTTTAGTTTGATAAATAATTTAGCAATATGTGCACCAACCTTAGCGTTATTTTCTACTAATTTTATATTAGCTTTTAAAGAATTACCGTCGGTAACTTCTAAAACTCTCGATAATAAAAATGGTGTGATATCTTTTCCGTTAATATTTTTAATTTTAGCTTCTTTTAATGCTTGATTTATAGCTTTATCAATTACATCTTTATTCATTTGATATTCTACTGGAATAGGGTTTGCAACAACTATGCCTCCATTAAGTCCTAAATCCCATTTTGTTTTCATGGTTTTAGCAACTTCTTCTTCACTAGATTTATAATCTAATTCATATCCAGATTCTCTTGTGAAGAAAGCTGGCATCTCTTTGGTATTAATTCCTAAAACAGGAACACCAAATGTTTCTAAATACTCCAAGGTGAATCCGATATCTAAAATAGATTTAGCTCCAGCACATACAACAGCAACATCTCTATTTGCAAGTTCTTGGAGATCACGAGAAATATCAAAACTATTATTTGCATCTCTATGAACTCCGCCAATTCCTCCAGTAACAAATACTTTAATATTAGCTAGTGAACAAGTAATAATGGTTGTTGCTACAGTTGTAGCACCATTCAATTTATTAGCAACAACATAAGCATAATCTCTTGTAGAACATTTAATTATATCCTTGCTAGTCGCCATAAATTCAAGTTCTTCTTTATTTAATCCAACCTTAATTTTACCATTAATAATAGCGGTTGTAGCAGGTACACATCCTTCTTTTCTAATAATATCTTCAACCTTTTTAGCAGTTTCTAAGTTTGTTGGATAAGGCATTCCATGAGATATAATTGTTGATTCTAATGCTACTATTGGAATATTATTTTTTATTGCTTCTTTAACCTCATCCGAAAATTCTAAATATTGTTTTAAAATATCTTCTTTAAACATATGTTTCCCATCTCCTTTGTAATGTTTTTAATATTAAGTTTATCTGAATTAGCTTTCTTGCTTTTAACAGTAATAAGTGAAGCAGCCATAGCCATTTTAATTTTATCTTCTATAGATAAGTTTAATACTTCACCTTTTGCAAAACCTGATAAAAATGCATCTCCTGCACCTGTAGTATTAATAACTTTAACTTTTTTGCTATTAGCTTTATATATTTCGTTTTTAGTAAATATATATGCTCCGTCTTTACCTAAAGTTATGGCAACGATTTTTATACCTTTTTTAATAAATAATTTACCAGCATTAATAATATCTTCTTCATTTTTTATCTTTATATTTAATAATTCCTCTGATTCTAAGATGTTTGTTTTTAAGAAATAAATATTATTAAATAACCCTTTAATTTTTCTTGATTTAACAACACTAACAGTATCAATAAAGAATTTATTTTTATTATTTAATAATAAATATTTAATAGATTCTTTAGATAAATTTGTTTCTAAAATAATTATTTCAGATTTATTAATGTCATTTTTGTATTTATCCAAATATTTTACATTAATATTATCTAAAATATCCATGTTAGATATGGCTAATTCCAAATCATTATCATTATTTAATATTGCTAAATAAGTAGCGGTAAATTTGTTTTTTAAAACACTTATCCCTTGTGTATTTATTCCTAGTGATTTCATATCTTCAATAGCTTTTATTCCAAAAATATCATCACCAACTATACTAATTAATTTAACATCTTCTTCTAATCTATATAAATTTTCTGCGATGTTTCTTCCAACGCAACCTAAAGAATAATTTATATTTCCTAAATTAGAATCTTTAAATTTTAATTTGTTACGTGGCATCCCTATAATATCAATACCACAACCACCTATAATACTTATTTTCATAAAAATAATACTTATAAATATATTGTAATTATATCATTAATATAATTGATATTGATATTTATTTGTTATTTATCAATCTTGTTTGAACACTTAGGTTTTTTCTTTATGATAATTTAAACGATATTAAATAAATGTATTTTGTGCTCGAAAACGAGGTATCTATAATAAGTACAAACGCATTACATATAGTGAACGCGTAATAATAAGCGTAAATCCAAATCAAAATCATTCCTAAATAAAGATTTTTAGATCATTAGGTAAAATCATTCTCTGCAATTTCATATATAATTGTCAATATATTCTTATTTACGAGGTTAACGAATCTTGTTGATATTAAGATAAATCCTCGAATATTAATTGAGTTAACAGAAGTTTCAAATTATTAAAAATCATTATTTTTGTTATTTTCTCTATATTTTCATCCTTTAAATACAAGTTAACCACAGTCTCCTCGTAGCTCGATTGCTCTAGATTGATGTTAGATTTTAGCGCTCGTTCGTAGGAATTATCAAAGCGTGTTTTTGTCTTGAAATACACCGATTTTTGTCCTTGGACGTTCTCAGGAACAGATCAATGACCTTTATTCCTACTTATAATATGGAAACGCACAGATTAGCCGCCCACATCACCGTGGAATTCAAATTTGGCATCACAATCGTAATTGAAGCCTTGATCTGTCTTAAAAAATAATAGGTACATTACCATGCAACGCAAGTCGGATGAGCCCGATTACAAAAAGGTGCGCCGGATAATAAATATAGAAGAACCATTTCATGCCCTTCCACTTACCACGCTCCCCATTGTATTGTCCCAAAATTGGAATCGCCAAGAATGTAAACATCTGAAGCACGCCGTATAACCTATCAAGGAAAATAAAATACACTGCTGAATAGATAAAACTCCATAAGACAATATCTCTTGCCTGTAGTTTGAACTTGCTCCTATGTGCGTACAGGAAAAATGGACACATTACCGCTATACTTGACCAGTCAGAAGGGAAGGAAATCAAGCAGATAACTACGATGCTGACTATTTTAACGCATTGAGGAATTTTTTCTTGAGCGCATATCCAAATCAAAAGAGTAGCCCACGCCAGAGACCACATGACACTCGTTTGGTTGAATGCACCGGTTGAAAGCGGCAAGAAAGGAATACCGAATGCAAAATCATAAGCGAAATGTGATATGATCGCAAACAAAAACAATCTGCCAATATACTTTTTCATGTCATGTGTATAATGACATCCCTCAGCGATGAAAAACCACATAATAGGAGCTGTCAGTCTTCCGATGATGTGCAAAGCGAAAACGTACCATACAGCCTGTATTCCTGGAAAGAAAGCCCATGTTAAATGGTCTATCGTCATCGCGATGATAGCTATCGCTTTTATCTGATTTGCATTTAGCCTCTTTTGCTTCTCCAATTTGTACCTCTCTAAAATTCGAAAATATTCTATGACATCTATCTCACAGCCACAACTCTCAAACATCTAACTCGGCACCTCAACATAGCGACATCGATCGTGAAAGCTCAATTCTCACACTTTTTTGACTTGATTAGTCTTTTAATAAGTAACCAAGAAGCGTTTTGTCTGTCCGATGTCAAATTTACCCGATTACCCGAAAACCGCAGTATTACTGGGCTTTCTGGGTTATTTTCCCTTAACCTGTGACATCAATACTACGGTTTCTACATGATATGTTTGAGGAAACATATCAACCGGTTGAACATCTAAAATTTCATAATCATCTTTCAAATTATTTAAATCTCTTGCAAGTGTTGCTGGATTACATGAGATATATATAATTTTTTTAGGTTTTAATTTCTTTATAGATTGTAAAAAAATTACATCACTTCCAGCTCTTGGAGGGTCCATTATAACTACATCTATATATGTATTACTGTTAACTAAATCTAAAATATATTTAGAAGCGTCTTTATTAATAAATTTAATATTACCAATATTGTTATTCTTAGCGTTTATTATTCCATCTTTAATTGCATCTTTAACTATCTCAACACTAAAAACTTCTTTAACTTTTTTACTTGCTATAAGTCCAATTGTACCAACTCCAGAATAAGCATCTAACACTACATCTTCTTTATTTAGGTTAGCCATTTCTAATGCTTTTGAATATAGATATTCGCATTGAGTAGGATTAATTTGATAAAATGATTTAGGACTAATTTTAAATTTTAACCCACATAAATAATCATAAATATATCCTGGACCATATAAAACTTTTTGTTTATCTCCTAATATAACATTCGTTTTTCTTGAATTGGTATTTTGTACTACTGTAGTAATTTCTGGTGATAATTTAATAAGTTCTTTAATAAAATTATTTCTTGAGGGAAAATTTTCATAATTACATACAAAAACCACCATTATTTGTTCTAAATAATAAGATGTTCTAATTAAAATATGTCTAAAATTGCCTTTACGAGTATCTTCGTTATAGATTTCTAAATTATATTTTTTAATTAATTTTTTAATATTATGTATTATTGAATTTACTTTAATATCTTCAATATAACATTTGTCTATAGGAATAATATCGTGAGAGTTTTCACGGTAAAATCCTGTTATTACTTCTTTTTTCTTATAATCGTAACCTATAGGCAATTGAATTTTATTACGATAAAAATATGGTTTATCCATGCCTTTGCAAGGTTTTACATCGACATTTATACCACCTATTCTTAATAAATCTTCTTTAACTTTATTTGTTTTATAATCTAGTTGAGCCTGATATTCTAATTGTTGAAATTGACAACCTCCACACGCTGTACATACTTTACATTTAGGTTGTATTCTATCTTTACTTACTTTTAAAATTTTAACAATTTTACCGTAATATATTCCAGCTCTTTTATATTGTAATTCGACTTCAGCTTCTTCATTTAAAAACAAACCATTAACAAAAACAACTTTACCTTTATTTTTGATAATACCTTTACCTTCACTAGAATAATTTTGACATATTCCTTTAATTATTTCTTTTTTAAATTTATTAGCCATTGTTTTTCATTAAAGATGCAATATAGTTAACTTCTTCATTAACCTTTAATCTTAAGAATAATGCTTCACCTTTACATACTTTTAAGTTATTAATAATTGATGTGTTTTTTAAATTGTTATAATCACTTAACTGATAATCTAATCCTATTTGTTTAAATATTTCCTTAGATTTATTTACTAATACTGGCTCTAAAAGTTTTCCAGCAACATATAAAACATAAATTAGATGAGACATAGTCGATTTTAATAATTCAATTTTATTTTCGTCTTTAGCTAAAACCCAAGGTGCTTTATTATCAATATATTTATTAGTCTTGTCTAACATATCTATAATAACTTCAAAAGCTTCACTAATATGAAGGTCATCTAAATATTTTTCATAATTATTTATACAGTCAAAAACAAGACTTTCTAATTCTTTATCTAATTCATCTATATTTTGATATTCTGGTGTTATTGAATCAAAGTATTTAGTAACCATAGCAACACTTCTACTTAAAAGATTACCTAAATTATTAACTAAATCCAAATTAATTCTTTCTACAAATTGTTCAGGAGTAAATGTTCCATCTTGTCCAAAAATAATATCTCTTACAAGATAATATCTCAAAGCATCTACACCATATTTATCAATTAAATCGTAAGGTGAAATGACATTACCTTTTGATTTAGACATTTTTCCATCTTTCATCATTATAAGACCGTGTACAAAAATTTTGTCTGGTAAACGTAAACCAAGAGATATCAAAAACTCAGGCCAATAAATAGTATGAAATCTTGTGATATCTGCACCTAAAACATGGATAATTTCGCTTTCTTCACTTTCCCAATATTTTTTATATAATGAATCATTTCTACTTCCATATCCTAAAGCACTTAAATAATTAAATAATGCATCTAACCAAACATACGCAACATGTTTATCGTTTTCTTTAATAGGTACACCCCATTTAAAAGATGTTCTTGAAACACATAAATCTTCAAGTCCAGGTTTAATAAATGTATTAATCATTTCAGTTTTCCTATTTGTAGGAAAAATAACGTTTTCTTTTTCAAAATATTTATTAAGTTCAGGAAGATATTTTTTTGTTTTAAAGAAATAAGCTTCTTCAACTGCCTTTTCAACAGGTCTATGACACTCAGGACAAAGCTTATCTTCCCCTACTTGTGTTTCGGTCCAAAAACTTTCTTCATAAAAACAATACCAACCTTTATAATCTCCTAAATAAATATCATTATTCTCATACATTTTAGAGAAAACATTTTGAACACATTCAATGTGTCTTTCTTCAGTTGTTCTAATAAAATCATCATTGCTTATTTGCATAACATCCCAAAGCTTTGAAAATTTTTCAACCATATTATCAACATAAACTTGAGGAGTAACACCTTCACTTTTAGCTTTTTTTTCAATCTTTAAACCATGCTCATCAGTCCCTGTTAAAAAATAACATTCATAATGTCTCATCCTTTTATATCTAGCAAAAACATCACATAAAGTAGTGCAGTAAGCATGTCCTATATGAGCGTTTCCAGAAGGGTAATAAATTGGTGTTGTAATATAAAATCTTTTCTTGTCCATATCTTATCTTATCCTCAAATCTAATAAATACCTAAATATTATAACAAATTAAATTTATATTAATATTAAAAAAAGATATGAATTCTCATATCTTTATTGCTAATTAATCATTTTTTTCATTTAAATGATATTTTTTATTAAATTTATCAATTCTACCGTCAGCTTGTGCAAATCTTTGTTTTCCGGTGTAGAATGGATGACAATGAGAACATGTATCAACTCTTATTTCTTTTAAAGTTGATTCAGTTTCAAATGTTGCTCCACAAGAGATGCAGGTAACTTTACATTTTTGATAATTTGGATGAATTTCTTTTTTCATTTTTAACTCCTTCCGCCTTAATTTACTATTAGTTCAATTAAAGAAAGCATAATATATTATAGATTTTTAGTTAAATCATTCAAGTAAATTATGAAAATTTACTTAATATTTACATTTTTTAGTCTATCTTTATACTTTTCTACAAGTTCTCTATAGTAATTTTTCCATAATTTAGTGATATTTTCTCTGCTATAGAACTCAGATATTCTATGGCTAATAATTTCGCCTTCGCGGTAAAATTCTTTATCAGTTTTTAATCTATTTAATAAATCGCTGAATTCTTTATTATTATTACCCTTAATATATTTATTAAGTAATATTTCTTCGTATAATTCTAAATCTCTTAGTAACACAGGTTTATTTAAATTAACCGCCTCAAGAATTGTCATTGGAAATAATTCTTGATAACTTGGTAAAAACATAACATCACATACGTTATAATAGTCATTCATTTCTGATCGATCAATAATACCCAAGAACTTTAAATTAGGTAAAGGATTATCAATAGCTTCTTTTATTTCTTTATAACCTGCTGTAATTTTTCCAAAACTAAAGCCACCAGCCCAAAGGAATAACATATCAGGATTATTTTTAGCTACTTCATAAAAATCTAAAACTCCTTTTCTTAATTGAGTTTGACCGACTCCTAAAACAACAAATTTATCTAGAGGTATATCAAATTTCTTTTTAAGTTCATTTATTTTAATTTTGTTATAAGGCTTAAATCTATCTTTTGAGACATAATTAGGGATGTAAGTAACCTTTTCTTTATTAATGCCATTTTTTTCAAGTTCTTTAATAAAATATGGGTTAACAACTACTAACTCATCATTTTTATTATAGAACTTTAAAGTATATTTTTTATACATTTTAAATAACCACTTAGGTAATTTTAAACTACCATCATTCATTTCAGGAATAAAATGCACGTAACAAACATTAACTCTATTTTTTTTAATTTTTCCATAAAATCGTGGATTAATAGTGTGAAAATGTCTTATGTGGCAATCATTGAAATTAAAATTATTAATATCCATCTTAAACTCATCAATATCTCTAATTATCGATATTTGTTCTTTGTAGGCACTTGAAACTCCTTGTCCATCAACAGTCTCAGCCTTTGAGTACATATTAATTTTTATCTTATTCATAATTTGTATTATATCATTTTAGAAATTGTAGATATATAGTTATAAGCAATTTTATAGATATATAGATATAAATAATTTAACAATTTTTAATAAATAAAGTATAATTTTAAAAGGAGGTTTATATGATAAGTAAAAAAATCGCAAAAGAAATACTAAATTTAGCATTGTCTACAGGTGCAGATTTTGCTGAATTATTTATAGAAAAAACCAATAGCACAAATATAGTTTTAGAAAATGGAAAAGTTGATACTGTTGGAAGTGGAGAAATTTCAGGCATTGGAATTAGAATCTTAAAAGATTTACAAAGTGTCTATGGACATACCAACGACCTTAGTAAAAACTCACTTGCTCAACTTGCTAGAGATTTATCTAAATCTTTCAGCGGAGATAAAATTAAAACTGTTGATAATTTTAAATCTAAAAAAATTAAAAAAATTAATCAATCATCTGAATCTTACAAAGATGTTAGTTTAGGCGAAATAATAAATGTATTAAAAGATGTTAGTCATAACATACTTGACTATGATAAAAAAATAGTAAGAGTTACAAACGGATTCACAATAAGAATGCAAGATGTTGAAATTTATAATTCTGATGGATTAATAGCGAAAGACCATAGGGAATATGGTAGATTATTTATAAATTCTGTAGCTTCTCTCGATAATAAAATTGAGACTAGATTTGATGGTCCAGGAAGCCAAAAAGGATGGAGCTATTTTAAAAATCAACTAAGCCTAAAATGGTTAGCAAAAAATCATGCAAGAAAATTAATTTTGATGTTATCTGCTAGAGAATGTCCAAGTGGTAAATTTCCAGTAATAATTGGAAATGGATGGGGTGGAGTTATTTTCCATGAAGCTTGCGGCCACCAATTAGAAGCCACTTCAGTTGCAAAAAAATTATCTGTATTTTCGGATAGCCATAATCAAAAAATTGCAAACGAATGTGTTACGGCATATGATGATGGAACCATCGCTGATGAATGGGGAAGTTCTAATATGGATGATGAAGGAAACCCAACAAATAAAAACTTACTAATCGAAAATGGTATTTTAAAAGGCTATTTAGTTGATCCTTTTGGTTCAAGAAGAATGAATAACTTTAAACAAAATGGTTGTTCAAGAAGACAATCATATAAATACGAACCAACAAGTAGAATGTCAAATACATACATAGCACCAGGAAAATTCACACCTGAAGAAATTATTGAGAACACAAAATTTGCAATTTATGCAGTATCATTTAATGGTGGTTCAGTAAATCCAGCAACCGGAGAATTTAACTTTGGTTGCTCAGAAGCATATCTGGTTAAAAATGGTAAAATTGTTGAACCATTAAGAGGTGCTACATTAATAGGAAAAGCAACAGAAATATTAAAGCATATAGATATGGTTGGTAACGATTTAGCTTTAGGTCAAGGAATGTGTGGTTCTGCAAGCGGTTCAATACCTGTTAACGTTGGACAACCTACAATTAGAATTGATGAAATAATTGTCGGAGGAAGAGGAGGTAATATAAATGAATTTAAATAAATTCTTAACTCAAGCAACAAAAGAAGGTATAGAAGTTGCAGAAATAACTTATTCTTCAGAAAAAAATTTAAGTTTTTCATTATTTAATCATGAAATTGATAACTACACTACTTCAAAACAATCATATATATCAGCACGTGGTGTCTATAATGGTAAATTAGGCTATTCAACTACCGAAGAAGAAGGAAATAAAGCTATTAGTTATCTTATAGAAAACATTAAAAATACTGCTACATATATTGAAAAAGAAGAAACACCTATTATATTCAAAGGAAGTAAAAAATATAAAAAGAAAAATATCTTTAATAAAGAACTTTCTAGCGTTCCTATCGATGTAAAGTTATCAAAATTACATGAATTAGAAGATATTATTTATAAATTGGATTCTAGAATAAATAAAGTAGAAGTTTCATACACTGAAAACGAAAATGAATTTATTTTACAAAATTCATACGGTTTAAAATTAAAATCAAAGTCTAATTTATATTATTATTATGCTTCTGTTGTTGCAGTTGATGGTCAAGAAATTAAATCAGATTATGAAATATTTTTAGATAACGATTTCACAAAATTCAATCCAAAAGAAATTGCTAAAAAAGTAGTTAAAAAAACTTTATCTAAATTTAATGGCACAAGTATTAAATCAAGTAGTTATAAAGCAGTTTTAAATCCTGAAGTTACAGGAACATTCATAAATGCTTTAATTAATACTTCTTGCAATGCAGAAAATATTCAAATGAAGTCTTCTTTATTTATAGATAAATTAAATAAATCTGTTATTTCTTCCAAAATAACTATCGAAGAAAGACCTTTAGCGCAAAATTGTTTCTTTAGTTATTTTGATTCAGAAGGTGTAGCCACTTACAATAAAAAAATTATTGAAAAAGGTGTTCTTAAAACTTATTTATACAATTTAGAAACAGCAAAAAAAGATAACGTAGAATCAACCGGTAATGCATCTAAACAAGGTTCTAAAATGGGTATAGGATCCGTTAACCTTTATTTAAAACCAGGATCATACACTGAAGAAAATTTATTTAAAAAAGTTGGTAATGGTGTTTATATTACCTCTATTACAGGCTTGCATGCAGGATTGAATTCAAATTCTGGAGATTTCTCTTTAGAAGCTGAAGGATACACAATCAAAGATGGAAAAATAGATAAACCATTAGAACTTATAACAATTGGTGGTAATATCTTATCTTTATTTAACGATGTATCTGCTGTTGCCAATAACACTGAATTATTATTAAATTCCACAAGCGCATCATCTATTCTTGTTAAGAATTTAAATATAAGTGCAGAATAAAATTTATTAAGGTAAAAAATAATCCGCGAAGAAGCGGATTATTTTTATTTATTTAATATGTATAATATTCCTATTGTTTTTGGTCCACAATGTGAACAAACTGTACAACCTGCTGTTGTTATATGGATATTCTCCTTTGGGAAGTCTTTAGATATCTTATCTAAAATATATTGATCGAAACCTTCAATTCTTCCGGAATGGGTAATAAATAAATGGTTTTTATTTATATTCGGTAAATCTCTATAAAACTCATCAATTTGTGCATCTACTGCTTTTTTATAATCTCCTCTTATCTTTTTATATACAACAAGTTTTCCATTAATAACTTTAGCAACTGGATGAATTCTTAATGTATGGGCTAAAAGCATAGCCATTCCACTGCATCTTCCACCACGGTGTAAATATTCTAAAGTATCGATACAAAACTTAGCGCTGACAAGTGGCACTAATTTATTAACTTCTTGATAAATTTCTTCAATATTTTTTCCTTCATCTCTTAATCTACAAATTTCTAAAACAAGTAAACCAATACCTGTTGATAAATTACCACTATCTAAAACTTTAATTCTTCCTTCAGGAAATTCTTCACTTGCAAGAACTGCGTTTTGATAAGTAGATGAAAGGTTTGCTCCAATACCCGTAAAAATAATATCATATCCGTCTTTAATAAATGGATCGAAATATTCAACAAATTCTTGAAAATTGATTGCTCCAGTTTTTGGGGTGTTTTTTGTTTCTTCAACTTTTTTATATAATAATTCGGAATTGATATCAACACCATCATGATAATCATGTTTATCTCCTTCAAATGTAACATGTAAAGGGATAACGTGAATATCATATTTTTCAATTAATTCTTTACTTAAATCTACTGTACTATCGACGATTACTTTAACTTTATTCATAATTTACCTCAACAATATTATTATACTTTGTTAAATTGTAGTTGTCATTCATTTAATATTTTATTAAAATCATATTATTAAAAAGGGGTTAAAATATGAAAAAAACTAAAACTTTATTCTCAGAATTTAAAAAATTTATTTCAAAAGGAAGTGTTGTTGATATGGCTATAGGTGTAATAATGGGCACTGCTTTTGGAGCAATTATCAACGCTGTAGTGAAAATCTTAATGAGCATTTGTACTTGGGGAGTTCCTGGAGGTATAAATGGTTTGATTACTGTTTTACCAGCTTTAAATAAAACTCAAGCGGGTGTAAGCGGAATTGGTCAAACATTTATGGCTAGTGAAATTAGAGAAAAAACATTTGCATTTGCAACCAGCCAAGGATTAACTATTGATCCAAATGACACCAGCGCTTATATTAATTGCCAAAAATCTTTATTAAGTAAATATACATTACATGGTGATAAATATTTTTATAACGCTTCCGCAATTATCGAATGGAGTGCTTTAATTAACGCTATTGTTTCATTCTTAATAATTGCTATAGTGTTATTTATAATCTTAAAAATCTATACATCATTACAAAGAAAACGTGAAACATTAAATGAAAAGAAATTAGAGTTATATTATTCTAAACATCCAGAAGAAAGACCTGCACCTGTTGAAGAAGATAAACCTGAAATTCCTCAACCTACAGAAATCGAGTTACTCACCCAAATAAGAGATAGTTTAGTTAACAAAAACAATAATTAATATTCTATTTTTATATTTTTATTATTTAAATTAACAAAATTTATAAGTTCTTTAACTCTGAAAAGTTCATAATTTTTCTTTTCAGGAGAATATTTTAATAATACTTTGTTTAGTTTTTCTAATTGATAAGTTATTTCATTTTTTGATGATTCTATTAATCCAAAATATAAAATACTAGTTTTAATGGTTAATAAAGAGTAATTTGTTTTAATATATTTTTTCTCTTCCTCACTTAATAAACTATAAAAATTATATGCATCTTCTATTTTTAATAAATAAAGAAACATTAACAAATAAGTAGATTTTGTTTTATAAATAACTTCTTTACTTAATTTTACATTTGAATTTAAAATATTATCTAAAATTGTTTTAGCGTTTTTTAACTCTTTATTGTAAATATAGTTTCTTGCTATTTTTAAGTTTACTTCTACACTGAAATCACTTAGTTCTTCAAAATATTCATAACTATCAACTTGAATATTAAAATATTCATTACTTTTAATTTTTAACAAAGTGTTATAAGCTTTTTTATTAATTTTATTAGATAATAAAACTAAAACATATCCATCGTTCAAGGTATCAATTTTTGCTGGGTAATAATTGTAAATAAATAGTATGCCACTTACAACAATGTAATATAGATAAAAATTTTTTAAAATACCTAAGATTCCTATATTATCTATATTAACAAATAACAATATGAATATTAAAACTGATGGTATATAAAAAATTATAGGTGCTAAAGGAGATAAATAGGGGGTTGTTTTTTCTTTTTTTGCGTAGAAATTTACTCCTCCACATAATCCATCATAATTAAAGTTTAATCTAAATTTCCATTTATCATTAGAATTAATTTCAGATACATTTTTATATAAATTTAATCCTAAAACATTAAAAGATATTATTTTATAATGACCAAGAAGTAATCCTATAACATGTGTTATGTGTAGTTTAAATGAATAAATTACAAAAGAAATTAATAATGATAATAAAGAAAACAAAATCGGATTTACTTTATTGTCTTTAAAAAAATCACTCATTTGAGGCTCTATAACAAGCTTAAATAAAATGAACCCAGATGCTATCACTATTAAATTAACAAAAAAACTATTTTTTAGATCTTTTTTCATAAATTCTCCGTTATAAATTATTTTGATATTTTCTAATAACTAATTTTAAAATATCATCATTGAAAAAGTATTGCATTTTATTACAACCTTCTTTAATTGAATATTCATTTATAGAAAAAAAGTATAATATTTGAACACTTATTGCGTTACAAAAAAATTTATTAATTTCTTTTTTATCATTTAGACCTAAATTATATCTATCTAATATTTTAAAAAGATATAAGGATATATAAGATGAAATAAAATCAAGCAATACATCACTAGCGTTACTTTTTGCAATAAGAATATTAAAACTTTGATTTAAATATAAAAAGTCAAAAATATTATAAATAATCGAGTTAAGGTTGTTATCAAGTGGTTTATTGATTTTTTTATCACAATAAATAGAAAATACTAAATCATATATATTTTTAAAATGATAATAAAATGTTTGTCTTTGTATTTTAAGAGTAGAACATATTTTTTGTACATCTATATCATCTAAATCATATTTATCTAATAAAGATATAAAAGTTTCTTTTATTTTATATTCTGTTTTAACCATATTATCCTCTTTTTTTACTATACCATTTTTCTACTAAATTTACTAAAAAATTAATTAATAAAATTCCTAAAGAGAAGATAACCGCAGTTAATAAATATTTAGATAATGGGTAATTATTATTAATACCTAAAATATTAAAATCACCTATATAATTATAAGCATACATTAAAATCGTACCAACAATAGCAAAAATAAAGATTACAAATCTATATAGATTAAATGGCGCTGTTACTTTATATAAAAATATAATAGACGCAAACGAAGTTAAATAAACTATTTTAGTAATTATAATAGATTGTGGTGTTTTATGAATATTACTCATATATAAAAACATAACAAAAATAGCTAAAACAACACCGTTATTAAAGGCAGCTTTAAATACGTTTCGAATAAAACTACCTTTAACTAACTCATTATTATTTTTTTCTAAGGCTAAAAAGAAAGAAGCAACACCTACACCAATAACATCCCAAGCATAGAAATGTCTTGGTTCAAAAGGATATGTTTGACCTCTTGTAACTGTTGTAATAATAAAAAATATATTAATCAATATTGCGTAAACTGTTTTAATTAAAAATAAAGAACAAGTTCTAGTTAAGTTATTAATAATTCTTCTACCTTGACAAATTACTTCTGGCAATAATCCAAAATCATTATTATATAAAACTATTCCGGAGACATCTTTTGCGGCTTTACTTGCGTTTCCAATTGTTATAGCAACATTGCTTGTTTTTAAAGCTAAAATATCGTTTACACCATCTCCGAACATAGCAACAGTGTTTTTTTCACTTTTAAGATAATTTATCATTAATTCTTTTTGATCTAAAGAAACTCTTCCGAATACACTATATTCATTTAATGCTTGTTTAACTTCATCATCAGATAAACCTTTTAATGAGATAGATTTTTCAGCGTTCGGAACACCAGCTTTTTTAGCAATTTCAGAAACTGTTAATTCATTATCTCCACTGATTATTTTGATATCAACGTTGTTATCTATAAATTCTTTAATTGTTTTTTTAGCATTTTTTCTTAATTGTTCTTGCAATAAAATAATACCAATTGTTTCCATATCATCGGGTGATTTTGAATTTTCAATACTTTTACTTGAATAACCTATAACTAATACTCTATAACCTTTAGCGCTGTTAGCCTGAACTAATTCTTTAATTGAATTATTATTACTTAATGGAACAAAACCATAAGCACCTATTGTTATTGTTCCTATATCTTCTAAAGTTGCTGAAGAGTATTTATTTTCACTATTAAAAGGTATTGAATATATTTTATTAAAAACAGCTTTTGTACCAAATCTATTCTTTAATGCTTTAGCAGTGTAATTATCATCACCAGTTGCATTAATAAAACTAGATAACGTTGCATCAAATTGGTCTTTAGTTCCTAATTTATTATTTAAAATAATCTCTTCATAAACTTGCATATTACCATCGGTAATGGTGCCGGTTTTGTCCAGACATAAAATATTAACTCTGGCTAGCGTTTCAATTGAATACATATCGTTAACTAATATTTTTTTACTTGCTAAATCTAATACACACGCTGTTAATGTTGTTGATATTAACAAATACATACCTGAAGGTATCATTGATATAAAAGCGCCTGCAATAAAACCAATATTTTGTTTAAATGATTCAAAATTATCAAAAGCATTTTCGTTAATACCTTTAATAAAAACCGTAATTACTCCAAGAAAAATAACAATTATGCTTATTGCTTTAAACATACGATTTAATTGTAAAAATAATTGTGATTTCGGTGATTTAAAACTTAAAGTTTTTCTTTTAATTTTACAAACCAAGTTTTCATCACCTACTGCGGATACACGACAATAAAGTTCACCACTTAAAATATAAGATCCACTTAAAATTGTTGAGTTACTTTCTTTATGTTGAGGTAAGGATTCTCCTGTTAAAATCGATTCATCTAGTTCTGCGGTCCCTTCTAAAACAACTGAATCACATGGAACTTGTTCCCCTGCTTTTAAATGAATTACATCATCTAAAACAATATTTTTAATATTGATTCTTTCTTGTTCTGAATTTCTAATAACTTTTACTTTTTTATTATCTAGTAAAGATAATTTTTCTAATTTTATCTTTGCTCGTAAATCTTGTGTTAACGAAATTACTGTGTTAGATATCACTACCACTAAAAAGAAAGTGTTTTTATATTGGTTACTAATTAAAAGAAAGAAACCTAAAGTGAAAAGAATAATATTATAAAATGTGAATATATTTTTAGCAAAAATAACAATATAATCGTGCTTACTATAATCTTTGGATACATTATTTAATTTATCATTAAATCTTTGCTTAATTTGTTTATCATTTAAACCTTCTTTATAACTTGGATAATATCTTATAATATCGTTTTTATTCTTTTTCATAACCTACCTAAAATATAAATAAATTATAATACATCTACGTTTTTAAGTATATAAAAAACCATTGCACATTATTTTTTACTTATGGCTGCTATATTCCTATCCTGACCAGGTTCATAAAATAATAATCACAATGGCTAATAAATTATAACATAATTATATAATATGTTTAATTATTTTTTGGTTTAATAATTTTAATTCCGCCCATATATGGTTGTAAGACTTCAGGCACTAAAACAGAACCATCTTCTTGTTGATATTGTTCTAATAATGCTGGAAAAATTCTACTGGTAGCTAAACCTGAACCATTAAGGGTGTGGCAGAATTGTGTTTTTCCTTCAGAATCCTTATATCTCATTTTACCTCTTCTAGCTTGATAATCTCTAGCGTTAGAAACACTTGAAACTTCTTTATAAATCCCTACACTAGGTAACCATACTTCAAGATCGTAAGTCCTGGCCATTGAGTGTGAGCAATCACCAGCAGCTAATTTAGACATTTGGTAATGTAAGCCTAGTTTTTCTAGTAATGTTTGAGCTTTTTTAATTAATTCATCAAAAGCAGCATCACTTTTATCATTTTCTGTATATTGAACCATTTCAACTTTATTGAATTGATAACCTCTTATCATGCCTCTTTCTTCAGTTCTATAACTTCCAGCCTCTTTACGATAACAAGGGGTGTAAGAAAAATATTTACGTGGTAATTCAGATAAATTTAAAATATCGTTTCTATGTAAGTTAACTAAAGCGGTTTCTGCAGTAGGTAATAAAAATTTCTTTGGTTCTGTATCTTTTAAAACAAATACATCTTCTTCAAATTTAGGAAATTGGCCTGCAGTAAATCCACTATCATAATTAAGTAAATGTGGTGGCAAAATAAATTCATAACCATCAGAAAGGTGTTCATTAATAAAAAAATTAATTAATGCCCACTCAAGTCTAGCACCCAAATTTGTGTAAACCCATGTTCCGCTTCCAGAAATCTTTGCTCCTTTTTTATAATCTATTAAGCCAAGCGATTCTGCTAACTCAACATGATCTTTAATTTTGAAATTAAATTCAGGTTTATCTTTATATTTATAAATAACCTTATTATTTTCTTTTCCGCCTGGTAATAAATCTTCATCAGGTATATTTGGAAGAGCAAAGTATATTTCGTTAATTTTATTTTCAAGATTTTTAAGTTCTTCTTTGTATTCATTGTTTAAGTTAGCTAACTCTTTAACTTGTTTAAATATATCTTCTACGTTCCCTCTGTTCTTTTTAACCTCAGGTACAGATTTTGATAATTTGTTTTGTATAGATTGATTTTGTTCAGTAATATTAATTAACTCTCGTTTTCTTTCAATTAATTGAACAAATTCTGTTAAATCAATGTTATAAAGTTTTCTTTTATAAAGTTCTTGAACTTTATCTTTATTATTAATAATATAATTTAAATCGTTCATAAATAAACCTCCTATAATTTTTTATAAAGATTTAGTAATTTGTTACCAGCGTTGGTTAAGTTATTATCAACAGCAGTTTTTCTACCTAAAGATGTTTTTTTATCTAATTTGTTTGATAAATAATCACTTAATCCTTTAGATAAACCTTCCACATTATTATAAATGTATCCATTTTCTTTATCAATAAGCACGTCTTCAAAAACACTTTCACGAAGTGCAAATATTTCTGTTTCAGCTGCAAATGCTTCATAAATTTGCATAACATTTCCTGCAAAACTTCCTAATATCAAGAATATTGTAGAGATATTTATTAAAGATATATATAAATCATTTTCAATTAAAGGTGTGATAATTAAATTTTGTGGAATCTTTTTTAACATATTCCTAAATTTAAATTTGACTTTGTTGCTAGAATATATTCCAACAAATTTAATTTTAGGAAAATTATTCGCTAAATAAATTAATCTATCTAAAACATTTTTATCTTTTTCGGTAAATAAACTAACAGCTATCTGGCTATCAAGACTAAATTGAAAATATCTATACGCAACCATGTTGCTATAATTATTAATTTTAGAAAAATAAGTTGTATTTACCGCGGGGTGTAAAACTTCTATATTTAATAAATTATTTAAGTCCAAAAGTTTTTCTTTAAAAAAGATACTAGGAACTAAAATTAAATCAAATTCGTTTATAGAATTTAAACTATTTATGTCAAAATAAGGTTTGTTATTAACAATTTTATAAGAAACGTTCGAGTTATCCTCAAGACAATAAAATAAACTAATAACTTTCTTGACTTTATTTGGTAGTTCAGATTTTACTTTTTGATAATCTTTTAAAGATAGGAAATGAGCAATATTATAATTTAAATCATATATAGATGTTGTATATTTAATGTTAGATAATTCTAACTGTCCTTTAATATTTTTTCTTAACCTATTTTTTTCAAAAGATAATTTATCTTCACCAGAATATATTAAAATTTTCATTCAAATTACTCTTCTGTTTCAGTTTTCTTATCAGCGGTTGTGAAAGAGGATACTAATTCATTATCTTTTAAATTAATAATTTTAACGCCTTGAGAATTTCTACCAATAACACTTACTTGTTCTAAAGATGTTCTAATGACTTGTCCGTTATCAGTAATAACAATAATATCTTCATCTCCTTTAACAAGTTTCATACCTACAAGCTTACCTGTTTTTGTAGTTACTTTTAAAGTAATAACTCCACCAGCACCACGTTTTGTTAATCTGTAATCATTTAATGCTGATATTTTTCCTAATCCATTCTCAGATAAAACAAATACATTATCACCTTCTAATGATGTAGCTAATCCTACTATATAACCACCCTTTAAATTCATGCCCCTGACACCACAAGCGGTTCTACCCATTGCTCTAATATCTTCTTCTTCAAAACAACAAGCTTTACCTTCGCTACTTGCTAATAGAATTTTACTTTTACCATCAACAACTTTGACGTCGAATAATAAATCATCTTCTCTTAATGTAATTGCGTATTTTCCATTACAATTTATATTAACAAATTCTTTTAAATTCGTACGTTTTACTATACCTTTTTTAGTTGCAAAGAATAAATATTTATTTTCATATTCATCAACAGAAATTATTGTTGTGATATTTTCATTTTTATCTAAATCTAAAAGATTTATAACAGGTATTCCTTTTGATTGCCTGTTTGAACTATTAATTTCGTGTCCCCTCTTACGATAAACTTTTCCTAATGATGAGAAGAATAAAATATCAGTATGAGTACTGCTTGTTACCATACTTATAACTTCATCACCATCATAAACATTCATTCCTTTAACACCACTACCACCACGGTTTTGACTCTTAAATTCATCTAGAGACATACGTTTAATATAACCGTTTCTTGTAAGTGTAATAACAACTTCTTCTTGAGGAATTAGATCTTCATCATCAATAGATAATATTTGGTTAGAAATTTCTGTTCTTCTGTCATCACCAAATTTATCTTTAATTTCTAAAAGTTCTTTAATAACAACTTCTTGTTCGTTATCTTTTGATGATAATATATGATTAAATTCATCAATAGATGTTTTTAAACTTTCAACTTCAGTATTTAGTTTCTTTGTTTCTATACCAGTTAATCTACCTAAAGTCATTCCAACAATTGCTTTTGCTTGATTATCATTAAAATCAAATCTAACTTTTAACCAATCAGAAAATTCAGTTGGTGTAGCACTCTTTTTAGCTTGTTCTACAACTTCATCTATATTGTCATGAACAATTAATAAAGCATCTACTATACTTAATCGATCTAATGCTTTATTAAGTAAAAATTTTGTTCTTCTATCAATAACTTCAATTTGATATTCTAAATAATAATCAATAATTTCTTTTAAAGATAGAATTTTAGGTGTGTTATTAACAATACATAAATTGATAATGCCATAACTAGTTTCAAGTTGAGTGTTTTTGTATAATTGATTAAGCAAAACTTGTGGAACAACATCTCTTCTACAATCTATCTCGATATTTACATCTTCTTTAGATAAATCTCTAATACCTGTAATTCCATCAATTATTTTATCTCGTACTAAAGTACCAATTTTTTCAACCAAACTTGCTTTATTTAATTGATATGGTAATTCAGTAATAACAATTTTGCTTCTTCCATTACTTTTTTCAACAATATCAGCTTTAGCTCTGATTTTGAAAGTACCTCTACCTGTTTCGTATGCTTCTTTAATACCACTTAAGCCATAAATAATACCACCAGTTGGGAAATCAGGACCTTTAATAATTTTCATCAATTCTTCAATTGTAATATTTTTGTTTTTAGAATAAGCAACTATAGCGTCAATAGCTTCTCTTAAATTATGAGGTGGCATCTTAGTAGCCATACCAACCGCAATACCATCACTACCATTACATAAAAGATTTGGGAATCTAGATGGTAAACAAACCGGTTCAACTAAAGTGCCATCGTAGTTAGGGATAAAATCAATTGTGTCTTCATCCATGCTTTTAGTTAATTCTAAAGCTAATTTTGATAATTTACATTCAGTATAACGCATAGCCGCAGCTTCATCACCATCCATGCTACCAAAATTACCGTGACCTTGGACCAAGGTATAACGCATTGAAAATGGTTGAGCTAAACGGACTAATGTAGAATAGATAGCTGAATCACCGTGTGGATGGTAGTTACCCATAACATCACCAACAACTTTGGCAGATTTAACAAATGGTTTATCAGGCGTATAACCACCTTCATTCATTCCATAAATTACACGTCTGTGTACAGGTTTTAGTCCATCTCTAACATCAGGAAGTGCTCTTGAAACAATTACACTCATAGCGTAATCTAGAAAAGAATTTTGAACTTCGTTAACAATTTCTGTATCTTTTAAACCAACATCAATTGAATTTTCATTTTCTTCAATTGTGTTATCTATAATGTCTTTTTTATTATTTTCATTACTCATTTTAAAACTCCTTATTAGATATCAAGATTCCTAACAAATTTAGCGTTTTGTAAGATATATTCAGTTCTTGGTGATACTTCATCACCCATTAAATCTTCAAAAACTTCATCAGCAGCAACAGCATCATCAATGGTTACACGTAACATTTTTCTTTTCTTTGGATCCATAGTTGTTTCTTCAAGTTGTGAAGGATCCATTTCACCAAGACCTTTATATCTTTGAATTGGATAATTAGATTTAATGTTTAATTCTTCTTTAATTTCGTTAAGTTGGTTATCGTTATAAGCATAATAATCTTTGTTTTTAAATGTTAATTTATATAAAGGAGGTTGAGCAATATAAACATATCCTTTATCAATCAAAGGTTTCATAAATCTATGGAAGAAAGTTAGTAATAAAATTCTAATATGACTACCATCTACGTCAGCATCTGTCATAATCATGATTTTATGATATCTTACTTTACTAATATCAAATTCATCACCATATCCAGCACCAATAGCGTTTATCATATTACCTATTTCTTTATTTTGGAATATTTTAACTGTTTGAGCTTTTTGAACATTTAATATCTTTCCTCTTAACGGAAGAATAGCTTGATAATTTGAGTCTCTGCCTAGTTTAGCGCTACCGCCAGCAGAGTTACCTTCAACAATAAATAACTCACATTCTTCAGGATTGTTTGATGAACAATCACTTAGTTTACCTGGTAAGGTTGATATTTCTAAAGAGTTTTTTCTTCTAATATTTTCTCTTGCAGCTTTTTCGCTTAATCTTGTTTGGTAAGCAAGTTTAACTTTATTCATAATTTTTAAAGCTATATCTTTATTTTCTAATAAAAATCTTTCAAGTTGTTCACCAACAATATTGGAAACTATTTTTTTAACCTCAAGGTTACCTAATTTAGATTTTGTTTGACCATCATATTGAGGATTTGGGTGTTTAACAGAAATAATACATGTTAATCCTTCAACACAATCGAAATAAGTGATTTTTTCTTTATCATTATCTTTTAAAATCTTATTATTTCTCGCGTAATTATTAAAAACACGTGTTATAGCTAACCCAAAACCATCAACATGCATACCACCATCACCTGTTGTAATATTATTACAATATGAATGAATAATTCTATTATATGCAGTAGTGTATTGCATAGCACATTCAACTAAAATAATTTCTTTCTTTTCTTCTGTTTCATATTCTTGAGCGCCTTCACAATATATAACCTCTTCGGTTAAAGGTGTTGAGTTTTTATTTAAATATGTAACATATTCTTTAATACCACCATCATATCTAAATGAAGATTTTTTATGTGGTTCTTCTCTTTCATCTGTTAAAGTAATTGTAATGCCTTTATTTAAAAAAGCCATTTGTCTTAATCTTTTATTGATAATATCGAAATTAAATTCAGTTGTTTCAGTAAAAATTTTTGGATCAGGTTTAAATGTAACAATTGTTCCATGATCATCACACGTACCTATTTTAGTTACACTTCCAACTGGATGTCCTCCATTAATAAATTTTATATTATAAATTCCACCATCTTTATGTACTGTGACATCAACAAAACTAGATAATGCGTTAACAACAGATGCACCAACACCGTGTAAACCACCACTAACTTTATATCCACCACCTTCACCAAATTTTCCACCAGCATGCAAAACAGTGTAAACAGTTTCAACTCCGCTTTTTCCTGTTTTACCAACAATATCAACAGGAATACCACGACCGTTATCTTTTATCGTCACGGAATTATCTTTATTAATAATAACATCGATTTGATCGCAATATCCTGCCAAAGCTTCATCAATACCATTATCAACAATTTCCCATGCAAGATGGTGTAATCCGGTTGATGAGGTTGAACCTATATACATACCAGGTCTTTTCCTAACAGCTTCAAGACCTTCAAAAACTTGAATATTTTCTCCGGTATATTCTTGATCAGCCTTTTCATATTTTTCTAAATCGATATCTTCAATAATTTTATCAGATAAACCTTTAACATCAGCAATTGTATCTTTAACCAATAAAGATTCTTCTTCTGTGATTATTTCTTTTTCTTCAAATTTAATTTCTTTCATATCAAACTCCTTTTACAACTTGTATATAATTAACATTTTCTATTTCGATATATTTTGCATTAGTAATAAAAACTTGTTCAAAACTTTCACATAAATTTAATAATTTATAAATGTTATCTTCATCTAATTCAGATAACACATCATCAAGGATAAGTATAGGTAAGTTTTCTTTATTTTTATTTAAAGATACATCAACTAATTTTAAACAAAGTACAACTATTCGGTTTTCACCTTGGCTATTAAATTCACCAATGTTTTTTTCATCAAGAGTTAATTCAAAATCTTCTAAATGAACACCAAGTAAAGTTGTTTTTTTCTTAACCTCAACAGGATAATTTATTCTAATTTTTTCATTGATTTTTTTACTATAAATCTTTTTTTCATCTTCGTTTAACAAAGATTTATATTTTATTTTAATTTTTTTATTTAAGGTGAAATGTGAATAATATTTATTTAATTCATCTTGTATTAATTTAATATATTTTTTTCTAAACATGTACACTTCATAACATAAATCAATAAATTGTTTATTTAAAACATTTAATAAATCTTCATCAATATATTCATTTTTGAATAATATATTTCTTTGATTTAGGATATTGTAATATTTATTTATTAGAGTAAGGTATTCATTTTCTCTTTTACAAATAAATAAATCAATAAATTTTCTTCGATTTAATGGTGGGCCTTTTAATAAGTTGCAATCCATAGGTGTAAAAGAAACAACCTGGACATAATCAAATAAATTACTTATTTTTTTAATCGGAATAGAATTAACACTAATAAATTTACTTTTATTTTTCTCATAAAAACATTCTATTTGATAATCAATACCATTATTATCAATATTGGTTTTAATTTTAAAAAAATCTTCTTCGTAATTAATAATATTTAAATCTTTATTATTTTTGAAAGATTTTCCTAATCCAATATAATAAATAGATTCAATTAAATTTGTTTTACCAGAGCCGTTAGAGCCATAAATAAAATTAATTTTATTTGAGAAATTATATTTATTTAATTTTAAATTTCTAAAATTAGTTAATTCGATATCTTTAACAAACATTAAATTATTTTAAAAAAATATTTATCATCTATTGTTATATTATTTCCAGGATAAATTTTTTTTCCTCTTTGATTAATCAAAACATTATCTAGAGTAATTTTATGGTTATTAACAAATTCTTTAACTTCTCCTCCATATGAAACGATATTTGTAAATTTTAACAATTGCCCTAATGTAATATATTCGGTTTTTATTTTAATTTCTTTAATATCTTTCTCACCCATATTTAAAACTCCTTTAATATTATATATTAAAGGAATTAAAAAATAAAGGTTTCTTGTGATTATTGTATATCTATACAAGGTAGTTAATTTTAAGCAATTAAGAGCCTCTTATAGGTGTTAAAAGTTGAATTAAATTAATATCTTGATTAGAAGTAATTTTAAACGGTTTAATTTCTCCTATAAAAGAAATTGTAATATCATCTGAATTTATAGCTTTAACAGCTTCTAAAACATGATTTACATTAAAAATAATGTTTAATTCCTCACCACGGAAAACAAATGAATTTATTTTTTCGTGTGCACTACCAAAAAATTCGTTTTGAGAAGATAAAAGTATTTCCTTTTGATTCATGCTTAATTTAATTTCTTTATCTATATCAGAACTTAATAAAGAAACACGTTCAATAGCATTGATGAATTCATTGGAGTTTATTGTTAAATAATAATTAAACATGTCATCTTTAGGGATGATATTTTTAATATTTGGATATTTTTCACTGATAAGTTGTGTAATAATAACACAATTTGTAAGTTGTGCTAAAACTTTTTTATCGGAAATGTAAAATTTAACAGCTTTTTCATCTTCACAACATTTTAAAATTTCATCTAGTGACTTAGTTGGGATGTTTACATCAAAAGCGTTTTCAATATTTTTAAAATATAATTTTGTTGCGAGTCTTGATCCGTCGGTTGCAGTAATTCTAAGATTTGTGCCATCACCATTAAAGTTAACAGCTGTTAAGTTTCTTCTTGTTGACTTAACGCTAGCTGCAAACGAAATTTTACTTACAACATCTTTGAGTTCTTCTAAAGTAAAAGTAACTTCTGTACCTTCTTTTGAAAAATCAATATTTGGATATTCGTTTTCTGAAATAGTTTTTAAATCAAATTGAGAAACATTATTTTTAATTCTTGCTATAGAATTATCGATTAATTCAAAATTTATTTCATTTCCTTCAATTTTTTTGGATATATCAGTTAAGATTTTACCATCAACTAAAATTGAACCTTCAACAATGTCTCTAATTATTTCTTGATTGTTAATAGTAGACGGTATTGTTAGAGATATAATGGTGTCATCATTAGAGGCAGTTAAATTTAATCCTTCATTAGTTAAAGATAATTTAATATTTTTTAAAACAGGATTTATTAACTTAGATGATATGATTTTTGTAACATTATTTAAATTTTTATTAAAAATATATTTATTTATTGTAAATTTCATTATTTATTCTCCTTTATATTAATAATAACTAATGTGGAAATGTGGATAAGTTTATAAAATCTAATTTAATTTTTCAATTTTTTCTTAATTTCGGTAATAACAGGACTAAATCCTGTATTTTCATTCAAAGATTTCTCCACAATCTTTACACTATACATTATAGTTGAATGATCTCTATTTGAGAATAATAAACCAATTTGTTTATATGGAGTTTTCATTATTGTTCTGATAAGGTATATGGCTACGTGTCTAGCGTTCGCGATATTACTGGATTTATTTTTTCCTAAAATTTGAGAAGAACTTACATTATAATATCCAGCTACAGTGTTGATTATTATATCCTCATCGATTTTGTTAGAATTTGTTTTATTTAAATTTAAAGCCGTCTTAACAAAATCAACTGTATACTCATTTTGTGGATGTATTATTGTACTATAAGTAATACGATTCAACATACCTTCTAATTCTCTAATGCTGCATTTAGCATTTTCTGATAAATAATTTATAACATCTTCAGAAAATAAATGAGATAAATTCAAATTATTAATTTTCATCTTAAGAATATTTTTCATTAATTCTTTATCAGGTTTTGTTATAGCGAACTCTATACCCATACCAAATCTTGTAACCAATCTCTCATCAAGATTTCTTAAATCTTTAGGTGATTTATCACTAGTCAAAACAATTTGTTTATTTTTAGAGTACATATATTCAAATATTCCGAAAAAGAACTCTTCAGTAGATTTTTTATTTTGGAAAAACTGAACATCATCAATTAATAAAACATCAAAAGATTTTATGTATTCTTTTAATTTATCAGCGTTGTTATTTTCACGTACTGATAATTGAAATTCATCAAAAAAAGCATGACTTGAACAACAAAGTATTTTTAATTCAGGAAATTTCTCGCGTATTTGATTACCAATCGCATTTAATAAATGTGTCTTACCAAGTCCTGATTGACCATATATAAACAATGGATTGTAATTTAATCCAGGTTTATTTGATATCATAACCGAACACTGATAAGCTTGTAAATTACTTTCACCAGTAACAAAATTGGAAAATTTGAAATTTTCATTTAATTTACAATTTTCAAAAAATATAGGTTTAGAAGTGTTAATAATTGTATCAATATCTTTGTTGATTTTTAAAGAATTGTTATCAGAAAAAACAAGTTTAAAATTTGTTTGAGTTAAATTATTGATTGTTTTGGTTAAAAAATCTTTGTAATTATTTGTAATTACTTGTGCGGAAAACTGAGAAATACAAGAGATAATCAAAGTATCTCCTTTAATTGTGTGAATAAAACTATCTTTTAAAATCACATTATATGTCTCTTTGTCGTGGACTATATTTTTTGTAATTTCAAGCGCTTTATTCCAAATTTTGTTGTATTCATTAATATTATCGTTGTTCATAAATTGATTATATAATAACACAAAAAAAGCTTAAAAAAAGAAAATATATTTAAAATAAAGTTTTCCACATTATATAATAAAATTATAAGCGATTAATTCATATAAAATAATTTCTCCACAATATTACAAATGTTAATAAATGTTGATAAAATTTTATTAATGTTGAAATGTGTCGATATTTGAAAATCATTCTACATAAAAATAATTTCTCCACATAATTTATATTACATTAAATCTAGTAAAAACAAAGATTTAAACATTTTAATAATAAGTAAATTAACATAAATGTTGATAAAATTATTGATAATATATTATGACAATTTTAACTGTATTTTTTTAATTTAAGATTTTAAATATTATATGTTATTTTAATTTTATATTTATAATTATAAGAATAATTGACTTATATGTATAAATACATATATAATTAAATGCGCTAGTAATAAAAGAAAAGGAGAAAAGAAATGAAAAGAACTTATCAACCAAGCAAATTACACAAAATGAGATCACATGGTTTCAGAGCTAGAATGTTAACAAGTAAAGGTCGTAAAATTTTAGCCGCAAGAAGAAGAAAAGGAAGAAAACAATTAACTGTCACTTTATAATTTTTAATGAAGAAAATTTATCGCGTAAAAAAATATACTGAATTTAAAGAAATTATAAATAACCATCAATTTATTAAAAACGATATATTCAAAATTTATTATAAAGAAAATGTTTATAATTTTGAAAGATATGGTATAAGAGTTACAAGAAAAAATGGTAACGCTGTAATACGTAATAAAATAAAACGTCAAATTAGAGAAATAATTAATTTTTCTACCGATTATTCTAAAAATATCGATTTTATAATTATAGTTAATAACAATTACTCAATTGATAATTTTAGATTAAATAAAACCAGTCTAAATAAACTGGTTTCAAAAATCAGGAGTCAATATGAATAAAAAATCAAAAAAGATATTAGGTATTTTTTCTTTATTAATAACGTTAGGATTTTTATCTTCATGTAATTCTTTCTGTGATAATCAAGATATTTCAAGTTATTGTTATGGATATGATGGTATAGGATATAAATATTTTGACACTAAAGAAGATGCTTTGGATTATATCAACAGAAAAATTCCTAATAAATATGAAAAATACACATTTGATACCTTAACAACATTAGATGTGAATGGTAACACGGTAAATGTTATTGAAAAGATGAGTGATTATAATCTTTATTATTATAAAACTTGTCAACTTAATGTTAAAAGTATTGAAAAAGATGATAAAGGTAAGCATAAATATTATAAATTAACAATTGGTAAATCTGATTTTTTAAGAAGTGTTGAAGTCAGCGCTCAAAACCAAAAGTTTGATATTCCTTATAATGCATACTTTGATGAAATTAGTAAATTAACATTAGACTTAATTGTAAACGAATCAATTAATAAAAGTCCTATAGATAAAAAAACATTAACTTATAAAGATTTATATGGTTATACATACCAAAATTATAAAGACGTTCAAGATAAAAAAACTACACCTGAAGAATTATCCACAATTTTAAAAGGTGGCAATATTAATAATGAAAATATTGTTGGAAGAAACAACTCTTTATTTGTAAAATATGGACACATTAAATTCCAAGGTAAAAATGATGATGAAAAATTTACCAATATTATAAATTGGAACGATATGTTAAGTAGAAAATATGGTCCAAGTTTCGTTATGGGCACTGATTATTTTAATTTATACAAAAAAGAATTACTTAATAAAGTTAAAACTATTAAAACTTGTATCTCTACTGAGGAATATGGTTTATACGGACACATTTCAAAAGATCCATTAAATGAAACTGTCCCTATTACCAACAAAACGCCACATGGATTTTTTAAATCTTGGGGTAAAGTCTTTAAAGAAAGAGGCTTTTTAGAAGGATTGCTTGTTTATCCAATTGCTTATTGTGTAGAAAGTTTATCACATGCTTTTGGTATGAATGGTTGGGGACAAATTGGTGCAGTTTTAATTATTACTGTATTTATTCGTGTATTAATTATGTTAATTGGTTTACCTTCAACTATTTCTACACATAAAATGAATTTCTTAAAACCAGAAATTGCAAAATTACAACAAAAATATCCAAATTACAACTCAAATACATATGAAAAACAAAGATACACACAAGCACAATTAGCATTGTATAAAAAACATAATGTACACCCATTATCATCAATGTTTATGATGTTTATCCAATTCCCAATATTTATTTGCGTTTGGAACGGTTTAACAGGTAGTGCTTCTTTATCAAGTGATAGTGTTTTAGGATTATATTTATCTGAAACAATTTGGGGAACATTAAAAAATGTTGGAACATTCCCGCCTCATGCAGGTTGGTGGACTGCATTTATATTGATTATAATTTTATCATTATTACAAATAATCCAAGTTCAATTACCGCAATTCTTGAATAAAAAAAGATTACAAAACGTTAGTAAAACTGTTGTTTCTAACGATCAAAATCAAAGTGAAAAACAAATGAGAATGGTAACATGGGTAATGACTCTGTTTATTATATTTATGGGATTCTCTTTACCTTCAGCTATGGCTGTTTATTGGACATTTGGTGCAATATTACAAATTATTCAAACAATAGTTATTCAAATAGTTATTACTAAAAAAATTAAGGAGAAAAAATAATAATGAAAATATATACTGCTAAAAATTTAGATGCAGCATTAGATTTAGCTGCTGAAGAATTACAAATAGCAAAAGAAAATATTGTTTACAATGTTGTTGAAGAAAAAAAGAGTTTATTCTCAAAAAGAATAACTATATCAATTGATGAAATCGCTGATATTATTGAATTTATTGAAAACTATGTTCACTCAATAATTCAAGAATTAAATTTGGAAGTAAGTTTAAAAACAATTTATAGAGATGGATTAATCAAAATATTAATCGAAACTGGTGAAAATAATTCTATATTAATTGGTAAAAACGGCGAAACATTACAAGCTTTAACTGATTTAACTAAATTAGCAGCATCCAATAAATACAAAAGAAAATTTAAAATTTTATTAGATATAGGTGATTATAAAAATAAAAAATACTCTAGAGTTGTATTTCTTGCAAAAAAGAGCGCTAGAGATGTTCAAAAAAATCACGTTGATATCAAACTTGATCCAATGTCACCAGATGAACGTAAAAAAGTACACAATGCTTTATCAACATTTGCTAATATTAAAACCGAATCTATCGGCGATGGTAAAGATAGAGCTGTTGTAATTAAATATGTACAAGAATAAATAAAATATCAAAACTTCACTGCTAATAGTGAAGTTTTTTTAAAATGAGGGTAAAATATAAATATGTTTGAAACTATAGTTGCGTTAGCTACTCCGCCATTAAGAAGTGCTTTATCTATTATTAGAATGTCTGGTGATGATTGTTTTAATATTGTTAATAATTTTTTTTCTAAAGAAATTAAATTTGCTGAAAAAAATAAAATTCTTTTTGGAAATATTGTTGATGGTGAAATTATTGATGAAGTTATTTTATTGGCATATAATAAGCCGTTTTCTTATACGGGCGAAGAATGTGTTGAGATTATTTGTCATGGTAATCCAATTATTTTTAATAAAATTATTGAAATTGCAATAAAAAATGGAGCAAGACTTGCAACAGGTGGAGAATTTACATCTAGAGCTTTTTTAAACGGAAAATATAATTTAATTCAAGCCGAATCTATTCAAGATTTGATAAACGCAGAAACTTTAGAAAGTAAAAAACTTAGTCTTCTTGCTCTTAAAGGTGAATCAAGCAAATTAATTTTACCAATTAAAACAAGTTTGGCAGAGATTTTAAGTTTAATTGAAGTAAATATAAATTATCCAGAATATTTAGATATTGAGCAAGCTAATCAAAGAAAAATAACAGAAGTTTGTAGACAAAATATTTCTTATATAGATTCTTTAATATTGAATGGGAAAAAAGGGAAAATTATTAAAGACGGAATCAATATTGTTATTGTAGGAAAACCTAATGTAGGTAAATCAAGTATATTAAATAGTTTAATTGGTGAAAATAAAGCTATTGTAACAGATATTAAAGGTACAACACGAGATATTGTTGAAGGTAGATTTAATTTAAATGGTGTTATGATTAATCTTTTTGATACTGCCGGCATAAGAGATAGCGAAGATATTGTAGAAAAAAAAGGTATTGAGAAAAGTATTGAAAAACTCAAAGAGTCTGATCTTGTTATTGCTGTGTTTGATAGTGTTAATAAAGATGATGAAGATAAAAAAATCTTAGAAACAATTAAAAATTATAAACATATTATTATTTATAACAAAAAAGATATTAATGATTATAGTTCTATATTAAGAAAAAATGAGATTGCTATAAGTGCAATTAATAATGATATTAAAATATTAAAAGATAAAATAATGGATACACTAGGATTACAAAAATCTAATTATGATAATCCTTCAATTTGTAATCAAAGAGAAATTGCGTTACTTGAAAAAACAAAACAAATATTAAATAACGTATTGTTAGACATTTCTAATAATATACCTATAGATATTATTAATAGTAGTATTCAAAGCGCGTATTTAACTATCTTATCATTACTTGGTGAAGATAATGATTTCGATATAGCGGATGAAATATTTTCTAGATTCTGTGTAGGTAAATAATATGATATTTGACACACATATTCATCTAAACGATGATAAATTAAAGGATAATTTATCTTTATATATTAACGAAGCTTCTTTAGATGGTGTAAATAAATTTTTATGTATTGGCTGGGATATAGAAAGTTCGATTAAAGCAATAGAAATTGCTAATAAATTTGAAAACGTGTATGCCTCAATAGCTATTATGCCAACAGAGCATAAAAAATATAACAATAACTCAATAAATATTTTAGAAAAATTAATTAATAATAAAAAAGTTGTTGCTATCGGCGAAATTGGACTTGATTATTATTGGGAAAAAGATGAAAAAATAATAGAAAAACAAAAAACTATGTTTATTGAACAAATTAAGTTAGCTAATAAATATAATTTACCTATTTCGATTCATTGCAGAGATGCTTATAATGATTGTTTAGAAATTATAAAACAAAACCCTATCAAAAGATTAAGTGTTATGCATTGTTTTTCATCAAGTATTGAAATGGCTAAGGAATTTATCAAACACAATTTAGTTATTGGGATTGGTGGACCATTAACTTATAAAAATAATAAAAACGCTGTTAATATAGTTAAAAACTTAAATCCTGAATATTATGTATTTGAAACCGACGCACCTTATTTACCGCCGCAAAATCACAGAGGTAAAACCAACGAACCTAAATTTATTAGAGAAACAGTTGAATTTGCTAAAGATTTAATTTTTGATATTGACGATATTGAATTAAGAAATAAATACGAAGAAATAGTATATCAAAATAGTATAAGGATATTTTCACGTGAAAAGTAATAAGAAAATCAAAGAGTTAATTGTTGTTGAAGGTAAAACAGATATAGCATACCTTTCTTCATTTTTAAAAGCAGATTTTTATAGTGTCAATGGTAGCGCTATTAACGAAAAAGATATTGATTATCTAAAACAAGTTTCTAACACAAGAGGAGTGATTATTTTAACAGACCCTGATTATCCTGGTTTGAAAATAAGGAAGTATATCCAAGATTATATTCCTAATGCAAAACATGCTTATGTAAATAAGGAATTATCTATAAAAAATAATAAAGTTGGAGTTGCTGAATGTAATAAAGATGAGGTGTTAAGAGCTTTAGAAAGTATTATTGAATATAGTTCTTATAAAAATAATATAACCAATAAAGATATTATATATCTTGGACTTTCTGGGAATAACAACTCAAAGAAATTGAGACTTAAAGTTTGTGATTGTCTAAAAATCGGATATTCAAATAATAAACAATTTATTAATAAGTTAAATAGTATTAACATTAATATTAAAGAGTTAGAGGAAATTATAGAAAATGTTAAATAAAGAAGAAATCATTAGTTTTTTTAAATTTCATAATTCACACGCCAAAAAAGAACTGGGTCAAAATTTTTTAATTAATTATAATAATATTCTAGATATTTGTGATTTAATCAGAACAAATGAAAATTTAAATATTTTAGAAATTGGACCAGGACTAGGTGCAATAACTAATGAAATTATCAACAAATCATATAACAAATATACTGTTGTTGAATATGATAGCAAATTTGTGGACTACCTTTCAAAAGCTTATAACAATAAAAAAATAGATATACAAAAAGGAAATATTTTAAAATATAAAAATTACGATTATGATTTGGTTTTCGGAAACCTTCCCTACTATATCACTAGTGAAATCATATTGCATATTGCACTTAATTTTAATAAATGTAGAGAATGTATATATATGATGCAAAAAGAAGCATTTCAAAGAATAACAGCCAAAGTAGGAACTAAAGATTATAATGTTCTAAATATTATTATCGAATATGTATACGATTACAAATTAAATATGAAAATTTCAAGATCTAGTTATTTTCCTGCTCCTATGGTTGATTCTGTGGTAGTAACTTTTACTATTAAAAACGATATAGATTATGATTTATTAAAAGGGATATATAAAATTAGTTCTCAGTTATTTATTAATAGAAGAAAAACTATATTTAATAATTTAAACAATATTGTAAAGAATAAAGAACAGACTTTAATAATTTTAAATGAACTTAATTTAGATAAAAACCTCAGACCAGAAAACTTAAATCTAAATAATTATATAGAAATTACCAAAAAATTAATTAATTTAAATTTTGTTAAGTTATAATAGTCATATGATACTAAAAGCGAACGCAAAAATTAACATATCCCTTAATGTAGTAGGTAAAAATAATAATGGTTTACACAATATTGAATCTATAATTTTACCAATAGATTTACATGATTCAATTGAAATTGAAGTAAATAATAAACATAAATATAACGATGATTTTGTTGTCTGTGATGATTATAGAGTTGGTAATGCAAAATATAATTTATGTCATAAAGCATTAAATATAGCTAGAGAAAAATGGGGATTTACTGATTTTTTTAATGTATTTATACATAAAAACATTTTTATTAATTCAGGTTTAGGTGGTGGGAGTGCTGATGCAGCAGCAATTATCAGATTCTTAATTAATTATTACCATATTGAAGTAAATCAAGATGAATTAAGAGAATTATTAAAAGAAATTGGTTCCGACGTACCTGTAATGTATCTCAACAAGCCAGCTTATGTATATGGAGAAGGACAATTTGTTGAACCATTTATATTTAATAGTGCTTTTAATGAATACAAAATATTTTTAATAAAACCAAAAGGCGGACTTTCTACTCAAAAAGTTTACTCTTTATTAGATGAAAAAGATTATTCTAATTTTAATATTAAACTTGTTCAAAAATATCTTATGGAGGGTAATCCTTTATTAAAAGAGGTTATTGGGAATAGTTTAGAACAACCTGCATTTGAATTATTACCAGAATTAAATATTTTGAAAAACGAATTACAAGATTTTGGTTTTGATTATGCGTTTATGAGCGGTAGCGGAAGTTGTTTAGTGGCTCTAACAAATAATAAAAAGCTTCTCTCAAAAGCAGAAAAATATTATTGTAAAAAGAAAAATTATGAATTTGAAATAACTAAATTCCTTAAATAGAATAATATATATTTACATGCAAAATAAAACTCCAAGTAAGTTATACTTGGAGTTTTTTAATGTTAGTTATTTTTTATTTCTATTAACTAAGATTTGTGATTGAGCTGCTGCTAAACGTGCAATTGGTACACGGAATGGTGAGCAGGAAACATAATCTAATCCAACTTTATTATAGAAATCAATACTTACTGGATCTCCACCAGTTTCACCGCAAACACCAATTAATAATTCTGGGTTGGTTTTTCTACCTCTTTCGGTAGCAATTTTGACTAATTCGCCAACACCTTCAATATCAACTGTTTGGAATGGATCGAATTCATAAATCTTCTTTTCTTGATAGACTGGAAGGAATTGTCCGCTGTCATCACGTGAGAAACCAAGAGTTAATTGAGTTAAATCGTTAGTTCCGAAACTGAAGAATTCAGCTTCTTTAGCGATATTATCAGCTTGTAAGCAAGCACGTGGAATTTCAATCATTGTACCAACATGGTATTCTAATCTCTTTCCTGCTTTTTCGAGTTCGCTTTCAACTGCATCAACAACAACTTTCTTAGCGTAATTAAATTCTTTTAATTCGCCTGATAATGGTATCATGATTTCAGGTTTTACATCATGACCAAGTTCTTTGCTGGCTTTTAAAGCAGCTTGGATAATAGCGGTAGCTTGCATATGATAGATTTCTGGATATTGAACACAGAGTCTAACACCACGGAATCCCATCATTGGGTTTGCTTGAGATAATTGATTAATTCTATCTTTAACTTTTTGTTCACTGACGTTTAATTTTGAAGCGATATCTTTAATATTTTGTTCATCGTGAATGTCTGGTAAGAATTCGTGAAGAGGTGGGTCTAATAATCTGATACATACATTATCTTTTGGACAAGACATATACATTTCATAGAAATCTTGAACTTGATATGGTCTTAATCTTTCAAGTGCAGCAACTCTTTGTTCTTGGCTATCACTTAAAATCATACTACGCATATTTAAGATTCTGTCGACACCGAAGAACATACGTTCTGTACGACATAAACCAATACCTTCACTTCCGAATTTGGCTGCATTAGTTGCATCTAATGGGGAGTTGCAGTTTGCACGAATGGATAATCTTCTGTATTTATCGGCCCAAGCCATTAAACGAGCAAAATCTCCACTTAAGCTGGCTGGAACCATTTTAATTTCACCTTCATAAACAAGTCCGGTAGAACCATTTACAGAAATAATATCACCTTCATGGAAGACTTTTTCTCCAATAGTTAAGCTTTCACCTTCTTCATCTACGATTGCATCTGTTGCACCAGCAACACAGCATTTACCCATTGCACGGGCAACGACTGCAGCGTGTGAAGTCATACCGCCACGAGCGGTTAAAATAGCTTCAGCGTTAACCATACCGATAATATCTTCTGGGGATGTTTCGGCACGAACAAGAACAACTGGTGTTCCGTTATCTTTCAATTCTTTTGCTTTTTCAGCAGTAAATACTATATGACCAGTACCTGCACCTGGTGATGCTGGTAAACCTTTTAATACTGGTTCGTGTTTTTTAAGTTCATTAACATCGAATGTTGGGTGTAATAAGTCGTTTAATTGTTTTGGTTCAACTCTTAAGCATGCTTCTTCTTCATTGATTAAACCTTCATCTACTAAATCGCATGCAATTTTTAAAGCAGCTTGAGCGGTTCTCTTACCATTTCTAGTTTGTAAGAAATATAAGGTACCATTTTCAATTGTATACTCCATATCTTGCATATCACGGAAGTAATTTTCCATTCTTTGAATTGTTTCAAAGAATTGATCGTAGACTTTTGGCATTCTTGATTTTAATTCATCAATGTGAAGAGGAGTTCTAACACCTGCAACAACGTCTTCACCTTGAGCGTTTGGTAAGAATTCAGCGTAAACTTTCTTTTCACCAGTTCCTGGGTCTCTTGAGAAAGCAACACCAGTTCCTGATGTTTCTCCTAAGTTACCGAAAACCATTGTTTGAACGTTAACAGCTGTTCCCCAGCTATATGGAATACCATTCATTGCACGATAGACGTTAGCACGTGGGTTATCCCATGATCTGAAAACTGCTGTTACAGCTTCATGTAATTGTTCATATGGATCGGTTGGGAATTCTTCGTTAAATGTCTTTTTATAATATTCTTTATATTTAACGACTAATTCTTTTAATTGTTCAGCGGTGATTTCGGTATCTAATTTATATCCGTTTTGTTTTTTGATATCGTCTAACATTTTATCCATTTCAGTACGTGGATGTCCTTTAGCGATATTTGTAAACATTAAGATAAATCTACGATATGAATCGTACGCAAATCTTTCGTTATTTGATGCTTTGGCTAAAGCTTCACAGGTATCATCATTTAAACCTAAGTTTAAAATTGTATCCATCATACCTGGCATTGATACACGAGCACCACTACGAACTGATACTAATAATGGGTTTCCATCTTTAGTTCCAAAAACTTTACCAGTTCTTTTTTCGATATCATGTATACCTGCGTCGATTTGTTCAAATAACCACTCTGGCATCTTTTTGCCATTGTCGTAATAAAGGGTACAAGCTTCAGTTGTGACTGTAAATCCTGGTGGAATTGGGACACCAGCGTGAGTCATTTCAGCAAGACCGTAGCCTTTTCCACCGAGAATCTCTTTACCAAGTTTGGCTTCGTTTGATTCTACAAAGGAATAGACGTATTTTTTTTCGTTTGCCATTTCTTTCCTCCTAATAACAACGTTTATCAACTATAAAATTATAGCAAAAAAAATAGACTTTTAATATATAAAATACTCAAAAGTCTAAATTTATTATTAAAAATATATTTATATTTATAAATAAATAATTAGTTATACTTGAAATAGTCCAAATAAGTGACTAATTATCTCAAAAATACCAAAGTAAACTAATAAAGATGTAACATCTACAACTGAAGTTATTAAAGGTCCACTCATTAATGCTGGATCTTTTTTAATTGCTTTCGCAAATAATGGTAAAATACAACCAACTAATTTTGAAATAAGAATTGTAAAAAATAAAGTAATTGATACCAAAGCAGCAATCCCGCATCTTTCTGCAAACAATACGCTCTGATTTAAGGTTTTAGCAACTTCTTTAATTGGATATTCAACAAAACCAACATACATTTCTATCATAAACCAAGCAAATCCAACCAATGCACATATAGATGCTACTATCAAACTAATTCTAAATTCTTTCCATAATATTTTAAAAAAATCTTTATGATCAAATTCATTTAAAGCGATACTTCTAACCATAACAGATGAAGTTTGACTTCCTGCGTTTCCACCAGTATCCATAATTGTTGGGATGAATGCTGCTAAAACTGCAACCTTGGCTAACTGTCCTTGAAAACCACTTAATATCATACTTGAGAAAACATCAACTATAAGTAATATGATTAACCAAGGAATACATTTAAAAGCCATTTTAAAAACACCGATATTTTTATAATTATCATCTAAAGGAGTAACACCAGCATGTAAAGACATATCTTCGTTAGCTTCTTTATTAATAACGTCTAAAATATCGTCAACAGTTATTATACCTACTAATCTTTTATCATCATTTAAAACCGCAATAGCGTTCAAATTATATCTTCCAACTAGTTCTGCAACCTTTTCTTGGTCAGTATTAATATCAACCGTTACAAAATCTTTGTTCATTATTTCTTTAAGAGTTTGATCTTCGTTTGCAAATATCAAATCATCTAAGTCTACAGTACCAAGAAAATTTCTTTGTTTATCTTTTACAAAGAGTGTGTAAATAGTTTCAGCATCTTTACCTCTTTTACGTATATCTTTTATCGCATTATCTACCGTAATATCTTCTATATATTCAAGATATTCAGTAGTCATTATAGAACCAGCTGTATCATCTTTAAAATTTAGTAATTTGTTTATTATAGTTCTATCTTCTTTTGATGAGTTCTGTAAAACTTTCTTTACTAAATTAGCAGGCATATCTTCTAGAAAATCAGCAATATCATCATTACTCGAACTATCGATTAATTGTGAAACATCTTTGTTTGACATTGTGGAAATTAGAGTTTCTTGTATTTCTTGATTTAGATAACTAAAAAATTCTGCAGTATGTTCACTTTTAACAATCCTAAAAATCATAATAAGATTTTTAATTTCTTCTTGATCAAATTCGTTACAAGCTTCAGCTATATCAATTTCAGGATATAATTCAAATAATTCTTTAATTTTTGAATATTTTTTACATTGAATTAAATTTAAAATATATTCTTTACTGAGTATTTCCATATTTAACCTCCTAGAATGTTGTTAAATTTTATATTAATACATTATAATTGTTGTATGGATAATAAGTTTGTACTAGCCATAGATTATGGTACTCAATCAGTAAGAATCAGTGTAATTGATAAAAAAGGTAAATTTCATGCTTTTGAGCAAGAAAAATATACATCACCATATTTTTCTATCAAACCTGGATATGCTGAACAAGACCCATATTTTTATTATAAATGTTTATGCGCTGCTAGTAAAAGATTAATTGAAAAAAATAAAGAATTAGTTGATAAATGTATATCTATCTCATCAACATGTTTTAGAGACTCTGTTGTTTTCTTAGATAATAATATGAAGCCAACAAGAAATTGTATTATTTGGTTAGATCAAAGACAAGCAAATCTTGATCGAAAAATACCATGGATATATAACGCAGCGTTTTTTATTGCAGGAATGAAAAACGCTATTAAATTAAATAGGAAAAGAACACCAGCTTTATGGGTTCAAGAAAATGAACCTGAAATTTGGGCTAAAACTAGATATTACGTACCTTTAAATCTATTTTTAAATTATCTTTTAATTGGCGAATTAGCAGATAGTGCAAGCAATATGATTGGGCACTTCCCTATTAATTTTAAAACTGGAAAAAATTATAGCAACAAAGCTATGAAAGGGTGTATCTTTGGAGTTGACAAAAGTATGCTTCCAAGGAGTCGAGAAGTTGGTGAAATTATCGGTTATATAACTGAAGATTGTCATAAAGAAACAGGTTTACCAATCGGTCTAAAGTACATTACAACGGGATATGATAAAAGTTGTGAAGCTTTAGGATGTGGTGCAATCAAAGATACTACAGCCCATATAAGTTATGGAACAGCTTCCTCTATTGCTGTAGTAAGAAAAAAATATTTTGAACCAGAACCATTTTTACCTTCATATAAAACTTGTTATAAAGGATTTTATTCTGGAGAAGTTCAAGTTTATAGAGGTTATTGGATGTTGAAATGGTTCACCGAACAATTTGCTGAAAAACAAGAAATTGAAGCACATATTGAGAACATGGCTGTCGAAGAAGTTTTAAATCAAAAAATATTAGATATTGAACCTGGTTGTAATGGATTGGTTTTACAACCATATTGGGGACCTGGATTAAGAAGACCTCTAGCGAAAGGATGTGTTATTGGTTTTTATGATGTGCATAGTAAATTTCATATGTATAAAGCTATTATTGAAGGTATTGCCTTTGCTTTGAGAGAAGGATTGGAAGGCATCGAACATAGAATACATAAAAAAATTAATAAAATCACTGTTAGTGGTGGTGGTTCTAAGTCTGATGCTATCTGCCAAATCACCGCTGATATTTTTGGTGTCGATGTATATAAAAACTTTACTTATGAATGCTCTTCCTTAGGTGTTGCTATGTCACAATTTATATCATTAAACGAATTTAATAATATTGATGAATGTGTAGAAAATATGGTTAAATATATTAAAGTTTTTCATCCTAATAAAGAAAATCATCGTAAATATAACGTAATATATAAAAAAGTTTATAAAAAAATGTATCCTAAATTAAATTCTATCTATAAAAATATTCATGAAATTGATAAACATTAATAAATAAAATTTTATTTATTGTTTATATTAAAATATGAGATTATTCTTCAGATTGTTTACCAAGAAATTGGCAATTATATAAATCAGCATAAAAGCCTTTTTTATCTAATAATTCTTTATGGTTGCCCATCTCTATTATTTCACCATTATTAAGAACTATAATTTGCTTTGCTTTTTTGATGGTAGATAATCTGTGGGCTATTATAAAGTTAGTTTTGTTTTGAGTAATATTGTTTAATGCATTTTGAATTAATTCTTCTGTTCTAGTATCGACATTAGAAGTTGCTTCGTCTAATATTAAAATTTTTGGATTACCGATTATTGCTCTTGCGATTGTTAACAATTGTCTTTGTCCTTGAGATATGTTTTCTCCACCTTCTTTTAACATAAAATCATATCCACCAGGTAAGGTTTCAATATAATGATGTATATATGATTTTTTACAAGCTTCTATTATATCTTCTTCGCTTGCGTTTTGATTTCCGAATAATAAATTTTCTTTAATAGTTCCTTTAAAAATCCATGTATCTTGCAAAACCATTCCGATAGAACTTCTTAGATAATTTATATCTATTTCTCTAATATCTTTATTGTCTAATGTAATACAACCGTTATTTAAATAATTATATCTTGTATTATAAATTTTATCGATTTTCTTAATGGTTACTTCATCAGATATATTTTGTATTAACTTGTGATACACATTATCAATATGTTGTATTGCCAAATCTACATTAATTTCTAAAGATTTATCATTATTTGTATAAGTGTCATCAAGTGATAATAAATTCATATTAGTTATATTAAACATTTCATTAATTATATCGATTTCTTTATTAATAACATCAGATATATTGTAAGGTGAATTTATATCATAAAATCTCATAATTAAATTAACGAGAGTTGTTTTACCGCTACCAGTTGGTCCTACAATTGCAATCGAATCACCCTTATTAACTTTAAGATTAAAATCTTTAATTAAAGGTTTATTTTTTTCATATTGAAAATATACATTTTTAAATTCAAAATCACCATATATTTCATAATTATCTTTATTAAATTTTGGTTCGATATATTTTTCTTCGTCTGAATTTAGTAATTTATAAATACGGAAATTACAAGCAATAACGGATTGGAAAGTATTTGTTAGAAATGATAAACTTTCAATTGGTGAAGAAAAATAAACTAAGAAAATAAAGAATACTACCATAGTTGGGATATCACTGATAATTCCAGCAAAAACAGTAATTGCAACACTTAACAATCTTGATATAAAAAATATATTAACCCAAATCGAATTGGATAAGAATTGTGCTTTGTGATCAATAATTTTTATATTCTTATTCAGTTCGTTGAAATTGTTTTCAACTAACTTCTCTTGATTAAATAATTTTATTATAGAAAATCCACTGTAATATTCTTCTACATTTCCGTTTAAATTACCTAATTCTTTTCTATATTTTTTAAAATATTTTCCAGAAATTCTATAAATAATTAACACTACAAATAAATATATAGGTAATGATAAAAGCGTTATTGATGCTAACCTCCAATCAATGATATACATGGCAATAATAGTACCGATAAAAATTGCAGTTTGAGAGAAAAATGACCCTAAAATGTTTTGAATGCTTCTTCCTATTGTGGATACATCGTTAGTAACAATTGATAAAACATCACCATAATAAATACCATCAAAATATGATAATGATAATCTATCTAATTTTAAATTAATTTTTTGTCTTATATTTCTTGTATATATAGCTCCTAGCTTTGCAGAAGAATATGCAGAAATGTAATTAAAAATAGAACTTATAATAAATACAAATATACAAACGGATAATTTTCTTATGAATATGTTCCATTGAACCATGATTATTCCGTCTTTTGAAATAATCATTTTACTTATATTTTCTTCACTAAGAAAATCTCTTATTAATATCGGCCCAAATAAAAGAGTAACCGATGATAATATCGAGAAAAATATTATCAAGAATATCAATACTTTGTTATTTTTAAGTTCTTTTAAAAATAGTTTAAATGTATTAATTGATTCTTTTTTACTTAGTTTTAACATTTCTTTATTGTGTATCATAACTATATATTATTCCTTTACTTAAAAATATTGTTTTCTCAATATCTTCTTCATCAAGTTGTGAATTAACTATTTCTCTAAACTCTTTCGAGTTCTTCATTAAATATTCGTGATTTCCCTGAGCAACACATTCACCTTTATCTAACACGATTATATTATCAGCATCTATAATTGAGGTTATACGTTGCGCAATTATAATAATTGCAGAATCTTTTAACTCTTTTCTTAACTCTGATCTTATTTTGCTTTCAGTTTTAAAATCTAACGCGCTAAATGAATCATCAAATATATAGACTTCAGCTTTTTTCAATATTCCTCTAGCTATTGTAAGTCTTTGTTTTTGACCACCAGAGTAATTTTTAGCTCCTTGACTTACTTCGCTGTCCAAACCATCTTTTTTATCATATATAAAATCATACGCTTGAGCTGTTTTAAGAGCTTTATTTATCTCTTCATCACTTGCAGTTTCGTTTGCAAAATGCATATTGAATCTAATTGAGCCTTTAAAAAGCATTGATTTTTGAGGTATAAAACTAATTTTATTACGTAGTTCGTTAACATTTAAGTTATTGATATTTTCTCCATTAAAATAAATTTCACCTTCACTGCTATCGAAAAATCTAGGGATTAAATTAATTACAGTGCTTTTCCCACTTCCTGTAGTACCAATTATTGCAGTTATTGAACCAGGTTTAGTTTTAAAACTAATATTTTTAATAGTAGGTTTTTTTGCATCTGGATATATATAACCAACATTTCTAAATTCAATTTCGCTATGGATATTGTTGGATATCTTTTTATAAATTATATTATTATCATCCTCATGTTCTTTATTTTCAAAAGTCAAAAGTTCATCAACTCTTTTAATTGAACCGATTGATTGCGATAGGACTGATATTAAGAAACCAACCGCTAAATAGTTACTTAAAATAAACATGGTATATTGTGAAATAATAGAAATTTCAGAAATAGAATAATTTAATTCAGTTATATTTTTACCATTTAATAAATAAAATCCTAATGCATAAATAAATATATATGATAAATCAAATGAAATATTGATAACTGGATCTATAAATGACATTCTTTTACCTATTGATATAATAAGGTTATAAGTTCTGTTGCCTACATCGCTAATTTTATAATTAATCTTTTCTTGTTGAACAAAAGATCTTATAACACGAACGCCTTTAAGTTTTTCTCTTACAACAAGATTCATTTCATCTGTGTTTTCTTGTATTAATTTAAATTTATTAGCAGTGTTTTTTACCACTATAATTAAAGATAAGGTCAAGAAAAACATTGTTATTAACAAAACAGATAAATATAAAACATTTTTATTATATATTTTAATAACGCCGATTATTAAAAAAATTGGAGTTTTAAAAATTATTCTTACGCCAAAAATAATAAGATTTTTTATTTGTTCAATGTCATTTGTTGTTCTAGTTAGCAATGTTGGAACACCAAATTTATTGAATGTATCGGTTTTCAAGTTAATTGACTTGTGAAAAACATCAGATCTTAATTTTTTTGCTATTGATGAACCAAGATAAGTTTCTAAAAATTGATGTGATAAACCAGTTAAAAATATTAAAAATGCAATAAAAATCATTTGTGATCCAATGATTAAAATTTCATTAATAATGTCTTTTTGTGAAGCATTGTTTTTAGCCATACTAAAACTTAATTTTTGAATTTTTCCCATATAATCAGGTAAAGATAATTCAAAATATGATTGTAATATAATAAATATACCTATAAATATAATTATTAAAAAATTCTTTTTAACATACTTATATATCGTTTTCATAAAGTTTAAGCCTCAGTCAATATACACTTCATAGAATTTAAAAATCTACATTAATTATTATATAATAATTAAAATTGATTTATAACATTATTATTATTATTATTATTATTATTATTATTATTATTTTAATATTATTAATGCACAAGTATCTTAAAAATCTTTATTTTTATAATATAAAAGTTTAAAATCATTATATGAAATTAATTGTTGGTTTAGGTAATTCAGGAAAAAAATACCAATATACAAGACACAATATTGGATTTGATACAATTGATATTTTGGCAGATAGTTTAGGTGTTAGTATTGATAAAGAGTTTTATAATGCCTTGTATTGTAGAACTAAATATCAAAATAACGATATTATTTTGGTTAAACCTTTGACTTTTATGAATTTAAGTGGTCAATCAGTTGTTCAATTTGTTAATTATTTCAAGATAAACATAGAAGATGTATATGTTATACATGATGAAATGGATTTTAAACCTGGTGAATTTAGAATTAAAACAAACGGCAGTGGTGGCGGCCACAATGGTGTAAAATCCATTATACAAAATCTTTCAAGTGATAAATTTGTACATGTGAGAATTGGTATAGGTAGACCAATATCAAATGATATAGATTTCGTTTTATCAAAACCTTCTAAAGAAGAAAAGATTTTAATTGATAATTGCAAAATTAAAGTTATTGAAGCTATTAAATATTCCTTAAAAGAAGGTATAGATAAAGCCATGAGTGTTTATAATAAAAAATGATTAGAGATATTAAAAATGAGTTGTTATCATTAACTAACAATATTGATAATAATTATATTTCATGTGATCCATTAAATGGAGCTGTATATTTAACTTTAAGTTTATTGAAAAATAATGATAAAAATATTGTTTTATTATGCAAAAATAACAATGATGTTATTAATATATATAGATTATTAAATCAATTCATTAATGAAAATAAAATTCTAAAATTTACAGATAATGATTTATTTAGACTTGATTTTATAAACGAAACAAAAGAAATACTAGGTGAAAATATCTACAATTTAGATCAATTATTATCATCTACTAATAAAGTAATTTTGTTACCACTTTCTATTATTTATAGATATTTTCCTGATAAAGATTTGTTTAAAGATTCGATTTTATTTTTAGAAAAAAATAAAAATTACAATTTTGAGAACATTAAAGAAAAATTATTTAATTTAGGTTATGAAAGAAAAGATAGGGTTAGTCATTCTTTACAATATTCAGTAAGAGGGGATATTATTGATGTATTTTCTATTAATTATGACTATCCTATACGTTTAGAATTTTTTGATAATCTACTAGAGAATATTAAGTTTTTTGATGTAAGCACTCAATTATCATTTGAAAATAAAAATGATATTAAAATACTTCCAGCAACATATTTATTATTTAATAAAGAAGATAAACAAAACTCATATAGTAAAATTGATAAAGTAATATCAGAAATTAAATCTTCTAATAAAATCCAAAATAAAGAACCATTAATAGAAGATATTAATTTGCTAAAGGACGATATTGACTCAAATAATATTACAGAAAAAAATTATAAATTTTACAAATATTTTGTATCTAAAACTTGTACCATCTTTGATTATATTAAAAATTATATAACCATTTTTGTTTCATATAATGATTTCATTAATGCTAAAAATAATCTTTTATTTGATTGTGAAAATTTCCTAAAAGAATTACCGTTATTTAATTTCAAAAGTGATTTAATCAATATATTTCAAGATTATAATCTACAACAAAATTCTAACAAATTTTACTATATTGATAACTACTTTGAAAATAAAAATAGTTATATGTTAGATATAACTAATAATAATTTACAAAATATTTTTTTAAAAAATTTCAGTCAGTCACTTAAATTATATTTAGATGATGGTTATAATATTGTGTTTTTTGCTGAAAATATAAACGAGCTAAATTTAGTTAAATCAAAATTAGATAATATTAATACTAAATATATTATTAATAATGATTTTATATTAGATACTAATTACCCAGTAAATATTGTATTATCTGGATACGATTCATCATTTGAAATTAGTAGCAAGAAAATAGTTTTTATTTCATCAAAAGATATATTTAAATTCAAAAGACATAACTCTACATTTAAGTCTCACTTTAGAGAGGGAGTTGTTCTAAATAACTACGAAGAATTGACTCCAGGTGATTATGTTGTACATGAAAAATATGGTATTGGGAAATTTATAGAATTTAAAACAGTTAAGATATTGGATAAGCTCGGTGATTATATAACAATTGAATATCAAAATAATAATAAATTATTAGTACCTCTATATCATTTTGATATAATAAGAAAATATGCAGGGAAAGAAGGCAAAGTTCCTAAACTTGATAATCTCTACACTAAAAGTTGGGATAAAACAAAAAATAGAATAAAAGAAAGAATTAATGTTCTTGCAGAAAGATTGTTAACATTATTTAATAATAGAAATAAATCTAAGGGATATAAATTTATTTCTGATAAGCAAATAGAAAAAGAGTTTGGAGATAAATTTGAACATGAATTGACAGCAGATCAAGAAAAATCAATTCAAGAAATTTTTTCTGATATGGAAAAAAATGAACCAATGGAAAGACTTTTATGTGGTGATGTAGGATTTGGAAAGACAGAGATTGCTTTTAGAGCAGCTTTTAAATCAATAATTAACAATAAACTTGTAGTACTTATTTGCCCAACTGTATTGTTAGCTAAGCAACATTTTAATACTGCATTAGAAAGATTTAAAGATTATGATATTAATATTAAATTATTTACTCGAGAATTAACTATAAAAGATGAAAATAATTTATTATCTGATATTTCATCAAAAAAGATTGATTTTTTGATAGGAACACATAAATTGTTTTCAAAAAATATAGATTATTCCAATCTAGGTTTACTTATTATAGATGAAGAACAAAGATTCGGAGTTGAACAAAAAGAAATAATAAAAGAAAGATTCAAAGATATTGATGTATTATCTTTATCCGCTACGCCAATACCAAGAACTTTACAATCAACACTCGTTGGAATGAAGCAGGTATCTATTATTGATACACCTCCAAAAGACCGTATATCTGTACAGACATATTTAATCCCATTTAAAAAAGAATCAATTAAACTTTTAATAAATAAAGAATTATCACGTAATGGACAGATTTTTTATATACATAATAATGTCGAATCTATTTATTCAAGAGCTAAAATGGTTCAGGATTTGGTTTCAAACGCCAAAATAGGTATCGTGCATGGAAAAATGAAGAAAGAATTAGCCGATCAAGTAATGGAAGATTTCTACAATGGAGACATTGATATATTAATAGCTACTTCTATTATCGAAAACGGAATTGATGTAGAAAACGCGAATTTAATTTTAATTGAAAACGCTGATAGATTCGGATTATCTCAACTGTATCAAATAAAAGGCAGAGTTGGACGTAGTTATAGAATGGCGTATTGTTACTTAATGATAGATGAAAGTAAGGATATAAGTAATAATGCTAAAAAAAGATTAAAAGCTATACAAGATTTCTCAAAATTAGGAAGCGGATATAAAATTGCTCAAAGAGATCTTTTAATTAGAGGGGCAGGAGATATTTTAGGACCAGAACAAGCTGGATTTATTGACTCAATTGGAATTGATATGTACATAAAATTGTTAAATGAAACAATCAATGAAAAGAAAGGAATTTTTATTGATAAAACAACAAAAATAAAGACCAAATTGAGCTTAGAATCATATATACCATCATATTATATTAAAGATGAAGAAAAAGTAGATGTTTATCATAATATAATATCTTGTAAGGATGAGTATGAACTCGATAAACTTCTTGATAACATTCAAGATATTTACGGGAAGGCGCCAAAAAATATCCATTTATTATTTTTACAAAGCAAAATAGATTTATATTTTAATAATGAATGTTTTGATGATTTAAAAGAATATACAGATAACATCGTTATTATTCTTAGCCAAAAATTTAGTGATATAGAAGGTATAGCGTCAAATTTATTTTTATCATTAATGAATTATAAAAATATCATAAGAATGATGTATGTTAGTAAAAAAATTCATGTTAAAATTGTAAAAGATGATAATTGGGCACAAGTTTTGTTCAATGTAATTAAAATAATATACCAATTATATGAAAGAAGTATAAAACATGAGAATTGATAAGTATTTAAAATTAACTAGATTAATTAAAAGAAGAACGATAGCTAAAGAATTATTAGATAGAGATATTTTCTTAATAAATAATAAAGTAGCAAAGCCATCATCAAATGTTAAAGTTGGCGATATAATAGTGTTAGTTCTAGGCAACAAAAAGTTAACTATTGAGGTTTTATCCACACCCCAATATGTTAAAAAAGAAGATTCTAATAATTTATATAATTTAATAAAGGAAGAAAAAATTGAAAGAAATTAAAATCAATTTAGATGGCAATAAAAAATATATATTAGGTTGTTCTAATGGGCCAGATTCTATGGCTTTATTTTTCTTATTATTAAATAACAATATAAATTTCAGAGTAGCCACGGTAAATTATCATTTAAGGGAAGAAAGTGATAAAGAAGTAGATAACATTATTAATATTTGTAAAAATTTTAAAATTGAATACGACATATTAAGTGTAAGGAGGACTGATAACTCAAATGTTGAAGATTGGGCTAGAGAAGTAAGATATAATTTTTTTAATGATATTGGCAAAAAACATAAAATAGATAATGTTCTAGTAGCACATCATCTAGATGATTTATTAGAAACTTATTTAATACAAAAACAAAGAAATAATATTGTAGATTATTATGGTATTAAAAGAATTACGAAATATAAATCTATTAATATAATTAGACCTTTACTAGATTTTACTAAACAGGATTTAATTGATTATTGTGCTCAAAAAAGTATATCTTATTCAATTGATAAAACCAATCTTGAAGATGTATATCTTAGAAATAAAATAAGGTTAAATTTTATTTCTAAGATAGATAAAAAAGACAAAGAATCACTTAAAAAAGAAATTGATGATAAAAATAATTTATTAAACACTACCAACGTTTTTTTATCTAAATTAATTGTTAATAATAAGATTTACTTAAAGGATATAATAAAATTAAATGAAGATGAATTTAATAGATTAATTATTTTATATTTTAAGAAACAGAATTTGTTTAAACCAATTTCTAAAGGTTATTCAAACACTTTAAATAACATATTTAAATCTAATAAAAATTATCATGAAGAATTGGACGAAAATATTTATTTAACAATTGATTATGGAGTATTACAAATTCAAAAATTATTTTTTGATAAATATTATTTTTACGACAGTAATGAAATTTTGTTAATTAATAAAAAATCAAGTTTTTATAAGTTAATAAAAGAAAAAAAATTTATTGTTACAAACGATGTTAATAGAAGTAGTAAATATTATTTTAAAAACGGAAGCAAAACACTAAATCGTTTATTTTTAGATTGGAAAATGCCATATCTAATTAGAAAAATTTGGCCAATTGTAATAGATGATAATCAAAATATTTTATATGTTCCTCATTATAATAAAGATTATAAGGAAGATAAAAATTCATTATTGGTATTTAATTTAAATGATTTTATAACATATTAATGCGCAACCTGTAGCTATAATTTATTTAATTGAATTAATAAATTAAAATAAAAGGTAAATTTTTTGTAAAAAAATTATTGTATATTATAATTTTAAATGTATATTATAATATAAAATTATTACAGATATTTATCTTATATTAAATACAACTAAATGGAGGTAAAAAATGAAAAAACAAAAAAGAAATAGCATGAGTTTACTAATTTATTCAATAATGATTGTTATGATTGCTGCCATCATGTATAGTGTTTTTACAAAATTTAATAGTAAATATAAACCTATAACTTTAGGACAACTTCAAAAATTTGCATTTGACGATACTGATGAGTATGACGTTATCGCTGCCGAAATTATTGAAAAAGGTAAGCAAAATCAAGGTGCACATATAAAATTAGCTGTTAAAAATAACGAATCAAATAAAGTTGAATTTTATAGTGTTGATACTTCTAAATCATTAGCAATAGATCACGTTTATCTTAAATATAAAGATGTAACTGTTAATATGACCATTCCAGATGGTTTGAGAAGACAAATTAAAGAAGATAAAAATTTTCATAGCACTATATATAAAGAAAGCTTAGTTGTTACATGGCTTCCTACTATATTTACAACAGCTATTTTAATAGGAATATCTTATTTCTTCTTTAGATTTTTAATGCAAAGTGCTGGTGGTAATAAACAAGCATTAGATTTTAATAAATCTAGAGCAAGAAGAGCCGATAATGTTAATATTAAGTTTGAAGATGTTGCTGGTTGCGAAGAAGAAAAAAATGAGATGATGGAAATTGTTGATTATCTTAAGTTTCCAAAAAAATATGTAAAATCAGGAGCTAAATTACCAAAAGGTGTCTTATTAGTAGGCCCTCCAGGAACTGGAAAAACTTTACTTGCTAAAGCTGCGGCTGGAGAAGCTGGAGTTCCGTTTTATTCTATTTCTGGCAGTGATTTTGTTGAAATGTTTGTAGGTGTTGGAGCTGGTAGGGTAAGAGATTTATTTAAAACTGCAAAGCAAAACGCTCCATGTTTAATTTTTATTGATGAAATTGATGCTGTTGGAAGACAAAGAGGAGCTGGGTTAGGCGGTGGTAATGATGAAAGAGAACAAACCTTAAACCAATTGCTCGTTGAACTTGATGGATTTGAAGAAAATTCTGGAATTATAGTTATAGCTGCAACTAACAGAGAAGATGTTTTAGATCCTGCTTTATTAAGAGCTGGAAGATTTGATAGACAAATTACTGTAAATTTACCTGATAAGAATGGAAGAGAAGCTATTTTCAAGGTACATTCAAAAAATAAAAAGATAGATGAAAGTATTGATTTTGCTCAGTTATCAAAACGTACTGTAGGGTTCTCAGGTGCGGATATAGCAAATATTTTAAATGAAGCTGCTATATTATCTGTAAGAGCAAAAAGAGAATTTATTACTATGGCTGATATAGATGAAGCAATTGATAGAAGAATTGCAGGTATTGCTAAATCAAGTAAATCTTTAAACCCATTGGAAAGAAAACAAGTGGCGTATCATGAAGCTGGTCACGCCGTTATAGGACTTAATCTACCATATAGCGATAAGGTTAGAAAAATTACCATAATCCCAAGAGGACTTACTGGTGGTCACGTTTTAATGGGTCCTGAAGATGATAGATTTATTATCACTAAAAATCAATTAGTTGCTGAAATTACCGGATTATTAGGTGGACGAACAAGCGAAGAAATCTTCTTTAAAGATGTTTCTACAGGCGCAAGTAATGATATTGAAAGAGCAACAATGATTGCTAGGGCGATGGTTGTAGAATATGGTATGTCTAGTTTAGGACCAATTCAATATGAAAAAAATGCTGGAAGTGTTTTCTTAGGAAGAGATTACACTAATTCACAGAAGAATTTCTCAAGTCAAGTTGCTCAAGAAATTGATAAAGAAATAAGAAAAATAATTGATGAAGCACATGACCAAGCAACTAAATTATTAACCGAGAAAAAAGATGATGTTATTTTAATTGCAGAAACTTTAATTGAAAATGAAACAATTAATGAAGAAGAAATCGATTATCTTTTAAAATATAGAAAATTGCCTGATGAAACTGTAAAGCAAAAAGATTCAGCAAAAGCCAAATTTGATTCAGAAGAAGTTAAAAATCAAGAAGCTTCTACAGAAGAACAAGTAAATAAAACTGAAAAAACTAATAATACTGAGTCTATTAGCTCATCTGTATCAAGCAATGATGATAAAAAATCATCTGATAAAGAATCTAATAATTAAAGGAATATATGTCGTTTTTTATAGGTAATGTAGAAATTAAAGGAAAAGTTATTCTTGCCCCAATGGCAGGAATAACTTCTTTTAGTTATAGAAAGTTTATGTCCAAGTTTGGTTGTGCTTTACATTATACAGAAATGATAAGTGACTGTGCTTTAATTCAAAATAATAATGAAACAAAAAAATTAATTGTTAGTGATGGAATCTCCGATTTTCCTTTAGCTTTACAGTTGTTTGGTGGGTCTAAAGAAACATTGCTTAAAGCTGTAGATATATTAAATAACAGCAATTATAATTTTGAAATATTGGATTTAAATCTTGCCTGTCCCGTTCCTAAGGTTACAAAAAATAATGGTGGGTCAACATGGTTAAAAGATCAAGAACTGTTATACGATATGGTAAATTCAATTGTTAAAATTAGTAAAAAACCTGTTAGTTGCAAGATTAGATTAGGGTTTGATGATATTAACGTCGAAGACACCGTTAAGACTTTGCAAAATGCTGGAGTTAGTTTTATAGCAATACATGCAAGAACAAAAAAACAATTATACATGGGCGAACCAGATTTTGATGCTTTAAAAAATATTCATAAATTTATTAAAATTCCTTGGTGTATAAGCGGGAATATCTTCACGGTTAAAGATGCTCTTAATGCGCTTGATTTAACAAAAGCTGATGCGGTAATGGTAGCACGAGGCGGTAAAGGGAACCCGTTACTTATTTCAAATGTTAATAAGGCTTTAAATAATGAAGATTATGATGAAAAAAAAGATTTTTTAAAACAAATAGAACTTTCGAAAGAATATATTGACTTAATGATTTCTGAGTTTGGTGAAGTTTTAGGGGTTAAATTACTTAGAGGTGTATTACCAAGTTTTTTTAATGATATAGAGGGTTGTAAACAATTCAAGAACGAATTATGTAGCAAAATTAATAATATCAATGATATTGATGAGTTGTTTACTAAATATATTAATAAATACAATAATTATTTCAAAAATAGTAATAAATATTAACGATTAATATATTAAAATTTGTTATTATATATTAGTTAAGAGGTTATTTATGGAAAAATTAAACGATCAAGAAATTGTAAGAAGAGAAAAATTACAAAAATTAAAAGATGCAGGTGTTGAACCTTATGGATCTAGATTTATTAGAACTGATGATAGTAAGACTTGTTCTATCAAAGCGTTAAATAAAAATAATGAAGAATTAGAAGCTAATCCTATTTATGTAACTGTTGCTGGTAGATTAATGCAAATAAGAAAAATGGGTAAAGCCAGTTTTTTAAATTTACAAGATAGAGAAGGAAGAGTGCAAGGTTATATTTCAATTGATACAGTAGGTTTAGAAACTTATGAAATATTTAAAACTTGTGATATTGGCGATATTGTTGGTGTTAGCGGTAGATTAATGTTAACAAGAACAGGTGAGGTTACTATTAAAATTGATAAATTTCAATTTTTAACTAAGAGTTTAAGAGTATTACCTGAAAAATTCCATAGTTTAAAAGACGTTGAAGAAAAATCAAGAAGAAGATATTTAGATTTAATAATGAATGAATCTAGTAAAAATACATTTATCGGTAGAACTAAGATTATTAGATCTATTCAACATTATCTTGATAATTTAGGATATATTGAGGTTGAAACTTCAGTTCTTAGCCCTATTTTAGGTGGAGCAAGTGCTAGACCTTTTATTACTCATCATAATACTTTAGATCGTGATTTTTATTTAAGAATTGCTACAGAATTAAATCTTAAAAAATTAATTGTTGGTGGCTTAGAAAAAGTTTATGAAATAGGTCGTATTTTTAGAAATGAAGGTATGGATGCAAAACATAATCCTGAATTTACAACAATTGAACTATATGAAGCCTTTGGTGATTTGCAAAGTATGAGAGAATTATGGGAAGGTTTAATTAGACAATGTGCGTTAGATGTTTGTGGTACAACTAAGATTAAATATAATGATAAAGAAATTGATTTTGGACCAGAATTCAAATGGGTTTCAATGGTTGATTTAGTAAAAGAAAAAACAGGAATTAACTTTAGAGATAACTTAAATATTTCAGATTTAGTAGAATATTTTCATGAACACAATATTAAGATTGAAACTCACTGGAATACTCCAGGATATTTCTTAAATGCTTTATTTGATGAATATTGTGAAAAAGAATTAATTCAACCAACTTTTATATATGAACATCCAATTGAAACAAGTCCTCTTACTAAAAAGAGTAGTGATCCAAGATTTGTTGAAAGATTTGAATTATATGTTGATGGAGTTGAACTAGCTAATGCATATAGCGAACTTAACGATCCGATTGATCAAAAAGAAAGATTTGATGCTCAATTAGAAGCAAAAGAAAGAGGCGATGAAGAAGCCAACGAAATGGATTTAGATTTCATTGAAGCTTTAGAATTCGGTATGCCTCCATGTGGTGGTATCGGCATGGGTATTGATAGATTAGTAATGTTTTTAACTAATCAAGAAAATATTCGTGAAGTTATTTTATTCCCAACAATGAAACCATTAGAATAAATTAATTTAAAAAATATTAAATAATAAATAAATCTATACGACAATATATATAGATGAAGATTGTTTTCATTCTTTACATTTACGTATATATTTATTATTATATATAAGCATTAAATATGCATTCTCTGCTACTTAGAATATAAAGTAGCCAAATAGTCCAAAGGGAGGTATAAAAATGAAGAAATACGAATTAATGTATATCCTCAAACCAGGAATTGAAGGCGAAGAAAGAAAAGCCGAAATTGAAAAACTTGGTAAAATTCTCACTGATTTAGGTGCTAAAATCACTAAAACCGATGAGAGTTTAGGATTAAGAGACTTAGCCTATCCTATTAACAAGGAAACAAAAGGTTATTATGTCGTCTTAAAACTTGAAATGGATAACATGGAAGCTATGAATGAATTCGATCGTCTTTCAAAAATTAATAGTAACGTCATGCGTTATTTATTAACTGTTGATGAACAATAGGAGGATCGTTAATGATTAACAATGTAGTTTTAGTAGGTAGACTTACTAAAGATGTTGAAGTTAAAAGAACAACAAATAATATTAGTGTAACTAATTTTACAATTGCGGTTGATGATATTTATAAAGATGCATCTGGTCAAAAAAATACCAATTTTATAAATTGCGTTGCTTGGAGACACTCTGCAGATTTTTTAGGCAATTATGCAAGAAAAGGTAGTTTAGTTGCAGTTCAAGGTAAATTATCTCAAAGAAGTTATGAAAGAAAAGACGGTAGTAAACAAATAGTTATTGAAGTTGTTTGCGAGTCTGTACAACTTTTAGACTCAAAGTCCTCTTCTTATTCTAATAATTCTCAAAATTACAATAATTATCAAAATAATAACGAATCATCAATGAATAATAATTCTAACAATGATTTTTCAGATTTGGATTCTGTTATGACTAGTGATAATACAGAAGATGATTTACCATTCTAAATATTGAAAGGATATTAAAATGGCATATATTAAAAAAAGAGCTAGAAAAAAAGTTTGTTATTTTACCAAAAATAAAGTTAAATACATCGATTATAAAGATATTGATTTATTAAAGAAATTTATTTCAATAACAACTGGAAAAATCAGCCCAAGAAGAATTACTGGAACTAGTGCTAAATATCAAAGAAAATTAGCAGTAGCAATTAAAAGAGCTAGATATATGGCTTTATTACCATATACTGGTGAATAAAAAAATAGAAAAAGCGGCAAATCCGCTTTTTTTCTTTTTTTATATGTTTAAAAATGAAATTAACGCTTATACATGATATAATTTATAAGGATTTACTTATGAAAACAAAAAAATTTAAATTAATACTTACTATTCTTATAGGCTCAGGAATCATATTATTATTAAAACTATTATTTTTATTATTTTATGGTTTTAATCTATTTAATATTCAAAGTGCAATTTCAAGGAACACAATTATCAATTTAGCTATCAGTTCTACTTTACTAGATACTTTATTTTGTATTGTTTTTGTTTTAATTTTAGATAAATTTCAATCTAAAAGTAATATTGTTTTAACTGATGTAATAGGTAGTGATATAAACCAAGCTTATTTATTTGGCCAAATCGGTATGGCAATTATAAATGAGGAAGGTGTTGTTTTATGGATATCTGATTATTTAAGAATTAGTGATTTAAATATAGTAGGTAAAAATATTTTTACTCAATATCCTGAATTAAAGTCTTTAAATCAAGAGAATATAGAAAAAACAATTAAGAATATAAAAATTGCAGAAAAATTTTATGAAGTATGTTTTCTAAAAGCATCCGGATTATTTATTTTTAAAGATATTAGTGAATATGAAAGCTATAGAATTACCCAAAACGAAAAAGCATTATGTATAGGGATTATTTCTATTGATAATTATGATGATGTTGTCGGCAACTCTGATATTGCTAACGAAACTGTTGAAGAAGTTAGAGATATTATTGTTGCATACGCTCAAAAAAATAATTTATTATTAAGATTATTTAGAAATGACTCTTATCTTGTCTTATGTAATAATAAATCACTTTCAAGTTTAAAGGATGATAAGTTTTCTGTTATTAATGATGTAAGAAAATTAAAAAGCAAAGGCGTGATTAAACCAACCTTATCTATTGGTTTTGGTTGTGGAATCTCCGATATTTATAAATTAAATGAAATGGCTAGTAATTCCTTAAATATTGCGTTTAGTAGAGGCGGCGATCAAGTTGTTGTATCAACATTTGGTCAACCAGTTGAATTTTATGGTGGTAGAAGTGTTGCTGTTGAAAGTAATAACCGTGTAAATATACGTATTTTTAGTGATTCGTTTATTTCTTTAGTGAATAGTTGTAATGGTAGTATTTTTATAATGGGTCACACTCAAACTGATATGGACTCATTAGGTGCATGTTTAGGTATCAAAGCAATTTGTGATTTTCTTGATAAAAAGTCTGCAAGAATTGTTTTTGAGCCAAAATTATCTGAAAGCAAAACAAGATCTGCTTATATAACATCATTTTCCAAAGAACAACAATCAAAAATATTTACTTCATGTAAAGATGCATTAGATAAAGTTAATAATCAAAGTTTAATTATAGTAGCGGATATTTCTAGACCTAAAATGACATTATGTCCTGAATTATTGGATAAAACTGATAAAATTATTGTTATTGACCATCATAGAAAGGCAACAGATTTTATTGAAAATCCAATTTTAGAATTAGTTGAACCAGGAGCTTCTTCAGCTTCTGAGTTAGTATCAGAAATGATAGCATTTAATTCCACGAATAATAAAATGCCTTTAGATCCTTCATTTGCCACTATTATGTTATCTGGTATTTATTTAGATACCCAATACTTCAAAACTAAAAGCGTTAGTAAAAGAACTTTTGAAGCAAGCATGATTCTCAAAGATTATGGTGCTGAAAATACAAAAGCTGATGATTTATTAAAAGATGAATTTGAAGAATATACATTGATTAATAGTATTATATCTACAATTCGTATTCCTTATGTTGGAGTTTGTTATTGTACTTGCACTAATGATGAATTTGTTGAAGTTGCAACACTATCAAAGGTTTCTAATCAATGTATATTTTTAAAAGGTATAGCAGCATGTTTTACAATAGGAAGAATTAGTGAAACTGAAGTCAAAATTAGCGCTAGAAGTGATGATTCAATAAATGTTCAAATACTTATGGAAAAACTTAAGGGTGGTGGTCACTACTCCGCTGCTGCATGTGTTATAGAGACAGATGATATTAATGTAGCTGTTGATAAATTATTAGATTGTCTAGCTAATTATCTAGATGATTGTAGAGTTAAAAAAATTGACTAGAAAGGAACGCAATATGGAAGTTATTTTATTAATTGATGTCAAAGGATTAGGTAAAAAAGGCGAAATTAAAAATGTAGCTGATGGATATGGTAATAACTTTTTGATTAAAAAAGGTCTTGCTGTTAAAAAAACTAACGAAAGTTTAAATAATTATAAAAGAGAAGTTAAAAAAGAAGAATTACACCAACAAAATTTAAAAAATGAAGCACTTGAAAATAAAAAAATACTTGAAAGTATCGTTCTTGAATTTAAGGCTAAAGTTGCTGCTGATAAAACGATGATTGGTGAAATATCAACTAAAGAAGTTGTAAGTAAAATTAAAGAAGATTTTAATATAAAATTAGATAAAAGAAAGTTCTTAAATAATATTAAAGTTAACGCTTTTGGTAATACTATATTACAAAATGAACTTTACAAAGGTGTAATTGCTAATATTAAAGTTCATGTTAGTGAGATTTAATGATTATGAATAATCTACCATATAATAGTGATTGTGAACGTGTTGTTTTAGGGTCCATGATTTTGGATCAAACAACTTTAGAAATTGTTATAGGTCAATTATCTATCGAGGATTTTTATGAAGAAAATACTAATCATAGGGCTGTCTTTTCTGCTATTCAACAATTGCACCATAATCATGATGTGATTGATGTACATACTATTAATGATTATCTAGTTAAATTGCATTGTTCTGATTCTATAGGAGGAGTTGAATATTTACTAGATTTAACTTCAGATGTTATTTCTCTTAAAAATATTGATCACTATATTGGATTATTAAAAGATTATAGTTCAATGCGCAGGTTAATATTAACATTAGAAAATGTGAAGAAGGATGCACTTACAGCAACACCTGAAGAATTTTCCTCATTTTCTGCTAGAGTAGAATCACAAATTTCAGCAATAACGAATGAAAGAAAATTAGAAGGATTTAAAAAAGGAAGAGAAATTGCGGTAGATTTACAAAATAAAATAGAAACAATTCATAAAGGCGGCGCTAATACTTTTTATGGTGTAACCACAGGATTTTCTGAATTAGATAATAAACTTAATGGTTTACAAAAAGGTGCTCTTGTTGTTTTAGCCGCTAGACCAAGCCAAGGGAAAACCGCATTAGGTATTAATATAGCATATAATTGTGCTAAAAAAACACGAAGACCAGTTGCTATATTTTCAATAGAAATGAGCAATGAAGAAATCATGAAAAGATTATTTGCTAAAGAATCTAGAGTTCCAATGGATTTAATAAATAGAGTTGAATTTGATGACCAACAAATGTTGTTAATTAAACATGCATCTGAAAAAATATCAGACACTTCTATATATATCGATGATACCGGTGGTATTAGTATTGATGAATTATGTTCAAAAGCTAAAAAACTTAAAAATGAACTTGGTGATTTAGCTTTAATTTTAGTTGATTATATAGGAAAGGTTAATGTAAATTCTAAACTTGCTAAAGATGAAGTATCAAAAATTAATATTATTACAGGTGCTTTAAAACAATTAGCGAAAGAGGTTGATGCACCTGTTCTTGCGTTAGCACAAGTTAACAGAAAAGTTGAAGATAGAGATGGAGGCAAGGCTGAATTAAGTAATTTAAAAGGTTCATCTTCTATTGAACAAGATGCTGACCAAGTCTTATTTATACATAATCCTAAATCTGCTGTTAGTAATTCAAAAGATAAAAAAGATAAATTTAATGATGACGATGATGAACAAACTAACGGAGTTAGTGAAATTGTTTCTGAAGAAGAGAATTATAATTTAGCAGATTTAATACAAGTTCAAATTAAGAAAAATAGAAATGGTACTCTTGGAGACGTAAATTTATTATTTTTTAAAGCTTATCAAAGTTTTGATACCCCTTCACCTCAAACTAATATTACTCTTAACGGAGTTATGAATAGTATGTTTTAAGTATGATAAAAATTAATATTATATGTGTTGGAAAACTTAATGAAAATTTTTTAAAAGATGCACAAAGTGAATATTCTAAAAGATTAAAAAAATATTGTGTTTTAAATATAACAGAAGTTAAAGAATCAAAAATTCAAAGTTTTGATAATGAAAAATTAATAAAGAAAACACTTGATGAAGAAGCTGATAGTATTATGAAATTATTAAATAATCATGATTTTATAATATTATTAGATTTACACGGAAACGAACTTAATAGCGTTGATATTGCAACCAAATTTTCTAAAGCTATAAATTCTGGAATATCAAATTTTGTCTTTATTATTGGAGGTAGTTTAGGATTAAGTGATAAACTTAGAGAATTACCAAATATTAAAAAAATTAAGCTTTCTTCATTAACATTTACGCATCAAATGACTAGAATTATTCTTTTAGAGCAAATATATCGCAGTTTTAAAATTTTAAACAATGAAAGTTATCATCACTAAAAATGTATTATAAAGAGTTTGAAAAATATAGTATATGTATTGATAAAAATAATTTTGCTAATAAATATCAATTTAATGGTTGTTATTTTTATATTGAACCTAGCTTTTATTCACAACTTCTATATTATAAAGGTTTATTTCCGTCAAAGTTTTCAATTATATTAAACGAAATTGAAAAAAATGTTTTAAAAAATAAAAAAGTTATCTTTACTGGTGATTATTCAAATCCGATAATCAGAGAAGATAACTTTGTATACCAAGAAATAGAAGATATATTAAATAAATTAAATATACCTAACATCTATAAGAATAGTTTAGAGATATATGGTGATTAATTTATTTTGTATTGTTTGGATTAATAGAAAGATGTTTCATTGTAAAGAACATTATTCTAAATCCGTAAGTAATAACAAATGCAAGTAAAGCGAATTGAGCGCTGATTAATCCTAAAATTAATGTTAATAACGCTGGAGTGGAAGCTGAGTAGAAAGCGATTTGATAACATTGTTGGAACTTAATGTAATTATGAGGATTCTTTTTACCTCTTGTCATAATAAACAATGCAATACCCATAATAATAATTAATGAAGTATTAACTAAACTTATTGTACCGATTTGTACCCAAGCTGCTGTTATTCTTGTGTCGTTATATACAATTTTTGAAAAATCTGCGAAATTATCAAGTGTTTTTCTATAATTAGTGTAAATATCTTTATTATCAACAAGTGTTTGCAATATTGATGTATATTTATCTCCTAAATAATTATAATTACCAGTTAATAAACCAGTAGGAGTAGAAGATTCAGGTTTATAAACAGAACATACAAAATGTTTTTTTCCAAATATAATATAAGACGCATCTCTACCATTCTTTACTGTTGAATTTACTTTGGTTGAAGCGATTTTATTTTGTATTTCTTTTATATTATCATCATTTTCAATATAATAAACTTCCAAGGAAACTCTATCTTGTTTTCCGTTATGCTTGTCTTTGTTTTCTTTGATATATGTATAAATAGGTTTTGAATCATTGGATGTTTTGTTTTTTAAAATAGCTACCTTTTCACTTTGATCAAAAACTATATCATAATTATTTTCTTTTGCATCTTTTAAAAAATGATAATAGCCTTCATCAAAACTATAAACACTGCCCTTAGTTAAAAAATTTGTTCCAGGATTTTTAAAACCATTTACAGTAACAGGAATAAGTGATACTAAAATACTTATTAAGACAACTAGCAATGATTTATAAAATTTATTAGAAGTCGATAAATCATAAACAGCTTTATTGCTCCATAAAGTTCTAATATAAGGGATTAATTTAATGAATTTTTTTTCTTGATTGTTTTTAATTACTTTTGCTTTTTTATTTTTCATTTTATTACCTACCTAATAACTAAATTATTATAATATAAAAGTCATTGATAATAAAGTAAATAATATTTTTACATAATTTATCATTAAAATAAATTACTATAATAAATTATATTTGTAATAATTAATATTGTTGTATAAAATTAACTTATGGGGATGTCCTGGTTTCGACATCTACATGCAGGGCATGAAGTGCAAGCCGACTTGAAGCGTTACTTCTATTTAAATTTTAATTGCCAATAATAGACAATTTGCATTTGCTGCTTAATTAGTTCAGCCATTTATTGCTCGTTATCGAGGATGCAGGGTTATTAACGAATTCTCTTTTTATAGTTAAATAACTTTCATTAAAAAAAGATATACATTAATAACGGTTATAGTTAATGTAAAAAATTTATAACCTAGTAAGATAATTATTTGTTTCGTTTAATTTCTTACAACATATAAACGAATCTAAGCTTGTAGAGTTTATGTGTGGCTGTAGATGGACCGGAGTTCAACTCTCCGCATCTCCACCAATACTTTGAATTTTATTTGTAGTTAAATCCCTAACGGGATTTTTTTATTTTAAATGTAAATAATGTTAAAAAATAGTGAAATATTTTTTTAATTTAGTAAAATATCTAAGAGCTAATTATGAACACTTTAAAGTATTTTAGTAGTTGGTTGAAATTTTGTAGAAATAAAATATTTTTAAAAAATATTTGCTTTAATAACCTTCATAATTCAAATAATAATAATAATAATAATAATAATAATAACGTATTTATTTATATTCATAATAAGATTATCAAAGTATCAAATATTTTAATTTATTTATTTTTTAATTATGAAAGGAGAGTTTATGAATGAATTAATTTTAGATGTAAATGAAAATCCTAAGAAGAAGAGTCAGTGGTTTATTTTCGCTTTGCAACATTTACTGGCAATGTTGGTGGCTTGTATAACAGTCCCGTTAATAATTAATAAGACTTGCCCTGGTGCAAATATGCCTTTAAGCGCAACACTTATTTCTTCTGGAATTGGAACATTAATTTACATATTTTTAACAAGAAAAAAATCACCAGTTTTTTTAAGTAGTTCTTTTGCTTATATTTCTCCAATGATATCAGCATTATCTGTTGGTTTAATTGGTAATCAGGTTGGGTATAATTATTTAGCTTTAATACTTGGTATGATATTTGTTGGTGTTGTGTATATTATTGTATCTATAATCATAAAATTTGTTGGTAGCGAATGGTTAAATAAAATATTACCACCATTAGTTGTTGGTCCAGTAATAATGGTCATTGGATTATCTTTATCTTCAAGTGCAATTAATAATCTTGTTTTTAGTAGTGGTAGTAATCAAAATTATAATCTTATTGCTTTATTATGCGGACTAATTACTTTGATTATTACTGCTATGTCATCATTTTATGGAAAAAAAGTTAGCAAATTAATTCCATTTGTTATTGGTTTAATTTCTGGATATGTAATTGCTTTATGTTTTACTATAATAGGTGAATTGTGTAATATTGAATATTTAAAAATAATAAACTTCTCTCCATTAATTGAATTATACAATGGTAAAAATATTCAGCAAATACTGTTAAATATATTTAACTTTGAGTTATTTGTACCAAATTCAAAAGAATCTTTTATGTTTTTACGATTTGACCAAATTAAATCATTCGATATAGCTTCTATATTTACAATATTGATGTTGTTTGTACCTGTATCATTTGTTACTATTTGTGAACATATTGGCGATCATTTAAATCTATCCAATATAATAAATCATGATTTATTCAATGAAGTAGAATTAAAAAGAACTTTACTTGGAGATGGTATTGCGACTGGCGTTAGTGGTGTTTTAAGCGGTGCTGCTAATACCACTTATGGAGAAAATATTGCTGTCATTGGTATAACTAAAATTGCAAGTGTAGATGTTATAATTCTTGCCGCTATTTTAACAATTCTCACAGGATTTATAAGACCGATTACTGCTTTTTTAGAAACTATTCCTAGTTGTATTTGTGGCGGTATCAGTGTTTTATTATATGGATTTATAGCATCAAGTGGAGTGAAAGTTTTAATTAAAAATAAGGTTGATTTTAATAATAACAAAAACTTAATTGTTATTAGTAGTATTTTAGTAACAGGCATCGGCGGATTAGTTTTAAAATTTGGCAATATTAATAAACCTGTAATTGAAATTACAAGTGTTGCATTCTCAATGATAATTGGTATTTTATTAAATATTATCTTGAAGGATAAAAATAATAAGAATATTAACTAGTCATATTTGGAATTAATAACTAAAAAATATATAATAAGATAAGTAATCTTATTAAAGACGGAGTTTTTTATGGAAAAAGTATATATTGGAATAGATGTAGGTGGTATGTCTATTAAAGGTGGTCTTGTTGATGAAAAAGGACAAATTATTGATAAAAAAGTTGTTAAAACAAATTCATCTGAAGGTGCCAGTAAATTTTTAAATGATTTAGTTGATTTAATTTCAACTTTAATTGATTCATGTGATAAAGAAATTTATTCTATTCAATCAATTGGACTTGGTATTCCTGGAGTAGTAAATTCATATAAATGCACAATTGATTACGCTTGTAATTTAAATTTATTTAATATTGATTTAAAAGAAGTTCTTAAAAAATTTAATTTACCTATTTATGTTAGTAACGATGCTAATGTTGCCTGCTTAGCGGAGCAAAAACTTGGAATTGCTAAAGGATATAATAATGTTGTTATGATAACTATTGGTACTGGCATTGGTGGTGGAGTAGTTATTAATAATCAATTATACGAAGGCAATGAAGGGAAAGGTTGTGAATTAGGACATATGGTCCTTCATTTAAATGGAAAAGAATGTGGATGCGGCAGAAAAGGTTGTTTTGAAAGTTACGCTAGTGCATCTGCTCTTGTTGATTTAACAATTAAATATATGAATCAAGATAAAGAGTCAAAAATGTGGGAATATTGTGAAAATGATATTTCTAATGTTAATGGATTAACTTCTTTTGAATGTGCTAAACAAGGTGATAAAACAGCTAATGATTTATTAAATGAATATACTTTTTATCTAGGTGAAGGCTTACTTAATATCTGTAATATATTTAGACCTCAAGCTATAGTTATTGGTGGCGGAGTATCTAATCAAAAAGAATATTTTATTGATAAAATTGTTAATTATTTAGAAGATAATAATTATGGTTATAAAAATACACCTAAAGTAGTTATTTTACCTGCTACATTAGGTAATGATGCTGGAATTATTGGTGCTTCATTATTAGGTAAATAAATTTAGATTAGATATTAATTAAAGGATAAAATATGGAAGATTTAAATTATAAAAAAGAAAGAAAATTTATTTTTGTTACTGGTGGAGTTGTGTCTGGACTTGGAAAAGGTGTTAGTGCTGCTAGTATCGGAAGATTATTAAAAAGAAGAGGATTAAATATTTTCTCTATTAAATTTGACCCTTATCTCAATTACGATCCAGGAACTATGTCACCATTACAACATGGTGAAGTATATGTCACAAAAGATGGTGCTGAAACAGATTTAGATTTAGGACACTACGAAAGAATTATCAATACTTCATTAACTAAAGAATCATCTATTTCGAGTGGTAAAATTTATAGTTCTGTTATTGAAAAAGAAAGAAGAGGGGAATACTTAGGTAAAACTGTTCAAATAATTCCTCATATTACCAATGAAATTAAACAAAGATTATATGAAGCATTTGACGCTAAAGGAGATACCGATGTTTGTATATGCGAAATAGGTGGAACAATTGGCGATATTGAATCATTACCATTTATTGAAGCTATAAGACAAGTAAGAAGAGAAATTGGTTATGAAAATACTTTTTTCATGCATAATACTTTAGTACCTTATTTATATACATCTTTAGAGCCTAAAACCAAACCTACACAACATAGCGTTAAAGAATTAACTGGTTTGGGTATTCAACCTGACGCTATTTTATTAAGAACAGAAGCAGATTTAGATAAAGAAACAATGAATAAAGTTGCTTTATTTTGTAATGTTAAAGATGAAGCTGTTATTTTTGTTAAAGATGTTAAATTAATTTATGAAGTAGGATTAAATCTTCAAAAACAACATTTAGATGACTTAATAGTTAAACATTTAAGATTGGATTGTGCTCCAGTTGCAGAGATGAGTGATTGGAAAAAGTTTATTAAAAAAATATACGCTATTGAAGATTCAATAAATATTGCCTTAGTTGGTAAATATACCAAATTACATGATGCATATTTATCTGTAGTAGAATCACTTAAACATGCAGGATATGTTGTTAATAAAAATATCAAAATTAAATGGGTTGATAGCAATAAACTTGATGAAAATAATGTTAAAGAATTATTAGGCGATGTTGATGGAATTATTGTTCCTGGTGGTTTTGGAAAAAAAGGAATTGAAGGAATGATTCTAGCAGCAAAGTTTTCACGTGAAAATAAAATTCCATTTTTTGGAATCTGTTTAGGTATGCAAATAGCTATGATAGAGTTTGCACGTAATGTATTAAATTTAAAGGATGCTGATAGCAGTGAGTTCAATCCTAAAACAAGCAACAAAATAATCGATTATTTACCAAATCAATATAAAAATATTAATCTTGGAGCAACAATGAGACTTGGTGAGTATAAGTGTGAACTTGTAAAAAAATCCAAGGTTTATTCATTATATAAAAATCAAATTATTTATGAAAGACATCGTCATAGATATGAATTTAACAATGAATATAAAGAATTATTTGAAAATAATGGGTTAAAAATTACAGGAGTTAATCCTGATACAAATCTTTGTGAAATTGTTGAACTTGATAATCATCCTTTTTATATAGCTTGTCAATTTCATCCTGAATTTCTATCAAGACCATTAGAAGCTCATCCTTTATTTTTAGGATTTATAAAAGAATGTAATAAAAAATATGAATAAAAATTATAAAAGCAATCTTAAGATAAGAAATATTGAAAAAGAACATAATAAACGTATTGATTTTAAAGAATATAAAGTTACAAGATCTATAACTTTATTAGAGTATTTAATTGAAGATTTAAAATTTAATAGAAGTAAGGCTAAAAGTCTTTTATCGCATCACTTGATATCTATAGATGGTGCTCCAATATCGCAATTTAATTTTTTATTAAGTAAAAATGATATTGTTATTGTTTCTAAAAATCCTATAAAAATTAAAAAACGTAAGAATATTCCTATTATATATGAAGATGACGAATTTATTGTAATTGATAAACCATATGGTCTTTTATCTAATGCAAGCGATACAGAAAAAAATAGTACAGCTTATAGAATGGTAATGGATTATGTACAATCAAAAGATAAACATAATAGGATTTATCTTGTCCATAGACTTGATAAAGAAACAAGTGGAGTTTTATTGTTTGCTAAAAATGAAAAAATAAAAAATCTATTAATAAAAGATTGGAATAATACCATTGTTAAACGAGGATATTATGCTGTAGTTGAAGGTATTTTGGAAAATAAAAGTGATCATTTAGAAAATTATTTAATGAAGAATAAATTAAATATGATGTATGTTGTAAACAAACCACTCAGTGAATCAGTTAAAGCTATTACAGAATATAAAGTTATAAAAGAAGGAAAGAAATATTCTTTATTAGATGTTAATATTTTAACTGGGAAGAAAAACCAAATAAGAGTTATGTTAGGTAATATAGGTCATTATATTTTAGGAGATGATAAATATGGTGAACCAGATAATCCTATTAATAGATTGTGTTTGCATTCATACGAACTTAGTTTAAAACATCCTATTACAAACAAAAAATATATATTTAAATCTGAAATGCCAAAAGAATTTAAACAACTATTCTAAAGAATTTAAAATTTTATTAACATTGTTTTTATTAATTTTTAATATAGTTGATATTGAAATTGAAATATCTCTATTAGATAAATTTTTTGCTTTTAATATTTTTATAAGATCAATAATATAGTTCTCATCTATATCTTTATTATTCTTTTCTTTATAACCATCAATTATAATAACAATCTCACCTATAATTTCTGGTTTAAGCTCTGTAATCTCTTTTAATGTCGTTCTAATGAATTCTTCATGTATTTTAGTTAATTCTCTAGCGATTACAATATTCCTGTCTCCTAAAATATCATATAAGTTTTTTAAAGTTTTACTAACTCTATGAGGACTTTCATAAAATATAATCGTGTCTTCGAATTTAGATAATTTTTTAATTTCATTGATTCTGTTGGATTCTTTACTTTGTAAAAATCCATAAAAATAAAAATGCGTAGTGTCTAGTCCGCTAGAGACTAAAGCATTTAAAAATGCACTTGGACCTGAAAGTGGTATAATTTTCACATTATGTTTTATAGCTTCCTTAACAAGTAAACATCCAGGATCAGAAATAGCAGGATATCCAGCATCACTTAAATATCCTATGTTTTTACCTTTCAGTAAATCATCTATTATTTTAATTGATACTTCTTTTTCATTATGTTCATGACAACTAATACATTTTTTATCAAGATTTAATAAATGTAAAAGTTTACAAGTGTTCCTTGTATCTTCACATGCAATATAGTCTATTGAATTAATTGTTTCGATAATTCTTTGAGAAACTTCTTTTAAATTTCCAATAGGTGAAGGTATTAAATATAAATTACCTTTCATATTACTTTACCTTCAATTCATTTAAAAGAACAAAGTTAATTTCGTTTTCAGATTCTATTTTACATACTTTTGTTAAAATATTGTAACTAGTTAATTTATATTCAGAATTGTTATATATAACTAACGAGCCTAGTTTAGGAAATTTTTTTCTTTCTTCTGTGTATAAATCGTCTTCATATTTTAAACAACACATGAGTTTTGAACATTGACCACTAATTTTAGGAATATTTATTGCTAACATTTGATTTTTTGCTCTGTTTAAAGATATTCCATTAAATGTTTGGAAAAAAGTTTTACAACAGAGTTGAAGTCCGCATACTCCAATTCCTCCAATATTTTGAGCTCTTTCTCTTGAATTAATTTGTCTTAATTCAATTCTGCAATGAAGAGATGAAGCTAATATTTTTAATAATTCTCTAAAGTCAATTCTTTCTTCGCTAGCGTAAGTAAATAAAATTTTAGAGCAATCGAAAGTATATTGACTTGAGATAAATCTCATATCTAATTTAAGGTCATTAACAGTTTTTTTAAATAAATTGCTTGCTTCATCCGCAAGTTTTTGATTATTTTGGGCAGTAATAAGATCTTCCTTACTTGCTTTTGATATGATTGATTTTATTTCTAAAGCGAATTCTTCTTGATTAATCTTAACATGATCTTGCTTAACTTTACCAAGTTCTAAACCTATAACGGTTTCAACGAGAACATAATCATCTTTATAAATGTCTTGTTTTTCACTATAAAAGTAGTAATTTTTATTTGAAGATAGAAAATTTATTGATAAAAAGTTTTTTTCCATTAATTACTCCTTTAGTAAGTTTATAAACATATTATATATTAATAATGAAGGATTTATATTAAAATTTAATTCATATTCCAAATTCATGATCATTAAAATTTTATTTTCTATATTTTGAGATGTATAAATAATATTTTTTAATATATCATCATAACAGTTTATAGAAGATTTATCGGTGTATTTTCTAATCATAGATTGTTCTAAAAAGACTAATATAATTTCAATAATTAATCTAATATTATTTTTCTCTTTTATATATTGTGCATTTTTAATAATTAAGTTTTTCTCAATATAAAAAATTGCTTCTTTCTTATTATTCAATAAATTAAAGAAATCGATTATTATAGTTTTGAATAATTTATATCTTTCATCTAAATAATTTTCTTTGATATCATCTATATTATTAAAAAGCATAGATAATAATTCAGCATCTTCGTTATTTATATTGTTCTTAATAGAATCAATTAATAAATCTTCATATTTGTTTGGATTTATTCTTAAAACTTGAGTTCTAGAAATAATAGTAGGTAGAAGAAGAGAAGGATTTTCAGAAGTTAATATAGCGTACGTATTATCTCGTGGTTCCTCTAATAATTTTAATAAATAATATAAATTTTTATTGTCGATATTTTCAACAATATTTATTATATAAACTTTATTTATAATTTTAGATACAGAGGGCTTACAAAATCTATTATCAATTTCCTCTATTTTATCTTTTGTAATATTTTCTTTTTTTGCATCTAAAACTATTAGATTAAAATTATTGATTAATTCACCAATATTAAATGTTTCATTATTATTAAATAAAATAGAATGAGCAAGTTTTAATGCCGTAGATAATAACGGTGATCCAGGTACACCAGTTAATAAATATGCATGAGAAAATGATTTATTCTTTATTGAATTATTAATTATATTATTAATTATTTGTTGGTTATCAATAATATTATTTTGGTTCATTAATTTTCTCTCTAATTACTTGTAATACTTCATTTTTCACAATATCGAAAGAATTATTAGCGTTAATTACTATTATTCTTTCAGGATATTTTTCTGCTAAAAGAAGATATCCATTTCTTACTTTTTCATGAAAAGAAATTTGTTTTAAATCAATGCGATTTACTTCTCTATTTGAGTTTTTGTTAATTCTTTCTAACCCAATAATTGGATCTAAATCTAATAAAATAGTATAGTCTGGTAAAGTATTTTCAGTTGCAAACATATTAACATTTAAAACTTCATCCATACCTACCTCGTTTGCAATGCCTTGGTATGCTAAAGAGGAGTCAATATAGCGATCGCATAAAACGATGGTGTTATTTGCTAATGCAGGCCAAACTTTTTCAACAAGATGTTGTCTTCTACTTGCAGCGAACAATAAAGTTTCAGTTCTCTTATCTAGGTTCGTGTTTGATTTATCTAAGATAATATTTCTGATATCTTCTGAAATCTTAACTCCACCAGGTTCTCTTGTTAGAATTATTTTTTTATTTTCTTTTATTAATTCTTGGTAAACATAATTAATTATTGAGGATTTTCCACAACCTTCAACTCCTTCAAAAGTAATAAACATAATTACCTCCTATTTAATATTTGTTCTATTATCAATGGCTTTACTTATAGTTAATTCATCGATATATTCAAGTTTTGCACCTGCTGGAATTCCATAACCTATCCTAGTTATTTTAACGTCGCTATCTTTTAATAAACGAGCTATATACAAAGCGGTTGTTTCTCCTTCAATAGTAGGGCTTGTAGCAATAATTAATTCTTGAATATTCTCTGTTTTAATTCTGTTAATTAATTCTTTTATTCTAAGTTTATCTGGGGTAATACCATGTATTGATGAAATTGCCCCGTTTAATATATGAAAAGTTCCATTATAATTACTTAATTTTTCGAAATTATCAATATCTTTATGATTTTCTAATACAATACATATTTTATGATTTCTATTTTGATTTTTACAAATATGACATATATCTGAATCTGATAATAAACCGCAAATTGAGCATGGTTTGATATTTTCTTTAACTTTTTTAATTGACTGGATTAATTTTTCAATATCGTCCATATCCATATCTATTAAATTATAGGCAATTCTTTCAGCAGTTTTACTGCCTATTGAAGGGAATTTTTTAAAATTTTCAACAAGATTAATAAAAACCGAAAGGTCTTTCATTAAAAAAGCATACCTCCAGCACCTTGTTGGAATTTCTTACTTAATTCTTCGCTTTCTTTGTTAATTTTTTCGTGACAATTATTATATGCTAAAACAATTAAATCACAAAGTTCTTCTTTATTTTCTTTATTTAATAATTCATCATCTAAAATTTCAATTTTTTGAATTGATAAATCGCCTTTCATTGTAATCTTAACAACGCCATTAGCGTTTTCTGTAAATTCTTTACTTTCTAATTTGCTATATTCTTTATTAAATTCTCTTTGAGCTTTTTGCATGGCTTGTACCATTTGTTGCATGTTCATATTTTTATTCTCCTATTTCTATATTATCTAGTTCTTCTTTAGAAAAACTTTTCTTAACTTGCTTTAAATTGATGTAAGTTGTCATAGTTTTATTAGTTTCTATTCTATCTATTCCATAGACAAACAATTTCAATCCAGTTAGTTTTTCAATTATTAAACTTATTTTTTCTTGATTAAGTTTTACATTACATCTTTTAGCTTGCTCGGTATAATCAAAAGATAAAAGAAGGAATTTATCAGTCACTATAAATGGTTCTGATGCCTCTAATAATTTTGCAAAGATAGCGAGATCTTCATCGTTTTTAAATAAAGGTAAATATTTCCATCTTTCACTTGTTTTAATTTTTAAATCTTTACTACCAGTAAAGGTAATTTTAATAATATTTTCATCATCAATATAATATCTATCGCCAGTTGGTATATTTGGGTCGACTTTAGGTTTAGCCTTTTGAGGTACATAAAATATACTTTTATTGACTGTTTCTTTCTTTTCAGAAATTGGACTTAACGCAGCTAATTCATCAAGAGAAGTAATATCTAAATAATTTTCACTTATATCTTCTTTAGATGTTTTTTCTTCAATAAAATTAGCAACATCTCCTGCAGTATTTATTTCAGTTTTATTGTCTATATTATTATTATTATTATTTGTTTCTTTTATATATTCTTTGTTTTTAAAGAGATTAACAATTTTAATAAGATAAAGCTCAAATAAATAATTGGAATTATTGTAAGTTTTTAAATCTTTATTACATTTAAGTAAAGTTTCTATCATTAAAATAATTTCATTTGTATTAAATTTATTTAAAATAGTATATAAATTCTTGTCTTTTGTATTTTTAGAATTAGTAATTTTATTAACTAAATATTCTTTTAAACATAAAAGCATATCATTAACTAATCTATTAATATCGACATTTCTATTAATTAGAATTTGGTAATATTCCAGTAATGATTTGAGATTTTTTTCTAAGATAAATTTAAATATATTTGCTTTATCTTTATTGTTAACGATGCCGAATAATTCTTCAATATCTTTTAATGATATATTTTTATCCGTGTAAGAAATAGTTTGTTCTAAAATTGATAAGGCATCACGAGCGCCACCATTAGAAAGTTCGACAATTAAGTCCAAAGCTTCTTCATCAATTGTTACCTTTTCTTTATCTAATACATTATTAATTAAATTTTTAAGACTTAAATTATCAATTTTTTTAAATTCAAATCTTTGACATCTAGAAAGAATTGTAGGTAATAATTTATAAGGTTCAGTTGTGCATAATATAAAAACAATATCTTTAGGAGGCTCCTCAAGTGTTTTAAGCAAAGCGTTAAAAGCATTATTTGTCATCATATGCACTTCATCGATAATGTAGACTTTATATCTACCCATCATTGGAGAATAACCGACGTTATTAATTAAATTTCTAACTTCTTCAACACCAGAGTTACTTGCAGCGTCTATTTCTATGATATCTGGATGATTATTTCTATTAACTTCCAAACAACTATTACATTTATTACATTGACAGCCTAGACCTTTTTCGCAATTTAAAGCTTTTGCGAATAATCTTGCAACTGATGTTTTTCCAGTACCTCTTGGTCCTGAAAAAAGATAAGCGTGTGAAATCTTATTACTTTCAATAGAATTTTGAAGTATTTTTATAATTGTTTCTTGACCAACTACTTCATTGAATGTTTTACTACGATATTTATTGTATAAAGCTTGATATGACATTTTACCACCTTTTTTGATTATATCATTAATGACCAATTAACTAAATAACAAATAGTTAATTTATGACAATATTATTCTTTAAGAATGATACCTTATTTGATATAATTTTTTTATGAATAAAAATATGTATGAACGTTTAATTGCAACTGCAAAGCGATTAAAAGAAATTGATGATTTATTAATTAAAGAAGAAGTTATTAAAGATAATAACCGTTTTAGAGAACTAAATATAGAACATAGTGAATTAGAACCACTTGTAGAAAAATTTCAAGAATTTAAATACGCTGATTCTAATAGAGAAGATGCGTTAGTAATGGCGAATGATAAAGATGTTGAGATTAGTTCTATGGGTAAAGAAGAATTAAAATATAATACTGAGTTATGCCAAAAAATTGAAGATGAATTAACCATAATGTTATTACCAAAAGATCCTAATGATGGTAAGGATATTATTTTTGAAATAAAAGGCGCTGTTGGTGGTGATGAAGCTAATATTTTTGCAGGAGATTTATTCAGAATGTATAGCCATTATTGCGATAGTAATGGTTGGAATTTAAAAATTATTGATGAAAATCCAAGTGAAAACGGAGGTTTTTCCTATATTCAATTTGTTGTAAGTGGATCCAATGCTTATTCACATTTAAAATTTGAAAGCGGTGTTCACCGTGTTCAAAGGGTACCTAAAACAGAAGCAGGAGGAAGAATTCATACTTCAACATCCACCGTTATTGTCATGCCGAAAGTAGAATTAGGTCATGTAGAAATTCGTAATGAAGATTTAAAAGTGGACACATATAGATCTAGTGGTGCGGGTGGACAAAATGTAAATAAAACTGAATCCGCAGTAAGAATTACCCATATACCTAGTGGTGTTGTAGTTTCTTGTCAAACTGAAAAATCGCAAATTCAAAATCATCAGATATGTATGGAAATGCTTGCGTCAAAATTAGCACAAATCGAATTTGAAAAGAAACAAGCAACAGAAGCAGGCTATCGTAGTGTTATTGGAAGCGGTGAAAGAAATGAAAAAATCAGAACATATAACTATCCACAAAATAGAGTTACTGACCATAGAATAGGCTTAACATTACAGAAGTTAGACCGTATTATTGAAGGCGATTTAGAAGAAGTAATCACTGCATTAATTAACTATGACCAACAACAAAAAATTGCAAATTCCAAATAATAAAGAGCTTACTAATCGAGAAGTTTATTTTTACATTATTAAGGAATTTAATAGACTTAATTTAAGTATTGATGAAAATATTTTTAAACAATTATTAATGTATAATAATGATTTTGATTATTCTCAGTTAATAATAAATTTTGATAAAAAAATTAAAGACATTGATGAGTTTTTTAATTGTATTAAAAGATTAATTGATGGTGAACCATTGCAATATATAATTGGATATACTTACTTTTTAAATCTTAAGATAAGGTGTGAAAAAAATGTGTTAATTCCACGTCCTGAAACAATGGAATTAGTCAACAAAACATTTTTATTAATAGATAGATATAAATTAAATTGTAACACTATTTGTGATGTTTGCTGTGGGACTGGTTGTATTGCATTAAGCTTTAAAAATAAATATAAAAACTCAAAAGTTTATGCAATCGATATGTTTGAATCTCCAATAAATCTCACAAGAAAAAATTCTATAAATTTAAATTTAGACATTAATATTCTGGAAGGTAATATCGTAGAACCGTTAATTAATAAAGGAATAAAGTTAGATATTTTAGTTTCTAATCCACCATATGTGTCTAATATTAACGATATTGAAGAAAATGTTTTAAAAAATGAACCTATAAATGCAATTCTATCTAATGATGGAACATATTTTTATGAAGAAATATTCAAGAATAATAATCTTATTTTAAATAAAAACTTTTTAATTGCTCTTGAAATTAATTATGATCAAGAATACAAACTTACTTCATTGATAAAACAATATTTTAATGAAAGTGAAATACGTTATAACTTTCAAAAGGATTTTTATAACAAAACAAGATTTTTATTTATATATAAAGGAAATAAATATGAAAGTATTAAATTTTAATGAATATCAAGAAATAGCGGATATTTTGAATGATGATGGAATTGTTGCTTTTCCGACTGAAACTGTTTTTGGATTAGGTGTAATTGCTAGTAATGATAACTATAAAAGATTAGTAAAAGTAAAAGAAAGAACACCAGGTAAACCATTCACTTTAATGTTCTCAAAATTAGAACAAGTAATGCCGTATATAGAGTTAGATAATTTATCACTTAAGATAATCAAAAATTTTTTTCCTGGACCATTAACTTTAATTGTGAAGGCAAAAAATAATGTTCCAGATTTTGTTGATTTAAAATCAGGTTTTGTCGGTATAAGAATGCCTAATAATAAAGATTTGTTAAATATTATTAACATTATTGACAGCCCTTTGTTAGTACCTTCTTGCAATAAAAGTGGAGATACTCCATGCAAAAATGACGAAGATGTTTATGATATTTTTAAAGATGAAATTGATGCAGTAGTAATTGGTAATTGCAATAACAATATAGCTTCAACTATAATAAAAGTTAACAATAATGAATTAGAATTAATTAGACAAGGTATTATAAAATTATCAGATATTAAGGAGAAAATTTATGAAAATAGCAATAGCATCTGATCATGGGGGATATGAAGTTAAGAAAAAAATCATTAGTTTTCTAGAAGAGAAAAAAATAATTGTCGAAGATTTAGGAACTGATAGTACGGAAAGTGTAAATTACGCTGAATTTGGAATAAAATGTGCATTAAAAGTTTCTAATAATTTAGTTGATTATGGAGTTGTTGTTTGTACATCGGGTGAAGGTATTTCAATCGCTGCAAATAAAGTAAAAAACATAAGATGCGGCATTGCTTACAATGATGACGTCACTAAATTTATGCGTTTACATAATGACTGTAACATGATATCTTTTGGCGCGAAATATATGAATATAGATGATATTTTAAGAAGATTAGATATCTTTTTATCTACTCCTTTTGAGGGCGGACGACACGTTAAAAGAGTTGAAACAATAACTAACTACGAAAATTTATAAAATTTAACTAATTACCCACGACATATAATATGAAGGAGGTATTCATATTTATATTTGCTCAAAGTGCGGTAATAAAGATCCTAAGTATATTGGTTGTAGGAATGGTGTCTTCTATTGTAGAAAATGTATAAATTTATCAAATAAAATTGTTGATTATGAATTAAATATAATTAATGAAGGTGTATCTATACATTTAGACTATTGTTTAACAAATAAACAACAAGAAATATCTGATTTAATAGTAAATAATTTTAAAAATAAGAGAAACTCTCTCATACATGCTGTTTGTGGTGCTGGCAAAACAGAAATTACAATAGAGGTTATAAGATTTGCATTGAGTAATAATCTAAAAGTAGGATTTGCTATACCAAGACGAGATGTTGTAATTGAATTAACAAAAAGATTCAAAACTATCTTTGAAAATATTAATATTATAGAAGTATATGGTGGTTGTTCAATGAAATTAGCTAGCAATTTTATTGTTTTAACAACTCATCAATTATATCGATATGAGAATTATTTTGATTTATTAATAGTTGATGAAATCGATGCATTTCCATTTTATAAAAATGAGATGCTTTATAATTTCTTTAAAAAAAGTATAAAAGGAAATTATATTTTAATGAGTGCAACACCTGATAAACAATTGATATCAGTATATAAGAAAACAAGTGATTATTTTACTTTATTTGAAAGGTTTCACCAAAAACCATTGCCTATACCAAAGATAATTATAGGTAATTTTTTAACTAAATATTTATATTTATTTAAGATTTTATATCGTTATTTTAAGTCAAATACACAATGTTTTATTTTTCTACCTACAATTCATGAAGCGATTAAAATCTATAAAATAATAAGAATATATTTCAAACAAACTGGGTTAATATATTCCAATGTAGAAAACAGGAGTGATATTATAAGACATTTTAAAGATAAAAAACTATTATTTTTAGTAACTACTACAGTTTTAGAGAGAGGAGTAACATTTTCAAACTTACAAGTTATTGTCTTTAATGCTGAACATGTATTATTTACAAAGGAAGCTTTAATTCAGATTGCAGGGAGAGTAGGTAGAAAGATGAATTTTACAAATGGAGATGTTTATTTAATATGCGAAAAAGATAATGAAGTTATCAAAAATACGATTAACGAGATTAAAAAATACAACAAAATACTGTAAATCTTGTTTTAAAGAAATTAAATACAATTCATTTCATCATTTATTTAACACAGATTTAGACATATGTTCCGATTGTATAAATAATTTACATCCAAAATTTAACATAATTTATTTAAATGGTTATAAACTATTTTATTTATATGATTACAATAATGATTTTTTTAAGAATAATTATTATTTATTTAAAGCTAAAAAAGACATTGATATGGTTAATCTATTTTTAAGTTGGTTTAAAAATGAATTTAATGCACTTTTTAATGACTATTATATAGTACCGATACCATCATATTCTATAAATGACCAAAATAGAGGTTATAACCATGTTGTTGAAATTTTTAGTAAGATGAATATTCCAATATTAAATTGTATTATTAAAACAGAAAATGTTAATCAAAAAGATCTAAATTTTAATGAAAGACAAAATATATGTAAATATTTCGACTTTGTGAAAGAATATAATTTAGCAAATAAAAAAATTTTAATTGTAGATGACGTTGTTACAACTGGTGCAAGTATGAAAGCTGTAATAAACATTATCAAAGAGAAAAATGTTAAACAAATTAAGCTATTTTCATTAGCATATAGAGAAATTAACTTTGATTATACATCTAAAGTTTGAATACCATTATATATAATGGTATAATTTTAAGCACTTTGAGAGGTGAAAAGATGGGGAATTTTATAGAAAAATTATTTATGGTAGATAAAAGAGTTTTATCTAAATATAGAAAACAAGCAAAAAAAGTTGAAGCTTTTGAAAAAGCAATGTCTAAATTAACTGATGATGAATTAAAAGCTAAAACACCTTATTTTCGTGAATTATTAAAAAATGGAAAAACATTAGATGATATAAAATACGAAGCTTTTGCTGTATGTAGAGAAGCTGCACGAAGAACATTAGGTTTATTTCCTTTCGAAGTGCAAATAATCGGTTCACTTGTATTAAATGATGGCGAAATTGCAGAAATGAGAACTGGTGAAGGAAAAACATTAACCTGCACTATGGCTGTCTATTTAAATGCACTTTCAGGTAAAGGTGTTCACGTTGTTACTGTTAACGAATATTTAGCGCAACGTGATGCTAATGAAATGGGACAAGTTTATAGATTTTTAGGATTAAGTGTCGGATGCAATTTACATAGTTTAAATTCTATGGAAAAACAAGAAGCACACGCTTGCGATATTACCTACACTATTAACTCAGAATTAGGTTTCGATTATCTAAGAGATAATATGGCTCCAACAGCATCACAAAGAGTTTTAAGAGGATTAAATTTTGCAGTTGTCGACGAAGCAGATAGTATTCTTATTGATGAATCAAGAACTCCACTTATTATTAGCGGAGGTAAAACTGCAAGCGTATCACAGTATACTGTTGCTGATAGATTTGCAAAATATTTAATTAAAGATATAGATTTTACTATTGATGTTAAAGATAAAACTGTCAACTTAACTGATAAAGGTAATGATAAAGCTGATAAAATGTTTGGTATTAAAAATATTTACGAACCTCAATACCAAGAATTAGTACATCGTATTCAACAAGCCTTAAGAGCAAATTATATTATGACAAGAGATGTTGAATATTTGGTAGATAACAATAACGAAATTCAATTAATTGATACTTTCACAGGCAGAATTTTAAAAGGAAGAGAATATAGCGATGGCCTACAACAAGCCATTCAAGCTAAAGAAGGTGTTGAGATTAAAGAAGAAACTGCTACTTTAGCTACAATTACATATCAAAATTTCTTTAGATTATTTAAGAAAATTGGTGGTATGACAGGTACCGCTAAAACCGAAGAAGAAGAATTTAGAAAAATTTACAACATGAATGTTGTAGTTATTCCAACTAATAAACCAATTATAAGAGTTGATGCTCAAGATTATGTTTTTGGTAATAAAAAAGCAAAAATTAAAGCAATGGTAAAAGAAATTAAAGAAAGACATACCAAAGGACAACCTATCTTAATTGGTACTCCTAGCGTTGAAGCAAGTGAAGAGGTTGCATCATATTTGAAAGAAGAAGGCCTTAATTTTGATATTCTTAACGCTAAAAACCACGAAAGAGAAGCTGATATTATCGCCCACGCTGGTGAAAAAGGTCATATAACTTTAGCAACAAATATGGCTGGTCGTGGTACCGATATCAAATTAACTGATGAGACAAGAAAATTAGGCGGTTTATGTGTTTTTGGATTAGAAAGACATGAATCAAGACGTATTGATAACCAATTAAGAGGTCGTAGCGGAAGACAAGGTGATCCTGGATTTTCTAGATTTTATGTTTCATTGGATGATGAATTAATGATACGTTTTGCAAATGATAATTTGAAAAACTTATTTGAAAAATATCAAGATGAAGCTATTGAATCAAGAATGTTAACTCAAGCAATTACTGGTGCTCAAAAAAGAATTGAAGGACAAAACTTCGATATTAGAAAATCACTTCTTGATTATGATGATGTTTTAAGTAAACAAAGACAAATTATGTATGCTAAACGTGACCAAATTTTATTTGCATCCGATATTAATGATTTAATGTTTGAATTATTTACAGATTGTGGTAAAGCATTATGCAAAAGAGCAATTAAAGAAGAAAACAAAACTAAAAATATTATTAGCGCAGAACTTTTACACGATTTAGTTTGTCCACGTTTTTTAGATGAGAAAATTTTTAACGCGGAAGCATACGATGAAGCTGACGCAAATGATGCTGGTGAAGATTTAGGAGAAGTTTTATTAGAATACTATATAAAAAGAAAATCTAAATTAGATCCAGAAATTTCTTCTGGTATTGAGAGAGAATTAACCTTAAGAATTATTGACCGTAACTGGACTCAACAAATTGATAACATGACCAGATTTAGAGAATCTGTTGGACTTAGAAGTTATGCTCAAATTAACCCTTTACAAGATTATGTTAATGAAGGATGGGAAATGTTTAGAGAAATGCTTGAAACTATTTCTCTCGAAGTTATCTTAAACTTAGTTAATATTAAAGTTGATGATACTGATAAAAATGTTGTAAATGTAACAGCAAAAGACCCATCTCAAGAAAATATTAAAATAACTGAAACCGATCCAGAAACTAAAGTTGTTACTAGACATGATGCAACTAGTGAAATCGATGTTATTAATGAAGAAAATGCTGATTATCTATCAAAAAAATTAGATATTTCTGATATTGATAAAGATAAAAAAGCCGCCGAAGATGTTGAATTTGATGATATACATACTAATTAAATAAAGGGCTTAAAATGGAATTATTCTTATTAAAAGAAGGACTAAATAGAGTTTGTAAAGAAATAAATAAACTCGGTGATTGTCTTTGACGTTACAACTATAGAATCAAGGATTCAAGAAATTAACATATTATCTTTACAAGATGATTTTTGGAATGACCAACGAAAAGCATCTAAACTTATTAATGAAAAGAATGATTTAATTTACAAAAATAATTTATATTCTACTTTAAAAAAATCTATTGATGATTTATTAATTCTTATTAATGAAGAAATTATCGATAATGAATTAAGTATACTAGTAGAAAATGAATATGATTCTATTTTATCTAAATTCAAAGAATTTAAGCAAACATTACTCTTTTCAGAAAAATATGATAATAGCAATTGTTTTATTGATATACATCCTGGAGCAGGAGGACTAGAAGCTTGTGACTGGGCAGGAATGTTATTGAGAATGTATACAAGATTCTGCGAATCTCATGATTTAAATTATGAAATTGTGAGTTATGAACCTATGGAAGAAGCAGGTATTAAATCTGTTACTATATCTATAAAAGGCAAAAATGCTTATGGTCTCTTAAAAGGTGAAAAAGGTGTACATAGACTTGTCAGAATTTCTCCTTTCGATTCATCTAAAAGAAGACACACATCATTTGCTAGTGTAAACGTTTTACCTGAGATTGAAAATGATATAGATGTTGTAATTAATAATAATGATATAAAAATAGATACTTATAGATCTAGTGGCGCTGGTGGACAAAATGTAAATAAAGTAGAAACAGCAGTACGTATAACACACATACCTACTGGTATCATAGTTTCATGTCAAATAGATAGAACGCAACTTAAAAATAAAGAAATTGCCATGAATATGCTTAAATCAAAGTTATATCAATATGAAGAAAAAAAATTAAAAACACAAATTAATGATTTAATAGGTGATAAAAAAAATATTGAGTGGGGAAGTCAAATTAGAAGTTATGTTTTTTGCCCTTATACATTAGTTAAAGATTCAAGAACTAATTATGAAACTACTCAAGTTAATGATGTTATGGACGGGAAGTTAGATGATTTAATTTACTCTTATTTAGAATTGGAGAAGTAAAAATGCAAAATAAATTTATACGATTTCTTAATGGCAAGACTTCAAAAAATATTATCGAAAGTATTTTATTAACTTTAATTGGGACTTTTTTAGTAGCATTCGGATATGGTGTATTTATTATGCCGTTTGGGATTGTTACCGGTGGTTCCAGTGGTATAGCGATTTTATTAACAAGAGCAACAGGCATACCTTTAGATATATGGTCCTATATTATTATGTGGGGATTTTATATCTTAGGTGTAATATTCTTAGGTTTTAAATTTAGTTTAAATACATTGATTTCAACTATTTTATATCCTATTTTTATTACGATAATACTAAGAACAAATATTTCTGTAAATTTATTTAATATGCTTATAAATGAAAATATGAGTGTATCTATTATTAATAATATTGTTACTATTGAAAATATTCAAAATATGGATATTGGGAGATTATTAATTATTGCACTAATCGGAGGTTCTTTTGTTGGAATAGGATGTGGGATTACCTTTAATGGTGGTGGATCTACAGGCGGAACTGATACTTTATCATTTATATTAGATAAATATTTCAATGTATCAACTTCGCTTTCTGCATTAGCTATTGATAGTTCAATTGTTATTATAAATATAATTATTATCCTTTCTATGGGTGTACAATATAGAGTTCAATTTTATTCAGCTTTGGTAGGCTTATTAGGTGCTGGTATTTCTTCTTTTTTGATACAAATCTTTTACTCAGGAAGAATTAAAGGATATGTCGCAGATATTATTACTGATAAATATAAAGAAATAAACGAATATGTTATTAAATATTTAGATCGCACAACAACTGTATTTAAAGTTAAAGGTGGTTTTAATGAAAGTGAACATAATATGGTTCGTGTTTGTTTCGACTACCGAGAATATTTAAAAGTTAAGGATGCTATAGCAAGAATAGATCCGAAAGCATTTGTTATATTTTATAATTCACGAACTATTCAAGGTTATGGATTTGTAAAACTTGAGTCTAGACAAGAAAACACAATTACTAAAATTAAAAAACAAGTTAAAAAAACTGATAATAAAAATAAATAATTTTTTATAAATATGGAAAAGAAATTTGAATTAATATCTAAATTTAAACCTACTGGAGATCAACCAACTGCAATTAAACAATTAACAGATGGTATTTTAAATCAAGAAAAATTTCAAATTCTTTTAGGTGCTACTGGAACTGGTAAAACCTTTACATTAGCAAATGTTATAAAGAATGTTAATAAACCAACTTTAATAATAGAACCGAATAAAACTTTAGCAGGTCAAATTTATGAAGAAATGAAATCTCTTTTTCCTAATAACCGAGTTGAGTATTTTATTTCAAATTTTGATTTTTATCAACCTGAAGCTTATGTTGTTAACACTGATACATTTATTAGTAAAACTGCTTTAATGAATCAAGAAATTGAAGCAATGAGGACAAGTGCAATTAATTCTATTCTAGAAAAAAGAGACACTATTATTATTGCTTCGGTTGCATCTATTTACGGTCTTACTGATCCAAATGAATATAAAAGTTTAGTATTTAATATCATTGAGAATGAATATATAGACCGAAAAAAACTTTTTTCAAGACTAATAGAATCACAATATAAGAAAAACCAATTCGATTTCACGCCAGCTACATTCAGAGTTAATGGTGATGTAATTGATATATTTCCTGTAAATTTTCATGATGAATTTTTAAGAATTTATACTTTTGATGATATAGTTGAAAAAATAAGTAGAGTTAGTCTTATAACAAATAAAGTTATTGAAAACTATAAAACATTTGCTATATATCCTGCCTATGATCACGTTTCTAGCTTTGAAAAGGTAAGTAAAATTTGCGCTGATATATTAAAGGAATTAGATGATAGAATTTATTATTTTAAGAAAAATAAACTTTTTTTAGAAGCTGAAAGAATAGAAAACAGAACAAGACAAGATGTAGATAGTTTGAAAGAGTTTGGAATTTGTCCAGGTATCGAAAATTACGCTAGATATATAGATAATAGAAAAAGCGAAGATAAACCATTTTGCTTAATTGATTATTTTCCTAAAGATTACTTATTAATTTTAGATGAATCACACATAATGATTCCTCAATTAAATGGTATGTATAATGGTGATAGAAGTAGAAAAGAAACGCTTGTCAAATATGGATTTAGATTACCGAGTGCTTTAGATAATAGACCTTTAAATTTTAAAGAATTTGAAAGTTTAATTAATCAAGTGATTTTTATGTCAGCCACACCTGGTGACTATGAATTACAATTGACTAATAATAAATATATCCAGCAAATTATTAGACCAACTGGTCTTTTAGATCCTGTAATAGAGGTTAGAGATTCAATAAATCAAGTAGATGATTTAATTTTTGAAATTAATAAAAGAATTAAAAATCACGAAAGAGTAATGGTTGTTACTCTTACAATTAATATGGCCGAGAATTTAACTAAATATTTTAAAGAAAAAGGCATAAAAACAGTTTATTTACATAGTGAGTGTAAAACATTAGAAAGAAGTGAAATTATTTATAAACTTAGAAAAGGTGTATATGATGTATTGATAGGAATAAATTTACTTAGAGAAGGACTTGATATCCCTGAGGTAAGTTTAATTGCAATATTAGATGCTGATAAAGAAGGTTTTTTAAGAAATCATAGAAGTTTAATTCAAATAGTTGGTAGATGTGCAAGAAATAAAAACGGATTAGCTATTATGTACGCTTCAACTATCACAAAATCTATGAAAAATTGTATTGATGAAACTAGTAGAAGACGTTTAATTCAAAATAATTATAATGAAGAAAATGGAATAATACCTACAACTATCGAAAGAGAAATAAAAGAACCTATAACGAATATTTCTAAAAAAGATAAAAATATAAATTATAAACAAAAGTTTAACAATTCAAATAAAGAAAAGTTGCTAAAAGAAATTGAATTAGAAATGAAAAAAGCAGCGAATAATTTTGATTTTGAACGCGCTATTGAATTAAGAGATATTTTATTTGAACTAAAAAATGAATAAATCATCTAAATTATTATAAAAATAAACATTTTTATTGTTCTAATAATTAATTTTATAGACAATTATTGATATAATATATATCATTATCTAATGGAGGCTGATTATGAATTGGTATAATGTAGAGTTATTTTACTGGAGTATAAAAGATTTAAACTGGGGAGACTTTAAATGGTTTGATTATTTATTTTGGGTTGTCTCTATTATTATAATAATATTAAGTTTATTACAAGGTGGTAAAAGTGAAGGTGCTTCTGGCGCTATTACTGGAGGTGGACTTAATGTTTTTGTTAAAACTAAAGAAAGAGGAAGTGAATTAATTATTTCTTGGCTTACTCTTGGTTTTGGTATAGTTTTCTTATTTTTCGCTTTATTAACAAGCGTATTAACTAAGTCTCCAACACCTGCTGCTTAAACAATTAATCCTTATAATTATCTAACGACCTTAAATGGTCGTTTTTTAGTACATATTTTTTTAATATTAAGATTTAAAAGTAATAAGTTTTTAATAATAATTTCTTAATAATTTTGATAAAATAAATACATGATTGAAATTTATAAATATTGTCAAGATAAGAAAGATAAGATTAAAAAAATTATCCAGGAAAATAATTTTAATATAAACTTGTATATTTTAATGACTACAGATAATCCAGCAAGTCAAGCATATGTAAGAGGAAAATTAAAAGATTGCGATGAGGTAGGAATCCATTGCACTCTTTTAAAAGATACTAATTATACCTTCGACAGTTTAAAAGACACAATAATAAATTTGAATAATTTAAAAGATTGTTATGGTATTATAGTTCAATTACCGCTTAAAGAAGGTATTGATTATAATAAAATAAAACTTTTTATCGATCCAAAAAAAGATGTTGATGGGTTTCACCCTATGTCAAAATATATACCAGCCACTCCATTTGGGATTATCTCTTATCTTAGAGATAATAATTATGAATTTTGTGGTAAAAATTGTGTTATTCTTGGTAGGAGTGAGATTGTAGGCAAGCCACTACATAATGAATTGTTAAAATTAAATATGAATGTTATCAATCTTCATAGTAAAACAAGTGATTCTGACAGACGTTTTTATTTAGCGCATGCTGATTTGATAGTTGTTGCTATTGGTAAAAAATATTATTTAGACTCTAGTTATACTCTTAAGAAAGATGCTATTATTATAGATGTAGGAATTAATAGAATTGATAATAAATTATATGGTGACTGTGAACCTAATTTATCTGTTAAATATCAAACACCTGTTCCAAAAGGTGTCGGGTTATTGACAAGATTAGCATTATTAAATAATTTATTAATTTCTAAAAATATTAAAAATGAGGAATAGTTATGAATTTTAAAATTTTAAATGAAAATGTATATGGATTAGATTTTACATTAAAAGCAAGCGGAAATCCTTTAAGAGTTTCTTTCGATAGAGAAGAAATTACCGAAAAGGATTTTTTAAGATGTCAGAAATTAGGACAAACTCCACAAGGAGCAGGTCATGATAATTTTTTAAAAGGCATTTTGGTCCAATTTGATGTTATTGCTCCACTCTATTGGTGGAAGCAAGCCCAAAGATATCATTGGCTTGATTTTATATCATCTCAATCCACTATGCATTGTTTATTGAAATTTGACATTTCGCAACAATGTGTAAGTGAAACTAATAATGATATTTTAAAAATTGTTGAAAAAATAAAAGATGAATATAATCTTATTAGTGAAGCTGATAAAACTGCAAAAAAAGCAAAATGGAGAGAGTTAGTTGCTTCGACTCCTTGCGGATTTTGCTTAGGTGCTTCAATGACTACTAATTATCAACAATTAAAAACTATTTATAATCAAAGAAAATATCACAAACTTGATGAATGGCGTATTTTCTGTGATTGGTGTCTTACTTTACCACATTTTAAAGAATTAACTATGATTGAAAAATAAGGAGTAAATATGAAGAAAAATTATTTAAAAAAATATGCATATTTAATTGCAAAATCTGGCGCTAATGTTCAAAAAAATCAAGAAGTTATAATTAATGCTTCATTTGATCAAATTGATTTTATTCGAATGTTAGTTAAAGAATGTTATAAATTAGGAGCAAAAGATGTAACAGTTTTATGGAGTGATCCTGAATTAACGATTTATGATTTTAAATATAAAAAACAAAAGGATTTAAATACTTTAAAAGATTGGGAACATGCAAGATGGGAATATTATGTAAAAAATAAACCATGTAGAATTTATATTACTTCTGATGACCCAAGTGCTTTATCAAAAATAAATCTTAAAAAATATTCAGCATCTAACAAAGCACTTATGCCTATTATTAGAAAATATCGTGATCAAATTGACGGATATTATCAATGGTGTATTGCGGGAGTTCCAAGTGCTGGTTGGGCAAAAAAAGTTTTTCCAAACTTATCAAAATCAAAAGCAATTGAAGCTTTATGGGATGTAATATTTAAAGTTAGTAGGATTGATGACAATGATCCAGTTTTAAATTGGGAAAAACACGATTCTAACTTAACTGTTAATTGCAAGAAATTAAATGATTTAAATTTAGTTGAACTTAGATATAAAAATAGTTTAGGAACTAATTTAAAAATCGGTTTAATTAAAGATGTTATTTGGCTTGGTGGCGGTGAAAAAGTTAAAAATAGTGATATTTTTTTCCAACCAAATATCCCAACAGAAGAAATTTTTACTTCGCCAATGAAGGGGAAAGCAGAAGGTATTGTTTATGCATCTAAACCTTTATCTTATCAAGGAAATATTATTGATAAATTCTGGCTTAAATTTGAAAATGGTAAAGTAGTTGATTTTGATGCTGAAGTTGGTAAGGATGTATTAAAAGAAATGTTAAGTGTTGATGAAAATGCTTCTTATTTAGGAGAATGTGCTCTTATACCATATGATTCACCAATAAATAACACTAATTTATTATTTTATGAAACTTTATATGATGAAAATGCCTCTTGTCATTTAGCAGTTGGAAGAGGTTTCCCTATGTTAATGAAAAATAATGAAAATATGACCTTAGAAGAAATTACTTCCAAAGGTATAAATAATTCTGGTAGCCACGTTGATTTTATGATTGGTACTAAAGATTTAGAAATTATTGGTATCGATGATAAAGGAAAAAAACATACAATATTTAAAAATGGTAACTGGGCAATTTAATCAAAATACTCAAAATTATCATTTTCAATTTTAATATCAATTATTTGATTAATATTTAAAATATGATTTAAAAAATAGATTTTATTTGTATATAAATCTATTTTTTTTATTTTATCTTCGAAATCAAACATATAACCATCTTCGTAATAGAAAATTTTTATTATTTTACCATTATTATTGTTAAGAATATTATTAATTTCTTCAATTTTATCTTCTGAAAGTAATGGTTTATCGACTTTATTTTTGTTAATAACTATTTTATTAACGTATTTACTTTGTTCCGATAAAGACTCAAATGGTAACCATTTTTTCATGCTTGAATTACTCATTTTTTATGTCCCCCAATCTGATTATGTCTTGTTCTAATTGTACTGGATGATGTTAGTGATGATAATCTATTAATAGAATTTTTTCCATATTTACTTCTTATTAAATCTATGGTGTTATTAACTTTTTCTTCAATTAAATCTTTATTAATGTCTTTTAACAAAGATAATTGTTGATTTTTTTTATCAATTAAATTTGAAAAGTTAATATCTACTTTTCTAATAGGGAAATTTTGAATGTATTTATTATATATAATCATTATATCTTTATATAATTGATTGTTATTATCAGTAGGATAAACCAATTTTGATTGATGATGAAAATTTTCATGTGTTTGAGCTGAATAGGTGATAGTTAAAGATACTGTCTTTACTAACTTGTCAATTTTCCTTAATCTTACACATAAATCATCGCACATTTCTCTTATAATTAATGGCAATTCTTCCATATAATAGTCTCTTAAAAAAACTTGTCCAATTGATAGATTTTTATTTATAGGGAAGTATTTTTCTCTCATATCAGAATCATCAATTCCGTTTGCATGTTCATGCAATTGAGCACCCATAACACCAAAATACTCAATCAGTTTATCTTTGGAGTAGTTTGCTAAATCTCCAACTGAATAAATACCTAGTTTATTTAGTTTAGTTTGATAACCAATATTAATACCCCACATTTTTTTAAGAGGTTTTACTTTCCATAATTTATTTTCGATATCTTCTTTTTTCCAATATGCAATATAATCTTTATTATCTTTTGCTTCTAAATCATCTGCCAATTTTGCTAATAACATATTGTGTGATATTCCGCATGTTGCTATTAACTTAGTTTCTTTATAAATTCTTTCTAATATTTCTTTAGCTAATTCGTAAGGTGTTTTTTTATATAATTTTAAATAAGGTCCTATATTTAAAAATGATTCATCAATAGAATAAATATGTAAATCATCACGACCTACGTAATCAAGAAATATATTAGTTATTTTAGAACTAGTTTTAATATATGTTTCCATCCTAGGATTAGCGTATATGATATTAATATTTTTCGGTAAATCGATTCTTCTGCATCTGGATGCTACCCCTAATTTCTTAAGAGCAGGAGAAACACTTAAAACTAAAGTTGAACCTTTTCTCGAAGTATCTGTAACTGCAAGATAAGTTTTAAAAGGATCTAAGTTTCTATCGACACATTCTATTGAAGCAAAGAATGCTTTCATATCTATAACAAATATTACTTTATCCATTTATTATATTTTATATTTTTATATCATATAAATAAATATGTTTATATTTCTATATTCATTAAATCTTATAAAATACTAGTTTTGCAAAAATCTAGTTTTATTATATAATTTGAATATGATTAAAAATATATTTTTATTGTTAACTTTATCTCTTTCAACATTATCAAATGTTAATGTAAATCGTAGTCAAAACCTTATTAAAAAAAGCTCAATATCTATAGCTAACACGCAATATTTTTTTGATGCTGATGAAAGCCAAATCAATGAATATTACAAAGACATTGATTTGAATTTAAAAGGTGATAAATTTTTAGATAGTTTACAATTGACTTTAACTAAAAACCATAAAAAAATCTCAAACAATGAATCTAAAAGAAGTGATTGGAAATTATTTTGTATTTCCGATCGAGATTTAGAAAAATCTCCTTTAACTAAGACGGAAATTGAAAATAAACAAATAATGTTATTTGATAAGGTTTATGTTAGATGTTTATATGAATCTGATCCTTTTTTCTTCGAAAGATCTGCACAGCCTGGCTCTAAATATTTAGATAGAGAACATGTATTTCCAAAATCTTACGGATTTTCAGATCCAATTAAGGGAAGTTATGATTTTTTACCATACGCTGCCACAGATATGCACAATCTTCACACTGGCGAAAAGAAAAATAACCAAAATGGTCATAATAACTATCCATTCGGTAATGTTAAAAATAAAAATGCCACTTCAACCAAAAAAATATATTCCAAAATTTCAAATAAAGTAACAGGATATTTAGGAATTGGTAAAAATGGTGAAACAGTTTATGAACCACTAGATAGAGATAAAGGTGATATTGCTAGAACTATTTTCTATATGGGTGCAAGATATCATACATTTGATACTAATAAGAATCATCCAAATTCACCTTCGCTTAGAATTTCTGATAACCCTTCAAAAATTTATGGAAACAATAAAAAAAGTTTAACTGCAGAAGATACTATTGATAGTCCAGCACATTATGGAATGTTAAGTGATTTATTAGAATGGCATAAAAACGATAAAGTAGATGATCACGAAATACATAGAAATAATATTGTTTTTAAGTTTATTCAACACAATAGAAATCCGTTTATAGATCATCCTGATTGGGTCGACAAAGCTTTTAGTTCTGAAGATCCAGGTAATAATGAAACTAATCCTGAAGATCCAGGTAATAATGAAACTAATCCTGAAAATCCTGGTAATAATCAAAATGAGCCAGAACAACAAAGTAATAAAAATTTTTTAATTACTAATTACCAATTACTTATAATTATTATTGTTAGCGGAGCTGTTATCGTTTTGATTATAGCGATTATTTTAGTCTCAGTTTCTTCTTCTAAAAAGAAAAAGAAGAGGAAGAAAAAATAAAGTCTTTTAACAAAAATATAGTTTTATAACTATATTTTTTATGGGGCAATAGTTCAGCTGGGAGAACGCATCGTTCGCAACGATGAGGTCGCGAGTTCGATCCTCGTTTGCTCCACCATTAAATAACAAAACTCCCTTATTAAGGGAGTTTTAATTTTGTATTTAATGCTACAATAGAGATTTAGCAGCGTTTTCTAATTCTTCTTTAACTGAGTCGTCAGGTTCACCCATACATGTAATAGATTTATATGATAAATTAATCCCTAAATCTTTTGCTTCGTTTTCCCAATAAATCATATATTCGCCATCACCCCAACCCCACGATCCGAATAAGAAAGTTTTTTTATTAGCTAACTTATCTTTAACTTCATCCCACATTGGTTGAAATTCAGATTCTTCTAATACCTCAGCGCCCATAGCAGGACAACCAAATGCAAAACCGTCATATTCTTCTATTAATGAAGAATTAAATTCTGATGCTTCGTATAATTTATATTCTACTGATAAATTTTCAAGACTATTACAGACTATATCTGCCATTGATTTAGTATTTCCTGTTCCAGTCCAATATATTACTGCAATTTTTTTCATATTTATTCTCCTTTTTTTAATTATAACAAACTTAATATATATGACAAATTATATAATTATAAAAATATAAGTTTTATAACTTAGATAATCTATGTTTTATTATTAGAGAAATAAATTCTTTAATTATTAAGGTTAAAATTAGTAATAAAATTGAAATTATAACGATAGAGGAACCAGGTGGTAGACCTAAATAATAAGATGATATTAATCCAATAATTACTGAGCTTATCGAGTAAACTAAAGAAATAATTATAGTTTTTTTATAAGATTTTGATAATAATAAGCTTGATGAAATTGGGATAGCAATTAATGATGATACAATTAAAGCACCAATAAGTTTAGAAGATATAGCAATTACTATTGATAATATAATTGAATGAATAAAATTAATTAAGGTTACATTTATACCTTGAATTCTGGCTTCGTCTTCAGAATAGAGAATTGAAAATATTTGTTTTCTAAAAATTATATAAAATAATAATGATATTATTGTAATTATCATAACTATAAGTAAATCATTAAAATTATTTAATAATATAGATCCAAATAAATATTGATGGAGATTATTTGTTTTGATGAATGGTGATAAAATTCCTGCGAGTCCTACTCCAAATGATAAAACAATTGTTATTGTTAGTTCGTTAAAATTAGCAAATTTTTTTCTTATAAATTCAATAAACAATAATGACAATATCGATAAAATAATTGCAGTGTAGATTGGAAAAATACCTAACACTAAACCTAAAGCAACTCCTCCTAAAGCTACGTGAGAAAGTGCATCACCAACCATAGATAATCTTTTAAATACTGCTATTGAACCAAGTAAAGGTAGACAAATAGCTAATAAAATACCTATTATAAAAGCATATCTCATAAATTCTAGGTTAAACATGATGATTTACCTCTTTAAAATTGGTTTTAATTATTTTAGAATCCATAACTTTATATATAAAATCAGTATCATATAAATCATGAATATGATGAGAAATAAATATTATTGCAATTTTCTTATTATCATGCAAATTATTAATATTTTTAATTAAATTATTATGACTGATTTCGTCCATTCCAGAATCTGGTTCATCTAATACAATTAAATCTGGTTCGGAAATTAAGGCTTTTGCTATTTTAACTCGTTGTCTTTCACCACCAGACAAATCTGAAATATTATGTTTTTTTAAATACTCTATATTAAGTTCTTTTAAAATATTATTTAATTTAATCTTATCTTCTTTTTTATATCCGAAAATAGACTTCTTATTATTTAAACCACTTAATATTACTTCATCTACAGAGCAAGGCAGATTATAGTTTTTATTATCTGTTGTTTGTGATACATAAGATATTTTTTTAAAAGTATTTTTAATAATTCCATCAGTTGGTTTTAATAAGGATAAAATTAATTTTATTAAAGTAGTTTTACCGCTGCCATTTAATCCAATTATACCAACAAAATTATCATCATTAATTTCTATGTTTATATCTTTTAATATAATATTATTTTTATATTTGAAATTAACATTTTCTAACTTAATCATCTATAACACCACATGCTTTACTAAATTTATCAAGATTTTCACGCATTATATATAAATAGTTAATTTCAGGATTTCCTTTATTATCAAGAGCACCAAGAGGATTAAATAATTCACATTTAGCACCAGTTTGTCTTGCTATAGATTTAGCAATACTGTCTGATACAAGTTCTTCGTAAAAGATAGTGTTAATATTATATTTTTTTATTACATTGATTACATTTTCAATAGCTTTTGGTGTAGGCTCATCTTCAGGTGATAAACCATCAACATAAATTTGATTTAAGTTATATCGATTGCAAAAATATCCTAAAGCTGCATGAGAAACAACAATATTTTTATTCTTGAATTTCTTCGTTTTTTCTTCAATCTCTTTATCAAGTTTTTCAAAATTTGCTTTTTCTAAATTATAGTTTTGCAAGTAATAATCTTTATTTTTAGGATCTAATTCAGAAACTTTTTTTGTAATAAATTCCATTTCTTTAATAGCGTTAAGTGGATTAAGCCAAACATGTGGATCTATAACTCCATTAATTTCTAATTTAACTATATCATCTGTTACAATGAAACTTTTTTTGTTTAAAGTTTCTGGTAGTGAATCCTTCCAATGTTCCAAACCTAATCCGTTAAGTAGTATTAAATCTGCATCACTATGTAATTTAGCAATATCTTTTGTTGTTAATTTGTACCCGTGAGGTTCATGACCTAATGGAGTAATATTTATAACATTAGCTTTCTCTTTAACAATTCTTGATGTAAATTCGTATATAGGATAAAAACTCGTATATATACTAAGTCTTTCTTTATCTTTATTAGTTTTAATTTGTGAACATGAAACCAATGTAGTAATAAATAAAATTGAATATATTAATTTTTTTGCTTTCATAATTTTTCTCCTTTAATATTTGCAAATCGTTTGCAAAAACAAATATAATATTTTTGTTAATAAATTTCAAGTAATATTGTAAAATAATGATATGGATGAAGTAGAATTATTTAAACTGATACCAAAGACACAACCTAGAAAACATATTTTTAATGAGTTAAAAAGTAGTAAATACCCACTAACTGCCGAGTTAATTTATGCAAATTTAGCAAATAAAAACATTAATCTTTCTACTATTTATCGTACTTTGAATACTTTTTATAATTTAGGTATTTTAAATAAAGAATTAAATGCGAAAAAAGAATATGCTTATAGTTTAAATGATAAAATTGATTCACATTATCTTGTATGCACTAAGTGTAATAAGAAAATTAAGGTAAAAGGATGCCCTTATCATGATGCAAATTCAAAATTGGAAAAAGAAACTGGTTTTAAAATTATAAACCATAAAATTGAAATTTATGGAATTTGCAATGATTGTCAAAAAGATAATAAGGAGAATGAATATGAAAAATAAAATTGGAATTATTGGGGCAGGTTCTTGGGGTTTAGCATTAGGAACTGTTTTAATTAATAATAAAAATACAGTTAAATTTTTAACAAATGAAGAAGATGTATGTTTTAAATTTAATGAATCTAGGAAATGTCTTAAATACACTGGAGATATTTATTATAATGATGCATCAATGACATTATGTTATGATGAATTACTTGATTTCTCTAATACTTTATTAATCTCTGTACCATCCCACGCTATAAATAATGTAGTCGAAAATCTCAAAAATAAGCAATTAAGTGAATTAAATTTAATAATTGCAACCAAAGGGTTTATTGATAATGAACTGATTACTGATTATTTATATAATAACTTAAAACATATTAAAAACTTAAACATTGCAATCTTGTCTGGTCCATCTTTTTCAAAATATGTTTTAGATAAAAAAGTTACTTGTGTTGTTGTTTCATCTTTAAATCAAGAATATGCTTTAAAAGTGTTAAAATATTTTAACAATGACTATTTTAGAATCTATTTATCAAATGATATTAAAGGTGTTCAGTTTTGTGGAGCTTTTAAAAACGCAATAGCTTTAGGTGCTGGTATAATTGAAGGATCAAATCAAGGATTAAATGCAAGAGCAGCCCTTATTTCAAGAGGCTTAAATGAAATGAAAAAATTTAAAGATATATATAAGATGAATGAAAATACAATTTATGGATTAGCGGGAGTTGGAGATTTAGTTTTAACTGCAACCGATACAACTTCTAGAAATTATTTCTTAGGAGTTAATCTTGGTAGAGGACTTAGTATAGATGAATCGCTTAAAATAGTTAAAACAACTGCTGAAAGTATATATACTATTAAAAACTTATATAATATCGCTAAGTGTAACAAACTTGATTGTCCTATTATTTATACTTTATATTCTATTATTTATGAGAATATGACAATAGAAAAAGCTATAAAAGAATTGATGTCTAGGTCAATAAAGTATGATATTTAATTATATTTTTAATATTTTTGCTATAATAACAATATGAAAAATAAAACAATTTTAATTGTTGATAATCACAAAACATTCTCTAACCAAATAATTAAGTTCTTAAAACATGAAGGATTTAATGTTTATTTCGCATCTTCTGCGAGAGAAGCAATTGATTTTTGTATTAAAAAAGTTATCGATCTAATAATATTAGAATTAAGTTTGAAAGATAGAGATGGAGTTGTTGTTATTGAAGCAGTTAGAGAATTTAACATGAAACTTCCTATTATTGTTCTAAGTAGTAGAACACACATTGAAAGTAAAATCTTAGCATTAAATTCTGGAGCCAATGATTACCTTACAAAACCAGCGAATAATTATGAACTTCTTGCTAGAATTAATGTTCAATTACGATGTTTTACTTCTGATGAAAATAACATTTTTAAAAACGGGCATGTAACAATTGATTTAGATGGTAAAACAATTTATGTTAATGAAAAAGAAGTTCATTTTACAAATATTGAATATAAATTAATTACTTTATTATCTAATAATTTAAACAAAACTTTAACTTATGCATATATTATTTCTAATATATGGGGTGAAGCTGGTATAGATAAAAACGGATTAAGAGTTTTTATGGCTGGAGTAAGAAAAAAATTATCTCATCCTGATAAAAATGTAGAAATTATTAGAACGGATATTGGAACAGGATACAGGATGATCAAAATTTAAAATGACAGATAAAATACTTAATAAAAATCAGTTAAAAAGACTACCTACATATTTAAAATTGCTCCAAGAATTAAAAACTGAAAATATAGATTTTATTAACGCCCAAGAAATTGCAGATCGATTATTTTTGAATAAAGAACTTGTAAAAAAAGATATAGCTGCTATTGCATCTCAACAAGGTATTCCAAACAAAGGAAGAGAGATTGGACAACTTATTATAGATCTTGAAAACTATTTAGGTGTAGATGATATTCATAGCGCAGTTTTAATAGGATGCGGTAGATTAGGGTTGTCTCTATTAGACTTTAACGGTTTTAAAAAAATGAATTTAAAAATAGTTGGTCTATTCGATAACGACTTAAACAAGATTGGAACTAGAATTAATGATTTAAGGATTAATGATATATCAAGGCTTGAATATGTTAGACACTACTATCATGCGCAGATTGCAATTATAGCTACTCCAAATAATGCTGCACAAGAAGTTGCTAATATTATTGAAAAGTCTAATTTTGAGGCTATTTGGAACTTAACTAGTGTAAATATTAATATCAAAAATAAAAATATTATTGTATTAAACACTAATTTAGCCAAGAGTATGGCTTTGATTTCATCTAAATTAGAAGAAAAAAGAAAAAGAGGTTAATTATGAAATGTTTTAAAAATTTTATAACTGAAAATATTACAGACGCAAATATATTTTTATGTTCAATTAGTCAGGATAATGCAATCAATAGCGAATTTAATTGTGATAAATCTATATCGATAATTAGAGAATTATCTAATGATTTATCTATTTATAATATGGATGCAAAAAGTATTAAAAATAGTGTAATTTATGATTGTGGAAATTTTTCAGGGAACTCTATTAATAATGTAATATCAAAACTACAATTCGATTTTTTTAAACATGAAGGTTTTCATTTAATTTTTGGTTGCAATAATTACTCAAAAATAGTCGGAGAAAGAGCTTTTTATTCTAAATGTCTTAAAAATAATAAAATACCAGTAATCATACATCTAGATTCTAGGTTAAATTTTTATCAAAAATATGATGGTAATTATTTAGATGGATTAAGTTCAACATATTCCGCTATAAAATATGGTTATTTACCAAAAAATATTGTTATATTAGGTGCTAGAGTATTTAGTGATGAAGAAATGATAAATTTAGGAAAATATCCTGAAATTGATGTATTTAAAATTAATGATATAAGGAATGCTAGTATAGATAATATTATAAGTTACTTATCTAAAAAATATTCTTCAAAACAATATGAAATTTATTTATCATACAATCTTAATATTAACGATCCATCAGAAGCTCCGTTTTCTTTAAATAGAGATCATTATGGATTATATAAGAATGAAAGTTTAAAACTTTTAACAGAATTAATATCTAGATTAAATATAGATACATTAGAGATTATGGGGATTAATGAGATAGATTATGAAAATAAAAAATCAATTTATAATTTAACTCACAATAATAAACAATATACATTTAATTTAAATAATTATATGACTACAAAACTTGCTTTATCTACTTTGAAAGAAATATTTTTTATTTTGAATAATAAATAACATGAATACTTGGAATGAATTATTTAGAATTATAAAGGGTAAACCTTATTATATAAAGCTAGAAAAATTTCTAGATAATGAATACTCATTATACACTATTTATCCTAAACGAGATGACATTTTTAATGCATTTAAATTTACAGATATAAATAAGATAAAAGTAGTTATTATAGGACAAGATCCATACCATAATAAAAACGAGGCAAATGGTTTGGCTTTTTCGGTTAATAAAAATATTAAGATGCCACCTTCTTTGAATAATATTTTTAAAGAAATAGAAATTGAATATAATTCTAATATTTATGATAAATATAACGGTGATTTAACATATCTTGCAAAACAAGGTGTTCTATTAATTAATCCAATTTTAACAGTTAGGGAAAATAAACCCCTAAGTCATGATAATGATATTTATAAAAATTTATTTGTTGATATATTATATTATTTAAATAATATCAATAAACCCCTAGTTTTTATGTTATGGGGTAATAAGGCAAAAAAATATAAAAAATATTTATCAAATAAAAATCACTTTATTATTGAAACTTGTCACACTTCCCCTTTAAGCGCTTATAAAGGTCATTGGTTTAATTCAAATATATTTAGAAAATGTAACGAATTTTTAAAAATCAGTAATTTAGAAGAAATCGATTGGCTAAATAATAAAATATAATTGTTTTATAATATTAATTATTTTAATATGTATTAAGGAGCTTTAAGAATAAGGCTGAGAGAGATGTGATACTCATCGATACTTTACCTGATCTAGATAATGCTAGCGTAGGTCTTTTTTATTTTTTAGAATCAGGTTAATTGGAGGATTTATGAAAGAAAAAATCAAAAAGAAATGGCCTGAATTGTTATCAATACTATTGTTAGTTATAGTTAACTTTATGTATTTTTTACCATTTGTCACAATGAAATTTAAAGTTGATGGTGTTAAAGAAAACATAAATTTATCTATATTCAATCTAATCAAAGGTATAACATTAAATATTAATAATGTAGCTATTAATGTACCGAAAAGCAATTTAATCATTATATTGTTTTTACTTACTTTTTTAGCAATAGTGATTAATATTATATTAGTTATATCTAACAATAAAATATTAAGGTATTTTAATAATATTATATTATCTTTAATTTTAGTAACTGTTATTTGTTTACCATATATTTATAACTTATTAATTAAAAATAATGTAATTGTAATAGAATATCTAAAATCTTTAAAGCCTTTAAAAAACGGGATGTATGTTTTTATACCTTTGTTAATAGGATGTATTATTTTTATTTTAAATTTTAAAAATATAAAATCTGAAAAATATAATATTTATGAAATTACAGAAATATCTGTGTTAATAGCGTTAGCACTAGTTCTAGACAAAGTTGCGATACCTATAAAATCAGATGGTGGATCTATTAATTTATCCTCAATTCCTCTTTTTATAATTTGTTATAGATATGGTTTTGTAAAAGGTCTTATATCATGCTCACTAATATTTGGCTTAATATCCAATATCTTTGATGGTTATGGATTTAATACTTATCCATTTGATTATTTAATTGCTTTTTCTGGTTATTCTGTAGCAGGTCTACTTAAATTATTGTTTAATAAAACTAATAAAATTAAAAATATATATAAATTTAATCTAATTATAATTTTAACTTATGCAATTGCTTCAGTAGTAAGATTGATTGGGTCATCATTATCATCAATAATCAACTATAATTTAAATATAAAACAAGCGTTAGAATATAATGTTGCATATATTATACCTACTGCAATATTTAGTGCGATTATTCTTCTGGCGATATCACATATTTTACTAGATATATTTAACAAGTATGAAATAAAACCAATAAAGATTAATAAATCAAATAAATAATTAATATTAAATGTATATTTTTTAAATTGCTATATATATTTATTAGTAAAATGAGTAAAATATTATCATAAATATAAGGAGATATTATGGCATTTAAAAAAGTAAATAAAGAAAAAGATAAATTAATAGAAAATAAAACTGATATAGATAAAGAAGAAATAAAAACTGAAAATCTAGAAGTTGAATCAAATAACAAGGTTAAAAAAACAAAAAAAGAATTAGAATTAGAAAAATCAATCAATGAAAAAAGACTAGAATATTTAGGTTACGCAAAAAAGAATAAAACAATTGGTTCTATAATTAGCGTATTTATTTTAATTGCATTTGTGTCAAATTTTGTTATTTTGATGAAACTTAGCAAGGATAGTCCATCAATTTTTTACACAACTACTTCCATCTTAATTGTTATCTTATTAACTAGTTATATAACAAGCAAATTATTAAGAAAAAAATTACTCGAACATGCTAAAGATTATTTAGATTATTTATATACTGAAACTGATAAGTATGTTTTTTACAATTCTAAATTAAAAAATTATAAAGTTAATTCTTCTGGTCAGTTTAAAGATGAATGGTTTATTAAAAACAATTTCTATAAGGACATTAAAAATACCAAATCAAGAAATTTTATACATTTTGAAAATGGCGATGATTGTTATGATATTGCAGAATTAGCTGCAAATAGCATTATAAAAGGAAAACTATCTCCTAAATTTTTAGGATATTTTTATAGTGTTTCAATCAAAAATAATTCAAAAGGCAAACAAAGCGTTTTTCAATTAAAAGGGAAAGAATTATCTATTCCTCTTGATGGATGTATAGATTTAAAAATCATTGAAGATAATAAAAATCATATTATATATAGTAATGACCAAAACGTTAATAAAATTTTCAATCAAAAACTTATAAATAAAATTAAAGAATTTAAAATAAATAAACCAGTTATAGATTTGATTTTATCAATAAAGGATAATAATTTATCTATAGGAGTTGATTATGATGATGAATTTTTATCAATCCCTGTTAAAGATAAAGAATTTAAAATAGATAACGCTATTCTTTTAAAACAGCATTATAAAATCGTTGAGGAAATTATTGATCTTATTAAATATAATATCAATATAACTAATACTAAAGATGAAAAAAGTAAATGATTTAGAAGGGAAATGGATTCAAATACATGGATATAAACATGATGGTAATTTGCACAGGATTTGGGATTCAGTCTTCGTGATTGAAGAAACTAGTGAATATATAGTAGTAGCAAGTAATAGGGTTAAGGTAGTTGAAAATAATTTTAAAATATGGAAAACGAGAGAACCTGCGGTTATGATTTATTTCAAAAGAAGATGGTATAACGTTATTGCTATGATTAAAGAAACAGGAATTAGTTATTATGTTAATCTTGCTTCTCCATTTGTCTTAGATAAAGAAAAAATTAAATATATTGACTACGATTTAGATATCAAAATGTTTCCTAACAATAGAATTAAAGTGATTGATGTCAATGAATATATTAGACATAAAAATTACTACGGTTATGAAGAAGATATAGATAAAATATTGAGATATAATTTAAAAGAAATTAAAGAATTAATGTCTAATCATGAATTTCCATTCCAAAACGATATGATTGAAGAATATTATAGAAAATTTAAGAACAATATAAGAAAGAATGACTATGAATATAACGATTAAAATTAAAAATATTGAAGATACAAAAAAATTAGCATATTACGTTTTTAAAAATATTTTTAAAGGCGCAGTTATAACTTTAGATGGAGATCTTGGTGCAGGTAAAACTACTTTTGTAAAAGAAATTGGAAAACTAATTGGTTTAAAAGAAGAAGTAAATTCACCAACTTTTAATATCTTAAAATGTTATATGAATGATAATATTAATTTGTATCATATAGATGCATATAGGCTTGAAGGTTTGGATTTTGAAAACAAAAATATTGGATTAGAAGAAGTTATTGAAGGAGATGGTATTTGTTTTATCGAGTGGCCTGAATTTATTAACGAATTTATTAATAGTTTATTATCATTAAATATTAGAATTACTATTTTAAATAATAATGAAAGAATATTTAATTTTGAAACAAAAAATGAAAAATTCTCTAAATTATTTAATGACTTGAAGGAAGAATTTTATGATTAGTTTAATTTTGGATAGCAGTTTTAAACATTTAAATGTTGGAGTTAAAACAGATAACAATTTCTATAAAATTTCATATGAAGCTTTTCAAAAGCAAAGTGAATATATGATTTCTGAAATTAATAATATCTTTACAAATAATAACCTAAATTTTGAAGATGTTTCTGAGATTATAGTTACTATTGGTCCTGGTAGCTATACTGGTTTAAGAATAGCTTTAACGATCGCTAAAGTTTATGCCTATCTTGTTAAATGTCCTGTTTATACCGTAAGTAGTTTACAAATGTTAGCCAACTTAAACAAGGCTTCTATATGCTTAATGAACGCTAGGAGTAATAGAAGTTTTATAGGTATATATGATAAAGAAAATACCATTCTTAAAGATCAAATTTTAACTAATGATGAAGTATCAAATATACTTTTAAAATATCCTGAATATGAAATCTGTGGAGATGTTGAATATTTAAATATTAATTCTACTTTTAATGCAGATTTACTAGAAAATATTTATAAATTAAAAAATGAAAGCAATAAAGTAACTGATATTTTCAGTTTAAAAGCATTATATTTAAAGGACTAGAATGAATATAAGAGAAGCAAATATAAATGATTTATATGGTTTATTCGAATTACAAAAATTATTTATAGCACAATACACAATTGAAATGTTAAAAGGTGAAATTATAGATAATCCAATTACAAAAATTTTTGTATATGAGATTGATAATAAAATCGTTGGTTTTATAGATGTTATGATTAGTTTAGATAATATTCACATATGTCAACTAGGTGTTAATAAAGACTACCAAAATAAAAAAATTGCTTCAAATATTCTTGAATATATTCTTAAAATTGCTAATGAAAATAATATTATAAATATTACATTAGAAGTAAGAGAAAATAATATAAAAGCTATTAGTCTTTATCAAAAATATGGTTTTAAAAAAATTATTTTAAAAGAAAAATATTATAGTAACGGCGATAACGCTGTATATATGATGAAAGGAATTTCTAACAATGAGTAAAACAATTTTGGCTATTGAGTCATCTTGTGACGAAACAGCATGCGCTATAATAAAAGATAACAAGTTATTAAGCAATATAGTTTCTTCACAAATTGATGTACATAAGAAATATGGCGGAGTTATGCCTGAAGTGGCTTCAAGGCTACATTTGGAGAATATACTTATTGTCATTAATGAAGCGTTAGAAAAAGCTGAGTTGTCATTTAAAGATTTAGATGCTATCGCTGTAACAAGAGGCCCTGGATTAATAGGAGCTTTACATGTAGGCTTACAAGCCGCTAAAACTTTATCGATGGTTTTAAAAATTCCGTTGATTCCTGTTCATCATTTAGCAGGACATATTTATGCAAATGAATATGTCTCAGAACTAAAATTCCCATTATTGGCTGTTGTTGTTAGTGGTGGAAATACTGAATTAGTTTACATGAAAAAACATTTAGACTTTACGATAATTGGCGAAACCAAAGATGATGCTATAGGAGAATCTTTTGATAAAGTAGCTAGAGTTTTAGGATTGTCATATCCTGGTGGAGTAGAGATTGATAAACATTCTAAAAATGGTAAAGATAGTTATAAGTTACCATCACCATTAAATGATGGTGGATTAAATTTTTCCTACTCAGGATTAAAAACATCTGTTATAAATTTAGTTCACAAACTTGAGCAAAATGGCGAGAAGGTTAATGTTGATGATATGGCTAAATCTTTTCAAAATGTTGCAGTTAATCAGGTTATCAAAAGAGTAGTTAAAGCTACTGAACTATATGAAGTTAAACAGATAGTATTAGCAGGTGGTGTTAGTGCTAATTCTTGTTTAAGAGAAAAAATAAAAGATACCTTTGTTAATTCAAAAATTGAGGTTGTTATTCCACCGTTATGGTGTACCACTGATAATGCAGCTATGATTGCTAAAGTTGCTACATATTTATATGATGAAAAAGTATTTGCCGATTTAAGCATAGGCGTTGATCCTTCTTGGCAAATTCAAGATTACAAAAAATTTTAAAAAGTATATAATTTATTAAGGAGAATTTAATTATGGAAAGAGAATATACAGTAAGAAAATTATTTTTAAAATATTATGATAAGAAATTGAATGACAATGAAAAAGTACATCTTTATGGTTGGGTTAAATCAGTAAGAAATAATGGTAGTATTGGCTTTATCGAATTTAACGATGGAACTAATTTTAAAAGTGTTCAATTAGTATTTTTAAAAGAAGATGAATGCTTCAATTCTTTTTTAAATGTTAAATATGCTTCCTCTATTGAAGTAGAGGGCGTAATAAAATTAACTCCTGAAAATCCTCAACCTTTTGAAATTAAAGTTGATAAAATTAAAATTATTGGTGATTGTGATGAAGATTATCCATTACAAAAGAAAAGACACAGCCTTGAATTTCTAAGGGAAATTGCTTATTTAAGACCAAGAAGTAATACCTTCCAAGCTTTATATAGAGTAAGGAATGAATTAGCTTACGCTGTCCATAAATATTTTCAAGAACACGGTTTTATCTATGTTCATACTCCTATTATCACAGCAAATGATGCCGAAGGTGCTGGAGAAGTATTTAAAGTGTGTACTGATTTAAAAAAACCTGATAGTTTTTTTAAAGCAAATGCTTGTTTAACTGTTAGTGGACAATTACATGTTGAACCTTTCGCGTTAGCCTTTAGAGATGTTTATACCTTTGGACCTACTTTTAGAGCTGAAAAAAGTAACACTCCTAGACATGCAAATGAATTTTGGATGATAGAACCTGAATTAGCCTTTGCTGATTTAAATGATAATATGGATTGTATTGAATCTTGTTTAAAATATTTAATTAATTATGTTCTAACTAATTGTCCAGATGAATTAGAATTTTTTGATAAATTTATAGAAAAAGGTCTAATCGAAAAACTTAAAAATATCGTTAATACACCTTTTAAAAAGATGACCTATACTGAAGGCATTAGTCATTTGCAAGAAGCTATTGCAAAAGGTGTTAATTTTGAATACAAAAATATCTATTGGGGTGTTGATTTACAAAGTGAACACGAAAGATATTTAACTGAAGAAGTTGCAAAAGGTCCATTATTTTTAACTGATTATCCAAAGGATATTAAAGCTTTCTATATGAAAAGGAATCCAGATAATAAAACAGTAGCAGCATGTGATTTATTAGTTCCTCAATATGGTGAAATAGTAGGAGCTTCCCAAAGAGAAGATGATTACGAAGTTTTAAAGAAAATTATGGAAGAAAAAGGTAATCTACAAGGATTAGAATGGTATCTTAATTTAAGGAAATATGGCGGATGTCCTCATTCAGGTTTTGGTATAGGGTTTGATAGATTATTGATGTATGTCACCGGTATAAAAAATATTCGTGATAGTGAACCATATCCAAGAGTTCCAGGGAGTTTAAAATATTAATATGGCAGAATTAAAAAGAGATAAAACATTATCAGTTCCAAAAGTTGATAAAACAGGTACCAAAACATTCAAAAGACCAACAGTAGATATTGAACGTTTAAATAATGAAGACGAATTTAAAAATTTAAGTGAACAAAAACAAAAATCTAGAATTCGTATAAATATTACATTATTTATATTATGCATTTTGTTTTCAATATTAGTGCTTTGGCAAGTAGTTTCTATTTTTAAAGAAATTATTATAGGTATAATGAATAAATAAAATTATTATGAAAAACTCCGTTATTTATTATCAACGGAGTTTTTATTATCTTGATTATTATACGGATTAATCTTATCTTTATTATAGAAATGTTCCATATCAATATTATCTAAATTTTTACTATAAATTGTCTTTTTTAGTTTATACGAACGTTTGAGTCTAGCCACGTATGCTTGAACACATACTAAATAATATATAAAACCACTGAAAGTAAATAAGAAAATTAAATAATTTAAAAAAGTTTCATTTGTTAAAAAATGTGGTGTATTTGCTAACTTAATTCCATCAAAACCAAGTGGGAACACATATTTTACCTCTGAAAAATCTAAAATATAAAATAAACTTAATATACCCGTTTTATAATCAAATATTGATTCATCCCATCTTCCATATGCAGAATGATAAAGTATCCAAATTAAAATTCCAAAAGCCATTAATAAAATAGGAATAATTGCATCTTTAAAAAAAGCAATATGATTCTTTTTAATAGCTAATTTAATAAATTTTTTTGGATTATCACAAACTCTTGAAAAAACTAAATTACTCATATATGAATCAACCTTTTTAGCTTGTTTGGTCATTATTTTTTCAATCAATGTACCTAATAATCCTATTATTAATAATAAAAATGTAAATAAAAATAAAACGATTAAACTAGTTCTAATAATATATTCTTGTTTTTTTGATAATTCAATTAAAAATAATAAAGTATTCATATTAATTTTCTTCCTTTTTAGAGTAATCTATTGTTTCAATATCAGAATAATCAATATAATTTTTTGCTATATTTTCTAAATTAATTGGTTCTCCATTTAATTTATTTACATTTAAATTTACAATTATTTCTTGATTATTCTTCTCTTCATTTGAAAAATCTCTAGATTTTTCAAGCACATTTAAAGCTAATTCATCTTCTTTTAACATTAATGGTTTGCTTTTTCCTCTTAAGAAATTAAAGAATAATTTAAATAAATTAAATATCCAAATAAATAATAAATATATTCCATAAAATATGAAAAAGATTATTCCGATTGGAATTAAGAATAAGTATAATAATCCTTTTCCTACTAATTTAATAATTGCTATCATGATTTTCACCTTCTTTTTTAAATTTAATATACGATATTAGATTAATAAATATTATTGGTAACAATAATATTTTAATTGGTTTTATTATAAGCAGATAATTTAATAAATATACATAAGCAATCCAACTTACTATAATAATTATAACAAATAATATATAATCATTTCTTTTAAATTTTTTTATAATTAATAAAATTGAATTATAAATTAAAAATGACATAGATATAAAAGTTAACTCTAATAGATTTAAGTTTATAAATAAAAATGTTAATATTATGTTGATTGATAATGATAACATTAAGATTATCAGATTTGACTCTTTATAAGTGTATTTTATTTTAAATTTTATTAGTTCGTTTTTAATTGTTAATAAAATTAAATTAATTTTTAATATTGAATATATAGATAAAATAAAAAATATAATTGCAATATTTAATTTATTATTTTCAATTTTATATATAAGCATTATTGTATTTAACATATTTATTGAAGTTATTTTATCATAAATAAAAATTGATAGTATTTCTAATAAAAAAATTAATATTGATGAGAAATATAAGTTAGAATATAAATTAATATTTTTTTTAATCATAATTGATATAAATAATCCTATTAAAAGAGAAGGAAATAAATCAAATAGAAATAATGATAAATTAAAATTAAGTATTATAAGTGATAAAAGAATATTATTTAAAATATAGATATAAAAATATTTCTTATCAACTTTTAAAAAGAAAATAATTGAAATTAAAGGTAAAAAAATAGAAGAAATTATATATAACATCATATATCTTCCGATTAATATGATGACAAAATTTAGAGCTGTTAATATTGAAGACAAGACTAAAGCATAAATAATATTATTTTTTTCTTTTGATAATTTCATCTTATAAATATTATATTTAATTTTATAAAATAATAAATATTTTCATATCTATTTTTAAAAATTTTTAGATAAATTTAGTTATATTTTATTCTTGAAAATTTATGCTTATATTTATTACTTTAATCATATAAAAATGGTATAATTTTTGTATGTCGCTTGATAAAATTTTAAATCAAAAACAATACCATGCTGCTACATCTAAAAGTCAGTATATAAGAGTAATTGCAGGAGCTGGAAGCGGAAAAACTAGAGCTTTAACTTATAGAATTGTACATCTTATCAAAGATTGTAATGTTTTACCACGTCAAATTTTAGCTATTACATTCACTAATAAAGTAGCAAATGAAATGAAGGAAAGAGTAGTTTCTATATTAAATAATAATGATAAGTCAAGCGTTAATATTTTTACTTACCATGCTTTATGTTCATATTTTTTAAGAAAAGAAATTCATAATTTAAATTTCACAAATAATTACACAATTATTGATGATGAAGATCAAAAAAAATTAATTAAAAAAATAATTAAAGAAAAGGATATTGATATTGATAATGAAGATTTAAAAGATTGTATTAATAAAACTTTAAATTATATCAATATTAAAAAAACAGATGGACAGCTTCCAAATGATATTATTGAGGATGATGAAGAACAAAAAAAATATTTAGAGTATTTTTATATTTATGAAGAAGAAAAATCAAAATCATCTAAACTTGATTTTAATGATTTAATAATTTATACAATTAAAATATTGCAAAGTTTTGAAAATGTAAGAATAAAATGGCAATCTTATTTTAAGCATATTCTCGTAGATGAATTTCAAGATACTAATAACTTACAGTTCATGTTGTTAAAATTATTAATAAATAAACAAACATGTTTATTTGTTGTCGGAGATCCTGATCAATCAATATATGCTTGGAGAGGTTCTAATACAGATTTAATTATGAAATTTCATGATAACTTTTTCGGTACTGAAACAATTATATTGAATCAAAACTATAGATCTACATTTGATATATTAGACGTATCTAACAAACTTATTAGTAATAACACTAATAGATTTGAAAAAGAACTTTTTACTATAAATAAAAATTCATCAAAGGTAGAACTCAATTGTTTTAATAATAATTTTGATGAGGCTCGCTTTATTATTAATAAAATATGTTCACTTAAATTTAGTGATGTCGATTTCTCTTACAATAAAGTTGCGATTTTATATAGATCATCTTACTTGTCACAACCTATAGAGACTATATTATTTGAAAACAAACTACCTTATAAAATTTATGGTGGCTTGAGGTTCTATGAAAGAGCAGAAATTAAAGACGTTATAGCATATTTGAATTTACTAAATAATATAAATGATGAAATTTCTTTTGATAGAATATATAATGTACCAAAAAGAAAAATTGGAGATGTTAGTTATAATAAACTTTATCAATTTTCAAAAAACAATGGTTGTTCTATTTTAGGACTTGTGGAAAAGAATTTAATTTTTAATTGTGAGATTAAACAAAGTATTATTAATGATATAGTCAATCTTTATAATTTATTAACAGAATATTCTAATAAGATAAAAAATTCTAAAAATTATCATCAAGAGATTATCAAATTTATAAAAGATGAAATTAAGTATATTGATTATCTTAAGGAAAAATATCAAGATGATTATGAAGATAGGAAAAATAACGTTCTAACATTATTTTCTAATATTGAACAATATCAAAATAAAAATCCTGATTCTAATTTTGTTGAATATTTACAAGAAATTTCTTTATTAACATCACAAGACGATATGACTAACGATAATCATATTAATTTAATGACTATTCACACATCTAAAGGTTTAGAATTTGATTATGTTTTTTTAGTAGGACTTGAAGAAGATGTATTTCCAAATCATCGTACAATTTTAGAAAGCAATGATGATATTGAAGAAGAGAGAAGATTAGCATATGTTGCTTGCACAAGAGCTAAAAACAAATTATTTTTATCATATAATGAAGGTTTTAATTATATTTTTAAAAATAAATTATCACCATCTAGATTTATTGAAGAAATGGGTTTAAAACCAAAAAAACAAAACAATAATGTTTTAAGTGGTATTAATAATTTCGATGGTACAAGTAGGAACGAAGTAATATATAGATATAAAATGAATAAAGATTTACCTAGTTATTTATATTCATCTAACACTTCTAACAAGGTCTCTAAACAAAAATTTGGCTCATTTTTAAAATCAAATTCTAACAATATTGCTTGGAACGTAGGTGATTTGTGCGAACATGAAGCTTTTGGTGATGGTCAAGTTCTTGCAATTCAAGACAAAATTTTAGTTATTAATTTTTATGAACATGGTCAAAAAAGTATTATTTCTACTCATAAAAAATTAAAGAAAAAAGGATAAATATGGTTACTGAAGAAATTAAAAACAAATACAATGATTTAATTAAACAAATAGAAAAATTTAATTATTATTATTATGTTTTAGACAATCCTATTATTAGTGATGCTGAATATGATAGTTACTATTTAGATTTACAGGAAATAGAAAATAAATATCCTGAACTTATTACAAGAAATAGTCCTACCCAAAGAATTGGTGGTACTATTTTAACGAACTTTAAAAAAGTTACTCATAAAGAGTTAATGATGTCTCTTGGTGATGTATTTAATGAAGAAGAACTTTTAAATTGGGACAAAAAGACTTGTGAACTTGCTCATTTGAATCAATTGGAATATTGTGCCGAACTTAAAATAGATGGTTTAGCAATGTCATTAGTTTACGAAAATGGTGAATTATTATATTGCGCAACTAGAGGAAATGGTCGTGTTGGTGAAGATGTTACTAGTAATGTTTTAACAATAAAATCAATACCTACTAAAATATCAATTAAAGAAAGAGTTGAAGTTCGTGGTGAAGTTTATATGCCGAGAAGTTCATTTGAGAGTCTAAATAAAGAACAAGAGCAAAATAATTTACCATTATTTGCTAACGCCAGGAATGCAGCATCAGGATCTATTAGAAATTTAGATACATCAATATGTTTGAATCGTAAACTTGAAGCATGGTGGTATTATTTTGTTAACGCTAAAGACTTTGGTATTAAGACTCACTTTGAGGCTTTAAAAAAATTAGAAGAGTTAGGTTTTAAAACAAACAAAGAAAGAAAGTTAGTAAAATCTAATAATGATATTATTGATTATATTAATGAATATACTACCAAAAGAAATAAACTTGAATATGATATTGATGGTATAGTTTTAAAAGTAAATGATTTTTCTCTTTATGAGAAAATAGGTTACACCGCTAAAACACCGAAGTATGCTATTGCCTACAAATTTCCGCCCGAAGAAGTAATTACAAAACTTATTGATATTATTTATACAGTTGGTAGGACTGGTAAAATAACACCTAATGCAGTTTTAAATCCTGTCCATGTTGCTGGTAGCACTATACAAAGAGCCACCCTTCATAATGAAGATTTCATAAACGAGAAAAATCTTAAAATCGGCGATTATGTAATTATTAGAAAAGCTGGAGATATTATTCCTGAAGTTGTAAAACCACTTATTGACAGAAGAAATGGTGATGAGATTGATTTTAATATGATTAAACAATGTCCAAATTGTAATCAACCTCTTCAAAAAATAGATAATATGCATTATTGCGTTAATTCTAAATGTAGTTCTAGATTAATTCAATCCATAATACATTTTGCAAGTAAAGAAGCAATGGATATAGAAGGATTGGGCGAAAAAACTTGTGAACAATTTTTTAATAATAAGATATTATGTTCAATTGAAGATATATTTACGCTTGAAAATAAAAAAGATGAAATTTTATCTTTTGAAGATTGGAGTGATAAATCTTTCAAGAACTTAATCGATGGTATAAATAAATCTAAAAATAATAGTCTTGAAAAATTGTTATTCGGATTAGGAATAAATGAAGTAGGTAGTAAAACAGCTAGAATGTTAGCTAAGAAATTTAAAAATTTAAATAATTTTAAAAATTTAATTATTGAAGATTATTTAGAAATTAAAGATATTGGCGACATTATTGCTACTTCGTTATATAATTATTTTCATGATGAAAATAATATAAGTTTAATTAATAAATTAGAACAATTTAACATTAATTTTAACTATATTGATGATTCTATTGATAAGAAAACTATATTTTATGAAAAAACGGTTGTTATTACAGGTACACTAGATAGATATTCAAGAAAAGAGTTAGAATTGTTATTAGATAATTTAGGAGCAAAAGTTACTAGTTCTGTTTCTAAATCAACTGACTATTTAATATATGGTGAGAACGCAGGATCTAAATTAGAAAAGGCAACTAAGTTTAATATTAACTTAATAAACGAAGAAAAATTATATAAATATTTGGAGGAAATAAATGAAAGAAGTAAATAAAGAGGTTTTAAAAGAAGCTGCTAACAATTTATTATTCGACATGGAAGATAATGAATACGAAACTTTGTTAGAAGAATTTAAAATTATATCCCAACAGTTTGATTTAATTAAAAATATTGAAAATGTTGACAATGTTGAACCTATGACATTTCCATTTGATGTAACTATCGATTATTTAAGAGAGGACGAAGTTAAAAATTTAATAACCAAAGATGATGCTTTAAAGAATGCATCTAATGTTTTAAATGGTCAAATTAAACTTCCGAAGGTAATATAATGAGTTATTTAGATTGTAGTATTAAAGAAATTCATGAAGCTCTTGTGAATAAAAAAATTACAGTATATGAGCTTGTAAGCGAATCATTAGAAAGAGCAATAAATGATAAAAACAATGCTTTTGAAGTTATTTTAAAAGATGAGGCTTTAAAAAAAGCTAAGGAATTAGATGATAAAGGTATTGATAAAGATAAAATATTATATGGAATACCTTACGCTGCAAAAGATAATTTATCGACTAAAGATATTGAAACTACTGGAAGTAGTAATATTTTAAAAGGTTATGTACCTATTTTTGACGCTACCGTTATTAAATATTTAAATAATGAAGGAGCAATACTTATAGGTAAGACAACTTTAGACGAGCTAGCAATGGGGGGTAGCGGTACAACTGGTCACAAAGACATAACATATAATCCTTATAATAAAGAACATGATAGATTAATGGGTGGATCTAGTTGTGGAAGTGCTTCTGTGGTAGCATCTGGAATTGTACCATTCGCTTTAGGGAGTGATACTGGCGATTCCGTAAGGAAACCTGCTTCATATGGTGGATTAGTTGGTTTTAAACCTACTTGGGGTTTAATTTCACGATTTGGTTTATTTCCATTCGCTACATCAATGGATCATGTTGCTTATTTTACTAAAAACGTTGAAGATTCATCGATTTTATTAAATTACTTATCTAAAAAAGATGAAATGGATTTCACGAATACATCTAAAGTAAGACCAGACTATTCCTTATTTGCTAAAAAAATTAACAATAAAAAAATAGCATATGTAAAAGAAATTGTAGACAGTATAAAAGACAAAGAAATTATTAATAAATATAAAAAGTCTCTTGAATTTCTAAAACAAGCTGGTGCTATTGTTGAAGAAGTTAGTATTGATATTAATTTACTTAAATCTATTTTCCCAGTTTATTTTATTTTAAGTTGTGCAGAAGCAACTAGTAATAACTCTAATTTAGATGGTATAAAATTTGGTGTTAATTTCGGTGGAGAAACATATAAAGAGGTAATGTTTAACGCTAGAAATAAAGGCTTTTCACCAATGATTAAACGTAGATTTATTATTGGGTCATATTCTTTAATGAAAGAAAACCAATATGAATTATTTATAAGAGCTCAAAAAGCTAGAAAGTTAATCGTTGAGGCGTTTAATGATATTTTTAATAAATATGATGCTATTTATATGCCAGCTACCCCAACTATAGCACCAAAAATTAATCAAGAAGAAGATAAGTTATCTTCCACATATCTTATTGCGGATAATTACTTAGCATATGGTAACTTAGGTGGTTTTCCATCTATAACTATTCCATTAGGATTTAAGGATAATCTTCCATTTGGAGGAAATATAAGTTGTAAACCTTACAATGAAGTAGAAGTTTTTAATATTGCCTCTTGCTTGGAAGAATATTTAGGTTATAAAAATTTAACTATTAATACATATAAGGAGAATAAATAATGAATTTTGAAGCTATAATTGGTTTAGAAACACATATTCAAATAAATACAAAAACAAAAATGTTCTCCTCTTCCACTAATGAAGCAGAAAATGAACCAAACACTAACGTAACATATTTAGATTTCGCATTTCCTGGAACATTACCTGTTGTTAATAAAGAAGCTGTTCGCAAAGCAATACGTATTGCTAATGCTTTACATATGGAGATAGATGATACACTATATTTTGATAGGAAAAATTATTTTTATAGTGACTTACCTAAAGGATATCAAATTACTCAACAAGAAAGACCTATAGGGAAAAATGGTTATATTGAAATAAAACTTGATGATGGATGTGTTAAAAAAATTGGTATTGAACGTTTACATATGGAAGAAGATACTTGTAAACAATTACACTACAAAAATTATTCTTTATTAGATTATAATCGAGCTGGTGTACCACTAGTAGAAATTGTAACAAGACCTGAAATTAGAAGTGGCGAAGAAGCACGGAAATATGTAGAAAAATTAAGAGAAATTGTAACGTACGCTGATATTAGTGATGGAAAAATGGAAAACGGAAGTATGCGTTGTGATACAAATATTTCTATTAGACCTTATGGTACAGAAAAATTCGGTGTTAAAGTTGAGATTAAAAATCTTAATTCTATATCTGATATTGAAAAAGCAGTTGAATATGAAATTATTAGACAGTCTAAATTACTTTTATCAGGGAAAAAGATTGTTCAAGAAACTAGAAGATTTGATGAATCCAAAAAAGAAACTGTATTAATGAGAGTGAAAACTGATGCTGTAGATTATAAATATTTTAGAGAACCTAATATAGTTCCAATCAAATTATCTAAAGAATTTATTAATAACGCTATAGATACTTGTCCAGAATTATATGATTCTATGTTCGATAGATTTGTTAAAATTTACAAACTTAACACCATAGATACTCAAATTTTACTTTCTGATAAGAAATTAGCCAATTACTATGATGAAACCGTTAAACACTCTTCATATTTTCAAAGTGTTGCTAATTTTATTATTTCCAATGTTCTTTCTTATATTAATAAAGAAAATATTACAATCGAGAACTTTAAGGTTTCTCCAAAAAATATAGCAATTTTAGTTTCTTTATTAGAAGAAAATCAAATAAATTCATCACAACAAAAGAAAATTTTTGAAATTATGATTGAAAATGATGATAATCCATTAATTATTAAAAATAAGTTAGGATTTACTATTATAAGTGATAAAAACGTAATAAATGATATTATTGATAATATTTTAAAGCAAAATCCTACATTAATTGATGATTATAAAAACGGGAAAACTAGGGTATTAGGATTTATTATAGGACAAGTCATGAAAGAAACTAAAGGAAAAATCGATCCTAAAGAAGCTACTCAAATAGTTTTATCAAAGCTTAAATAATATTTATCGTTTTATTTGTAATTATTTATTTAAGTGATAATATTGTTTTATGAAGGAGAAATAAAGTATGAAAAATATAAAAATAAATGAACAAATTCTTGGTGCTAATGAGTACCATGAATATCGTAAAGATTATTCTACTGAGAATAAAAATGTAATATTAAGACATGCATTAAGTACAACTAACATTAATGATGTTGTATTTGATCAAAAGAACTTATCTGAAGTACAAGATAATTTTTCTGTTAATGTAAAAACTTTACCAGTTTGTAACCAATACGCAAGTGGAAGATGTTGGATTTTCGCTGGTTTAAACGTTTTAAGAGAAGTAATAGCAAAAAAATGTAATTTAGAAAATTTTGAATTATCACAAAATTATGTTGCTTTATATGATAAGTTAGAAAAAGCTAACTACTTAATAGTATCTATCATGGATTTAATTTGCGAAAAACCAGATAGCAGAGTTTTAATGCATTTACTTGCTAATGGTGTAAGTGACGGTGGTCAATGGGATATGTTTAGAAACCTTGTCGTTAAATATGGTATTGTACCAAAAAGTGTATATCCAGAAACTTTTCAATCAAACAACACTCGTATAAGCGACAGTTTATTAAATAGTTATATTAGAGAATTCGCTTATAAGGCACAAAAACTTCATAAAGATGGTAAATCAAAGGAAATTTCAATTTTAAAAAGCGAAGTAATGTCAAAAATATATGCATTATTTATAAATAGTTTTGGTGTACCACCTACAGAATTTAATTTTGAATACACTGATAAAGATGGTGAATATCATATTGATACTAATTTGACACCTTTATCATTCTTTGAAAAATATATTGGAGAAGAAATTGATGAGTATGTTTCTATTATTAACTCACCAACTTCAGATAAACCATATATGAAGTCATTTACAATAGATTATCTTGGTAACGTTATTGAAGGCAAATTAGTTACACATTTAAATTTACCAATGGAAAGAATGAAAGAATTAATAATCTCTCAACTCAAAGAAGATAATATCGTTTGGTTTGGAAGTGATGTTTCCTTCTTTGGAGATAGAAAAACTGGTATCTGGGATGATTTAAGCTATGATTATATGTCTGCTTTTGATTTTGATTTAAAATTTGATAAAGCAGCAATGCTTGATTATCGACAAAGCGCAATGAATCACGCTATGTGTTTAACTGGTGTTAATTTAAGAGATGATGTTGCCACTAAATGGAAAGTTGAAAATAGCTGGGGTGATAAAATCGGTAATAAAGGATACTTTATTATGTCTAGTTCATGGTTTGATACATTCGTTTATCAAGCAGTAGTTAAGAAAAAATATTTAACTAAAGAAGAACTAGATGCATATAATAGTAAACCAATCGTGCTCGATCCATGGGATCCAATGGGAACATTAGCTTAATAATAATTAATTAAACTACATTGATAAAATGTAGTTTTTTTATTTATTTAGATAAAAACACAATAAAAAAATTGTTTAATACATTTTATATATGACTATTAATTGTTATATTAACACTAATTATGAGATATGAAATTAGCGATTATAGTGATTCTATAAAATTTATTAAAGTAATTAATGATAAGAATTTATCTATTGTATTATGTAATTTTGGGGCAGGTATTTTTTCAATAAGGTACAATGACGAACCTTTAATTTTAGAATTTAAGAATAAAGAAGATTGGTTATATAACCTTGGATATTATGGAAAAACATTAGGCCCAGTTGCTGGAAGAATAAAATCTGAATTAAATTTAAATTCTTTACTCTATAAAATAAGTGAAAATGAAATTTGTTTACATGGTGATGAATTAAATTCTTTATCTTTTAAGACATGGGATTATAAAATAGAAAAACTAGATAATAAATTAAAGGTAATTTTTTATATTATTAATTATGAAAAAGATTCAAAATTTCCTGGTGATGTTAATTTTAAAGTTATTTATGAAATACCATTATTTTATAACAATATAAACATCTCCTATTTTGCTAAATCAAATAAAGATACAATTATTAATTTATCAAATCATTGTTATTATAATTTTAATAACCCAGAAGGAATTGGTGATTATTTATTAAAAATTAGTTCTAATTATATCGGTTTAGCTAATAAAGATAATTTAATAATTGATAAAATAAAGACACCTTGGTTCATAGATTTTAATAGAGCTTGTAAAATTGATAAAAATTTAGAATTATTAAGTTTACATAGTAAAATAGATAATCTAGATCATACATTTTTAATAGAAAATGAAGTTAACGAACCAATATTTATCAAAAACGATAAATATAAATTAGTTTATAAATCTTCATACCCTGCATGTAATTTCTTTATTGATAGCCTTAAAACTAAAAATGAATTTATCCAAATAAAAGAAAATGATTCAATAAAAAGAGCAATTGCAATTGAACCACAATTGTTTAATTTAGATTTAGATAGTTTGATATTAAAAAAGGGAAAGACTTACAAACATTCAATTAAAATAAAATTTAAGAAAAATGTATAAATTATTTTAAGGGGTTAATATGAAAACTAAATTAATTGAAAAATTTAAAACAATTTTTAAAGAAAATCCTAATTATTATTTTAATACTGGAGGACGACTTGAAATTTGTGGAAATCACACTGACCACAATCATGGTTTATGTATTGTTGCAAATTGTTCTCTTAGAATTGTAGCTTTAGTTAATAAAAATAATAAAAAAGTTAGAATTAAATCAAAAGGATATCAGTTTGTTGAATTTGATATTAATGATTTATCTAAAAAAGATAATGAATCTGGTTCTCCAGCCTCTTTATGTAAGGGCATTTTATATAAAATTAAAGAAGAAGGATATAATATTGGTGGGTTTGATGCGTACATAGAAAGCGAAATTCCTGTAGGCAGCGGTGTTTCAAGTTCCGCTGCTATCGAGTCATTATTTGCTTCAATCATTAATAGTTTATATAATTCAAACTTAATAGATCCGTTAACCTTAGCAAAAATAGGAAGATTTAGTGAAAATGTATATTTTAATAAACCTTGTGGTTTATTAGATCAAATTGGAACTAGTTTTAGTAATATTAACTATATTGATTTTAAAAATGAAGAAAATCCTTTAATTGAAAACATAGAATTTCACCTTCCTTTAAATATATATCTTGTAAAATCTAAAGGTAATCATGGTAATCTTAGTGATTTATATTCTAATATACCATCATCAATGTATAAAGTTGCAAGAGAATTAGAAAATAAAAAATTCTTAAGAGATTTGACTAATATTGATAATATTAATGAGAAAATTGATAATTTAAATTTAAATATCTCTATTAAAAATAAAGCTAAACATTTTTTCATTGAAAATAATAATGTTAAACAAGTTAAACAAGCAATAATTAATAACAATGTTGAAGATTTTTTGGAAGGTATCAGAAATTCGCAAAAATCTAGTTTAGAAAATTTAGAAAATACATATGTTAAAAATGAAGAATTTGATTATTCTCCTCAAGATTTGATTAATAAAATAAGTGATTATCTAAAAGATAATGGAGCTGTAAGAATTCATGGTGGTGGATTTAAAGGAACAGTAATTGCGTTTGTTAAAAAGGATTTTTCAAAAGATTTTGAAAATTTCTTAAAAAATAAATTAAAAAATTCACCAGTATATCCTGTAAAAATAAGCGACAATGCTTTTATTTTTGAAAATATCTAAAATAATTAAAAAGGATTAAATCTTTTATTAATAAATGCTAAAATATTTATTATGTCAAAAGATTTTTATTTAGAAATATTACATGTAGATAAAGAATGTGGAGCAAGATATGGTATTTTACATACGCCACACGGTAATGTTGAGGTGCCTATGTTTATGCCTGTTGGGACATTAGCAACCGTTAAAACTTTATCCCCAGAAGAAATAAAAGAAATAAAAAGTGGTGTTATTTTAGCAAATACATATCATCTTCATTTAAGACCTGGTGAAGATATAGTAGAGAAAGCCGGTGGTGTTCAAAAATTTATGAATTATGATGGCCCTATGCTTACAGACAGCGGGGGTTTTCAAGTTTTTTCACTAGCTAAAACAAGAGATATAAATGAAGAAGGAGTGCTTTTTAAGTCGCACCTAAATGGAGATAAAATATTTTTTACACCAGAAAAAGTTATTGAAATTGAGGAAAAAATTGGTGCAGATATAATTATGAGTTTTGATGAATGTATTCCTTATCCTGTTACATATGAATACGCTAAACAATCTACTTTAAGAACTTTAAGATGGGCTAAAAGAGGTAAAGAAGCTCATAAAAGAGAAGATCAAGCACTTTTTGGAATTGTACAAGGTGGTGAATTTGAAGATTTAAGAAAACTCTGTGCTGAAGAACTTGTTAAAATGGATTTCGATGGATATTCAATTGGTGGAACATCAATTGGAGAACCAAAAGAAAAGTGTTTTGAAATGATTGATTACGCTATTAAATATTTGCCACATGATAAACCAAGATATTTGATGGGTGTTGGCTCTTTAGATTATATACTTGAAGGAATTGCAAGAGGCGTTGATATGATGGATTGTGTATTACCGACCCGTATTGCAAGACATGGTAGTTTAATGACATCTAAAGGAAGAATTAATATTAAAAGACAAGAATATAAAGATGATTTTACAACTTTGGATAGTGAATGTGATTGTTATACTTGTAAAAACTTTACAAAATCTTATTTAAGACATCTATATGTATCAAATGAGACTTTTGGTGCAAGGCTTATGAGTATTCATAACCTTAGATTTTTAATTAAAATTGTTGAAGGAGCAAGAAAAGCTATTCAGGAAGATAGATTTTTAGAATACAAAAATGAAGTTTTAGAAAAATTTGGAGATAAAAGAGGATTTTAGATGAATATAGATTTATTTGATTATAATTTACCATTAGAATTAATAGCACAAACTCCTTGTAAAAAAAGAGATGAATGTCGATTATTGGTAATTAATAACAAACACAAAACTTATTGTGATAAGTCATTTAAAAATATAGTTGATTATTTTAAAGCTGGAGATGTGTTAGTTATAAATAACACAAAAGTAATACCTGCTAGATTATTTGGCGTTAAAGAAAGTACTAATGCGAAGGTTGAAGTTTTATTATTGAAAGATTTAAAAAATGATACTTACGAATGTTTATGCGGTAATGCTAAAACAATAAAAAATGGCACATTAATAAGTTTCAAAGATAACCTTTTGGTAGGAGAATGCGTCAAAGTTTTAGATGAGGGAATACGTCATATAAAATTTAAATATGAAGGAATTTTTCTTGAGGTTTTAGATAAAGTAGGTATGATGCCATTACCTCCATATATAACTGAAAAAGTTAAAGATAATAATGATTATCAAACAGTATATGCTAAAAATCCAGGTAGTGCTGCTGCTCCAACAGCAGGGTTCCATTTTACTGAAAAATTACTAGATGAACTTAAAAATAAAGGTGTTATCGTCGCTGATATTAATCTTAATGTTGGTATTGGTACTTTTAGACCTGTCAAAGTTAAAGATACAGATCAACATATAATGCATTCAGAATGGTATGATATGAGCCAAAAAACTGCTGATATATTAAATAAAGCAAAGGAAGAAAAAAGAAGAATTATTGCATGTGGTACTACTTCCGTTAGAACTTTAGAATCAATATACTCCAAATATAATAAATTTATTGAATGCCATGAAGATACAAATATATTTATTCAACCTGGTTACAAATATAAAACAATCGATGCTTTAATTACAAATTTTCATCTTCCAAAATCTACTTTAATTATGTTAGTCTCTGCTTACATTGGAAGAGAATTCACTTTGGAATGTTATAAACATGCTGTTGAATCTAAATATAGATTTTTTAGTTTTGGTGATGCAATGTTTATACATAATGATTAATTATGTTATTATTTAATTATGAATAAGACCAATTATTACGAACAGTTTCTATCAACTTATAGAAGAATTAATTGCTTAGATTCCGGAACCAAACCTAAGTTACTATTTCATGTTTGTTGTGGTCCTTGTTCTGCATATCCTCTTGTCTTTTTACAAGATTTATTTGATATTACTATACTATACACTAACTCTAATATTTATCCTTATGAAGAATATCAACGTAGGTTGAAATGTTTGACAAATTATGTCGATATGATAAATTCCATTTTTAAGAAAAATATTGAAGTAATAGTAGAAGATTATAATTATGATGAATTTAGAAAAATATTATTACCATATAAAGATCAAAAAGAAAATAGTACTAGATGTCATATTTGTATACAAAAAAGACTAACAAATCTTTTTGAATACGCAGTTAAAAATAATTTTCCTAATGTGGCAACAGTTATGACTGTTTCAAGAAATAAAGATGAGCAATTCATGAATACATTAGGATTAAATATGATGAAAAAATATAAGAATATCACATATATTCCAACTGACTTTAAAAAAAATAATGGAGCTAACATAGGAGTTAAAATCTCGCATAAATATAATATGTATCGTCAAAACTATTGTGGATGCGAATTCTCGTTAAATAGCAAAGATATTAATAAATAATATAATATTTATTTAATTAAAATTTTTAACAATGATAAGTATATATCGTGTATAATATTTTTATGAACACTAAATTATTTGTAGTTTCACATAGGAAATTAAAGCAAGAATTCTATCCTGATAGAACTATTATTTATGTTGGGAAAAATTCTAATAAACTAAAAGAAGAAAACGATTATACCGATAACACAGGATTAAATATTTCTGAAAGAAATTATACATATTGCGAATGTAGCGCAATGTATTGGATTTATAAGAATGTTAAATGTGATATCGTAGGAATTGAACATTATCGAAGAGTTTTTTCTGGTTTAAATTTTAAATTTTTAAGTAAGAAAAAAGCTGAAAAAATAATTAATAAATATGATTTTATCGTAATGGTAAATTTTATAATGAGATTTTCTGTTAAAAATCAATTTATTAAATCACATACTTTAGAAATGTATAACGCCATGGAAGATGCTGTTAAAAAAATTTATCCTGAATACATGGATGCTTTTAATAAATCAATGAATAGACATTTCAATAGTTGGTGTAATATGATGATTACATCAAAAGAAAACTATGATAAATATTGTAAATTTTTATTTGATATATTATTTGAAATAGAAAAAAATATAACAATACCTAAAGATAAATATCAATCAAGAATCATGGGATTTATAGCAGAGAGATTATTAAATGTATATTTGATCAAAAATAATAATCTAAAAGTTAAATATAAATTAATTAGATTTACTAAAAATTATCTTAAATAACTATGAATTTAAAATATGACATTTTACATATAAGTTCACGTGCAAAAAAAGACGAGAAAAATAATAAAGTTATTAACGGTGTAGTTGGTTCTTTTTTTGATGATAATAAAAAATTAATTAAATATGATAATATAGCGTCAAATTTAACTAAATACGCTCAAGAATATTTATCTTATGGAAGTGTTATTGGTAATGAAAAATATTTTGAAGGCATTTTTAAGTGGTTATTTAATGATAATTATTTATCTTATTATAAAAAAGAAAACTTATTTAAAATGGCAACATTTGGAGGAACCGGTGCTATTTACTCTACTTTTAAGTTTTTCAAAGATCAAAATGTTTTAACCTTAATTCCAGATATTTGCTGGACAAATTATTTTTCAATTTGTGATGAAGCTTCCATGAATTATAAAACTTATTCTTTATTTAAAGATAATAAGTTTAATTTTGAATCATTAATTAATCTTATTGAATCTTCACTAAATAAATATAATAAAATTCTTTTATTAATTAATGATCCTTGTCAGAATCCTACCGGTTATTCTTTAACTAAAGAAGAGTATGAAAAATTATTTTCTATATTAAATAAATATAATGAAAATAATAATTTAATCGATGTTTTATTTGATATAGCGTATTTTAATTTTAAAAATGATGAATGTCATTTATTTTCTTATTTGATTAATGAATATAAATTTAATATTTTTATTTCATTTTCTGGTTCAAAAATATTTGGTATTTATGGGTTAAGAATTGGAGCGTTATTTGTTTTATTAAATGATAAAAATAAAATAAATTATCTTAATGATAAGATGTATTTGATGACAAGAGGTAGTTATTCTTGCCCTAATAATCAAATACAAAATATATTAGCGAATATTTTAAATGATGAAGTAGAAATAAAATCATTAAGAAGTGATTTTAATTTTAAAAAGAATATTTTAAAAAATCGAAGTGAATATATTCTTAAATTATTAAAAGAAAATAATATTTTATTTTGTCCTTATGATTCGGGTTTTTTTATTACAATAAAAGTTAAAAATGATAGTTATCAGGTTTGTGATGAATTAGAAAAAAGACATATTTATCTTGTCCCTATGGATAATAATTTAATAAGGGTTGCCTTGTGTTCCTTAAATTTAGCTGAAATAAAAGAAATTATTAAAGTTTTAAAGGATATTGATAAATAATATGAAAAAAATATATTGGTTTGTAAATCAATTTTATAAAGTAGGCGGAAGTGAAATTGTAAGCCTTAATGATATTAATATTTTAGCAAATGACTATGAAATTAATGTAGTTTTATTATCTAGTGATGATATTAATTATGACCAATATAAAATAAAATATAATCTAAATATTACTAGATTAAATATTTCCCCATTAATAATAAGAAATGAAGATTACCTTAAAAAATCATCATTATTAACTAAAATAAAAGTATATTTTAAAGTATCTAATTTTATTTTGTTTAAGAAATTTAAATATCGTAGAATGATTAAAAAAATGGTTAATAAAGAAGATATATTAATTTATTCATCACCATTTAGTTATATGATTGCTCCAAAAAAATATAACAATATTTTTCATTTTCACTATAATTCTATATATCTTAATAAATTTTTAAATAGAGTAGTAATTAATTTTCTAGCTAATAAACCAAAATTAAAAATCGTGTTAACAAAAGAGACTAAAGAAAAATATAAACATAATAAAAAAGAATTAATTGAATATATCTATAATCCTTCTAGAGTTATGCAAGTCGAAAATTTTGATGTTGAAGAAAAACCGGAATTATTATTTTTTGCAAGATATGAAAAACAAAAAAGACCATTGGTTGCTATAGAAACATTGATTTTATTATCTCATTATGATCCATATTTTAAATGTCATTTTTATGGCGGAGGATATTATTATAAAGAAATGGTGAAAATAGTTAAAGATAATAAATTAGAAAATAATATTATTATTCATAACGGATTTGTAAATCCAGACAAGATATTAACTGGTAATAAAATTCTAATTATGACATCCTTATTTGAAGGTTTCCCTTTGAATATAATTGAAACAAGTTCAAGATCGATCCCAACAGTATTGATGAATTATGGGGATGGAGCAAATGAACTAGTAATTAACAATAAAACAGGCATAATTGTACCTCAAAACGATAAAGAAAGTATGGCAAACGCCCTATATAAAGTGCTTCACGATAAAAAATTATTATTGGATTTAAAAATTAATGCCTTCGAGCATAGTTTAAAATTTAGTGAAAGTGAAATAAGAAAATCTTGGTTAAAAATTTTAAAAAACCTTGATTAGTTGTCATTATTTTGAATTTTAAAAAATATTTAAAAAAAGTCATTTTTTTGGTTGCTTTATTATATGAATAAGTATAAAATATTAAAAGCTATAAATGTATTGATTTGCGACATTGCTGATACACCAACAGGCGTTGTCATGAGTAGGGCATCAGGTAAGTCGTAATGAACATTGAGGCCTGTCATTTGAAAGGAGAATATTCATGGCAAACGTTAAAAAGATTAGAGTTCGTTTACAAGCTTATGATCACAAAATCTTGGATTTAGCAGTAGATAAGATTGTTAACGCAATTCAAAAAACAGGTGCAAAAGTAGTCGGACCTATTCCACTTCCAACGGAAAAACAAGTCTACACAATATTAAGAGCTGTCTTTAAATATAAAGATAGTAGAGAACAATTTGAGATTAGAACACATAAGAGAATTATCGATATCACTAATCCACAAAGTTCAACCGTTGAAGCTTTAAGAAAATTAGATCTTCCAAGCGGTATTGATATCGATATTAAGTTATAGGAGGTAGGACAATGAAAAGTATCATCGGTAGAAAAATCGGTATGACCGAAGTTTATGCAGAAGATGGCACTATGTATGCTGTTACTGTTGTAGAAGTCTTACCAAACGTTGTTACCCAAAAGAAAACAATTGAAAAAGATGGTTATGAAGCTTTGCAAGTTGGTTATGAAGATAAAAAAGAAAAAAATGTCAACAAACCAATGAAGGGAATTTATGAAAAAGCTAAAGTTTCTCCAAAACAACATCTTTATGAATTAAAAGGTGATGAATTATCACAATATGAAGTTGGTCAAGAAATTACAGTTGATATCTTCAACCAAGGCGATGTCGTTGATGTTATTGGACATAGTAAAGGTAGAGGATTTGCTGGTGTTATTAAAAGATGGCATCACCATATTGGACCTAAAGGACACGGTAGTGGTTATCATAGACAATCTGGTTCATTCGCAAATAATGGACGTTGTGTTAACCGTGTTATACCTGGTAAAAAAATGGCTGGTCATATGGGAAATGATTCCGCAACAGTTCTTAACACAAGAGTTATTGCTGTTGATAAAGAAAAAAATTGCTTACTTATCTTAGGTGGTATCCCAGGAAGTAAATTATCAATTGTTAAAATTAGAACCGCTATTAAAGGTATTAAACATCCAGTAGAAATTAAAAATTTATTAAACCGTGCTGAGTATGATAAAGCAATTGCTGAAAAGAAAGCTGCTGAAGAAGCTGCAAAAGAAGCAAAAAAACAAGAAGAAAGAGCTAAATTAGAAGCTCAAAAGAAAGCTTTAGAAGAAAAGAAAGCCGAAAAACAAAGAGCTGCTGAAGAAGCAAAGAAAGCTGCTGAAGAAGCTACTAATACAAATAGTGAACCAACAGAAACAACTGTTGAAGAAAATAAATAGTAGAAAGGAATCAAAATGGAAAATACAATAAATTTAAAAGTATATAAACAAGATGGTTCTGAAGTTTCTACCATTAGTTTATTAAAAGATATCTTCGGTATCAAACCTAATGAATCTGTTTTATTCGATGCTGTTCAAGTATATCGTTCAAATTCCAGACAAGGAACTGCTAAAACTAAGAAAAGAAGTGAAGTTGCTGGTACTGGAAAGAAACCATATCGTCAAAAAGGTACTGGCCGTGCTCGTGCTGGTGATGTCAAATCTCCAATATGGGTCGGTGGTGGTACAGTATTTGGCCCAGATGGAAATCAAAATTACAAAATTAAACAAAATAAAAAAGAACATCTTCTTGCATTAAAATCAGCATTAAGTATTATCGCTAAAGAAAATATTATTGTTCTTGATAATCTTAAAATTAATGGAAAAACTAAAGAAGTTGTTGAATTACTTAAAACATTTAAATTAAATGATAAAAAAGTAATCTTAGTTACCAGTGAATTACAAGCCATCTTAGCTAGTGGAAACATTCCTGGTGTTATAACAAGAGAATATAACAATCTTAGCGTTTATGATTTATTAAATACTGAGAAATTAGTTATCACTAAAGAAGACATTAAAAAAATTGAGGAGGAACTTCAATAATGGCTAATGATAAAAAAGTTGTAAAGGCTACTATTAGTGATTTCGATGTCATCATTGAACCTCTTATCACTGAAAAAACCATGTCACAAAATCAAGAAACTCACAAAGTTACTTTCAAAGTTAAAAAAGATGCTAATAAAACTCAAATTAAGCATGCTATTGAAAGAATTTACAATGTAAAAGTTTTAGAAGTTAAAACCGTTAACGTTTTACCTAAAAAAACTAGCCGTGGTTCAAGATACCATGGAACAATTCCTGGATTTAAAAAGGCAATTGTCAGATTAGAACAAGGTCAAGTCTTAGATCTTTTCAAAGAATAAATTAAATAAATTATAGGAGATTAAAATTATGTCAATTAAAACATACAAACCATATACTCCTTCAAGAAGAAATATGACAAATATTTCTTTCGAAGAAGTAACTAAAAGCACTCCTGAAAAATCTTTACTCGTTACTTTAAAGAAAACTGGTGGAAGAAATAATAATGGTGTTATTACTACACGTCACATTGGCGGTGGTCACAAAAGAAAATATCGTATTATTGATTTTAAAAGAGATAAAACAGGAATTGTTGGAAAAGTTAGTGCTATTGAATACGATCCAAATAGAAACGCTCATATCGCTTTAATTAATTATAGTGATGGTGAAAAACGTTATATTATTCAACCAAAAGGATTAAAAGTTGGCGACAAAATCGTTAGCAATGATAACTGCGATATCGTAACAGGTAACTGCTTACAATTACAAAATATTCCTGAAGGTACTTTCGTTCATTGTATTGAACTTAAACCATTAAAGGGCGGACAACTTTGTAGAAGTGCTGGATGTAGCGCTCAAGTCTTAGGTAAAGAAGGAAAATACGTTATCATGAGACTTCAAAGTGGAGAAATGAGAAAGATCTTAGGAACTTGCAGAGCAACCATTGGTCAAGTTGGTAATGAAGATTATTCATTAATTAACTTCGGTAAAGCTGGTAAGAAGAGATGGATGGGTGTTAGACCTACTGTTAGAGGTAGCGCAATGAACCCACCAGATCACCCACACGGTGGTGGTGAAGGTAAATGTCCAATTGGTCATGATGCACCACGTACTCCATGGGGTAAAAGAGCCCTTGGTGTTAAAACCAGAAAAAATAAAAAAGCATCTACAAAACTTATTATCCGTAGATGTAGAGATAAATAGTAAAGGAAAGGAGATTAAAATATGGCAAGAAGTCTTAAAAAAGGACCATTTGTTGATGAGTCTTTAATGAAAAAAGTCCAAGCTTTAAATGAAGCTAATAAAAAAAGCGTAATTAAAACTTGGAGCAGAAGAAGTACAATATTCCCAGATTTTGTTGAACATACCTTTGCTGTTTATAACGGACGTACATTTATAACAGTATATGTCACTCAAGATATGGTCGGACATAAGTTAGGAGAATTTGCTCCAACCAGAACTTTCAAAGGTCACTTTGGAAATAACGCTGAGGATAAAGCCGCTGCTATGGCAGCTGCTAAAAAGAAGTAGATAGGAGAAATTTATGGCAGAAAAAATAGAAAATCAAACTGTTAAAACAACTGAAAATAAAGAAGTTGTTAAAGAAACCAAAAAATCTACTCCTAAAAAAGTTACTTCTAAAAAAGCCGATAAAAAAGAAGTCAAAGTAGAAGAAAGTAAAATTGTTACTGAAGCATGCGCTAAAGCAATTAACGTCAAAGTCACTCCAAGAAAAGCAAGACTTGTTATTGATACCATACGTGGTAAAAATGTCAACGAAGCTTTATCAATTCTTAACAACCTTTCACATCATAAAGCTAGTGAAATCGTTGCTAAACTTGTTAATTCCGCTAAAGCTAACGCTGTTAACAATTTCAATATGAACGAAGCTAATTTATATATCGCTTCAATTCAAGCTTCTGATGGTGTAAAAATGAGAAGATATCTTCCAAGAGCTAAAGGTAGTGCTTCAGGTCTTGTTAAAAGATATTCAAATATCTATATCACCATTAAGGAAAGATTATAAGAGGAGAATGAAAGAATATGGGTCAAAAAGTTAATCCAGTAGGAATGCGTATCGGTCTTAACAAAGATTGGTTAAGCCGTTGGTTCGCTAATAAAAATGATTTTTCCACTTTCCTTGCTGAAGATGAAAAAATTAGAAAATTTTTAGAAAAAAGTATTGATCGTTCAGCTCTTCTTTCCCACATTGAAATTGAAAGAAAGAAAACTGCTGAAGGATATAGCATTAAAATAAGTGTCTTTGTTGCTAGACCTGGAGTCGTTATTGGTGAAAAAGGCGCTAATATTGAAGCTTTACGCAAAAGTTTATCAAAACTTTGTAAAGGTAGTGACGTCAGAATTGATGTCATTGAAGTTAAAAATCCAAATCTTGATGCAAAGATTGTCAGCCAACAAATTGCTAATCAATTAGAACAACGTGCTTCATTCCGTATTGTTCAAAAGAAAGCAATTACTCAAGTTAGAAAATCTGGTGCTCAAGGTGTTAAAACAAAAGTTTCAGGTCGTTTAGGCGGTGCTGAAATTGCTCGTGATGAAGGATATAAAGATGGAACTATGGCCATCAATACCTTAAAAACTGATATCGACTACGCTATCAGTGAAGCACAAACAACTTATGGAAAATTAGGTGTTAAAGTCTGGATTTCCCGTGGTGAAAAAGAATTCTATAAATTCTCTGAAGAAACATTAACCTCTGATAAAGAACAAAATTCTTCAAAGAAAGACAACCGTAGAAATAAACAACCACGTCAATCCTTGAAAGGAGAAAACCATGTTACAACCAAAGAGAGTTAAGTATCGTAGACCTCATATACTTAAATATGAAGGCCTTTCAAAAGGTGGAAATTATGTTGCTTTTGGTGAATATGGACTTCAAGCTCTTGAAGGAAATTATGTCAGTGATCGTCAAATCGAAGCCTGCCGTATCGTTCTCTCAAGATATACCAAAAAACAAGGTAAAACTTGGATAAGAATATTCCCACACCTTGCTAAAACCAAAAAACCTGCAGAAGTTCGTATGGGTTCTGGTAAAGGTAATCCAGAATACTGGGTAGCTGTTGTTAAAAAGAATAGAATTTTATTTGAAATTGCTGGTGTTCCAGAAGCTGATGCTAGAAAAGCATTAAAAATGTGTTCATATAAATTACCATTAAAATGTAAAATTGTTAAAACCGATCGTAACGTTGCTAAATTTATACATAGTGATGAAGAAGTCGTTTTAAATAATGAACCAGTAGAAGTTGAAGTTATTCACGGTGGAAACGAAGTCAATCAAGGTTCTGTCGCTGATAAATCACAAAAGAAAGAGAGTACTAGATAACTATGAAAATTGAAGAAATTAAACAAATGTCTACTGAAGATTTAAATAGTAAAGTTTACTCTCTTAAAGAAGAGTTATACGATCTTCGTAGAAAAAAAGCCGTTGGTCAATTAGAACATCTTTCACAAATTAAAATAGTACGTAAAGATATTGCACGTATCTATACTGTTTTAAAAGAAAGAGAACTCGGTATTAAATAAGGAGAAAAATATGGATAAACGTAGAAGAATTCAAGGTGTAGTTTTTTCAAATAAAAATGATAAAACCATCGGTGTAATGCTTAATAGTTACAAAAAACATCCAAAATATTTAAAACGAGTTCAATTCCGTTCTAAATATTACGCTGATGATCCACAAAATATTGCAAAAGTTGGAGACGTCGTCACAATTGAAGAATGTCGTCCAATTTCTAAAACAAAAAGATTTAAGCTTGTTTCTATCGATAAAAAAGCATTAGAAGAAATTAAAATTTTAGAAGAAGTTGAAACTGTTGAAGTTTTAAATGAAAATAATGAAGAAACAACTAAGGAGGAAGAATAATTATGATTCAAACTGAAACCAATTTAGTTGTCGCTGATAACTCAGGAGCTCGTAAAGTTAGAGTTTTCAGAATTTATGGCGGTAGTCATAGAAAATCTTGTTCTGTTGGTGATGTAGTTTTATGTGCTGTTAAAGAAGCTATTCCAAACGGAAAAATTAAAAAAGGAAGTGTTGTCAAAGCTGTTATTGTCAGAACATCATATCCAATTCAAAGAAAAGATGGTAGCACAATAAGATTTGATGATAATGCCTGCGTTATTATTAATGATGAGAAGTCTCCAATTGGAACTCGTGTATTCGGTCCAGTTGCTAGAGAACTTCGTGAAAGAGGAGTAGAAGGATTTATGAAAATTGTTTCCTTAGCTCCAGAAGTATTATAGAAAGGATAAACGATATGAAATTAAAAAAAGGTGATAAAGTTATTGTTATCTCCGGTAAAGATAAAGATAAAACCGGTGTTATTCAAAGAGTTTATCCTAAACTTAACAAAGTCGTTGTAGAAGGTGTTAATAAAGTTAAAAAACACGTTAAACCTACTCAACAAAATCCTGAAGGTGGAATTAGAGAAATGTATGCCCCAATAGATGCAAGCAAAGTTATGTATTACGATGCTAAAGCTAAATGTGGAACACGTCTTTCTTATAAATATGACGCTGAAGGTAATAAAATAAGAGTTGCTAAGAAAAGCAACACAGAAATTAAATAGAGGAGAAGAAAATGGCAGAAGAAAAGAAAACTACAGCTACTAAAGCTGCAACTTCAAATGAAGCTAAAGCTCCTAATAAAGGTTGCAAAGAAGCAAAATCACACACTCGTTTATTAGATAAATTTAATAATGAAATTAAAGCTGAATTAGTAAAGAAATTTGAATATTCAAGTGTTATGCAAGTTCCTCAACTTGAAAAAATCGTTATTAATATTGGTGTTGGTGATGCTACTCAAGATGCAAAAAGACTTGATGAAGCAGTTGAAGAAATTGCTCTTATCACAGGTCAAAAACCAGTTATTACAAAAGCAAAAAAATCAATTGCTCCATTTAAATTAAGAGAAGGTCAAGCAATTGGATGTAAAGTTACTTTAAGAGGAATTAGAATGTATGAATTCCTTGATAAATTAATTTCCATTGCACTTCCACGTGTTAGAGACTTCCGTGGTGTTTCAAAAAATGCTTTCGACGGTCGTGGAAATTATACATTAGGTATTAAAGAACAACTTATCTTCCCAGAAATTAACTATGATAAAGTTAGTATTGTTCGTGGTATGGATATTGTTGTTGTTACAAGTGCAAAGAGTGATGAAGAGGCATTTGCTTTACTTAAAGCATTAGGTATGCCTTTCAGTAAATAATCAGGAGGAGAGAATATGGCAAAGAAAAGTTTAATCGCAAAAGCTAATAGAGAACCTAAGTTCTCAACCAGAGCCTATACACGTTGCAAAAGATGTGGACGTCCTCATGGTGTTTACAAAAAATTCGGGCTTTGCAGAATATGTTTAAGAGAACTCGCTTATAAAGGTGAGATTCCAGGAATGAAGAAATCTTCATGGTAGAAATAGGAGGTATGAATATATGCATCAAGATCCAATAGCCGATATGCTTACAAGAATTAGAAATGCTAATGCTATCCATAAAGATAGTGTTTCCATCCCTTCTAGTAAAATTAAAGTCGGAATCGCTAAAATTCTTTTAAGCGAAGGTTACATTAAAAATTATATTGAAGAAAATAACAATGGACTTAAGTCTTTAACTGTCGAATTAAAATATGGTCCAAACGGTGAAAGAGTTATTTCTAACTTAAAACGTATCTCTAAACCTGGTTTAAGAGTTACAACTGATAGCAAAAATATTCCAAGTGTTCTTAACGGATTAGGTATCGCTATCATCTCTACAAGTAAAGGACTTTTAACTGATAAAGCCTGCCGTGCTAATAATGTCGGCGGTGAAGTTATCTGTTATGTTTGGTAGGAGGAAAGTAAATGTCACGTATTGGTAATAAAATTATTAATATTCCTGAAGGCGTTACAGTCACTATCAATCCTGATAACGTTGTCATTAAAGGAAAAACAGAACAAGACGTTGTAAGTTATGATCCAACTATTATTAGTTTAGATTTACAAGAAAATGTCTTAAAAGTTTTAAGAAAAAATGAAGAAAAACATACAAAGCAATTACATGGAACTACAAGAGCATTAATTAATAACGCTATTGTAGGTGTTAGTAAAGGCTTTACCAAAGAATTAGAAATTATTGGTATTGGTTACAACGCACAACTTAAAGGAAAAGATTTAGTACTTCATGTTGGTTATTCCCATCCGATTGTTATTACTCCTTTAGATGGAGTTACAATTACTCTTAAAGATCCAACTCATGTTACCGTTACTGGTTCATCAAAATTCAAAGTTGGTCAAGTTGCAGCATTAATCAGAGCTAGTAGAAAACCTGAACCATATCAAGGAAAAGGTATTAAATATAAAGAAGAAGTTATCCTCCGTAAAGAAGGAAAACGTGCTGGTTCTAAATAGGAAAGGAGAAATGAGGTATGATTAAGATAATAAGTAAAAACGTAGTCCGTTTAAGAAAACATCTTCGTGTTCGTGCTAAAATCTCCGGTACTGAATCAAAACCAAGATTAAATGTTTTCAGAAGTAACACTAATATTTACGCTCAAGTTATTGATGATGTTAAAGGAGTTACATTAGCAAGTAGTTCTAGTAAAGAACTTAAATTAACTAATGGCAACAATATTGAAGGTGCTAAATTAGTTGGTTTAGACATTGCAAAAAAATGTCTTGCAAAAAATATTGACACTGTTGTCTTTGATCGTGGTGGTTATGTTTATCACGGTCGTGTCAAAGCTTTAGCTGAAGCAGCCCGTGAAGGTGGCTTAAAATTCTAAGGAGATCGGTATGGAAATTGAAAATTTAAATGAAAATGTTGTAAACGAAGAAGAAGTTGAAAACACAAATTCTGAAGAACAAAGCAACAAAGAAACCGAAACCGAAAATAAAAACTTCAAAAATAAAAGAAGATTAAATAAAAGACAATTTAATCGTAGAAAAACCGAAGTAAAAGAATTTGAAGAAAGAGTTGTTAACATTAATCGTGTCACCAAAGTTGTTAAAGGTGGTAAGAGAATGAAATTTAGCGCTCTTGTTGTTATTGGTGACTATAAAGGTCGTTACGGATTTGGAATGAGAAAATCAGGCGAAGTCCCAGACGCAATTAAAAAATCAGTTGATCACTCAAAACACAACTTATATAAAGTTAATCTTGTTGGTGCTAGCTCTATCGCTCACGAAGTTGTTGGTAAATTTGGAGGAAGTAAAGTATTCTTAAAACCTGCTCCAGAAGGTACCGGAATTATTGCCGGTGGTCCAGTTCGTGCCGTTTTAGAATTATGCGGTGTCCGTAATGTTTATTCAAAAGTTTATGGTTCCAGAACTTCTATCAATGTTATTAGAGCAACCCACGATGCATTAAGCCAACTTAAAAACTATAGAAATGTTCAAAAATTAAGAGGTCTTAATAGTGATGGAGGTAATGAAGATGTTAAATAATCTTAAACCTACAATAGGTAGCCGTAAAGAACATGTAAGACGTTGCCGTGGAGAAGGTAGTGGTCTTGGTAAAAATGGTGGTACTGGTCACAAAGGTCAAAACTCTAGAAGTGGCGGAGGTGTCAAATTAGGTTTTGAAGGTGGACAATTACCATTACTTAGAAGACTTCCAAAACGTGGCAGTGGTTTTAAAAATAAATGTCACAAATTATACGCTATCGTAAGCTTAGACCAATTAGAAGCAAGATATAACGATGGAGAAGTTGTTGATACTACTTCTTTAATCGAAAAAAATCTTATTAAAAAGGAATTATACGGTACAAAAATTTTAGATGGTAAACTCACAAAGAAATTAACCATCAAAGCTAATAAATTTAGTCAATCTGCTTTAGAAACAATTAAAAAAGCAGGTAGTGTTGCAGAAATAGTTGAGTAATTTTTCTAAAACATTTATATTTATTGGTAGGTAATATTAATGAAAAAGTTTATTGAAGTATTTAAAAACAAAGAAGTTGTTAATCGTATTTTCTTTACGATAATGATTTTATTTGTTTTTAGAATTGGAGCTGCAATTACAGTACCAGGAATTGATGTAAGTAACCTAAGTAAAGAATTAAATAATAGTAATAACATACTAAGTTTAATGAATTTGCTTGGTGGTGGTGCTTTATCAAATTTCTCTGTCTTTGCTTTAGGTGTTTCACCATATATTACAGCTCAAATTATTGTCCAACTTCTAGGAATGGATGTTCTTCCTGCTTTAACTGAACTTAACAAGCAAGGTCAATATGGAAGAAAAAAGATTGAAATGGCCACACGTTATTTAACTTTATTGCTTGGTGGCGTTCAAGCTTATGGAATTATCCAAACTGCTAAAAATGTTAGTTGGATTAAAATTGTCTTCAACGAAAGTTTCTTAACATATGCTTATATAATTACAGTCTTAATGGCTGGTACAATGCTAGTTATGTGGTTAGGTGATCAAATTACTAGTAAAGGTATTGGTAATGGTATCTCAATTATTATTTTCGCAGGTATCGTATCTTCTTTACCTAACCAAATTACTACAGCATTTAGAAAATGGATTGTTGCTAGCTGGAACTTAGGTTCTAATGAAGCAAGTTTAGGTGTATTTAGGTTTATCCTTTATATAGCTGCGCTTATTTCTATTATTGCGTTTGTCGCATTTATAGAACTTAGTAAAAGAAAAATTCCTGTACAACACGCTTCAAGAAGTGGTGGCAGTGAAAAAATGAATAAAGCTAGTTTCTTACCAATCAAAGTTAACTCTGCTGGAGTTATCCCTGTAATCTTTGCAGGGTCATTAATGACTGCACCAAGTATTATTGCTTCATTTATAGGTAAAGAAGCTTTAGAAGCGAAATGGTTAGATGTGTTCGCTTATTCAAAATTAGTCGATATGGGAAATAACATTAAAATACCATGGGGACTTATTATTTATTTAGTTTTAATATTCTCATTCTCTTTCTTTTACGCCAATCTTCAAATTAATCCTGAAAGAATGGCTGAAGATTTTAAAAAGAATGGAAGTTATATTCCAGGGATTAGACCTGGTGTAGAAACTGAAAGATATATTAGAAAAATTTTAAATCGTGTTACATTAATTGGTAGTCTTTCACTTTGTTTTATAAGTGCATTGCCAGTTGTTCTAACTTTGACTGGAATTTTTGGCCAAGATGCTTCCTTAGCAATTGGTGGTACCGGTCTTATAATCGTTGTTGGTGTTACCTTAGAAATTAATAACCAAATCAATGGATTAATTGCAGGTAAATCATATGATGAAGTAATTGGAGGTATGTAATCATGTTTAAGTCAATTATTCTTTTAGGGGCTCCTGGAGCTGGTAAAGGAACAAACGCAAAAAGAATTAGTAAACTTTATAATATTCCTCATATTTCTACTGGAGATATGTTTAGAGAAGCTATAAAGAATAATACTGATCTTGGAAAGAAAGCTAGTGAGTATATGCAACAAGGACTACTAGTCCCTGATGAAATTACTATTGGCTTAGTTGAAGAAAGATTACAAAAAGATGATTGTAAAGATGGATTTTTATTAGATGGTTTTCCTCGTACAATTAAACAAGCTGAAAGATTAAAAGAAATTGGAAATAAAATAAATCGTCCAATTAAGTATGTAATAAATATCGAAGTCCCAGAAGAAGTCTTGAAAGATAGAATCTGCGGTCGTAGAGTTTGTAAACAATGTGGTGCTCCATACCATGTTGTTAATATGAAACCAAAGGTTGATGGTGTTTGTGACCTTTGTAAAGGAGAACTTATTCAACGTAAAGATGATAATGAAGAAGCTCTCAAAGTTCGTTTAAGTGAATATCATAATCAAACCGAACCATTAATTAAATTTTATGATAATGAAAAAATTCTTTATCATGTAAATGGAACAATTGGTTTAGATGTTTTACTAGACGAAGTTAATAAAATTACTAAGGAGTAATAATGATAATTATCAAGTCAAATCGTGAAATTAATTTAATGAAAGAATCTGGTCAAGTCTTAATAGGCTTATTTGATCTATTAGAAAAAAATACTTTACCAGGTAAAAGCACAAAAGAACTTGATAGCATAGCTAGAAGTTACATTATCTCAAAAGGTGGTGTACCTTCTAGTTATCATTATGAGGGATTTCCTGGTAATATATGTATATCAGTAAATGACGCCTTAATACATGGAGTTCCAAGTAAAGATATCATTTTAAAGGAAGGTGATATTGTTAGTTATGATTGCATGTGTACAAAAAATGGTTATGTTGCTGATGCTTGTCGTACCTTCCCAGTTGGTAAGATAAGTGATGAAGCTCAAAGAATAATTGATGTTACAAAAAAATGTTTTTTTGAAGCTGTCAAAGAAGTAAAACCTGGGGTACATCTTGGTAAAATCGGTAATATTATTTCTAAAATTGCTGAAGAAAATGGATATAGTGTTACTAAAGAATATGGCGGCCATGGTGTTGGTAAAGAAGTACATGAAGATCCGTTTGTTTATAACTACGGAGAAGAAAATGATGGTCCAATTCTTAAAAAAGGAATGACTATCGCTATTGAACCAATGCTAAATCAAGGAAGTGTTGAATTATACACTTTAGATGATGAATGGACTGTTAAAACTAAAGATGGAAAATTATCATGTCACTACGAAAATACGGTTGTAGTAACTGATGATGGTTATGAGATTATTACTCTTAAAAAAGGAGAAGAATTAAATGGCTAAACAAGATGTAATTACCGTCGAGGCAGAAGTAGTTGAAAGTTTACCTAATTGTAATTTCAAGGTAAAATTAGAAAATGATGTAGTAATTCACGCCACTGTTTCTGGTAAAATCCGTATGCATTACATTCGCATTTTACCAGGTGATAGAGTTACTGTTGAACTTTCGCCTTATGATTTAAACAATGGCAGAATTGTGTTTCGACACAAATAGTCTAAAAGGAGAAAATTTATGAAAGTTAGACCATCCGTAAAGCCTATGTGCGATAAATGCAAAATTATCAAAAGACACGGTGTTGTTATGGTAATTTGTTCAAATCCAAAACACAAACAAAGACAAGGCTAATCAGAAAGGAATTATTAAATATGGCACGTTTAGTAGGTGTAGACATACCTAATGAAAAAGTTGTTTCAGTATCGCTTACATATATCTATGGAATTGGTGATACCTTAGCTAAAAAAATTTGTGAAACCGCTAATGTTAACCCATTAACTAGAGTTAAAGATTTAACTGAAGAAGAAATTGCTGCTATCAGAAAAGCAATTGGTAATTATAAAGTTGAAGGTGATTTAAGACGTGAGCAAATGCTCAATATTAAAAGATTACAAGAAATCGGTTGTTATCGTGGAATAAGACATAGAAGAGGACTCCCAGTCCGTGGTCAACGTAGCAAAACTAACGCTCGTACAAGAAAAGGTCCACGTAAAACTATTGCTAACAAGAAGGAAGCTTCTAAGTAGGAGGGTGAGAAAATGGCAAAAAAATTAACTACCCGTAAGAAAAAAATTAAAAGAAGTTATAGTGAAGGTGTTGCACATATTCACGCAACTTTCAATAACACAATCGTCACAATTACTGACAAACAAGGTAATGTAATTGCTTGGAGTAGTACAGGTGTTTTAGGATTTAAAGGTGCTAAAAAATCTACTCCATTCGCAGCTCAAATGGCTGCTGAAGCTGCTGGAAAAAGTGCTTTTGAACAAGGTATTAAAACAGTTGATGTCGATGTCAAAGGCCCAGGAGCTGGTAGAGAAAGTGCAATCAGAGCTTTAACTAATGTTGGATTACAAGTTACTTCAATTATTGATACAACACCAGTCCCACATAATGGTTGCCGTCCACCAAAGAGACCAAGAGGTTAGGAAGGGGTAATTATGGCAGAGAACGAAATTAAAATAGCTCATCCATTCCAAGAATGTAATTTTAAATTATTAGTAGATGGAACAGATGATAATTATGCAAAAATTAGTGCTGATCCTTTAGATAAAGGTTTTGGCATTACTTTAGGAAATGCTTTAAGAAGAGTTCTCCTTAGCGCATTACCTGGAAGCTCAGTTTACGCTGTCGAAGTTGAAGGTGCTGTTCATGAATTTACAGCATTAGAAGGAATCGAAGAAGATTTACCTCAAATTATTCTTAATTTAAAAGATTTAGTTTTAAAAAGCGACACTATTGGTGAAGCTGAATATGAAATAAAAGTTGATGTTAAAGGTAGTAAGGTTTTAACAGCAGGTGATTTAGAATGTCCAACCGGATTAGAAGTTGTTAATAAAGATTTAGTTATTTGTAATATTGTAGATGGTGGTCATTTAAAAATGAGAATTTATGTTCGTAATGGACGTGGATTTGCAACTAGTGAAGAAAATAAAATGTATGATTTACCTGTTAATGTTATCGCAACCGATAGTAATTACTCCCCAATTGAAAGAGTTAATTTCAAAGTTGAAGGAACTCGTGTTGGACATGATTCACGTTACGATAAATTAATTCTTGAAGTTTGGACTAATGGTTCAATTTCACCAGTTGATGCTGTTGCTTTAGCTACAAAAATATTGATTAATTACTTAAATAATTTCTTAAATTTAAACGCTAGCTTCAATAATTTAGATTTAATTAAAGATCCTGAAGAAAAAGAAGAAGATACATTTGAAAATCTTCCAATAGAAGACTTAGATTTATCTGTTAGAAGTTCAAATTGTTTAAAACGTACTGGAATCACTAATGTTGCTGAATTAATTGAAAAAACTGAAGCTGAAATGATGAAAGTTCGTAATTTAGGTAAAAAATCATTAAAAGAAGTAAAAGAAAAACTCTCAAGTATGGGTTTATCGTTTAAAGATAGTAAGGAGGATTAAACGATGCAAATCGGAAGAAAAAATGTTCATGGTAAAGGTGGCGTCAGATTTAAGACTCCATATACCGCAAGTAAGAAAAAAGCTCAAGTTCGTAATTTAGTTACTGAATTAATTATTTTTGAAAAAGTTACTGTTACCAAAGGAATGGTTAAAGATGTTGTTAAATCATTTGACCATTTAATTACCTTAGCTAAAAGAGGTGATTTACACAGTAGAAGATTAGCTGCAGCTGTTGTCAAAGATTATAAAGTTGAAGGTCAACTTGATCCAATTGTAAAATTATTTGATACCTTAGCTAAACAATTCGAAAGCCGTAATGGTGGCTACCTTAGAGTTTTAAAACTTGAAAACAGAAAAGGCGATAATGCTCCTGTCTGTATGCTTGTTTACTCAAAATAATTTAACTTATAAGATAAGGACAAATTAAAATTTGTCCTTTTTTATATTAATTATATTTAGATTATATTTTCTTTTTTAAGCATATCATTATAAATTAATTTTATTTTAGATATAATATAAACGGTAAAAGAAAAGGAGATTTGTTATGAACATGGATCATAGAAAAGTTGTTATTATAGGAGATGGAGCTGTTGGTTCAACAATTGCCTATACTTTATTAATGCAATCTTATATAAATGAAATAAATATTATTGATTTAAATAAAAATAAAGTTGAAGGTGATGTTTTAGACATGAATCAAGGAATGTCTTTTGTTACAAATAAAATTATTAAAAGTGGTGAATATGATGATATTAAGGATGCAGATATTGTTATTATCACAGCAGGCGCTGCTCAAAAAGAAGGTGAAACTAGATTAGATTTATTAAATAAAAATATTAATATTTTTAAATCAATCTTAGATAATGTTAAACCTAATTTAAATGATGATGCCATTGTTTTAGTGGTATCTAATCCTGTTGATATACTTAGTTATTTTACATATCAATATCTTGGTATTGAATCAAATAGAGTTATTGGAAGTGGTACTGTTTTAGATTCTTCTAGATTAAAAGTTTTATTAAGTGAAGAAACTAAAATTGATGCAAGAAATATTCACGCATATGTTATTGGTGAACATGGAGATAGTGAAGTTATGGCTTTCAGTGCTTCTACAATTGGAGGTATTCCAGTTTTAGATTATTGTTCAACTTGCACGGATTGCGCTAATAAACATTTAAAACATTTAGATAGTATTTCAAAGAAAGTAAGAGAAGCTGCCTATGAAATTATTGCTAAAAAAGGAGCTACATTCTACGCTATTGGATTATCAGTAGAGAGAATAGTAGATACTATTTTAAATAATACACATTCAGTTTTAACTGTATCAAGTTATATTGAATCTGAATTAAATGATAAAATTAGTGATGTTTATATCTCACTACCATGTGTTGTTGGTAGAAGTGGTATTGAAAAAAGATTAAAAGTTAATTACAGTCTTGATGAAGGTTTAAAATTGATAGAATCTGCTAAAAAACTTAAAAATACTTTCAAGGATTTAAATTTATAACCTATGTCTTTTGATAATGGTAAATTTATATTTTTTGATTTAGATGGAACTTTAATTAATACTTTAAAAGGTATTACTGTTGCCTTAAATAACACTCTTAATTATTTTAATTATCCATTTACATACGAATATGATGAAGTAAAAAACTTTCTAGGACATGGTGCTAGATATCTCTACATGAGTGCAACAAAAAAAGATTTTTTGGATGAAGATGAGTATATATATTTCTCTAAAGAATATTCTATAAATCAAAATCTAAGTGAAGTTTTTGAAGGAGTTATAGACGGTTTAAAAATACTTCAATCAAAAGGCTTTAAATTATTCATATATTCAAATAAACCAGATAACTTATTACAAGACATTTGTAAAGAAAAATTAGATGAAATAAAATTTGTAAAAATCCAAGGAAATATTAAAGAATATCCAGTTAAACCAGATCCAACATTGTTAAATAAAATAATTAATGATTATTCTTTAAATAAAGAAAATGGTTATTATGTTGGAGATAGTGAAGTAGATTTATTGCTTTCTAGAAATTGTGGATTAAAATCAATATTAGTCTTATTTGGATTTGGTAATTATGAAACGATAAATTTAAATGATGCTTATAAAACAGTAAATAAATTTGAAGAGATATTAGAAATTGTCTAATATCTTTTTTATTTTTATATTAAATTAAGTATTATTAATGATATTTAAAATTTTAATAGTTATAATATTATAAATATGGAGAAAAAAATTAGAGAAGATTATATATTTAAAAAGAAGTGTTTATTAATTTTATTATACCTATGTTATATAGATAATTTTGATTATAAATCTTTATTATTTAGAAATTTCGGTTTTACATTTGAGGAAGCTTGTAATTTTAAAATTTTTATTAAAAATAATGATAATAATTTTTATAAAGGTCTTATCTATATTTACGAAGATAATAATGTTATTGATTATTCTTTATTTGATAAAGAAAATAACATTAATATATTTAAGGTAGATAAAGTTAGTCACAAAAATAATTATTACAAACCTAAATCTGCATTGAATATTTATTTCGATGAATCTAATTTTTTAGCGGTAGGATATTTAAATAATAAGTACACTAAATATTTATTAATTGATGATACTGACTCTGTTTTTAAAGAAGAATTATTATTTAAGTTAGCGTATAATAACAATGTTAAGAATGTTAATTCTAGTGCTAATTCATTTATTTTATGGTTGTTAAGATTTTATTCTTCCAACTTAAATTTTGACTTAGTATTAGGTGCAGGAATTAATTTAGATTATGGCGCTAAAGATTGGCATCAACTAGTAGATGCATTAAATCTCAATTTTTATGATGACAATAAAATATCTGTAGATCAAATTAAAAAATATGTCGGCCATGAATTATTTGTCTCTTCAAAGTTAATTAAGACTAACGGATTTGATGTATATGATTCATTAAATCAAGAACTATATTTATTTAAAGAAGCTAAATCATTTAATGATTCTAATTCAACTTTATACCATATTGTAGATTTTATAGAAAATAGTAATGATAAAGTAAATGTTATTACATATAATTACGATACTAATTTAGAATATTTATTACGTAAAAGAAATATTTTATATAACACAATTTACGACAACACATCATTTATTAACAAAGATAACTCCGTTGATATTTTCCATGTTCACGGCTTATTACCTTATAATAAAATGAAAGAGAAAAAATACACTAATAGTCTTATTTTCTCTGAAAGCGAATATTTTTATCTATATAATAATCCTTACAGTTGGAATATTAGAAAACAATTACATGATTTTAGTTTTAATTGTTGTCTTTTTATTGGTATTTCTTTGACTGACCCAAATATGAAACGACTTTTAGAGTTAGCTACAAATTATCTTAAATTTAATTTTATTTTTATAAAGAAAAATAACGGGATAAATGAAAAAATTTATCGAGATGTTTCAAATTATTTCTTTACTTATGATCTAATAACTATTTGGATTGACGAATTCGATGAAATTAATGATTGGTTGCAATTATTAATATAATTTATATTAAATAATTACTGAATTTTCTATTTGATTAAATGGATTCTCTTTATTTATATGGTCGTAGAAAAGTACACCTTTTAAATGGTCGTATTCATGTTGAAATATGATTGCTTCTAATCCATAAAATGTATGTGTTTCTTCTTGTTCGGTTAAAATATTATATGCTTTGAAGGTTATTTTATTCGATCTATAAACATAACCTGGATGTTCTTTATCAACTGATAAACAACCTTCTCCTGATTGAAGACAAACTTTTTTTACTGATTCTGATATAATTTTAGGATTTATAAAACCATATTGATGTATTTTATCATTTTCATCTTTATAATAAATCGCTAAAAACATTTCATTAATTCCAATTTGAGGTGCAGCAAGTCCAACTCCTGGTCTAACATTATTTTCTTCGCTCCATTTATCATCTTGAGATAATTTTAAATATTCAAGCATATCAAGTAGTAATTCTTTATATTTACTGTCTTTTACGTTTTCAACTTTTTTTGAAGGTTTTCTTAATTCTTTATTGTTATCTTTAACTATCTTAAATAATTTCATATTGTTATTTTATCACAATGTAATTTATTATCAAAATATGATAAAATCTAAATATGGATAAATTTTTATTTGATTTAGTATGCGAATTAAAAAATGAATTAGATAAAGATATTAACTTCAAAAAACTTAAGATTATTGAAGAAGATATTGTTAATAATGACGAAATTAAAATATTATCATATAAAAAAGATATGGCTATTGTTTCATATGAAGATTCTATTGTTGATAATAATTTTAATTCCCCTTTATCATTAAATGAGAGTAAAAAAATGGCTAAAACTATTTACAATTTAAATAATCATCCTTTAGTTAAAGAATATAATTTAGTTTTACGTGAGGTAAATAAAATATATTCAAAAATTAACCGAGAAATTTTTGATATATTATAAATAATATGTTACGAGTAATAGCGGGAAAATATAAAAATTTTAGATTAGAAGAACCTAATCCATTAATAACTAGACCTACAAAAGATATCGCAAAAGGTGGTGTATTTTCTTCTTTGAATAATATTTCTAATTATACTTTTTTAGATTTGTTTTCAGGAAGTGGATCTATTGGTATTGAAGCGTTATCAAGAGGCTGTGAGTATGTAGTTTTTAATGAAATTAACTCACATACCTATAAAATATTATTAAGAAATATTGATAAATTAAATATAAGTGAAAAATATAAATGCTATAAAGAAGATGCTTTTAATTTAATTACTTTATTAAGTAAGAATAGCAATAAATTCGATGTTATCTATCTTGATCCACCATATTCTTATAAATATAGTTTAGATTTAATTAATCTTATTATTCAATCTAATATTTTAAATAATAACGGAATAATTATATTTGAAACAGATAAAGTATATGATTTTAATATTTTGATAGATTTTAAAGTGAAGTTATTTAAATATGGTATTACTAATATATATATGTTAAGGAGTTTAATATGAAAATAGCAATTTATCCAGGAAGTTTTGATCCAATTACAAATGGACATTTAGATATTATAGAAAGAGCAAGTAAAATTTTTGATAAAGTCATTGTTTTAGTATCTATCAATAATGAAAAACATTACTTGAATAGCATTGAAGAAAGAGTTTCAATGATTGAAAAAGCAATTGAAGGTATTAATAATGTTGAAGTTGATTCTTATTTAGGTCTAACTGCTTCTTATTTTAAAGAAAAAAACGCCTGCGCAATTATACGTGGTTTAAGAGTTGTAAGTGATTTTGAATATGAATGGCAATTCGCTTCGGCAAACGAATTTATTGATCCTAATATAGAAATTGTTTTCTTTATGGCTCATAAAATGACATCATTTATTTCTTCATCTACAATTAACGAGATGTATTTAAATGGTGTAGATATTTCTAGCCTTGTTCCAAAAAGTGTTATTAATCATTATAATAATAAAAAACTCAAGAATTAATCTTGAGTTTTTTTAATTTTCATTAATCTTTTCTTTTAAAGCTACCTTCATAATTCCAACATTGAGCAAGGAAGTGAGCTCTGGTAACTTTGGTTTGGTCTTGTGTTGCTTCTGTTTTAAAGAAGACTGTACTTGCAAGATATCTCCAATCTTGTTTTGGATTATTTAAATCAAATAATATAACACATGGAACATGAATGCTGCTTACATCTTTTTGGAAATTATCAATATTTCCTTTAATTGTGGATTGAAGTGATGAATCAGCGTTGAGATAATAATCATTACGAGTTCCAAATGTTTCCATATCTGAGAATAAACTTGAATGGTCGCTTAAGATATATTCAAATGGTTTTTTATTTTTATATAAATCTTTATATTTTTTACCCATATCTTGGTTGCAAACAATTGAGTAAGCTTTAAATCCTTGATTAGATGTTGTAACTAATTCGCCCCAATTATCTCTTAAATGAACAAAGGCATCACTCATATCTTTACAATAATCACATTCAGATTGAGTAAATATTAAAAAGAATTTCTCTCCATATCTTTCTTTAAAATTATTAAGGTCTTGCTCAGTATATTTTTCATCATTAAATTTATATCCTTGAGCCTTTTCATAATAAGTTAAGAAAGTATCAACATCGCTATTTCCTTCATTTGCATGCTCTAAACTTAGTCTGATTGAATTATAAAATTTTAATCCATTATTAAGTTTCTTTTTATATTCATTAACTTTTTTTGTAATTGGTGGAATTGAGAAAATAATACCAAATATACATGAAACAATAATTAAAGGTTGAACCCATGCTGTTTCTTTAAGCCAACGCCAGATAACAACAAAGAAACCTCCTATTTTTTTTAAAACTTTCATTAAATTAACCTCCGATTGTATATATACAATGCTATAAAAATATACCATTTTTGACCATTTTATTCAAACTTTATTTAAGTTTAATTAATAAAATCTTTTACAATTTGTATTTTATACAAAATATTATTTATTTTTTTATTAAAAATATTAAAAAATAGATATAAATTTAGAATAAAATAAATGTATAAAAATACACAAAAATATTATAAAAAATTAAGTAAATATCATTGATTTTGACTTTTTACTTTTTTATAATAAAGATAGTTTTAATAGTTATTAAGATTATTTATTTTATTAATTAATCATCAAGTCTATAATATTTAAAAAATTAATAAAATTAACATAATTATAATCTTAATATTAATTTCTTTATATGGAGGGAAAAATAATTATGAAGAAAATTAATTGCTTATTGTTAGGTGCTGCTGCTCTCTCTACATTAGGTCTTTCTAGTTGTAAACAAAAAGAAGCAGTTACCGATGTTGCTCTTATTACTGATATTGGTAATATTGATGATCACTCTTTTAACCAAGGTACATGGGAAGGTGTTGTTGAATTTTGTAAAAATAAAAATTATAAACACCAATATTATCGTCCAAGTGAAGATACTGATGAAGCTCGTAAAGCTATGATGAAACAAGCCATTGAAGATGGCGCAAAAGTTGTAGTTTTACCAGGTTTCTTATTTGAAACTGCTTGCTATGATATGCAAACAGAATATCCTGATATTAAATTTTTATTAATTGATGGAACTCCACACACTCCAGACTACAAAACTTTTACAACAACTTCTAACACAACCAATATTTTATTTAAAGAAGAACAACCTGGATATTTAGCTGGATATGCTGCTGTTAGAGAAGGATTTACTAAAATTGGTTTCTTAGGTGGAATGGCTGTCCCAGCAGTTGTTAGATATGGATTCGGTTATGTTCAAGGTGCTAATGATGCAGCAAAAGAATTAAATAAAAAAATTGAAATCAAATATGGTTATACTGGTGGATTTGTTGCTACAGATACAGTACAAAGCAATGCTTCTAGTTGGTATTCTAGTGGAACCGAAGTAATTTTCAGTTGTGGTGGTTCAATCTATACATCAATTGTAAAAGCTGCAGAAAGTAATAAAGGCAAAGTTATTGGCGTTGACGTTGACCAAGCTTTAGATAGTAATTTAATTATTACAAGTGCTAAAAAAGAATTAACTTCTAGTGTTGTTGATAGTTTAACAAAATTAGAAGAAAATGGCGGAATTCTCAATGCTAAATGGCCAGAAACATTAGGTGGTAAAACTCGTGTTTTAGGTGCTAAGGAAGAAATGATTAGTTTAGCACATACAGAAAACAGTTGGAGACTTAAAAATTTCTCAATTGAAGAATATAAAGTCTTATTTAATAAATTAAAAGACGGTTCAATTGTTGTTAATGATAATTCAAACGACGATATTAAACCTACAGTTGATACAAATTTAGTTAGTGTAGATTATAACGCTTACGCTGGTTAATTTTATATTTAAAGGTTGTCATTTTGTATGATGACAACCTTTTTAAATAAAAAAGGATAGGATAAGAATGAATAATGAAAATATAATTGAGATGAATCATATTACTAAAACATTCCCAGGAATTATAGCTAATGATGATATCACTCTTCAGTTAAAAAAAGGTGAAATACACACATTATTAGGTGAAAACGGAGCAGGTAAATCTACATTAATGTCTATTTTATTTGGTCTTTATAAACCTGATAAAGGCGAGATATTATTTAAAGGTTCTCCGATTAATATTAAAAATCCAAATGATGCAACAAAATATGGAATTGGTATGGTCCATCAGCATTTTATGTTGGTAGATGTTTTTACCGGTCTTCAAAATATTGTTTTAGGATATGAAGAATCTAAAGGTGGAGTATTACAATTTAACGAAACGAAAAAGAAATTAAAAATACTTCAAGAAAAATATAGTTTATATGTAGATTTAGATAAAAAAATAGAAGATATGACTGTAGGTATGCAACAAAGAGTTGAAATTCTAAAAATGTTATATCGTGATAATGAAATTTTAATTTTTGATGAACCAACAGCAGTATTAACTCCAAACGAAATAGAAGGCCTTATAAAAGTTATTAAAACATTACAAAAAGAAGGTAAAACAATTTTATTTATTTCGCATAAATTAAACGAAGTAAAAGAAATTAGTGACCGTATAACTGTATTAAGAAAAGGTAAATATATTGGTACTTATGAAAATAAAAATTTAACTACTGATGATCTAGCTGCCTTGATGGTTGGAAGAAAAGTTAATTTCAAAACTGAAAAAAGACCTGTTCAAAAAGGTAAAAAGGTTCTAGAAGTAAACCATTTATTTGTTAAAGGAAAAGGGACGAAATTTTTAGCGAAAGATGTTAATTTTTCTGTTAGTCAAGGTGAAATCGTTGCATTACTTGGGATTGATGGAAATGGTCAAGAAAATGTGGTCGAAGCTATTACAGGATTGACTAAAATATATAATGGTAATATTTTGTTAAATGGCAATGATATTACAAAATATAACATAAATAGAAGAAATAAATCTGGAATTTCTCATATTCCTGCTGATAGACATCGTTATGGTTTAGTATTAGATTATAATATGATGTATAATTTTATTTTAGAAAATTATAAAGATGAAAAATTTTCAAATAAAGGTTTTTTAAAAAATAAACATATTAAAAAATACGGTGAAGTTTTAATTAAAGAATACGATATAAGAAGTTCAGAAGGTGTTAAAACTATAACAAGATCTATGAGCGGAGGTAACCAACAAAAAGTTATTGTTGCACGTGAAATTGATAGAAACAGCGACTTATTAATTGCAGTTCAACCTACAAGAGGATTAGATGTTGGTGCTATTGAAAATATCCATAATCAAATTCAAAAAGTTAAAGAGAGTAAACATGCTGTCTTATTAGTGAGTTTAGAACTTGACGAAGTCTTTGATTTAGCAGATAGAATATTAGTAATCTATGAAGGTGAAATTGTTGGTGAATTTAAACCTGATGATATCGACTATTCAGAGATTGGTTTATATATGTCCGGAGCTAAAAAAGACAATAAATTTATTTCAGATTACAATATAGATATTAAGGAAAATTTCTTCAGAAAAATATTAAATAAAACAAAATTATTTAAAGGTAAGAAGAAGGAGACTAACGAAAATGAATAATATCAATACATTTTTTAAAGAAAAATTTTCTATTCGAAAATTATCGCCAATTCTCGCTTCTATTATATGTGCAATTTTTGGTTTATTAATAGGCGCTATTATTATAATTTTTATTAAACCTCAATCTGCGGATCGTGGAATATATAATTTATTTTTTGGTGGATTTAAAAATATACCAAAAATATTATATCTAGCTACACCTATTTTATTAACAGGTTTATCTGTCTCGTTTGCTTATAAATGCGGATTATTTAACATAGGAAGTAGTGGCCAATTTCTAGCCGGTGGATTAGTTACTTTAATCTCCGCTCATATTTTCCATCTTCCATGGTATTTATGTGCTTTATTTGCAATTGTCGCAGGTTTTTTATATGGAGTTATTCCTGGTTTATTGAAAGCATATTTTAATGTTCATGAAGTAATTACTTCGATTATGTTAAATTGGATTATGTTATTTATAACTAACCTAATTATTTTAAATGTTCCAGGACTTTTAAACCCAAACGAATATAAGAGTCCACATCTTCCTGCTAACTCTGTATTACCAAGAATTAATAATAACCCTTATTTAAATATAGGTATATTTATAGCGATTATTTTGTGTATAGTGGTATTTATTGTTATTAATTACACTACTTTTGGATATGAATTAAAAGCTTGTGGTTTTAATAAAGATGCTTCTAAATACGCAGGTATTTCTACAACTAAAAATATAGTGTTAGCAATGGCTATAAGCGGAGCAATAAGTGGATTAGCTGGAGCTTTATATTATTTAGTTGGTACAATAAGATATCAACCTCAAGTTATTTCTGTTCCAGTTCAAGGATTCAATGGTATACCAGTTGCGTTACTTGCTAACTCTAATCCTATTGGATGTATAGTAACAGCATTCTTTATTTCTTACCTACAAGTTGCAAGCGATTATATGCAACCTCATTTCGCTAAAGAAAATATTGATTTAGTTATTGCAATTATTATTTATCTCAGTGCTTTCGCACTCATCATTGCAAACTTAATAAATAACCGTAAACAAATTAAAGAATGGTTTAATAAAAAACATAAAATACAAAGGAATAAAAAGGAGGTTAAATAATTATGAGCGGATCATTTGATTATGCACAATTTTTTGCATTATTATTTGCCTTATTCTTTCCGTTAACTATTGTTGCGTTTGGAGGAATGTTTAGTGAAAGAAGTGGCATTATCAACCTTGGTTTAGAAGGTATCATGGTAATAGGTAGTTTCTTTGGTTGTTTGTTTGTTGCAGCCTTTAATAAAAATATTAATGGTGTTGATACATGTATTGCTCCTGGTTTAGAACAATTAATTGTGTTTGGTGGAATATTTGTAGCGATGGTATCAGGTGTATTAATGTCCTTATTATTAGCGTTTGCCTGTATTAATTTAAAGGCTAATCAAACAATTGTTGGTACATCATTAAACATATTAGCGCCAGCATTAGGTATTGTATTAATTTGGTCTATTCAATCAAATTTAAATACAACAATTACCATTCCAAGTTGGTGCAGAATAGGATATAAAATTCCTTTTAGTCCTAATACTTTTCAAGATTTCATATTTTCAAATTTATATTTAACTTCATTTGTAATATTCTTCTTATTTATATTATTAACATTTGTTTTTTATAAAACAAAACTAGGTTTAAGATTAAGAGCATGCGGAGAAAATCCTCAAGCAGCTGATAGTGTTGGAATAAATGTTAAGAAAATGAGATATATTGGAACGATGATTGGTGGAGGATGCGCTGCTATTGGTGGTATGGGATATGTTTTAATTACGACTGCCGGTTATAAGGTTGAAAGCGGCGTATCTGGATATGGATTCTTAGCATTAGCTGTTATGATTTTTGGTAACTGGAAACCATTTGGAGTTTTAGGAGCAGGTTTATTCTTTACATTCTTTAGAATCTTGGCAACTAACTTAAACATAGAGGCCTTAAAACAAATTAATGGTTCTGGACAAATCTATTCAATGATTCCATACATTGTTACAATAATTGTTTTAGTGTTATTCAGTAAACATAGCCGTGCTCCAAAAGCAGAAGGTATTCCTTATGATAAAGGTGCACGAAGCTAAAATTTAAAATAAGTTATTTAATTTTGCCTACACAATCTGTGTAGGTTTTTATTTATATTTTTTCAAAAGATAGTTAATTTATTTTTATTAGTATTATAATTAGTATATGTATAAAATTAGAAAAATAAAAAAGAAAATTATTAATTATCTTTATGATCATGAATATGCAAAAGAAACTTTAACGCTTATTAAATTAATTGTAATTACTTTAATAAGTTCTTTTTTGTTTACTTTTGGTTTTAATTCATTTACTAATCCAAATTTTACTGCTATAGCAAACGGAGGGATTGATATAAGTAATGTTTATATACGTCAGCTCGCAAGCTGTGGAGCGAGTGGTATATCTCAATCACTTTTAACCATTCTTAAAATTTGTAATCTTCAATGGTTAGCAGATGAAAAAAATGCAAATATTTTATATTGGATATTTTATCTATCTGTTAATATACCTTTATTAATTCTTGGATGGTTTAAAATTGGTAAAAGATTTGCTTTTTTAACGTTCTTAAATGTTTTTGCTGCCACTGTTTTTGGTATTTTATTAAAAAGTGAAGATCCTAATTTTATTACAAATCAAATTTCTAAAATATTTATTGCTCAACCGCTTTCACGCGCAATTTTTGCTGGTATTTTTACTGGTGTTGCTTCCGGTCTTGCATATATGATTGAAAGTAGCGCTGGAGGAGCAGATATTTTAAGTTATTATATTAGTGAAAAAAAATCAATCCTTGTTGGTAAGTATAGTTTAATAATAAATCTTTGTATTATCACATTATTTTCCCTATTATCAATTATTCCGTTAAAACCACCTTTTGAGCAAGGATCAGTTGCGATTTATTCTGCTGTTTCAATATTTTTATGTACGGTATGTTATATGATTGTTGTTACATTTACAGTTGATAAAATTAATACACAAAATAAAAAAGTACAAGTTCAAATTATTACTTCAAAACAAAATTTAAGTGAAAGTATTATTGCAGCGCTTCCTCATAGTTGCACAATTCTTAATGGAATAGGTGGATATAGTTTAGATAATAAGATAGTTTTATATATATCTGTTAGAAAAAAAGAATTAAATAAATTAATAAAAATATGTAAAAATGAAGATAAATATGCATTTTTAAATGTTATTCCACTTGAAAATGTATATGGTAAATTCTTTAGAAAACCAATTAGATAAATTTTATATATAGTAATAATGATAATATAATTGATAAAATTTGGCGGAGAAAGAGGGATTTGAACCCTCGCAGGCTATTAACCTCTATCAGTTTTCGAGACCGACCCCTTCAGCCACTTGGGTATTTCTCCTTATTTACTAATTATATAGTAATTTATCTTTAATGTTAATTATCTTTATATTTAATAGTCGTAAAATTTTACTAGGAAAAATATTAGTTATTTTTTAGTAGAATTTAAATAAACTCCATTCGATAATTTTATAATTATTTTTGTTAAATATACTTAACTTTAACTAAAAATAATAAAAAATTAACTATATTTTATATATTCTTTTTCTTTTTTTAAAAATAGAATTAGAAAGAATTATAAATTTATAATTTTCATTAAATTTATTAATTATATACTTATAATTAAATAAAAAAATACAAATAAACTTTATAAATATGGTAAAAATGATATTATAATTTATATGAATATAATAAAAAACTTATTATTTATATATTTAACAAATCTAAAACTCAAAGGTAATATTTTATTTATAACTATCATATTGTTTATTATATCTGGGTTTATTTTATTAACATTTTTTTTGATGTATTATGAAAAAAAATCAAGACATAACCAAATTTTAAAAATGTATCATTGTGATAGAATATTTGTTATCAATTATAAAGATAAAATTGTTGATTTTTTTGATTATAATAATCTTAAAAAAATATCTACTATACAATTCTTTGATTTTTTAAAGTTTTTCCCAGAACAAGAACAAAATAATATAAGAGCGTATATTGCTGGTTTGTTAAATTTAGAATTTGATAAGAAAAGTAAAGATTCAGTAATATTAACAAATATTAAAATTCAATATAAAAAGAAATCAGTAGCCTATCGTACAATTTTAAAATGTAGGTATATCGATAAAACAAATCAAATTCTATATATTGACTCATCGAGGTTAATGAATTCTCCTAGCTTTAATTTTAAAAGATCGTCTAAAAAAGATATTTATGAAATAAAAGAAATTAAGAAATTATATGATGAAGGAAAATTTAATAAAGGTAGTTTTTATTTATTAAATTTTACAATGAATAATAAAGTTAATTCTTTTATTAATAATCATGTTTTTAAAATAATTTTAATTGATTCGATATACAAAATTACAAATAATAACACTTCGTGTTTCTTTTTAAATGATGATAATTTAGAAATAGGTTTATTAGATAATAGAAATTTTACATCATTAGAAATGTCAACGTTTCTCTCTAAAATAGTGAAAAGAATTGAAATAGCCTTTGAATTAAATGGTCTTAAAGATTTATATAATTACTATATATGTAGTTCGCTTGTCTGTGATTTACCATTATATTACGATGATGCCTATATAACCTTAAGTACTTTCTTAAAAAAATCAAAAGATATTAATAGAGTAATTTCAGTTTATAAGAGTAATGATAAAAATATTTTAACAGAATTTAATTTCAAAAATGAAATTAATAAGATTATCAAGCATTCTGAATTTAAAATAAAATATCAACCTATTATTCAGATTAAACCTCACGCTATCACCATCAACGGATATTTTGTCTCAATTGATATAAATTCGAAATTTATTAATGATTATAATAGCTTTATTAATTACGTTAAAAATTATTCAATGTTAGATAATGTATTAACAACGTTGTTAAATAAAATTGTACCTAATTTCGTTAATCAAATTGATGATAAAAATTTAAAACTTATTATCAATTTAGATTTAGACTCATTTAAGGTTGTAAAAGATATTCTTCCTAAAATTCATAAAATTAATGATTGTAAATTAGAAATTGTATTAAATTCAAGTGAGATAACCAATATAGAAGATGAAAATGATGAAATTATTATGATAATTAGAGAATTAAAAAAGAATGGTCATTTTGTTAGTCTTTTAATCAAGAATGATGACTTAATTTTGAAAGAAAGAATATATCGTATATTTAATAACTATTATGTAGATTCAGCTTTAGAAAATGATCTTAAGGAAGATTCTAGAAGTTTGATTAAAGCTAGTTCATTATTCTCTTATCTCCAAAAAATGAATCATAAAGTCATTGCCATGAATATTAATTCTTTTTCTGCAATTGAATTATTATTAAATTTGTCTATTAATCATTTCTCAAGTGTAGTAATATCTAAATCAGAAGAAATGGTTTTACCTTTGGATAATAAGGTAGTTAAAAAATTATTAAATTTAAGAAAGTAGGTTATTATGGATAACAATCAACAATTTAAAAATAAAGAAATAACTTCTAGAGATGAAGATTTTTCAAAATGGTATACAGATCTTTGCATTAAAGCCGAATTAATGGATTATAGTGATGTTAAAGGATTTATTATTTATCGACCTTATGGTTATGCTATTTGGGAAAACATCCAAGAATGGTTAAATAAAGAATTTAAAAAGAATAAAGTTTCTAACGTTTATTTGCCTTTAGTAATTGCATCTTCGCAATTTCAAAAAGAAAAAGATCATATTAAAGGTTTTGCTCCTGAAACATTAATTGCGACTAAGGCTGGTATAAATGATATTGAAGATCCTTTAATTATCAGACCAACAAGTGAAGTATTATTTTGTAATCATTATAAAGACATTATTCAATCTTATAGAGATTTACCTAAAATTTATAACCAATGGTGTTCTGTTGTTAGATGGGAAAAAACAACAAGACCTTTTTTAAGAGGTAGCGAATTTTTATGGCAGGAAGGACATACAATGCATTCTTCCGAGGTTGAAGCAAGAGAATTAACTTTAAAAATGCTTGATGTCTACGATCGTTTAGGCAAAGAAGTATTAGCGATACCTTTTATTAAAGGAAGAAAAACTGAAAAAGAGAAATTTGCTGGAGCCAAAGAAACTTACTCTATTGAAGCTTTGATGCACGATGGAAAAGCCTTACAATGTGGTACTACTCATTATTTTGGAAATGATTTTGCTAAAGCATTCGGAATACAATATTTAGATAAAGACGGAGCCTTAAAAACGCCATATCAAACAAGTTGGGGTGTCAGCACACGTTTAATTGGCGCAATAATTATGGTTCATGGAGATGATAATGGATTAGTTTTACCTCCTAAAATTGCTCCTACACAAGTTTCTATAATACCTATTCAACAAACTAAAGAAGGTGTTAGCGCTAAGTGTAAAGAAATTGAATCTATCTTAAATAATAATGATATTAGAACTAGTTTAGATTTATCCGATCACACTCCAGGCTGGAAATTTTCTAACGCTGAAATGTTAGGAATTCCATTGAGAATTGAATTAGGACCAAGGGATTTGAAAAATAATCAAGCTGTATTGGTTAGAAGGGTTGATGGCGTTAAAAGAATTATCAATTTAGATGACATTATTCAAGAAGTTCAAGTTGAGCTTGAAAGCATTCATAGTGTTATGTATAAAAAAGCTCTAGATCATGTTTTAAATAATATTACTGAAGTGCACACGATTGAAGAGTTAAAAGAAGTTGTTGATAAAGGTGGTTATGCCAAAATGATGTGGGATGGCGATCAAAAATGTGAAGAAAAGATTAAAGAATTAACCAATGCAACCGCTAGAGTTATACCTTTTGATCAAATAGAATTTGATAAAGAGTGCGCTATTTGTCATAAAAAAGCAAAATATGTAGTCTTATTTGCTAAAGCGTATTAATATTCTTATTTCATTTGACGCTTTAATTAAAAATTATATTTATATGCGTATATTATTTGTAATATTAATTCAATAATAAAAGAATTAATCATACTTTATTAATTTCTTTATATAAATTATTAATTATTATGATATAATAATATCCGTTGGAGAAATACCCAAGTGGTGAAGGGGACAGTTTGCTAAACTGTTAGGTCGGCAACGGCGCGAGGGTTCGATCCCCTCTTTCTCCGCCAAATTTAAAATTACTCCGAAATTTCGGATTTTTTTTATTTATCAAATAATCGATATATTTAAATATCGTTTATTAATAATAAGATTTTTTTGTTATAATTTTACTATGTCTTTAATTAGTTTTTCTAACGTTACTAAATATTACTCCAATGATCTTATTTTGGATCATATTTCTTTTAATATTAATAAAAATGAAAAAGTTGCTTTGATTGGAGATAATGGTACTGGAAAAACTACTATTTTAAAAATGATTTTAAATGAAGAAGATATGACTCCAATTTATAATGAAGAAATAAAAGGTAATATAAGCATTTTAAAAAATACAAGGATAGGTTACTTAAACCAAAATTGTATTGAAGATGTAAATAATACAGTTTATCAAGAACTTTTACTTGTCTTTAAAGATCAAATTGAGCTTAATTTCAATATTGATAAAATGTTAGAACTTATAAAATCTAATCCTAATGATTTAGAATTGTTAAACCAATATGAAATTTAACTAATAAATTTAAAGAAAATGGTGGATATGATTTTGAAAATAAGATAGATTTTTACTTATCTAAATTTAATTTTCCTTTATCAATTAAAGACAGAAAAATATCTTTATTATCTGGTGGAGAAAAAATGAAGATTGCATTTATCAAAATTTTATTATTAAATTATGATTTATTGCTTCTTGATGAACCTACAAATCATATCGATTTATTAACTATAGAATGGTTAGAAAACTTTTTAACGAATTATCAAGGCACTATTTTATTTATTTCACATGATAGATATTTTATTAGCAAATTAGCTACGAAAATATTAGAGTTACAAAATCATAAAATTAATACATATAATTCAAATTACGATACATATTTAAAACTTAAACATGATAAATATGAATTTTTATTAAAAGAATCGATTAAAGAACAAAAATTAATTGAAAAATATCAAAAATTTATCGAATATTTTATGCCTAAACCAAGATTTGCCTCAAGAGCTAAAGATAGAGTTAAAAAACTTGAAAAATTAAATAATAATTTAACAATCGTACCTAATACTTCTAATAATAAAATAAATATAAATTTAATAGGTGAAATTTATGAAAATAAGCAAGTATTAGAATTTAAAGACGTTGAAGTTGGATATAATTTTTCATTAATAAAACCTTTTTCAATTACTTTATATGGTCAAGATAGATTAGCGATAGTTGGAGAAAATGGAATCGGTAAAACAACTCTAATTAAAACGATTCTTAATAAAATACCAATTTTTAAAGGAAGTATCAATACTTTACGAAAAATTAGTATTGGATATATAGATCAAGAAAATCGCTTTGATAATGAGAATCTAGATGCTTTAACAATCCTAAAAAATAATTTTCCTGAAGAAAAGGAGTCATATTTGAGAGGTATATTAGGCAAGTTTTTATTTAAAGATGATGAAATTTATAAAAAAGTATGTTTAATGTCAAATGGAGAAAAAACAAGGTTAATTCTTTCTATTATTTCAAATAAAGTAAATGATTTATTAATTTTAGATGAACCTACAAACCATTTAGATATTATAAGTAAAGAATGTTTAATTGAAGCTTTAAAAAAATATAAAGGATGTATTATTTTTATATCGCATGATCGTTATTTCATTAATGAGTTATCTAATAATATTTTGTATTTAGCAAAACATTTTTCTTATATTAATTCTGGTAATTTAGACGATAATTTGGAAAAAATCGAATCTTTAAAAAATAATTTTAATTCAAAAGACGATAAAATAGAAACAAAGAAAGATTTTAATAAACCTTTAAAAGATAATAAATTATCAAATAATAAAATTATTCAATTACAAAAAGAACTTTTTGAGATTGAAAATAAGATTAAAGAAATAGATGATTTATTAAATAAAAATAATCTTGAATATTTCAAATACGATGAACTTAACAAAGAAAAAGAAATTCTAGAAAGTAAATATTTTGAAATTATGTTAGTTTTAGAAAATAATATTTAATACTAAGTAAAATCATTTAAAAAGTAATGGTTTAACTTTATAATTAATTTAGTAATATTAGCGAGGATTAAATATGGATAAGGTTAAGAAAAAATATGTAATTATGGATGGCAATAAAGTTGCAGCTTATTATTCCTATTATTTCACTGAGGTTGCTGCAATTTATCCAATTACACCTTCATCCCCAATGGCTGATTCAGTTGATGTTTATTCCTCCTTAGGAAAAATAAATTTTTTTAATTCAACAGTTAAAGTTTGTGAGATGCAATCTGAAGGAGGTGCAGCTGGTGCACTTCATGGTATTTTACAAGCTGGTTCATATGGTACTACTTTTACAGCATCTCAAGGCCTCTTATTAATGTTACCTAATATTTATAAATGGGTAGGAGAACTTCTCCCTGCAGTTATAGAAGTAAGTGCAAGATCAATTGCTTCAAGATCTTTATCAATTTTTGGAGATCATCAAGATATTTACGCTATTAGACAAAGCGGAATATGCATGATTTGTAGTAATAGTGTACAAGAAGTTGCTGACCTTACACCGATTGCACATTTAATAGCTATGAAAGCTAGTTATCCTGTTTGTCATTTCTTTGATGGATTTAGAACAAGTCACGAAATACAAAAAATTGAAACAATTGATATAGAAGAATATAGAAAACTTTTACCATTAAAAGAAATTGAAAATTTTAGAAAAAACGCACTAAATCCTCACGGTAATCCTGTAGCTAGAGGTGGTGCAGAAAATGATGATATATATTTTACAGGCTTAGAATCACAAAATATATATGTTAATAATGTTTTAAAAATAGCCAAAGAATACCTTAAAATTTCAAGTGAACTAACAAATAGAAAATATGCACCTTTCGTCTATATAGGTTCTAAAAACGCCAAAAGAGTTATTGTAGCAATGGGAAGCGTTTGTGAAACTATTGAAGAAGTTGTAACCGATCTTAATTCAAAAGGCGAGGACGTAGGATTAATTAAAGTAATTTTATATAGACCTTTCTCAGTAGATGATTTTGTTAATGTTATTCCAAAATCTTGTGAGACTATTTCTGTTTTGGATAGAACTAAAGAAAAAGGATCACTTGGAGAACCTTTATTTTTAGATGTATCTCCATCTTTAAAACTTAAAAATATTACTAATATTAAAGTAGTTGGTGGAAGATATGGTTTAAGTAGTAGAGACACTCAACCAAAAGATATAAAATCAATATTTGATTGGATGAAGACAAAGAATATACATCATAATTTTGTAATAACTTTAAATGATGATTTAACTAACTTATCTATACCATTAATAGATAAAGATTATTATATTAAAAATGAATATAGGTCTTGCATATTCTATGGGTTAGGAAGTGACGGTACTGTTAGCGCTAATAAATCATCAATTAAAATTATAGGTGAAGCAACGTCTAATTTTGTTCAAGCTTATTTTGCCTATGATTCCAGAAAAGCAGGAGGAATAACTAGAAGCTTTTTAAGATTCGGACCTAATAAAATAAAATCTACATATTATATTAAGAAGGCTGATTTTATCAGTGTTTCTCTTGATACATATTTATTTAAATTTGATATTTTAAAAGATATTAAAAGAAACGGTGTATTCTTATTAAATACAAACATAGAAAAAGATAAAATAGAAGATTTTTTACCAAATAAAGTGAAAAAACAATTAGCAGAGAAGAATATAGAATTTTATATTATTAACGCTAATAAAATTGCTTCTGAACTTGGTATGGGTAGACATACGAATACTATTTTACAGTCAGCTTTTTTCTTTTTGAATAGCAACTTAATACCATATGAAATTTCAAATAAATTAATGAAAGATTTTGCTAGAGAAACATATAGTAAAAAAGGTGAAGAAGTTGTAAATCAAAATATTAATGCAATAGACGAAGCTATTAACTCCCTTGTTAAAATAGAAGTGAAAACTGCGTGGAAAGAAATTCCTATCTATAAAAAGGTAAGTGTAAATAATGATTCATATTTTGTAGATTTTATTGATCCTATTAATGAACTAAATGGATATGAAATACCAACTTCAGTTTTCTTAAAACATAATTTATCAAATGGTAATTTCCATTCTAATGTAACCTTTAAGGAAAAAAGAGCAATATCTAGTTTAGTTCCTAAATGGAATAAAGAAAATTGTATTCAATGCAATAATTGTGCTTTTGTTTGTCCTCATGGAACTATTAGGTCTTTTTTAGTAACTGATGATGAAATAAATAATGGACCAGATGGATTGAATGATTTAGTCACTGAAAATAAAATTAAAACTTTAAGTCAATATAAATATATTATTCAAGTATCGCCAGAAAATTGTGTAGGATGTGGTTTGTGCATAAAAGAATGTTTAGCAAATAAGACGGCAGAAAAATTAAATAATAATAAATTTGCTTTAGAGTTTGCCGATGCTAAATCTCAATATCCATTAGAAAAATATGCAGATTATTTATATAAAAATATTGAATATAAAAATGTTATGCCTACTAATTCCGTTAAAGGTGTAAGTTTTCTTCATCCTTACCATGAAGTAAGTGGAGCATGTCAAGGTTGCGGCCAAACTCCATATATTAGATTGTTATCCCAATTATATGGAAAAGATTTAATGATAGCTAATGCAACTGGATGTTCATCGATTTATAATGGTTCTATTCCTCTTTCTCCATTTGTAAAAGATAAAAATAATGAAGGAATTGCCTGGGCTAACTCACTTTTTGAAGATAATGCTGAATATGGTTATGGTATGAGGTTAGCAACTAATTACAAATTACAACAAATTTTACAAATTTGTAACGATGTTTTAAGTAGTAACGAATCAATTGAAGAAGAGTTAAAAGAATTATTAAAGAAATATGTTGAAAATATTAAAGATAAAGAATTTGTTAGATCTATTTATTTTGATTTAATTAAACTTATTAATTTTAGTGAAAATTTAAAAGTTAAAAAACTATTAGAATTTAAAAACGATTTAATTGATAAATCAATATGGATTATTGGCGGAGATGGTTTTGCTTATGATATAGGCTATGGTGGATTAGATCATGTTTTAGCCAGTGAAGATGATGTTAATATCATGGTTTTAGATAATGAACAATACGCTAATACGGGTGGTCAAGCATCAAAATCAACTCAAAGTGGTACTATTGCACAATTCGCAAGTTCTGGTAAAAAAACAAAAAAGAAAAATCTTGCCCTTTTAGCTATGGCTTATGGCGATGTATATGTTGCTCAGATAGCATTAGGTGCAAATCCTATAAAAGCTATTCAAGCAATTAAAGATGCTGAAAGTTATCCTGGAGTAAGTTTAATTATTTGTTATACACCTTGTATTAATCAAGGTATAAGAGGTGGTCTAATTAATTCAATAGAACAAGAACGAAAAGCAGTCGAATGTGGCTTTTTTACAACATGGAGATACGATCCTAGATTAATTAAAGAAGGTAAAACACCATTACAATTAGACTGTAAAGAACCTGATTTTGATAAATTTAATGATTTCTTACTTAGTGAAAATAGATTTTCTCAACTTAGTAAAGTTAACCCTGAAGAATGGGAATCATTATTTAATAAAACAAAAAATGATGCTATAGATAGATGGGAAAAAGTTAAAAAATTAGGTTTATAAGTCAATTATATATTTATAATTATTGTCCATTTTAATAATTTTATATTGAAATAGTTTTAATATAGTGCTAATCTAGTTAGTATAACTAGATAAGGTGGTTTATTATGAGTATTAAAAAAATTCAATTACCCAAATATACATTAGCACAAGAAATTTCTAACGCAATTACTCATGGAGTTGGGGCTATTTTTGGTATTATTATTTTAATATTAATGCTTCTTAAAATTAATTTATGGGGTTATCAAGGTAGTAGTAATACTGATTTAATATATAGGAATATCGGGGTAATATTATACGCAAGCGGTATGATAATATGCTATACGATTAGTTGTATTTATCATAGTTTAGCAAAAAATAAAGGTAAAAAAGTATTAAGAGTAATAGATCATGATATGGTTTACCTATTAATAGGAGGAACTTATTCAGTTTATTGTTTGGTTCCTTTAAGGGATGTAACAATTTGGAATACATTACCATATGCAGGATTTTTTGTATTTGTTTTATGTTGGATTGGTGTTACAATTGGAATTGTTTTTAATTCAATTGATATTAAAAAATATGCAATTCTAAGTTATATTCTTTATATTTTAATTGGTTGGCTAATTATAATTTGTTTTAAAGAGCTTATTAATTCAATAAGTTTAGCTGGGACATTATATTTATTATTTGGAGGAATAGCATATACAATTGGAGCTATTCTCTATGGTATTGGAGCTAAAAAATCATTATGGTTCCATACTGTTTTTCATTGTTTTATTCTTTTAGGAACAATTTTACAATTCATTTCAATTTGGTTTTATGTTTTAAATTAAAAATAATTTATTTTAAAAGTATATTTATATAATAATTTATAAGTATTTGTTATAATTTTTGTATGTCAATTAATGAAATTGTTATTAAAGGTGGCAAAGAAAATAACCTTAAAAATATTAATTTAACTATTCCTAAAAATAAGTTAATTGTTTTTACTGGCGTCTCTGGTAGCGGAAAGTCTACTTTAGCTTTCGACACAATTTTTGCTGAAGGACAAAGAAGATTTGTTGAATCATTATCAAGTTATGCTAGACAGTTTTTAGGTAATTTTGAAAAGGCTAATGTAGATTCTATATCAGGTTTATCCCCTGCAATAGCAATAGAACAAAAAACTCAATCTCATAATCCGCGTAGCACTGTTGGAACTGTTACTGAAATTTATGATTATTTAAGACTTCTATACGCTAAAATTGGTATTCCATATTGTCCAAAACATAACAAACCAATAATTTCTTTTAGTGTTCAAAAAATTACAGATATTGTTTTAAAAGATTTTAATAATAAAAAATTAATAATTTTAGCACCTATTAAAAAAGATAATATTAATCTAAAAAAAGAAATTCAAAGCGTTCAAAGTAATGGATTTGTTAGAGTTAGAATTAACGATAAAATTTTAAACATTGACGAAATAACAAATTACAACTATAAGAACATTGATAATTTTGATATTGTCATTGATAGAGTTTTTGTTACAAATGATAATAAAAGTCGTATATTTGATGATATTGAATTAAGTACTAAGTATGGCGATGGTATTGTTTGCTTATTGATAGATGATAAAGAATTTAAATATTCTATAAAAAATAAATGTACAGAATGTGGTTATCAAATTCCTAATTTGGAACCAAGGTTTTTTTCATTTAATTCTCCTTTAGGAGCATGTTCATCGTGCAATGGGTTAGGTTTTAATTTAGAAGCTAGTTTGGATTTACTCGTTCCTGATCAAACGCTTTCAATTAATCAAGGAGCAATAATATATTATAAAAATAGTATTGGTAGCCAAAACTTAGAATGGATGGAATTTGATTATTTATTATCATATTACAATATTAATAAAGATATACCGTTTAATAAATTATCAGAAAAAGAAAAATCTATTATATTAAATGGTTCACCCGATATTATCGAGTATAAACTTACTTCTTCAAGTGGAAATACACTTCATCGTAAAAGAAACATTGAAGGTGTGAAAACACATGTGGAAAGATTGTATAATGAAACTCAAAGTGATTTTTTAAGACAATATTATTATAAATTTTTAAGAAATAAAGTATGTAGTAAATGTCATGGTTCGAGACTAAGTGATGAGGTATTATGCGTAAAAATTAATGGCTTAAATATACATGAATTAACATGTTTAACTCTAGATAATTTTTATAAATTTATATGTGATTTAGATAATAAATTATCGGATTATGAAAAAGCTGTTAGTGATTTGATAGTAAAAGAAATTAAAAATAGAACAGAGTTTTTAATCAATGTTGGTTTGTCCTATTTAACATTAACAAGATACGCTATGACTTTATCTGGTGGAGAATCACAAAGAATAAGACTTGCAACACAAATAGGTAGTAAATTGTCAGGTGTTTTATATGTTCTTGATGAACCATCTATTGGACTCCACCAAAGAGATTCATGGAAATTAATTAACACCCTAAAAGAAATGAGAGATCTTGGTAATACTATTATCGTAGTTGAGCATGATGAAGAAATGATAGTAAGTGCTGATTATATTGTTGATATTGGTCCTGGTGCAGGTGATTATGGTGGCGAAGTAGTAGCACAAGGTAATTTAGAAACGATTAAAAAAAGCAAAAAAAGTATAACAGGACAATATTTAACCAGAGAAAAATATATACCAGTTCCTTACACTAGAAATAAAGGGAATGGTAAATTTATTAAATTATATAATTGTCACACGAACAATTTAAAAAATATTAATGTATCTTTCCCATTAGGTTGCTTTATTTGTGTTACCGGTGTATCGGGAAGTGGTAAATCCTCTCTTGTTAATGGGACACTTCTTCAAGCAATTAATAAGGAGTTGTTACATAAAAATATAGAACAAGGTTTGTATTCAAAAATAGAAGGATTAGAGAACATTGATAATGTTATAAACATTAGTCAAGAACCAATTGGTAAAACTCCAAGAAGTAACCCTGCTACTTATGTTAAAGCTTTTGATGATATAAGGGATATTTTTGCTGAAACAATCGAAGCGAAAACAAGAGGTTATAATAAATCAAGGTTTAGTTTCAATTTAAGTGGTGGAAGATGTGAAAATTGTAATGGTGATGGTGTTATAAAAATTTCTATGAATTTCTTACCTGATGTATATGTAAAATGTCATGAATGCAATGGAAAAAGATATAACGAAGAAACATTACAAGTTACTTATAGAAATAAAACCATCTCAGATGTTTTAGATATGAGAATAGAAGAAGCTTATAATTTTTTCAAAGACCATCATAAACTTGCTAAGAAACTTAAATATTTGGTCGATGTCGGTCTAGGATATATGAAAGTCGGTCAACAGTCGAATACAATTTCTGGAGGTGAAGCACAAAGAGTAAAACTTTCTAGTTATCTCCAAAAGAAACCTACAGGGAAGACAATATATATACTTGATGAACCTACTACAGGTTTACACACTGATGACATAGCTAGATTGTTATCTATTTTAGAAAAAATAGTTTTAGGTGGTGATACTATTATTTGTATCGAACACAATTTAGATTTAATTAAAGTCGCTGATTATATTATTGATATTGGCCCAGAAGGTGGCGATCGAGGTGGACAAATAGTTGCGCAAGGAACTCCGGAAGAAGTTTCGAATAACGATTCAAGTTATACTGGGAAATATCTTAAAAAGATTTTAGAAGAAGATAAAAATAGAAAGGATAAAATTAAAAATGAACTTTGATTTAATACATAAAATAACTTTAATTTCATCAATATTGGCATTTGTTATATCTATTATTTTATTTATCATTCCAACAAGGAAAATTTATTTAAAAAACAATATTTTAAATATTGATTTTATTAAAAAAGAATTTAGATTTTATATTCCATCTTTAATTATATTTGTTGTAGGTAGTTTACTTTTTACTCTACAATTTCATTCTAATCCGTTTAATAGAGATTATATATTTAATGACTTAAAAACAACAATTAAACCAATACATTTCGTATTTATATATTTAGGGAGTGTTTTATCCGGTATTACTTTTTACATAATGTCAAGTTCAATATTGGTTTTAGCAATTTTTAGAATTAATGTTAATAAATATAAAAAATTAGTTATATTTACTGCAATTTCTGTATTTATATTTTTAATAAGTTTTATTATTCATATTGAAGGATGGGCAGATTATATTCGTTATCCATTATGTAATAGAATTTATATCGGAATTGATGGAATTAAGTTAACAACAGTTAACACAGGGTATGATTGGGCTATAAAACCTGATGGCAAAGGAATTGAGATAGCGCTTTACGCTATTTGCATTTTAATAGGAGCGTTAACTACATTATTTATTACTAATTTACAAATTAGAAGAGTATATAAAGATTCTTCATTCTTATTAACTGTATTTGTAATTGGATTACCATTAGGAATTGTAGGGGCTAGACTATGGTATGTTGTAGGAAATTTCTATAGAGAAGGATTTGATAAAAATATTTCAGCTATCTTTGACTTTAAAAATGGTGGATTAACAATCATGGGAGCTTCCTTAGGAATAATTGGTGGAGTATTTTATCTTTTATATATGAAATATAAAATTAAAGATAAATTATTTGTTAGTATGAACTACCTTATCCTGCTTGATTTTATTGTTCCTGCTATTTTATTAGCTCAAGTTATTGGAAGATACGGTAATTTTTTTAATAATGAAGTACATGGTAATTTAGTTAACAATTCAAATTTATTATTAAGAATCATTTCTAATAATATGAAATTTTCTTCTGTTAAACCAATATTCTCTAATGAACAATATCATGTTGCTTTGAATTCAAATAAAATATATGCCCCTTTATTTTTAGTTGAAGGTGCATTGAATTTTATAAATTATCTATTTATAGAATTTGGACTTATTTATTTATTTAGAAATTGTAGCAAAATAAATAAAACGATTAAAAATATTATAACCCCGGAGGGTTGTGGTTTATCATATTATTTTATATCTTATGGAACTACTAGATTTATCTTAGAACCTCTTAGAGACAATAATTTCAATATGGGTTCCAATAATAAATGGAGTACTTATAATTCATTAGTTATGTTAATCATCGGTTTATTAATACTTTTATTCTTGATTATCTGGCAATTCAAAAGAGATAAAGGACAATGGATTTTAAAAGTTAAGGATAAAAAGATCAATGCTTAAGTATTTAGTTTTCGATATGGATGGAACATTAATCGATACTGATAATATAATAATTAATATCTGGACGGAATTATTAAAAAAATATTATGGTAAAGATTATAAGATAGATATTGAGTTAATTAAAACTTTTAGTGGTCCTCCGATTAATGAAACTTTTAATAAAATGTTTCCTAATCTTAATCATGATGAAATTAAACAAGTTTATAACGATATTTCTATAAAATATTACGATCAATTTTTAGAAGGATTTCCTAATTTTAAATATATTCTTAATAAATTTTATAAAGAAGGATATAAACTTTCTATTTTCACAAATAAAAATAAAGAAAGAAGTATTTATTGTCTTAAAAAACTTAATATATTTCATTTATTTGACATATTAGTGTGTGCAGAAGATGTTAAATTTAATAAACCAAATCCAGAAGGATTATATAAAATAAAAGAATTTTATCAATGCAATCTTGATGAAATGATTTATATCGGAGATACATTATATGATTATAAGGTAGCTAAAAACGCTGATATTGATGTTATTTTAATGACAATGAAGAAGCGTGTTTTAAGCGATAATATTAAACCGTATTGTTTTGTTGATTCGTATGATCAATTATATAAAGAGGTAAAAAAATATGAGAATTGAAAAAGATGTATTAATTATAGGAGCGGGTGTTGCTGGGATTAGTGCAGCTGTTTATTTATCAAGAAGTAAATATAGTTTTATCTTACTTGAAAATAATTTAATAGGCGGGAAGTTAAACACTATAACAAATATTGAAAATCTTCCCGGATTTGATTTTATTACTGGATTTGAACTTATAGGTAGATATCAAAAACAATTAAATAAAAATAATATCCAAGTAACTAAAGATAAAATTAAATATATTAAAAAAATAGATAATTTATTTGAAATTTGTTGCGATAATGATATTTATGTTTGCAAAACTATAGTTATTGCAACAGGAACTTCTATCCAAAAGAAAAACATCAAAGGAGAACAAAAGTATTTAGGTAAAGGAGTTTCTTATTGCGCTATTTGTGATGGTTTCTTCTATAAAAACAAAGATATTTGTGTTTTTGCCAATGAAAATAAAGGTTATAAGGAAGCATTATATTTATCAAATATTGTTAATAAAATTTATTTAATAAATGATAATAATTTGGATGATGAAGAAAATAATCTTTCAAAATTAAAATCATTAACAAATATTGAATTTTTATATCCATATTCACTTGACTCATATGATGGAGATGAATATTTAAATACAGTAAATATTAGTAATAATAACGATAAAACAAAACTAACTTTAAATGTTGACGCTATTTTTCCATTCACAGGAGATACTCCATCTTCCTACTTATTTAATTCTTTAGATTTAGATATGGAAAAAGGTTATATAAAAGTAAACGATAAACAAGAAACTAATATTGAAGGCATATATGCTGCTGGAGATATTTGTTTTAAACCATTAAAACAAATAATAACAGCTAGCAGTGATGGAGCAGTTGCTGCGACAAATATCATTAAATATTTAAATTCTATTAAAATTAAACAATAATTAAGTTAAAATAATATAAATGGATAATCAAATTAGTTTTACTCAACAAATAAAAGAGGAATTAACAAATTTAACTTTTAAAGATGATTATTATATATCTTTGCTGAGCTCTTTTATTAGAATTACTGGTACAATTGTTATTTCTAAATCAAACAATAAACTTGTTTTGAAAAGTGAGAACAGCAAGGTTGTTAAATATATTTATTCATTACTTAAAAAATTTTTTCCTGAGATTACTATTTCATTTACTTATAAAAGAAGAATGAAATTTTATAAATCAATTGAATATCTTATTAATATTATAGGAGATGACGATATTGAAGCTATTTTTAAATTTTTAAAAATAGATTTTTTATCTAATAATATTGAATATGTAATAATTAATAGTCAAGATAAAATAAGAGGTTATCTAACAGGTGTATTTTTAGCTACAGGTAGTTGTAATAGTCCTAAGAGTAGTAATTATCATTTAGAAATGTATACAAATGATGAAGAGTACTCTAAATCAATATTAAAATTATTTAATAAAATTAAACCTATTTCTTTTGATTTTAAACTAGTTAAAAGAAGGAATAACTACGTTTTATATTTAAAAAAATCATCTTTAATAAGTGATTTTTTAGCATATTTAAATGCCTCTAATTCATGTTTATATTTTGAAAATATTAGAGTTGATAGAGATTTTTTTAACGTTAATAATAGGCTTATAAATATGGATACGTATAATTTTAATAAAACAGTTTTAAAGTCTAAAGAACAAATAAAATATATTGATATTATTGACAAAAAATTAGGTATTAAAAATATTGCAAATAAAAAACTTAGAGAACTTTGTTACTTACGAAAAGAACATATGGAAGCTAGTTATCAAGAGCTTGCAATCCTACTCAGTGAAAAAATTAATTCAGAAGTTTCTAAATCTAATATTAATCATTTATTTATAAGTTTAAAAAATAAAGCTAAGGAGCTAGATTGTGAATAACATTGAACAAATTTTTTCAGTTAATTATCAGTTAGGATTAAGAATTAGGTTTTTAAGAAAAGAAAAAAAATATTCTATTGAGGATTTAGCTTTAGAATGCAACATAAATACAAATTATCTTTCAGATCTAGAGAGAGGAAAGAGAAACCCTACACTTAAAGTTTTATATAAAATTTGTAATGGCTTAAATATTAATCTTGAAGAACTGATGAGAGGAATTGGGTAATTATGGAATCTATTAAAAATATTTTTATTATTGGATATGGACCATCTTCATCACACACTATCGGTCCTTATAAGGCTTGTTTATCCTTTATAGAAAATAATGATTTTGATTTTGTTGAAGTTTACTTATATGGTTCTTTAGCCTTGACAGGTAGAGGTCATTTAACTGATGTAATTATTAAAAAAGCTTTAAATTCTATTCCAAATGAGGTAATTTTTGTCAATAAATTAGATAATTTAAAACATCCAAATACTTTATTATGTAAAGGATATAAAAATAATATTTTAATAAAAGAACAAGAATATTATTCTTTAGGTGGTGGTAAAATTTCTAAAAATCTAGATAAAAATTATATAAGCGAAGATGTTTACCCTTTTAATAATTTTGAAGAAATTAAAGAATATTTAAAAAATAATAATTTAGATTTAATAAATTTTATAAACAAATTTGAAAATAATGATTTAGATGAGTATTTTGATAATATATTTAATAAAATTATTTACGAATTAGAAAATAATTTATTTAAAGAAGGTATTATTCCTGGTAAATTAAAATTACAAAGAGTGAGTAAAAAAATATATGACGATGCTTTAAAATTAAATAATGAAGAAGAGAAAAAAGTAATGTTAGTTACTTCTTTTGCATATGCTTGTAGTGAAGGGAATGCATGTGGAGAAGAAGTTGTTACTGCTCCAACTTGTGGTTCTTGCGGTGTATTACCATCTATATGTTATTATGAATATAAATATAATAAACGAGATAAAAAAGGTATTATAAATGCTCTTAAAATAGCTGGTCTGATCGGGAATATTTGCAAATGCAACGCATCGATAAGTGGTGCTGTTCATGGATGTCAAGCAGAAATTGGAGTCGCGGCTTCAATGGCCAGTGCAGCTTTAGCATATTTAAATAATCTAAGTCTATATCAAATTGAATATGCTGCTGAAGTTGCCCTTGAACATTTTTTAGGCTTAACCTGTGATCCTGTTATGGGGTATGTTCAAATCCCTTGTATTGAAAGAAACGGGATAGCTGCAATGCGAGCATACACTAGTTATTTTTATGCTAAAAATATATCTATTTATAGAGTTAATCGTGTAAGTTTAGATGATGTAGTGTATACTATGCGAATTACAGGTGATTCTTTAAATCCTGACTATAAAGAAACTAGTAAAGGCGGACTTGCTAAATTATTTAAAGAAACTAAAGTTTAATTTTTCTATTATAATTAATTAAAAATGTAACTAAACAACACATAATTGTTACACCAACATCTGCAAAAATTGATATATATATCGCATAATTGCTAAATAAACCTAAACTATTTGATAAAATTGCTAAAACTTTTGTGCTTATAGCGAATATTAAATTAAATAATATAATATTTTTTGTTTTCCTTGAAAATCTAAATAATTTTATAATACTTATTAAATTATCATCCATTAAAACTATATCACTATATTCTATAGCGATATCACTACCTTTTATACCCATAGATATTGCAATATCTGAATTTACCATTGATGGTGTATCATTTATACCATCTCCTACAAACATTTTTTTACACTTATCTTCTTTAATTATTTTTGATTTATCAAGTGGTAATAAATCTGAATAATAGTTATTAATATGAATTTTTTCTACTAATGTTTTAACAGATTTATTGTTATCGCCACTTAACAAAATTACTTTTTTTGATTTTTTATTTTTAAGATAATTTATAACATTTTCAGCGTTTGATTTTATTTTTTCTGACAAAATAATATATCCAATTTTTTCATCATTATAAGACACATATACAATTGTTTCAATTGTATTTACTTCTTCGAAAAATATATTATTTTCTATCATTAAGTTTTTGTTCCCTATAATGGCTTTTTTATCATTGATCGTGCAAATAATACCCTTACCTTCAATTTCTTGATAGTAAGTCATCTCTAGATTATTAATATCTACATTTTCACAATAGTCATATAAAGTTTTTGCAATTGGGTGATTAGAATTTTTTTCACTAATTTTTAATAATTGTAATAAAAGTGTGGAATTATCCTCGTTATATAAAATTATATTAGTTACTTTTAACATACCTTCAGTCAAGGTACCAGTCTTATCAAAGTAAATATTTTTAATTTTGTTTATATTATCTATAGTTAAATTTTCTTTTATCAATATTTTATGTTTACTAAAATTACCTATTGAAATAATATAGGCCATTGGAATGGAAATAAGCAAAGAGCATGGGCAAGAAATAACTAAAATTGAAGCTCCACGATATAAGTATTCTTTTAAGTTGATGATTTCTTCAAATTTAATTAATTCATAAACTGAAGGTATTATCATAGTTAAAAATGCTAACATTATAACTAAAGGAGTATAAATTTTGGCAAATTTTTTTATAAATTTAATAGATTTAGTTTTTCTTTGATCAGGATTTTCAATTATATTTAAAATTTGTGTCATAGTGGAATCTTTATATTCTTTACTGACTTTTATTTTTAAAATTGAACTTTTATTTATTGTACCTGAGAGAACTTCTTCTCCCAAAACACTTTTATTTAACTTAGATTCACCTGTTAAAGATGAGAAATCAAGATAGGATTCTCCTTCGATAATGTAGCCATTAACTGGAATTATTTCTCCTGGTTTTACTAAAATTAAATCGTTGATTGTTAATGATTCTGGGTCAACTTCAATATAAGTATTATTTATGAATTTATGGGCAGTTTTTGGCTTCAAATTTAAAATATTAGATAATGATTTTTTAGATTTGTTTAATGAATATTCTTCAAACATTTCACCTATTGAAAAGAAAATAATAATAGCTAGTGCTTCATTAAATTTACCAATTGCAAGAGCAGTGATAGATGAGATAAGTGTTAAATCATATTCAGAAAAATAATCTTTATTTTTTAATGATTTAATAGATTTTTTTATAATATTTATCTCGTTCAATAATAGAGTTATAGTTACAATAATATTTATTGATAGTTCAATATTTACAATTTTATCTGGATAATATTTTAATAATAATTCATAGATAAAAGATAGGATTAATATAATTAAGGATGTAATGATTAAATTTCTTTTATTAAATATTTTTTTTATCATAAAGTTTCCTCTTCAATATGCGCTATTGCTGTTTTAAGAATTATTGAAACATGTTCATCATCTAAACTATAAAAAATATTTTTTCCTTCTCTTCTATATTTAACAATCCGATTATCTTTTAATATTTTTAATTGATGAGAAACAGCGGACTGGCTCATTTCTAAAGTCTTAGATATTTCACCAGCACTTAATTCTTTTTCATCTAAAACATATAAAATTTTGATTCGAGATTCGTCCCCGAAAACTTTAAGAAAATTTCCAACATAATTAAATCTAACTTTACTTTTCATATAATACTCCAACATATGAACATATGTTCATATATCTATATTGTAATAAGAAAGTATAAATATTACAATATGAATAAGGAAATTATATGGAAAATAAATCGATTATTTATTATAAATCTAATACTGGTTTTTCTAAAATGTATGCCGAGATATTAAAACCAAGGATAGAGGCATCATTAATTCTAGATATTAAAAATATTAAGAAAAAAGATTTTATTAATTATAAAAATATTATTTTTATAGGACCTTTAAGAAATAATAATATTTTAGGTCTTAAGAAATTCTTAAAAAAATATAAATCAATGAAAAATAAAAATATTTTTGTTTTAGCAGTTGGTATGGAACAGGAAACTTCTGAAAAAAGAGAAATAGTTATAAATATGAATCGTTTACATAAATATCATTTAAGATTATATTTTTTGATGGGAGGATTTAACTTTAATAAATTATCTAATTTTAAGAAAAAATATTGAATTTATATTTAAAAACTCAAAAGAATGATTCATCTTTATTATCAAATCTAAAAAATCAATCAATTGATTTTGTTAATTCTGATAATCTAGATAAAATGGTTAGTGTATTTAATAAAATTAATTAATTATGAATTATTTAATTACAGGTGGATTAGGTTTTATAGGAGTTAATTTTATCCTATATATGATTGATAAAGATAAAATTTCAAAATATATAATTTTGGATAAGATTAATTATGCATCTAATATAGAATTTATCGATTTTTTCAAAAAAAATGATCAAATTGATTTTATTAAAGGTGATATAAGAGATGAAAAGATTTTAAATAATATCTTTTCTAAATATAAAATTGACTATGTTGTAAATTTTGCTGCAGAAACTTCGGTAGATAAATCATTTTTATATCCAGATGAGTTTATTGATAACAACTATAATGGTTTAATTAATCTGGTTAACATATCTTTTAAGCATAATATTAAAAGATTTCACCATATTTCTACTGATGAGGTATATGGAGAAAGCTTTAATAAAATATTTAAAGAAGATGATAAATTGAATCCATCTAATCCATATTCTTATTCGAAAACATTATGTGATTTATATCTTTTAAAACTAATTAAAGATAAGAAATATAATATTACTATTTCAAGATGTTCAAATAATTATGGTAAATATCAATATCATGATAAATTAATTCCTTTAATAGTTAAAAATATTAATGAAAATAACTATATTAATTTATATGGTAATGGATTAAATAAAAGAAATTGGCTTTATGTTTTTGATCATGTTAAAGCAATTGATTTAATAATAAAAAATGGAAAAAGCGGAGAAATTTATAATATTTCCGGTAATATTGAGTTAACAAATCTCGAACTAACTAAATACATAATAAATTATTTTAACTATGATATAAATAAAATTAAATTTGTTGATAACAGAAAATATCATGATTATAACTATTTAATTAATCAAGATAAAATAGAAAAAGAGTTAAATTATAAGAATCAAACTAACTTTTATGATACACTTATAGATACGATAAAATATTATAGAAAATATTTTATTAAAAAATGATATGGAAAAAATAAAAAGCTCTCAATCAATTAAAATTATATCTCAAAACAGGAAGGCTTCATTTAATTATTATCTTTCTGATTTTTTAGAATGTGGAATTTCTTTAAAAGGAAGTGAAATTAAATCATTAAGAGAGAATGGGTGTTCTATTAACGATGCTTATGTTTTAATTAAAAATTTTGAAGCATATATAATTAATATGAATATCTCTATATACGATAAATCATCAGTATTTAATCACGATCCTTTAAGGAGTAGAAAACTTTTATTACATAAAAAAGAAATATCCAAACTTTATAATAAAGTAGTTTTAGCAGGTTATAGTATCATTCCTACTAAAATATATTTTAAAAAAGGTCTTTGCAAAGTTGAAATTGCCTTAGGTAAAGGAAAGAAATTATACGATAAAAGAGAATCTAGTAAAGAAAAAGATATTAAAAGAAAATTAAATAAAGAGTATAAATAGATAAGTATAAAATGAGAATGCAAAAATTTATTCAAAAAATCACTTTCAGTGCTTTAATGATAGCGTTAGGAATAATATTTTCTAGATTGGTAGCTATACCTAACTTTTTAGGATTATCTTTTTTAAAAGTTAGTCTTACTAACTCGATTATTATGTTTTCTTCAATTGTTTTAGGATTTGGATGGGGAACTTTTATCGCAAGTGCTGTCGATATTGTTGGAGCTATTTTAATTCCTCAAAATGGTGGATTTAATATAATTTTTACCATACCTGCAGCAGTGACAGGTTTAATGCCGTATATATTTTATAAATTACTGAAAAATAATAAATTTGATAATAAATATCCCGTATCTTTCGCGATTATTTTATCTATTTTATCATCATTTATTGTTTTTTATTTTTTAAATAATGATTTTGTTTCTTCAATAACAGGTAAAAAATATTATTATATAGAGCCTTATAAAAAATCAATAATAATGTGTATTGTTTTTATAGCTTTATCTTTTATTTATATTTTATTGTTTAAAATGATTAACAAAAATTTATCCGAAAAATATAAATCTAAAGTGTATTCTTTAAACACAATTGGCAGTAGTGTTTTTTTAACATATTTTCTCTGCAAGATACCTTTAAGTAGTCTTGTGAAATCATTAGTTTTAAATTGGGATTTTAAATTTGTATTTATTTATCAGTTTATTGTTGGATTTTTTTCTTGTTTAGTACATACTTTTATAATTTTTATTGTTATGAATGTTTTAGATAAATATATTAATTTTAATGAAAGAAAAAAATATGAAAAATAAAAAAATAATTAAAATTATTAACTTAATACTACTTATTATTTTATTCTGCATAGTTATTATAGGAATTATTTATATAGTATATAATACAAAAAAATCTAATAACTCTTGCGAAGAAGATGGATGTGTTTTGAATTATTTAATATTTAGATTAAATAGTCTAGAACTATTCTGATAAGTTATTTTATCAAATACTTCTTCTGATAGATTTAGATTATTTTTTATTATATCAACACTAAAACTATTATATTTATTATTATTTGGTTCGGAGTAAAGTTCTCCTGTAAATAAAATTCTATCTTCAAGTCTGTTATTAATCAATTTAACTAAATTATCTTTGTTAAGAGCAGAAGTAGAAATAAATAAATTTGAATTACTACTTAGTAAATTAATAATACTATTTAAATTTTTAATCTTTGATTTATTGGTTAAAATAAAATTTAAGTGAGGCCAGTCTTTAAAACATTTATCTAAAAATTTAATAAATATAGGATTATAGTTATTTATAACTAAATTAGTAACTAAATTATATTTTTCAGCTAATTTTAAATATGGAATTAATTTAACATCATTTATCTTAATATTTGAAGTCCTTAAATTTATTTTTATTGAATATATGAATTCTAAATATGTATTAATAAAATCATCTACTTCATTAATGTTGTTTTCTAAATGAGGTCTAACCCATAAAGAAAGGCCTAGTCTTTTTTTATTACTTTCTACAAATGTGTAAGCTTTTTTAAACGCTATTATTTGATTTACTAACCTAGTTCGTAATTTATCTTCTTTAGCAAATTCAACACCATCAAAAGATATCAATGAAAAACTAGTATTGTAATTAAATATTTCATTTAATATATTTTTTTGAGTGTTTACTAAGTTTGGGAAATATCCTAGATTTACATTGCAATCAATAAGAGATTTTAATTTCATAAAATTATTTTATCATATTTTATTAATGTTTAAATTATATTGTTTTTAAAGTATAATATTATTTATGGAAAATAAAATTAATTCTACTTTTAAAAACAATAAATTTTTAATTAATCTCACAACAATTATTGGTATTTTATCGATTATTTTTGGAATATTTATCTATGTTAATAGTTGTAGTAAAACACCTAATTATCAACGAATATATCAAAATAATTCATATTCTTTTGATAATAAAAATATATATTACAAATTAGGTGATGAAGCATTTGAATCAAGATTGGACTACAACCCAAAAGTATCAAATTATTTTGATTTTAAAATCGATAATAAATCTGAAGAATTTTTGACTATTAAAACAGCTAAATTAATTAGTGAGAATTCAAACTATAAAATATCAAAAGGAGTATTTGTTTTTAAAACTTATTTATTAATTCACGACTACACTCTTAAAAACGTTGATTATTCTGATTTTTATTTAAATATTGATTTTTCATCAAATTTAAAAGTTAAGTATTCAAATAATGAATTTGTTCGTGTTACTAGCAATGAGTTTAATCTAACTTCAGAAGATGTGAATTTTAGAATAGAATGTAAAAATATTAATAAATACCATAACAAATTTATAAGATTAGTAATAGATGATTTTAAGTTTGTTTTACTCGGTGAGAAAAGGAGATAATTATGAATATGAAAGAAAGATTTTTAGAATATATTTCTATAGATACGGTTTCAAGTGAAACAAGTTCTACTTACCCATCAACTTATTCACAAGTTGAATTTGGTAAGAAAATGGTTGAAGATCTTAAAGCAATCGGTATAGAAAATGCATTTCAAGATGAGTTTGGATTGGTATATGGAAGAATTGAAATTGGTAAAAAAGAAACTATTGGTTTAATTGCTCACATGGATACCGCTCCAACTATTGCTGGAGGTATAAAAAATCCTAAGGTTATTCCTTGTTATGATGGTAGTGACATTAAATTAAATGAAAAATATACAATGAAAGTTTCTGAATTTCCTTGTTTAAAAGAGGTTATAGGAGATGAAATTATTGTCACTGATGGAGAACATCTTTTGGGTGGCGATGATAAAGCCGGTATTGTTATAATTTATGAAATTTGTAAATATTTTTTAGCACATAAAGAAGAATTTAATTACAACTTAGCTATCTGTTTTACACCAGATGAAGAAGTAGGTGCAGGCTGGAAACATTTCGATGTTAAGAAAATGAGTGCAACTTATGCTTTTACTATTGATGGTGGGACTATTTATGAAGCAAACCATGAAAATTTCAATGCTTCAAGCGCTGAAATTGAAGTATTCGGAATTGGTACTCATCCAGGTAGTGCAAAAAATGTTATGGAAAACGCAATAGCAATTTTAAGTGAAATTCACTCATTATTACCTAAAGATATGGTACCTGAAAAAACCGAAGAGCGTGAAGGTTTTATTCATTTATGCTCGATGAGTGGGGATGTTGAACACGCGAAAAGTAAATATATTTTAAGAGATCACAATAAGAAATTATTAGAAAAACAAAAAGAATATTTGAATGAAGCGGTTTTAAAAATAGGAAAAGAACATCCAAAAGCAAAAATTTCTATAAATATAAAAGATGATTATTATAATATGTTTGATTATTTTTTATCGAATCCTGAAGCAATTAATTTAATCAATAAAGCATATTTAAAAACAGAGACTAAAATTAAACACACTCCTATTAGAGGAGGAACTGATGGAGCTATGATAACTTTTTTAGGTTTACCTTGTCCAAATCTTGGTTCTGCAGATTTTAATCCTCACGGAAGATATGAGTTTGTCTCTTATAGTCAAATGGAAAAAATGGTTGAAATTATTCTTGCAATGTTAAGGGGATAACAATATGAATAGAGTATTATCATGGGATGAATGTTTTATGTCAATTGCGATTATTACTTCCAAAAGAAGTAAGGATCCATCTAGTCAAGTTGGCGCTGTAATTGTTGATGAGGAAAACAAAATCGTTTCTGTAGGTTATAATGGTATGCCTAGAAATATTGATTCTAATGAATTAACTTGGAATAAAAATGAAGGATTAGATAATAAATATTTATATGTTTGTCATGCTGAATTTAACGCTATCTTAAATATTAGAAATGGATCTAGTTTAAAAGGATGTACATTATATGTTACTTTATTCCCGTGTAATGAATGTGCTAAAGCTATAATTCAAACAGGTATTAAAAAAGTTATTTATTTATCTGACAAATATAAAGACCATTTAGAAGTTAAAGCAAGTAAAAAATTGTTAGACTTGGCTAATATTGAATACGAAGAATATAAAGGCAGTGTCAAGGGTATTGAATTATTAAATGAATGAAGTTCACAATGAAATAATAAGGGTTGAAAATTTATCATATTCATATGAAAAGGAAAACGAAGTATTAGATGATATTTCTTTTTCTATATACAAAGGTGAATATGTAAGCCTAATTGGGCACAATGGAAGTGGTAAATCAACTTTAGCAAAGCTTTTATGTTATTTTTTTGAACCAGATAAAGGTAAGATTTATTTAAATGGATTCGAAGAAAATGAGGATAATTATAAAAAAATAAGAAAAAGTATAGGTATTGTTTTTCAGAACCCCGATAATCAATTTGTTGGCGCTACTGTAGAGGATGATATTGCTTTTGGACTTGAAAATAGAAATATTGAATATAAAAAAATGCATGAACTTGTAGCTTATTACGCTACTAAGGTTAATATGTTAAATTTTATATCTAAAGCGCCATCTGAATTATCAGGTGGACAAAAACAAAGGGTTGCAATAGCAGGCATTTTAGCACTGGGTTTAAAAATTATTATCTTTGATGAATCAACATCAATGCTTGACCCTAAAGGTGTTAGTGATATAAAACAACTTATAGTAAATATGAAAAAAGAAGACCCTAGTTTAACTTTTATTTCAATAACCCATGATATTGAAGAGGCATACTTATCTGATAGAGTTATTATTTTAAATAAAGGGAAAATTTTTAAAATTGGTAAACCGAGTGATGTTTTTAATGATGAAACAGAACTAGATAAAATTAAATTATCTATCCCATTAGCTTTAAAAATCAAATTTATTTTAAAGAAAAATGGTATTGAAATAAACAATGAAAAACCAACTTTAGATTTTTTAGCGGAGTATTTATGTCAAAAATAGAAGCAAAAAATTTAAGTTATAAATATAAAATTTCCGATAAAATTTTTTATCAAGCGCTTAATGATATCTCATTTAGAATCGAAGATGGAGATTTTGTAGCTTTTGTTGGAGAAACTGGTGCTGGTAAATCTACTTTAATGCAAATTTTTAACGGACTACTTTTACCAGAATCAGGTACACTTAAAATTGAAGATTTTTTAATAACTAATAATAAAAGAAAGAATAAAAAACAAATTATTAAATTAAGAAAAAAGGTAGGAATGGTTTTTCAATTTCCTGAGTACCAGTTATTTGAAAAAACAGTTTTAGATGATGTAATGTTTGGACCTTTAAATTTCGGATTTAAAAAAGAAGATGCAAGGGAAAGCTCGATTAAAGCTTTAAAAGCTGTAGGATTAGATGAATCATTTTTAAATAGAAGTCCTTTTGATTTATCAGGCGGGGAAAAAAGAAGAGTAGCAATAGCAGGAATCTTATCATATAATCCTGATATTTTAATTTTAGATGAAATTACAGTAGGGTTAGATCCTAAAAGCAAAGATGATATTATGGATCTAATTGTTAATCTTAATAAACTTAATAAAACAATAATACTTGTTACTCATGATATGGAAGTTGTAATGAAGTATTGTAAGAAAGTGTTTGTACTAAATAATGGTAAATTAATTAAAGAAACAACCCCAATATACTTATTTAATGATGAAAATATTACTGATTATTCACTTGAAATTCCTCCTTTATTCCAATTTAAAAATCTTTTAAAAAAATATAATTATAAATATAACATCGATAAATATAATGATATTAACTCTTTGATTAATAAAATAATTAAGGAGATTAAATAATGAATAATATCTTCGGAAAATACCAAAATAAGAATACCTTATTTAACAAGTTAGATTCTAGAATTAAGTTATTTTTTGTTATTTTTACAACTATAATAATATTTTTAAATTATGGTAATTTTTTGAACAACTTTGTTATATATACATTTTTTTATTTGTTATTAATTATTTTATTAATTATCGCTAAAATATCATTTAAATCTATTTTAAAATCAATATTATCTTTATGGGTATTGTTTACTTTATTATTTATTATCAATTGTTTTTTTCCTAATAAAAATTATTCACATATTTTATATAAATTTAATAATGGTTTTATTATATATATCGAATCTTTATTCCATACTTTGAAAGTCTTGCTTAGAATAATTTTAATTTTAGCGTTAACTTCTATTTTAACTGAATCTACACCGCCTCTAGAAATAACTAATTGTTTAGAATGGTATATGAAACCATTGAAATTATTAAAATTTCCAGTTGAAATTATTTCTATGACTATTGCTTTATCTTTACGTTTTATCCCAACATTACTAGAAGAAACTCAAAGAATTTTAATAGCTCAAAAATCAAGAGGGGTAGATTATAATAAAGGAAGTTTCTTTAAAAAAATTAAATCATATACAAGTTTAATAATTCCTTTACTTGTTAATTGTTTTTCTAGAAGTAGAGACTTAGCATATGCCATGGATGCAAGAGGCTATGATCCTTACGAGAAAAGAAGTCATTACAGAGTATTAAAAGTGCATTATTTTGATTTTATATTTTTATTATTTGTTTTATTAGTTAATGGATTATTTATTTATTTATCAATTTTATTATCTAATAATAAATTAGATTTATTTAATATTATTTTCAATATGGAGAGTTTTTAATGAGATGTGTAATTAAATTTAGTTATGATGGTTCTAACTATTCAGGATATGCACGACAAAAAAGTTCCTCTAACACTATTCAAAGTATAATAGAAGATAATTTATCAATTATATTAAATAAAAAAACCAAAATATATGCTTCTGGTAGAACTGATAAAGGAGTCCATGCTATTAATCAATTTGCACATTTTGATTTAGATAATAGCTTTGATTTAGACAAAATCAAATATAGTTTAAATAAAATGATACCTAATGATATTTATATAAAGGATATTAAAAGAGTTAAAAATAATTTTAATTGTAGATATGATGCTATAGAGAAAACTTATTTATACATATTGAATAATAAAGAATATGACTCTATTTTTAGAAATTATGAGATATATAATCATCACATAAATCTTGAAAAGTTGAAGGAAATAAAAACAGTATTTGAAGGTGAACATTGTTTTATTAATTTCACTTCTAAAATAGAAGATAAATTTGATTTTGTTAGGAATATTAAACAAATAAAAATTGTTATAAAGAATAAAAAAATATATGTTTATTTTACTGCGGATGGTTTTATGAAATATCAAGTTAGAAAAATCATGGGGACTATGATTGCATATTCTGAGGGAAGAATTAGTAAAGAAAAAATACTAAAATATTTTGAAACAAAAGAAAGAAATATTATGAATTTCACAACATATCCAAAAGGCTTATATCTTTTTAGTGTTAAATATTAAAATATTTAAAATAGACGCTTAGAATTGTAGCAATTAATATTTATAAGTAGTAAAATTATAATGATTAGGAGATTATATTTATGGGAAGACATTTTGAGGTAAGAGCTGCTTCAATGGCTGCTACTGCCAAAGCTAAAAGCGCAATTTATATGCGTGCATCAAAAGAAATTTACGTTGCCGCCAAGAGTGGCACTCCCGATCCAAATAGTAATTTAGCTTTAAGAGCAGCTATCGATAAATATCGTAAAACATGTCCTAAAGATGTTATTGAAAGAGCTATTAAGAAAGCACAAGGTGGAGATGTTACTAACTATATCGAAGGAAGATATGAAGCATTTGGACCTGGGAACAGTTATTTAATTATTGATACTTTATCAGATAATAATAATCGAGCATTTTCTACAGTTCGTTCATCCATTACAAAAAAAGGTGGACATTTAGGTAGTGTAGTTTATAATTTTGAACAATGTGGATTATTAGTATTTAATTATCAAGGAAGTCAAGAGGAATTAGAAGAAGCACTTATTTTAGGAGAAGTCGATTTAAGGGAAATTGATTCTGAAGATGGTGTTTTTGAAGTTGTTGTCAGTCCTGAGGATTTAGAAAAAGCTAAACATGTTTTAAAAACAATTAATGTTGATAACTATGATATTTGTGAAATTAGAATGTTAGCAAATGACAGAATTAATTTAGAAGGCGAAGATAAACAGAAATTTGAAGAACTTTTAAGAGATTTAGAAGATAATGAAGACGTACAAAATATTTATCATAATGTAAATTTATAAATATTGAGAGGTATAAATATGATAAAAAAAGTTGAATGGGCTGTTGTTCCTTGCGCTGGTAAAGGTACTAGATTCTTACCAATTACAAAAGGTGTAGCAAAAGAAATGCTACCTATAATCGATAGACCAACTCTTGATTATATTGTTGAAGAATTAATTAATAGTGGTATTAAAAATATTGTATTTATTATTTCTAGGGGGAAAAAAGAAATTAATAAATTCTATGATAGAAATGAAGAATTTGAAAAAGATTTAATTTTAAATGGTAAAGATAAATACGCTGAATTAATTAAAGATATATCTTTGAAAGACAATTTTTATTATGTTATCCAAGAAGAATTGTTAGGATTAGGACACGCAGTATTACAAGCTAAAAATGTTATAAAAGATAATAACTTTGTTGTCTGCTGTGGAGACGATATTTGCACATATAAAAATGTTCCACCTACCAAACAATTAATAGATTGTTTTATTAATAATGAAACAAAATGTGTTGTTGGTGGTCAAAAAGTAGCGCATGAAAACATAGTAAAATATGGCTGCATGGATGTATTAAAACAAATTGATGATAAAACTTATTTATTGAAAGATATTATTGAAAAACCTGAATTAGATAAAGCACCTAGTGATTTAGCTTCATTGGGCAAATGGATATTTTCAAGCGATATTTTTAAATATCTTGAAAAAACTCCTAAAGGTAAAGGCGGAGAAATTCAATTAACTGACGCTATTGCTTTATTAATGAAAGATTATCCAATTTATTTTTATGATTTTGATGGAAGAAGATATGATTGTGGAGATAAATTTGGTTTCTTTACCGCTATTGTAGATTTCGCATTAGAAAGAGATGATTTAAAAGATAAAGCAAGAGAGTATATTAAAAATCTTGAAATTTAAGTGGGGATATTATGATTAGATATATTAAGGGGAATAGCAAATATTTAGATGAAGTTTTAGATTTATTTTATAGAGTAAATGACCACTTCTTAAGAAAAGGCGTTGCTTTATATAAAGGAGAAAACCTTCCTGAAAAAAGTCACTTTGTTGAGTATTTAAGTAAGAATGATAGTACGATATTAGCGTTAGACGATGAAAAAGTTATTGGTTTTATAACTTCATATAGCTCTGATAAATTTTTAAATTTATTTAAAGGTTATGAAGAAAATTTATTACTTGAAAAATACCATATTAACGATTATAAAGATCGTATAATTGGTTATTTCCTAATTTTCTTAGATCCAGAATATAGACACCAAGGAATAACTACTAAAATGGTTGAGCTTATGAATAAAAGATTTGTAGGTCAATATATCTTATTTTTAGTTAATAAAGAAAATCGTAGATTTATTAAGGTAGCATCTAAAGTTGATTTTGAATGTTTAGGTGAAGAAAGAATAGATGATACTGATTATTATTTATTTGCAAAAAACCAATTAAGTGATTTTTAGTTTAAATAAATAGCAACTTATTAAATAAAAGTATTTTAATAGTTCTTTTATTTAATTTTCATGAGGGATATATATAAAATATTTATATATAACTCTAAAACTATTGAAATGATTTAGTAATAAGTATAAAATACTTTAGACACTAATCTAAAAATTATGTCCCGGTAAGATTTAATTTATAGGAGAATCGTGTAAAATGTTTAGACAAACAACAAATTTAAAGAAAGAAGAAACATCACATAAATGGTATGTCGTTGATGCTTCTGGCAAATCACTTGGTCGTTTAGCTAGCAACATTGCTGTTGTACTTATGGGAAAAAATAAACCAGAATACACTCCAAATGTTGATTGTGGCGACTATGTTATCGTAATTAACTGCGATAAAGTAGTTTGTAAGGGTACTAGTAAAAAACCTACAAATAAGAAATATTATAACGTTAGCGGTTATAATGGTGGTATGAGAGTTCGTACCTTAGAAAGAATGCAAAATGAATTCCCAGAAGAATTAATGCAAAGAGTCATCTGGGGAATGCTTCCAAAAGGAAGATTAGGCAGACAAATCGCTAAAAAATTATTTGTTTATAGAGGAAGCGAATATAAACAAACAGCTCAAAAACCTGAAGTTTTAGAGTTCAAAAATGTTGGAGGTAATAAATAATGGCTAAAATTGAAAGTTATTATGGAACAGGACGTAGAAAAACTAGCGTAGCCCGTGTTTACCTTAAAAAAGGAAATGGAAAAATCACTGTTAATAACAGAGCAGTTGAAGAATATTTCCCATATCAAACATTAATTATCGACTTAAAACAACCATTAACTATATTAGGAGTTACTGAAAAATATGATGTAACTGTTATGGTTAAAGGTGGTGGTTTTGAAGGACAAGCTGGCGCTACTAGACTTGGTATTGCCCGTGCTTTACTTGAAGCTAATGAAGATCGTAATTCTTTAAAAGTTAATGGTATGCTTACCCGTAACGCTAAAAAGAAAGAACGTAAAAAATACGGTCTTAAAAAAGCAAGAAGAGCTCCTCAATTCTCAAAACGTTAGACAAATTCTTAAAACAAATAAAAAATACTTTCTCGCAAGAAAGTATTTTTTTTATTTTAATTAATTTAAACTTTATTTATTTGATAATATGTTTTTAAGTAAAATTGGAGTAATTATAGAAGATAAAATAATTAAAATTAATATAAATGGCATGATTGGTTGAGATGAAGGTATTAAACCAGTTTCAATCCCTTTTTGAGTTGAGACAATAACTACCTCGGCTCTTGCCATCATTCCAACACCTAACGCAGCACTCTGTCTGATATCAAATTTAGTAAATCTTGCACCTATATATGCACCAACAAATTTAGTTAATAATCCTATAATTATAAATAATATGCCGAATATTATAAATCTTGCATTTAATGAATCTAGCTTCATATCATAAAGTTTTAAAGCGATTGATACAAAAAAGATTGGTGAAAAGAATATTTGAGAAGCAGACTCTGTATGATTATCTATATAAGATGTTGTACTTGTAGAAGAAATAATTAATCCGGCAATATAAGCACCGGTTATGTCTGCGATATTGAAGAATTTTTCCGCACTGTATGCAAAAATAAAACAAATAACTAAAGAAAATATAGGAATTCTACGATGATGAGGCCAATTTTTGTCTAACCATTTAAATAACTTTTTGATAAAAATACCTAATATAAAGGCAATAACAAAGAATGAAATCATAATTAAAATCATAATAAAAATATTTAGATTTACATTTTCGACATATTTAGGACCATCATTACTGCCATTTAAACTAGTAACTAATGATAATAAAATAATTCCTATTACATCATCTAAAATAGCTGCACTTACAACAGTTAATCCTAGATCTGTATCTAGCTTTTTTAATTCCTTAAGGCATGCTACTGTAACACTTACACTTGTAGCGCTAAGTATAACACCATAAAAAATAGATGATAATATTAAATTTTCTTTAAAAAATATTGAAGATAATATAAATCCTCCAAGTATTGGAATTATAATTCCAAGTAATGTAATAAATATTACCTTAAATCCTACTTGTTTTATCTTTTTAAAATCAGTTTCCAATCCTGCAGAAAACATAATTAAAACAACACCAATTTTTGCGAATAAATTAATTCCATTTTCTGTAAAATTATTAAAAATATTTTGATTTGGAATAAATTTTATTAATCCTAATAATAAGCCTGCAATTAAAAAACCTACAATTTGTGGAAGTTTAATTTTTTTGGAAAATATTGCAAATACTTTACCAAATAATAATATAAGAGCTATCGGGAGAAGTAATTCATATGTTTGAAACGTGGTAGCACTATTGAAAACTAAGAAATTTGTAATTGAATTCATAAGTCCTTCTTTCAAAATTATTATAATACTTTCAAATAATAATACACTATTCTTATGATAAAATTTTAATTTTTATTGATAAAATTAAGTCTATTTTATAACAATTTTGACAATGTTATTATTTTTATCTTTTTCTATTTGATTTTATCTTTCTGTTTATATATAATAATTAAGCGTGAAAGAAGTTATGGGCCTTTAGCTCAGTTGGTTAGAGCGCACCCCTGATAAGGGTGAGGTCGATGGTTCAACTCCATTAAGGCCCACCATAAATTATTTCACGCATGTTTTATATATGAGCGCTTAGCTCAGTGGGAGAGCGCTTCCTTCACACGGAAGAGGTCATAAGTTCAATCCTTATAGCGCCCACCAAAATTAATATTGCCGGCTTAGCTCATCTGGTAGAGCAACTGATTTGTAATCAGTAGGTGGCTGGTCCGAGTCCGGCAGCCGGCACCATTATTAATATAATATATCTTATATTATATTAAGATATCCATTAAATTATGGCGAAATTGGAGAAGTGGTTAACTCACTTGGCTGTGAACCAAGCATGCACCGGTTCGAACCCGGTATTTCGCCCCATTCTGAAATTATATAGACATTTAAATGTCTATTTTTTTATAAATTTTTACTTTTTATAAATATATTGACATTTATAACATTTACTAAATTAGATAATAATCAACATAAGAATAAAGGATTAGTACGTTATAAAAATAAGCAAAAAATTTTGACAATAAAGGACATGTGACTTTTAACATTATTTCTGCTATGCGTGAATTCTTCATAGGGAAAAGTGTCGCTAGATTAGAACATTAACTAAATAAAAATGGGTACAAAACAATTCGTAGAGCATCTATCTATAGAGGCTCAAAAGCTAAATTCATAATCACTTCAAATTCAACAAAAGAAATAAATGTTACACAAATACAGGTATCGTCAGGTAGTAAAAGACATGGTAATGTACCTTATGTTAAAATAAGTACATCAGATATTGGTAGAATTAAAATCGTTGCTGCTGATTCTAAAAAATATAAAACTGACGGCAAGGAAAATGCCAAAATCTTATTCAGGAGGTATAAATAATGAAATTATTAGAACAAAATGTACGTCCATTTGATGGTTTAGATGAAATCAAACTATTATCATCCCTTATTGATGTGAAAGAATATTTAAAAAAACACAATATTAGTTACGTTGTGAAATATCAATCAAATAAAGGATGTGAACCAGATATTCCTTGGACTATTATTCATGTTGAGAACTCTATTTCTTTGATGTTTGCAAAAGATAAATTATGGCAAATCTATCTCGAAGAAAACTATAAAGGATCTTTGCTAAACGGAATAAGAATTGGAATGTCTCTTGAAGAAGCGCTAAAAATTGATCCGTCACTCAAATATAATGATTGGAATGAAGATTTTGAATCATTAGATGGGTATCGAATTGAAGATAATTTAGATAATAATACTGTTTTATCTATAGCGGTATTTATTAAAGAGGCATTAGATGAAGAAGTTTTTTTCAAGTATGAATGGTAATCGAGTATATAAAAATAATTATTGATAGAAGCAAATTCTGATTTTAATTTAATCAATTAAATATTTGATATCATGATTAAATGTTGGTGAGAATGACTTAATACCATTATTTTATAATCATCGACTTAAGATGATTGGCTATTATATCATCAATTTCATATAAACCATCATTAATCTCATTAAATCTATCAATTAACTTATTAATCATTACTTACAATTGCGGGCTAACTCTCTCTTTTTCTTCATTAAAATGCATACCACTCAAATCTCCAGGATTATTTGACCATAAAGAACACCATATATCACTTATTTCGTTATCTAGATTTTGAATTTGTATGTCATCATCGAATAATTTAACTCAAGTTGAATCATTTCTGTTTTCATCTATTTCGTCATAAAGTAAAGTACAAAATAGAAATTCTAATCCTGTTTGAATCAATTGTTTTTCAATCATTACTTATCTCCATTCTGTGGTTTTGGATATACGGTTATATAATCATTATCAGCTATTTCGTATACATTTAAACTTATAAAAGTTAAGTTTAAATACAAAAAAGACAATACCTTCAATAGTATTGTCATTTATTCAATTAATGGCGGAGAAAGAGGGATTTGAACCCTCGCATCCTGTTACAGACCTATGAGCTTTCCAAGCCCACCCCTTCAGCCTCTTGGGTATTTCTCCTAAATGATGTTTTTTGACATCTTAAAAATTATAACAAACTATTTTTTATTTTTCACTATAAAAAAATTATTTTAAACATTTATATATTAATATTTATTTTAATATTTAAAATATGTTATATTTTATAAGTAAATATGGAAGAATTTATAATTAATAAAGATAACTCTAATCAAAGAATAGATAAGGTTGTTAAGAAATACTTAAACTTAGCTCCATTATCTTTCATATATAAATTATTTAGGAAAAAAGATATTAAAGTTAATGATCATTGGGTTAAAGAAAATTATCTTGTTAAAGAAAATGATAAGATTAAAATCTATATTAGTAAAGAACAAATGGATAGTTTTAATAAACCAAAAGATATCATATCTTTTAATTATTCTTTAAATGTTATATATGAAGATAATAATATAATTGTTATAAATAAACCACGAGGTTTACTTGTAGTATCTGATAAAACTGAAAATAAATTAACCTTAACTTCAATTGTTCAATCATATTTATTTAATAAGAAAGAATTTATTAATGATGGATTATCCTTTAAACCATCTCCTCTGCATAGACTAGATAGAAACACTAGCGGAATTGTTATTTTTGCTAAAAATTTAGAAACATTCAAAATACTTTTTGAATGTTTTAAATCTAGAAATAATATTAATAAAAAATATTTGGCTTTAGTTAATGGAAAAACTGAAAAAGAAGGAATAATTAATAAGAATTTAGAAAAAAATCAAAAAAATAACATGGTTTATATATCTTCAAGTCCTTTTTCAAAAGAAGCTATAACAAAATATAAATTAGTTTCTGCAAATAATAACTACTCTTTACTTGAAGTTTTATTAATTACAGGAAGAACTCATCAAATTAGAGTCCATTTAGCATCAATAAATCATCCTCTTATTGGTGATAATAAATATGGTAATTTTGAAATCAATAAATATTTTAAAAAAGAATTTAATTTTCAAGACCAATTTTTACATGCATATAAATTTAGTTTTCATAAATTAGATAATTCTTTATCGTATTTGAATAATAAAGAGTTTATCGCTCCTTTACCTATTGATTTATCTAATTTGTTAAAAGCTATTAATATTGAATTATCTTAAAATATGTAAAAATTAAAAAAATAATGCTTTTTAATGTATCTATCAAAATTATTTTAGTATAATCATTAAAGAGAGGCATATTTAATATGGAAGAAAAAACTTTAAATAATTATCAAAGATGGTTAAATTCACCTAAATTAAGTGAAGAAGACAAAAATCTTTTAAAAAACATGAGTGAAAATGAAATTGACGATGCTTTTTATAAAGATATAGAATTCGGAACTGGTGGAATGAGAGGAATTTTAGGACCTGGAACCAATCGTTTAAATAATTTTACGATTAAAAAAGTAACTATTGGCTTTGGATTGTATCTTAAAAAATTCCATCAACATGCACGAGAAAAAGGTGTTGCTATTTCTCATGATAACAGAATGTTTTCAAGAGAATTTACTCTTTTAGCAAGCGATATTTTAAATAAAATGGGTATTAATACTTTTATTTTTGATTCTTTAAGACCAACACCTGAGTTATCATACGCGGTTAGATATAAAAAATGTGATGGTGGTATAATGATTACTGCTTCGCATAATCCTAAAGAATACAATGGTTATAAGGTTTATGATGAAACTGGCTGTCAATTAATACCTATCAAAACTAATGAATTAATTAAAATTATTAATTCTCTCCCAAATGAATTAGATGTCGAAATACCTGAGGAAGAAATTAAAGGTGAATGCGAAATTTTAGATAAAGAAGTAGATGATAGTTATGTTGAACTTTGTAAAACTATCCAAGAAAATCCATCTTTAGATAAAAAAGGTTTTAAAATTGTATACACTCCTAATCATGGAACTAGTTATATAAACGCAATGAGAATATTTAAAGAATTAGGATATGAAGTCTACCCAGTGTTATCGCAATGTAGCTTTGATCCTAATTTCTCAAATACATTATCTCCTAACCCAGAAGATGAAAGATCTTATATTGAACCTATTAAACTTGCAAAAGAAATAGATGCTGATTTAATTTGCATGACTGATCCAGATGGAGACAGAGTAGGTCTTGCTTGTAAAATATCAAAGGGTAATTACCACTTAATTACTGGTAATGAATCCGCAGCAATTTTAATGGATTATTTATTTTCTGAAAGAAAAAAGAAAAATAAATTATCAAAGTATGGTGTTGTTTTTAACACTGTTGTATCAAGTGAATTAGGAGAAAAGATTGCTAATAATTATGGTTTAAGTACTGAAAGATTACTAACAGGGTTTAAATATATAGGTGATAGAATTAATTATTATGATATACATAAATCTAAAACTTATGAATTTGGTTATGAAGAATCTTATGGTTGTTTACCAAAACCATTTGTTCGTGATAAAGATGGAATTCAAGCAATTTTATTATATTGTGAAATGGCATTATTCTACCATTTACAAAACAAAAACTTAAAAGAAGTATATGATGAATTAGGGAATAAGTATCATCATCATAAATCTAAATTATATAGTATATATTTAAAAGGTAGTGATGGTGCTAAAAAAATGGAAAGTATTATGCAATATTTAATTAATAATCCATTTAAATCATTAAATGAAAATAAAGTTAGTAAAATAGAAGATTATTTTAATTTAAAAAGATTGTTTATAGATACTAACAAAATAGAAAATATTGAAGGTTTACCAAATGGTGATTTGATTAAATTCTATTTTGAAGATGGTGTTAATATTGCAATAAGACCTTCTGGTACAGAACCAAAAATCAAATTCTATATTGAAGTAGTTAGTAAAGATAATTACAAATTAGAAGAGAAATGTGATCTTTACTATAATAAATTATTAGATTTATTAAAATTAAATTAATTATTTTTAAAATATTTTTTCAACTCAAAGATAACGCCATTGTTGTCGTTATCTTTTTTTGTTCTTTGAATTCCTTTCAAGTTTGGTGTAGCGTTTTTCATAGCGTATGATTTTTTATAAGTTCTAAGCATTTCTTCATCATTCATACTATCACCAAAACATATGATATTTTCTTTATTAATTCCATATTTGTTAGCAATATCTAATATAGCTGAAGCCTTATTTACATCTTTAATATGAACGTCACAATAGTTACCAGACCCCCAAAAAGTTAAAGTAAAAGAAGGGAAATTAGTTTTAATATATTCTTTAAATTTTTCTTTGTTTTCTTTATTATCTAATTTTTCATTTAAGTAAATTGTTAAATTATAAACGTCTTCAGTAATATTTTCATCAATATTACCTAAATAATTTTTGATATTATTGTTATGATCAATTATGAAAGAAAAATACTCTCTATTATCATAATAAAGAGATGTTAATGATTCTGCTAATGCATAAGTAAAATATATATTATGACAATCTCGATATATTTTTTTAATTATTTCTTTATCAATTAATCTGATATTGTAGTTTGGGTTATTTTCATAATAAATATGTGCCCCATTATAACAAATTAATGGGTTGTTAATATTTAGTGTTTTATAAAAAGGAAGAGCAGTTCTTAATGGTCTTCCAGTAGCTATTATAACTACACAATTTTTGTTATTAATTTTTCTTAAATAATGTTTAGATTTAAAAGTAATTTTCTGCTTATGATTTAACAAAGTACCATCTAAGTCCAAAGCTATTAAATATTTTTTGTTATATATTTTTAACATATAAACCTACAGTTTCTTTAACTCTATTCAAAGTTATTGAAGCAATTTTTTTAGCTTCAATTGCTCCTTCTTGAAGAATATTGTCTATAACATTACTTTCTAATATTTCTTTATATTTAATTTGAAGTGGTTCAATAACTTCAATAACACAATCTGCGACAGCTTTTTTAAATTCTCCATAACGGTGGCAATCTTTAAAAATTTCTTCAACATCTTCAATAGAAATATTTTTTAATGATGCATATATCATCATTAAATTAGAAATACCTGGTTTATTATCAACATCATATTTAATTTCATCACCCATATCGGTTACAGCGCTCATAATTTTCTTACGAATACTTTTTAAATCTTCTTTTAATATGATGCAACCTTTTGGGTCAGACTTACTCATTTTTTTACTAGGATCAGTTAATGATTTAATTCTCGCTCCTACTTTTGAAACTTGAGTGTTAGGCATTTTAAAAACTTCTTTGTTATATCTTTCATTGATTCTATGTACAATATCTCTTGTTAATTCGACATGTTGAACTTGATCATCTCCAACTGGAACAATATCAGCATCGTATAATAAAATATCAGCAGCCATTAAAACGGGATATGCAAATAATCCTAAACCAATAGCAGAATTATTTAACTTTTGACTTTTTTCTTTGAATTGAGTCATTCTTGATAATTCGCCCATATAAACATAATTTTGAATAATCGCGTTTAATTCAGCGTGTTCAGAGACATCACTTTGTAAGAAAATGATAGTTTTTTTAGGATCTAAGCCTGAAGCAAGATAAAAAGCAACTATATCTTTAGTGTTATTTCTTAAATATTCAGGATCAATAGGTAAAGTTAAAGCATGTAAATCAGCAACAAAAATAATATTTTTGAAAAGGTTTTGATTTTCTTTAAATTTAATCATTGCTCCAATATAATTTCCTAATGTTAATTCTCCTGTAGGTTTAATAGCGCTTAAAGATGTTTTCATTTGATTACCTCGACTTACAATTAATTATATATTACTATAAGAATATATAAATTAAATATTTAAATTTAAAAATTATTGTACCTTAATTTAAATAGTAATTTTTTAATTTAAATCTAAATCATAATATATTTATGAAATACTAAAATTAATTAGATAAGAAATAAGGACATTATTTTTTATAATCTTTTATCTATATTTTAATTTATTATTAATTTAGAATTGTTAAATATCTGCTAATTTAATGGTTTACCAATATTAATAATATTTAATGTTCTATATATTAATATATAATGATTTTAAAAATTAAAAACTATGATATATTATATAGATATGGATATTAAATTTTATAACACTTTAACAAATAAATTAGAACTTTTTAAACCAATTAAAGATAACGAAGTAAGTATTTATTGTTGTGGTCCTACAGTTTATAACCACCCACATATTGGTAATATGAGACCAGTTATCATTTTTGACACCTTGGTAAGATTTTTAAAATACATTGGATATAATGTTAAATTTGTATCTAATTATACCGATATAGATGATAAAATCATAAAAAAAGCTCTTGAAGAAGGTGTAGATGAAAATGTTATTTCTGAACGTTACATCAAAAGTTATCAAGAATGTTTAGAAGGTTTAAATTGTCTTAAAGCTTATAAAAATCCTAAAGTTACTGAATATATTGATGAAATTATCAAATATATAGATAATTTAGTTAAAATAGGTGCTGCTTATATATCAAATGATGAAGTATTGTTTGATGTTACATATAGTCATAATTATGGAATATTATCGAATATAAAACTTGATGAATTAGAAGATGGCAAAAGAATCAAAACATCTGATAATAAACGAAACCCAAAAGATTTCTTACTATGGAAAAAAACTGAGAATGGTATAAAATGGGAAACTCCTTGGTGTTATGGGAGACCTGGATGGCATACAGAATGTTGCGTAATGATTGATTCAATTTTTAAAGATAAAATTGATATTCATGGTGGCGGACATGATTTAATTTTCCCACACCATGAAAATGAAATTGCGCAAGCTTACGCTACTAACAAAAATACAATTGCTAACTTTTGGATACATAATGGTATGATTAATATAGAGAACCAGAAAATGTCTAAATCTTTAGGAAATTTTATTTTTGCAAAAGATGCTTTGGAACAATATGGTTGTAATGTTACTAGAATTTTACTTTTAAATTGTCAATATCGCTCAACATTAAATTTAACTGATAAAACAATTAATGATAGCAAGTCACTTGTACTTAAAATCGAAAATGTTTTAAAACAATTAAACTTAAATTTGTCTGTTTTAAAAGGCAATTTTGATTGTAAAGAAACAATTATCGATAAATTCCTTTCTTGTTTAGCGGATGATTTGAATTTTCCTAACGCAATTACTGAATTATTAGAAATAATTAAAGAAACAAATATTGAATTAAGAAAGAAAGAATTAGATGTAACTAAGCTTGAAATTTTAAATAAAACTTTAAATGATATTGTTTATATTCTAGGGTTAAAATTTGATATTAAAAAGCTTAATAATGAAGAAATTGATTTATTTAAAAATTATATAGATGCTAAAAATAATAAAGATTTCAAAACAAGTGATATTTTAAGAGAAAAATTACTTGAATTAAAAATATTATAAAATAAGGAGGGGTGCATATGTTTTTACTAAATAATATAGGTATAACTATTTTAAATGATTGTCCACCAACAGTTTATCCATCAATAGATAGACATATTGTGGAATATTTTCTTAAGGATTTCCCTTTAGGTAATGAATGGGGTAATTTATTTTTAGTCACAATTTCATTATTATTATCAATTATACTTGGAGGTTCTTTAGGTTTTCAAAGAGAAATAAATGGACACGCTGCTGGTTTAAGAACGCATATTCTTATTAGTTTATCTAGTTGTCTATTAATGATAATTTCTCAATACGGCACTAATGGTTATTTAGGAAACCGTGATCCGATGAGACTTGCAGCAGCTGCAGTAACAGGAATTGGTTTTTTAGGCGCTGGAACTATCGTACAAAATGGAATTTCAGTTAAAGGATTAACTACTGCGGCCACGATTTGGATAGCTATGGCTATTGGAATTGCTTGTGGTTCTGGATGGATGATAGTTGCTATTATTACAACTGTATTCGCCTTAATCGTTTTAGCAAGTTTAATAAAGATTGAACAATTCGCATCTAAAAGAAGCACAAATATTGTTGTAATTGCATCAAAAGAAAGTAATGCAGTTGTTACTATTCTTGAAGTTGCAGAAAAAAAAGATTTATCATTAAAAGATATCGATACTACAATAGTTAAATTTAATAATGAAGATGTTGTTAGAATAACTTTTAGATTAGCATCAAGAGATTCCAAAAAAATTAAGTCTTTTGTTAAAGATTTAAAAATTTATTTAGAACCTATCAAGATAAATACTCTTTCATAATATAAGTATACAAAAAGGTGTTTTTGAGAATATTTTAACATGAATAACAAAGATATAATTTATGGTATAAACGCTGTGTATGAAGCGTTAGAAGTTAATAAGGTTAAAAAACTTTATTTGTCAGATACTTTTATGAATAAAAAGATTTTTTCTTTAATCGACACGCTAGCAATCGATAAGGTAATTTTACCAAAGAAAAAATTTGATGAAAAATTTAAGTTTAATTCTCAAGGAATAGTAGCTGAGATTCAATCTTTTAAAACATATTCCCTTGATGAAATTTATTCTGACATTAAAAATGTTAAAAATCCTTTAATTGTTATTTTGGATGAGATTATGGATCCTCATAATCTCGGAGCAATTTTGAGAAGTTGCGATGTTTTTGGCGTAAATGCTGTAATTTATAAAAATAAAAACCAAGTTTCTTTAAATGCAACCGTTGCAAAAGTATCTACTGGAGCAATAAATTATGTTAAATGTTGTTCAGTCACAAATTTATCAAAAACAATAGAAAATCTTAAAAGAAATAAATTCTGGATTGTTGGTCTTGCTGGAGAAGCAAAAAGTGATCTTAAAACCATTCCAGAAGATGTGCCTCTTGCTATAGTTATAGGAAATGAAGGCAAAGGTATAAGTCGACTTGTTAGAGAAAACTGTGATTTTATGGTTAAAATTCCTATGCAAGGTCATGTTAATTGCCTCAATGCATCGGTATCTTGCGCTATTACACTTTATCAAATAAGAAATCGTTAACTTCTTATTTTTTAAGGTGGGTATGAATGAAAAAAGATAATTTTTATAATGATTTAGATGTTAATAAATTAAATGAATATATTAAATTAGCAAAAGATAATAATAAACGAGCTCAGAAAATTATTTATGATTATTTTGTAATTTTAGCTAGACCTATTGCATATAAAAATCATTATAATGCTAAAAAATTAGGGTTAGATTTTAATGATTTAATGGAATTAGTTATTAAAGCGTATATGACTTGTTTAAGAAAATTTGAACCATCAAAAGCTGATTTAACAAGATATTTTAGATTCATTTATTCGAAAACAATTAAAGATGAATTTAGAAATCAATTAACTAAAACTCATAAATTATTATTAAATAGTATTGGTAAAGAAGAAGATTATTTTAACACTGATAAAAATAATTATATGATGCATCTAAGTGAAGACTATTTTACAACGATTAAAATTGATGATAGTATCTACAGATTATTAGTTATAGATAATGTCTTAAAATTGAATAAAACAGAACATGAAGTTTTAGATAAATACGCTAAAGGATTTAAGATTACTGAAATAAATAAAATGTTAGGAATTAAATATCATAAAACTTCAAATATACTTGGAGATATATTGGTTAAGGCTAAAAGTTATTTAAAGTCTTCGTATCCAGATTTATATGCTAGCTATTAAAAATAAAATCATTTAATAACATTTTAAAAATATGTTATTATTTATTTGCCTATTTATTGACATCAAGTTCTTTATTAGGTAATATATTTTTAATTTATGTTTAAGGATATTTAATATGAGAAAAAAAGTTATTTTAATATGTTCGGAATGTTTAAGTAGAAATTACCAAACTTCAAAGAAATCTGAAGATTCTTTAAAAAGAATTGAAATTAATAAATTTTGTCCTCATTGTAACAAACATACTTTACATAAAGAGAGTAGGTAAATATGAATAAAATTATAAGATATTTTAAAGGCGTTTACAAAGAAACTAAAAGAATTAGATGGCCTAAAAAGGATGTATTTGCTCCTACAATTATGGTTGTATTAGTTATTGCATCGATTGCTGCAACTTTTTTATTAATTGAAGATTTAGCAACTGGTATATTAATTAAACAATTAAGAGATGCATTTACCAATATGAAAGGATAATTATGGCAGATAATATAGAAAAACAATGGTATATCGTTACCACTTATTCAAACAATGAGGAAAAAGTTGCGGAAAATATCCGCAAGCATGCTGAAAGCGCTAATATGCAAGATAAGATTTTCCGTGTAATTGTTGCAACAGAAAAAGAACTCTTATTTAATAAAGATGGTAGCCCAAAAATGGTAGATAACAATGGTGTTATGGAACAAGATTTTAAAATTATTAATCTTTATCCAAACTATATTTTCGTTGAAATGAAAATGACAGATGACAGCTGGTTTTTAGTTCGTAACACAGAAGGTGTTACTGGTATCGTTGGTTCTAGTGGTGGTGGTCAAAAACCAGTTCCAGTTAGAGCTAGAGAAATGGAAAGAGTCTTACAACACATGGGTGTTATCGATGAAAAGATGTATGAAAAATACAATATTGGTGATTTAGTTAAAATTATTCATGGATCTTTTGCAAATGTTGAAGGTAAAATTATGTCAATTGATACTGAAAATGGAAATGTTAAAATTGATACTATTTTCTTTGGTAAACACACCCCAGTAGATGTTCACTTTAGTGAAATTATGAAAATTTAATGTTTTTGAATTTTTAAATTTTTAGAATAAAAAATATTTAATCCCAGCAATATTTTTATTAATTATTATAAATACATGTAAAGAAAATAAATATTATTTGGATTTTTAATTAATACATTTTTCTTGTCTAAAGAAAATGAAAGTAGCGTAATTTTAATAGGCTTTAAACGAAACGTGTCTATAAGTTTTATGATTAATTTTTATAACAAACTTAAGTTTGAATTAGTTAATAATCAAAACACTCTGTTAGATAATAACTTTGTGTATAAATTATTTAAAACATTTTTTTCTGGTATGAGTGTAGATAGTATTTTGTGTGGAATAATCCCAGGATTTATTAGTTTCCAAAGAATTTTCTATACTAAAGATTCATACGTTTTCTTTATACTATATATGATTTTGCTCTTGTTTCTCCTTGTTAATATCACTGGGTATTTAATAATATCATGGAAACATAATATATTTATTAACAAGTTAACTATATTTCTTATACCAATTGGATATTTATTGATATTAGGGTTGTTGTCATTAAACGCTTATTTATTTACAGGTTTTAATCTAACTGAAACAGGATATGAAGTAGATTTTAATATATTAATGTATATTATTGATTTATTTATTATATTTCCATTTTATATAATATACGAATATAAATTGTTTCATATGGTAATTAAGAAATTAAAATAAGAAAAAAACAAATCTTTAATTTTTACACACTTGTTTCGCGCTTTATTTGTAACAACAATTAAACATTGTTTATTAATATATATAGTTCATTTTATCATATCAATTTTTAATTAGTTTAACCATAATGTTTAATATAAAAGTAATTCATGAACATTTTTTGAAATGTAATAAAATAGATGTTATTTATACACAGTTCATAATATAATAAATTTATAAAGAGACAGAATAAATGAGCAAATGTTTGAATTATTATAATAGATTTGAAGTTGTTGATTATGATGAAGTTTTTTATTTAGATGGAGGATTTACTAAGATTTTGCCAATAATTTCCGTTGTTATTTGTGAACTTTCCAATGTTGTTGCATGTGTATTAACAATAATTAACGGAACAAAGAATAATAATGCGTTAACAATACCTGTTAGTGTTTGAACAACGATAACTGTAGTTTCTGCAACGGTGGCTTCGGTTTGCGCAATTATTTCAGTTCCTTAATATGCTGTTTATTATGTTTAAAAAAGTTAATTTAATTTTATTTATTTGTTGTTTAATGTGTACACTTTGTTCCATTATTTGTTTTATTATTACTAATAACCTTTTTATTGGACTACTTTCTATTATTTGTGGTTTATGTACATTAATAAATATAATTTTAATATTAGTTTCGATAATTACTAATATAGGTAAACATCACTAATAAAGAAGTACTTTTATTTATATAATTATGAGAAATTTATTTATTCCATAAATTGATTCGTTAGATGAAAAAGTTATTTGAATATTTTTAATTAAAAATATTAACTAAAGAATTATTCTTAATTTTGTTTTGAAAAATCTTTATTTAGTAATAAATATTTATGTATTTTTATATTTTTTTATTCTAAAATTAATTTATGAAGCATAACAAAATGATATATTTACATAAAACGGAAAAATTCATGATTTCTTCACATTCAGTTTTGTTATCGCTTCTGTATGGGGGTTGGCATAAAATACATCAACAATTTTATTGTTATTGAGATTTTCGACTTTGTACAGTTTAGAAAATTCCGTACCATTATCACAAATTATTAGACGGAATAATTTCTTAAAATTAGTTAATCCAATATCTTTCATAATAGTTTTGATAACTTTATTTACAGACTTAGGATTACCTTTGTCAATTAAATAACCTATTTGAAAATGTTCTTTAGGGAAGTGAATTGTTAAGACACTTTTTCTACCAGTTTTCTTTCCAATTACAGAGTTGAGTTAAATTGTGTTCAACCCTTTATATTTTAAATTATACATGATGTAATCTTCGTAAGTTCTGTTAACAATGATTTCAGGTACTTTTTTTAAATAAATTTTCTTTGAGTAGTCATTATTATAATATTTTTAAAGTGAATCGCAGTATTCTCAATTTTTATATTTATTAAATATGCATTTTATATAATTTTGATGGATTAGATTTAGAATATATTAGATTGTGTTTTATATTATAAGAAATACATAAACTGATTTTCCTAATAATTTAGAAATTTTTCTGTAAGATAAATATTGATTTAAATATATATTTATTTTTATATTATCTCTATAATTTACATGTTTATACATTTTGATTAATACTTCTTTTTTAAGTAAAAATAACAGATTTAGAATTATTTAATTTAAAAAATAAAAAAATAACTAAGTGTTCAAATTATATTTGGGAATAACAATTAATATAAAAAAATAAAATTCTCCTTGATATATATATATATATAATTAGAAATGATGTTAAACTTATGTATTTTATATACATTTTTTAATATTTTATTTTTACAGTTAATAACAAGGGGAAATGTATGAAAGTAAAGATTAAAAAAAATCCATTATTATACTTTGTCATATTATTTGTATGGACTATATTGATAGTTTTTTTATGGTATTTTTTTATTATAAATATTAATAATATCAGTTTTAAAAATGGTGATAATATCTCAAAATCTAAAATTATATTTAGTCAAATTTTAATTTTACTAAATGGAATATTTATAACATATTTCTGGCTTAACGGAGTTAAAGATTTTATATATGTTTTTTGGTATTATGTTGTCAAAAATAGATTATTTAGATTGCATTATCCTGTAATTGATGTAGATACTTCTAATATTAATGATAAAGTTTTGTTATTATATTGTACTTGTAATGATTTTGATGAAAAATCCCTCTTAAAATGCATGAATCAAAAATATAATAATTATAAAGTTGTAATTTTGGATGATAGTAGTAAGAAAGGATATATAGGTGAAATTGATAAATTCTCAAAAAAATATAATGTAGAAGTAGTTAGAAGAAAAGATCGAATAGGCTTTAAAGCCGGTATATTAATAATTATTTATTGAGTGAAGGTGTTAAAGGTTCATATGATTATTGCGTTATCCTAGATTCTGATGAAATAATCCCTGATGACTTTATAAAATCAGCATTAAAATATTTTTATTATTATGACAATATCGGTATTGTACAAGGTAATCATGTATCTAATAGAAATAAAAATTTATTTATGAAATTATTCCATATTGGAGTTAATTCACATTGGCCTACATATCAAGGCGTTAAAAATAGATTTGGGTTTACTTCAATGTTAGGACATGGCGCAATGATTAAACGAGAATGTTACGAGTCTGTAGGAGGTTTTCCTCCACTTGTTGCAGAAGACTTATGCTTATCTATTGAGTTGAGAAATAAAGGTTATTTTGTTATGTATGCACCTGAAATCATATGCATGGAAGAATATCCTATTGATTATTTTGCATTTAAAAAAAGACATTCTAAATGGACACAAGGCAATCTAGAATTTATAAAAAAATATAACTCTAAAATTTTTAAATCTAAAATGCATTGGTATGAAAAATTCGATATAATTTTATTCACTTATAACTTACCATTAACTGCATTCTTTTCCTTTTATATTTTTATAAACATTATCATTTTACCAATGCTTGGTGTTAATTTATCATCCATTTATAATTTTTGGATGTTGATACCTACGATTATTTTCTTTTTTAGTCCTACGATCAATGATTTTATATCATGGGCATTTAAATTAAATCCCTTAAGATTTATAAGTTATTTTATATCAGTTATTATTCTTTACGGTTCAATGTTAGGAATATCATTAGGTAGTACTTTATTGGGAATGTTCGGCAAAAAAGCGAAATTTATAGTTACACCAAAATCAAGTGATAAAGTAACGATTTTTAAAGCTTTAAAATTTCATACACCTTGCATTTTATTTTCTACAATATTATTAGCAATTAGTTTATTTTTTACAAAGTCGATATTACCAGTTATATTGATTGTGTCTGGAGGTTATTTATCATTCTTTTTATCATTTTTATCTAATAAAAAGTATGATGAAGAAAAAATGTTAATAGATGATAATAAAACTAGTAACATTAGCCTTAAGAAAAATCATGCATATAGATATAAAATAACCAATAATAAATAATTAGTAATAAATAGGTATTACTAAATTTAAATTTTATATCAAATTTCTTAATCTAAATACAATAAGATTTAGATAATAATTAGTTTTTTAATACAACTTCTTAAACTATTTAGAATTTTGTAAATTAAAGTCATATTTTTGATAATTAATATGGTTAAAATAAAAATACTTATTTATTTATACTTAATATTATTATTTCATTCGTATTATTCTTTTAAAAATACATAATTTATACATTTATATAAGGTATTAAATTAATATATTATCACAAGAATATCAGAGTTAAATACGATTAAAGTATTTTTTACTTGATTTATCTATCGATATTTGGTATTTTTTATTAGCATGTATAAATATTTATTTAATACATACCTAGCAACATGCTAGACGTGGGAGAAGTTACGAAGCTTCGTACCACAGATTCACTAGGAGGTTAAAAAAGTGGGTAAAAAAATCGCAAAGGTTGTTAAAATGCAATTACCTGGCGGAGAAGCTAAACCAGGTCCAAAACTCGCAAGCGCCGGTGTCGTTATGCCAAAGTTTTGTACAGATTTTAACGCCAAAACAGGCGACCGTCGTGGTCAAACAGTTCCTGTCATCATTACAGCTTATGAAGACAAAACTTATTCAATGGAAATTAAAACTAGTCCAGTTTCCGAATTACTTAAAAAAGCTGCCGGAATTACCAAAGGTAGCGCAAACGCTAAAACCACAAAATGTGGTAAGGTAACCCGTTCACAAATTAAAGAAATCGCAGAATATAAGATGCCAGATTTAAACGCTAATGATATTGAAGGTGCAATTAAAACCGTCATGGGAAGCGCAATTAATATGGGTCTTGAAATTGATGAAAGTAAGTAGGTAGATGAAATATGAAAAAATATGGTAAAAAGTATCAAGAAGTTCTTAAATTAATCGAACCTAAAAAAGAATACGAATTAAGTGAAGCTATTGAACTTGTTAAAAAGACTAGTGTAACAAAGTTTGAAAGTGGTGTTAATCTCTCAATGTGCTTAAACATTGATACAAAACAAGCAGATCAACAAGTCCGTGGAACAGTTATTCTTCCAAACGGAAATGGTAAGCAAGTTAAAGTTTGCTGCATTACTAATAAAGCCGATGAAGCTAAAGAAGCCGGTGCAGATTTCGCTGGTGGTAAAGAATTATTAGAAAAAATTGTTGGTGGTTGGTTTGAATTCGATATTTTATGCGCAAGCCCAGAAATGATGGGTGAAATTGGTAAACTTGGACGTGTATTAGGTCCAAAAGGATTAATGCCAAACCCAAAGATCGGTACAGTTTCTATAGATGTTAAGAAAATGGTTAGCGAATTAAAAGCTGGTAAAGTTGAATATCGTGCTGACAAAGAAGGTAACATTAATATGTTATTCGGTAAAGTTGGTTTCGATAATGAAAAATTAATTGAAAATTTCAACACTATCGTTAATCAAATTATTAAAGTTCGTCCAGCTGCAGTTAAAGGTACATACATCAAAAGCTTAAGTGTCCATACAACTATGGGACCAAGCGTAAAAATTGTTGTTAACCAATAATTGTATTTAAATTAGTTTAGAAGGCTTAAATATACCAAAGACCGTAACGACTGAAAAGTTTAATAAAGTTACCGAGGTTAAGATAAATCCTCAACGTATATTAGCCCCTAAAATATAGGAGGTCAAAATGAACAAAGAAGTTTTAAAACAAAAGACTGCCATTGTTCAAGAAGTTACTGACAGTGTTAAAGAATCTAATGCATTCGTTATTTGCGAATACAAAGGACTTACTGTTAAAGAAATCAGTGGACTTCGTAAAACCTTACGTGAAAAAGATGCACGTGCTGTTGTCTACAAAAACACTTTAGTTAGTAGAGCATTAAGTGCAGAGTACAAAGATCTCGAGGAATTATTCACCGGATCTAATATGTACTTCTTCTTAAAAGATGGCACTAACGGAAGTTTAGCAGCTATTGCTAAATTTGCAAAAAAACACGAAGGTTTAAGTATCAAAGGCGGTACAATCGACGGTAAAGTTGTTTCTAAAGAATACATTACTGAAGTTGCAAACTTACCATCAAAAGAAGGACTTGTTTCTATGTTATTAAGCGTATTACAAGCCCCAATGAGAAATCTTGCTTACTCACTTAGTGAAGTTTCCAAAGGAAAATAAACTAAAAATAAAGATTTCTAAAGCTTAATAGTTAATAAAATACCAATGGAGGAAAATAAAATGGCAAAATTAACCAAAGAAGAAATTATCGCTTCAGTAAAAGAAATGACTGTTGTCGAATTAAATGAACTTGTAAAAGCAATCGAAGAAGAATTCGGTGTTAGCGCTGCTGCTCCAGTTGCTGCTGCTGCTCCAGCTGAAGAAGAAGCAAAAGGACCAAGCGAAGTTAGCTTAATCTTAAAAGCTGTCGGTGATAAGAAAGTTGCAGTTATCAAAGCTGTTCAAACAATTACCGGTTTAGGATTAATGGATGCTAAGAAATTAGTAGATGCTGCTCCAAGCCCAATCAAAGAACACATCTCACCTGTTGAAGCTGAAGAATATAAGAAAACTTTAACTGAAGCTGGTGCTGAAGTCGAAATTAAGTAATTAATTTTTTAACCTGCCATACTCTATGGGAGTAATGGCAGGTTTTTGTCTTTAATTAAGGAGGCAAAATATGAGTCATTATTATTTAAAGGATGATAGTCTTAAAAATATAGAATATGATATAAAATTTTCTATTAATAATGTAAATTTTCATCTTTTAAGCAATAATGGCGTTTTTAGTAAACAAAGGGTTGATAAAGGAAGTTATATCTTTATAAATTCTTTGATAAAATTACCAATTAAAGGTCGTGTATTAGACCTCGGATGTGGATATGGAGTTATTGGATTAACTCTTAAATATTTTAATAAAAATATCGATTTAACTTTAAGTGATGTTAATGAAACTTGTCTTGAATTATCTAAACTTAATTTTAAAAAATATATGTTAGATTCTGAATTTATCCATTCTGATGGTTTTATAAATTTATTTGATACATATGATTATATCTTATTTAATCCACCTATATCGATAGGTAAAGATAAGATATTTAAAATTTATGATGATGTATATAATCATCTTAATAAAGATGGACATTTCTTAATTGTTATTCGTAAAGATAAAGGTGCTTTATCACATATTAAATATTTAGAAAGTATTAAATTTAAAATTAATCTTATAAATAAAGATAAAGGATACTATATCTATGAATCAATTAAGTGAATATATAAAGGAGCAGAAAGAAAATGAAATCTTATAAAGATTATAAAAAAATTAATAATGATCGTATTAATTTTTCAAAGATAAGTGGAAATTTAGATTTACCTTATCTTGTTGAAATTCAAACTGAATCCTATAAAAGTTTTTTAAGTGAAGGAATTGAAAAAGCTTTTAAAGAAGTTTTTCCAATTCATAACAACAAAAGTCGTAATGACAAAAAAGATGGCTACACAATCGCTATTGATTATTTAAGCCACGAACTTGAAAAACCAAAATATAGTTACGCAGAATGTAAAAAAAGAGATCTCACCTACAGCGCAAGATTAAAAGCTGTTTTAAGAATTTATGATGAAAGTAGTGGTGAAATTGTTCAAAATGAAGTTTTTATGGGTGAATTACCTTTAATGACTGAGAGTGGAACATTCATTGTAAATGGAGCTGAAAGAGTTATCGTATCTCAAATTATACGTTCTCCTGGCGCATATTTATCTAAAAATATGGATATTAAATCAGGTAAATTCCTTTATGGTGCAGATTTAATTCCTAATAGAGGCACATGGTTACAATTTGAAAGTGATACCAAAGATTTTCTCTGGGTCAGAATTGATAGACAAAGAAAAATGCCTGCTACAATTATACTTAAAGCTTTAGGTTTAAACGATAAAACTATTATTGAATTATTCGGGAACAAAACCTGTTTATTAAATACTTTAGAAAAAGATCAAGATATAAAAACTTCTCTTGATGCTGTTAAAGAAATATTTAAAAAATTAAAACCTGGCGAACCAATTACAAATGATGGTATACATTCTTTCCTAATTCAAAGATTTTTTGATGAAAGAAAATATGATTTAGGAAGTGTTGGTAGATTTAAATATAACAACAAATTAGGAATTTATAATCGTTTAGTTGGTCGCATATTAGCCGAAGATTTATTTGATACTAATGGAGAAATTAGATTTAAAAAAGGTACTTTATTAACAAAAGATAACATAGAAAAACTTCAAGATGAAGAATTTTTTGAAAAAGGTGCACATACATTTGAGTTAGAAGTTAATGAAATTCTAGATAAAAATGGCACAGTTAATATTGTTAAAGTATACACAAATGATAGAAAAGAAGAAGTTACAAACGTTATTGGTACAAATTTAAATTCTGTAATAACACGTGTAACAACTGCAGACTTTTTTGCAATTTTCTCTTATTTCTTAAATTTAATGGATGGATTTGGAAATATTGATGATATTGATCACTTAAATAACCGTCGTATCAGAACTGTTGGTGAATCTATTCAAAATACTTTCCGTATTGGTTTAACTAAAATGGCTAAGAAAATTGAACAAAAGTTAAATATGACTACCGGTATTGAAGCTACTCAAATGAGTCCAGCTAAATTAGTTAATATTAGACCATTAACTTCTTCAATTAGAGAATTCTTTGCAACATCTCAATTATCACAATTCATGGATCAAACCAATCCATTAGCAGAATTATCTAACAAAAGAAGAATAAGTGCTCTTGGTCCTGGTGGTTTAACTCGTGATAGAGCTTCTATGGAAGTTCGTGACGTCCACTTTACTCACTATGGAAGAATTTGTCCAATTGAAACACCTGAAGGTCAAAATATCGGTTTAATTAACAATTTAGCTACATACGCAAAGATAAATCAATATGGATTTATCACTACACCATATCGTAGAATTGACCAAGAAACAGGAAAAATATTAGATGAAACAGTCTATATGACTGCCGATGAAGAAAGTGAATATATTATAGCTCAAGCAACTCGTGATGATATTAAAGATAATATGTTATATGGCGATAAGATTGTTGCTAGATATAAAGGAAGAAATATTTTAGCAGATAGAAAAGATGTCGAATTTATTGATGAATCACCAATGCAAATTGTTTCTGTAGCTGCTGCATGTATTCCATTCCTTGAAAATGATGATAACACCCGTGCGTTAATGGGTGCTAACATGCAACGTCAAGCATTACCACTTTTAAAACCAGAAGCTCCATACGTTGGAACTGGTTTAGAAAATAGAATTGCTCATGACTGCGGATTATCAATTATCGCTGTTGATGATGGTGTTGTTATATATTCCGATTCTAAAAAGATAAAAGTTAAAGAAAAAGAAGGTGAAAGAGTCTATATCTTAAATAAATTTGAACGTTCTAACCAAGGAACTTGTATTAACCAAAAACCAATCGTACATAAAGGTGATAAAGTTAATAAAGGTCAAATTATTGCAGATGGACCTTCCATGCAAAATGGAGATTTAGCCTTAGGACAAAACGTAACAATAGCTTTCATGACTTTTGAAGGTTATAACTATGAAGACGCTGTCATCATGAGTGATCGTTTAGTTAAAGAAGATGTTTACACTACTATTCATATAGAATCTTATGAAATTGAATGTAGAAAAACTAAAAATGGTGCTGAAATTATTACTCCTGATGTTCCAAACCTCAGTCTTGAAGCAAAACAACACTTAGATAAAAATGGTATTGTTGTTCCTGGAACTGATGTTAAAGAGGGTGATGTTTTAGTTGGTAAAGTTACCCCAAGAGGAAGTGTTGAAGCATCCCCAGAACAAAAATTATTAGATGCAATCTTTGGTGATAAATCCAAAGATGGTAAAGATACTTCTTTAAGAGTTCCACATGGTGGCGCTGGTACAGTATTAGATGTTAAAATTTTCTCCAGAGAAAATGGTGATGAACTCGCTCCAGAAGTCACTATGAAGGTTAGAGTCTACATTGTTCAAAAAAGAAAAATTAGTGAAGGTGATAAGATGTCTGGAAGACATGGTAACAAAGGTGTTATTTCAAAAATTCTTCCTGCATGCGATATGCCATTCCTTCCAGATGGTACTCCTGTTGATATTTTACTTAACCCACAAGGTGTTCCTTCTCGTATGAATATTGGTCAAGTTTTAGAAGTCCATTTAGGTATGGCACTAAAAAAACTTGGTGGTTTAAAAATTGCAACTCCAGTCTTTGATGGTATTAATGATGAAGAAATCAATGCTTTAATTGAAGAAGCAAAAATGCCAAAAGATGGAAAATATACTTTAATAGATGGAAGAACTGGTGAAAAGTTTGATAATAGAATTAACGTTGGTGTTATGTATATGATTAAACTTGTTCACATGGTTGATGATAAGTTACACGCACGTGCTACTGGTCCATATTCAATGGTTACTCAACAACCTTTAGGTGGAAAAGCGCAAAACGGTGGACAAAGATTTGGTGAAATGGAAGTCTGGGCACTTGAAGCTTATGGTGCTGCTTATACCTTACAAGAAATGATGACAATTAAGAGTGATGATAGAGTTGGTAGAAGAAGAACCTATGAATCTATTATTAAAGCAAACCCATTACCAAAACCATCTATCCCTGAAGCTTTTAAAGTTTTAACAAAAGAGCTTATGGGTTTATGTGTTAATGTCGAATTAAGAGATAAAAATGATAAAGTTGTAGATATGGATGATTTAGCTAGAGAAACTTTCAAACAAGAAAGATTATCTATGAGATCTGTTTCTAACATTGGCAATAATAATGATAACGATTATTATTCTTCTGATAGAGAAGATTTCATTCCAAGTGAAGTTAATTATGAAAATAATGCAACTGAAGAAGAAAATCTTGATCAAATTGTAGATTTAGAAGATCAAGGAAAGAATTTAGGTTAGTTAGGAGGAAATGAAGAATGTTTGATGTAAAAAATTTAACAAGTATTAAAGTTAGTCTTGCCTCCCCAGAGAAGATTAGGGAATGGTCTCATGGTGAAGTTACAAAACCTGAAACTATCAACTATCGTAGTCAAAAACCTGAAATGGATGGATTATTCTGTGAAAGAATATTTGGTCCTAGCAAAGATTTTGAATGTCATTGCGGTAAATATAAAAAGATTCGTTACCATGGCGTAGTATGTGAAAAATGTGGTGTCGAAGTTATTTCTAAAGATGTCCGTCGTGAAAGAATGGGACACATTGAACTTGCTACACCTTGTTCACATATTTGGTATTTAACTGGTAACTCATCTTTAATTGGTTCAGTCCTAGATATAAGTCAAAAAGAATTAGAAGAAGTTTTATACTTTATGGCTCATATTTGTCTTGAACCAGGAACATGTTCTGTATTAAAAGAAAAACAATTCTTAGATAGCAGAATCGGACGTGAAACTTTCATAATTGCTGTTAAAGAAATTATGGAAAAATTAGATGAAAATGATAGTGAATATCTTTATGGAAAAGAAATTCTTGAACATTTAGAAAATGAAAAAGAACCATTTGATTTCTTCGAAGGTAGCGACTATATTTCAGATAATACTGGCGCAGTATTCGGAGAAGGTGCTGAAGCCATTAAAAAACTTTTACAAAAAGTTGATTTACAAAAAGAATTTGATGAATTAAGTAAAAGAATTGGTGATGAAAGCGAACAAAAACAAAAGAAAGATACTAAAAGATTACAAGTACTTGATGCTTTCATAAAATCTGGGAATAAACCAGAATGGATGATTCTTGACTGTCTTCCAGTTATTCCACCAGATTTAAGACCAATGTTACAACTTGATGGTGGAAGATTCGCAACAAGTGATCTTAATGACTTATATAGAAAAGTTATTTCACGTAATAACTTACTTAAAAAATTAATCGATTTAAACGCTCCATATGTTGTTTTAATGAATGAAAAACGTATGGTTCAAGAAGCAGTCGATGCTTTAATTGATAATGGAAGACGTAATAACAAACCAGTTACTGGTCCTTCAAATAGACCATTAAAATCATTAAGTGCTGGCTTAAAAGGCAAACAAGGTAGATTTAGACAAAATTTACTTGGTAAACGTGTTGACTATTCTGGTCGTTCTGTTATCGCTATCGGTCCATCACTTAAGATGTATCAATGCGGAATTCCAAGAGAAATGGCAATTAATTTATTAAGACCATTTATTGCTGGAATTTTAATAAAAGAAGGATATTGCACCTTATATCGTCAAGCTGATAAGATGATTGATAATAAAGAAGATGTTGTTTACGATGTATTAGAAAAAATTATTTCTCAACACCCTGTCTTATTAAACCGTGCACCTACACTTCACCGTTTAGGTATTCAAGCTTTCCAACCTGTACTTGTTGAAGGAAGAGCAATTCGTTTACACCCACTTGTTTGTACTGGATTTAACGCTGACTTCGACGGTGATCAAATGGCTGTTCACGTTCCAATTAGCAAAGCTGCACAAGAAGAAGCTTTAAATTTAATGCTTGCTTCAAATAATATATTAGCTCCAAAAGATGGAAGACCAATCGTTACTCCATCACAAGATATTTTAATTGGTAACTATTATTTAACTACTGAAGAAAGCGCTGAAGATTTTGTTAAAACTGCTGAAAAATATAAAGAATTAGGAGATTTAGACTCTTACGAAGAATATATTAATTACAGTAAAATGGAAGGTAAAGTTTTTAAAGACATCAATGAAGTTTATAAAGCTTATGATTTAAAGAAAATTCATCTTCACACTAGAATTGCTATTCCAGGAAGTGAAATGAAAAAAGTTAACTTTACTGAAAATATGAAGAAATCATATCTTATTACCACTGTTGGAAAAATGATTTTTAATCTTATTTTCCCAAGCGATTTCCCTTACTTAAATAGTGTTGATAATGAGAATTTAAAACATGATTTAGATAAATATTTTGTACCAAGAGGAACAAATATTAAAGAACACATCAAAAATTCTCCAATTAACAGTCCTATTAAAAAGAAAAATATTGCAAATATTATTGATATCGCCTTCCAAATTTATGGAACTCAAAAAACAAGCGCTATCCTTGATAAATTAAAAGATAATGGATTTAGATTCTCTACTGTCTCTGGTTTAACTATCGCTATTAGTGATATTAAACAATTAGATAATAAAACCACAGTTATCTCAGACTGTGATGATAAAGTTGAAAAAATTGAGGATTTATACCGTCGTGGTTTCTTAAGTGATAACGAAAGACATAGAAAAGTTGTTGAAGTTTGGAGCAAATGTACCGAAATTGTCGGTAATGATGTTGCAAAAGCTTTAAATAATGATAAACAAAACCCATTATTTATTATGAGTGACTCAGGTGCTCGTGGTAGTAAATCTAACTTTACTCAATTAATGGGTATGCGTGGTCTTATGGGTTCAACTTCAGGTGAAACAATTGAAATTCCTGTTAAATCATGCTTTAGACAAGGTCTTAATGTTTCTGAATTCTTTACAGGTACTCACGGAGCAAGAAAAGGTGGAGCAGATACTGCTTTAAAAACTGCTGACTCTGGTTATCTTACCCGTAGATTAGTAGACGTTTCTCAAGATGTAATTATTCGTGAAATTGATTGCCATAGCGATCATGGAACTTTAGTTAAAGAAATTAGAGATGAAGTTCAAGACACTGTAATTGTTCCTTTATATGATAGATTAGTTGGACGATATACTTGCCACGATGTAATTGATTATAAAAATGAACAAATTATTGTAAAAGCTAATACTTTAATTGATGAAGATATTGCTTTAAAGATTATTAATGCTGGTATTGAAGAAGTTGAAATTCGTTCATTATTTGGCTGTCAAACAAAAGATGGTGTTTGTAAACATTGTTATGGTAGAAATCTTGCAACTGGTAAAGAAGTTGAAATTGGTGAAGCTGTCGGTATTATGGCTGCTCAATCAATTGGTGAACCTGGTACCCAATTAACAATGCGTACCTTCCACTCTGGTGGTGTTGCTGGTGGTGATATTACCCAAGGTCTTCCACGTGTTCAAGAGTTACTTGAAGCTAGAAACCCAAAAGGTGAAGCTATCATTAGTGAAATTAGTGGTAGAGTTACTAATATTATCGAAGAAAATGGTTCATATAGAATTACTGTTCAAAATGATTTAGCTTTTGATGATAAAGGCGAACCAGAAACCAAAGAATATTTAACTAACTTTGGTGCTCACTTAAAAATTAACAAAGGTGATCAAATTGTTAATGGTCAAGCTTTAACAGAAGGAAGCATTTCTCCAACTAAATTATTAGAAGTTAGTGGTGTTACTGCTGTTCAAGATTATATTATCCGTGAAGTTCAAAAAGTTTATCGTAGTCAAGGTATTGCTATTTCTGATAAACATATTGAAGTTATTGTTAGACAAATGCTTAGAAAAGTATATGTTAAAGATAAAGGTGATACTTCATTAATTCCAGGAACATTTGTAAGTGTTAATGAAATTAATGCCGCTAATAAGGAAGTTTTAAATAAAGATTTAAATCCTGCCTTCTTTAAACCAATTATCTTAGGTATTAAAAAAGCAGCCTTAGAAACTGATTCATTCTTATCTGCCGCTTCATTCCAAGAAACAACTAGAGTTTTAAAAGAAGCTGCTATTAGAGGTAAAGTTGATAATTTACACGGATTAAAAGAAAATGTTATTGCTGGCAAATTAATACCTGCTGGTCATGGTCTTTTATCTACTGAACAAGAAAAAAGAATTGTTAATGAATTTGATGTTTTAGATACTATGAAAGAAGTCAAGAAACAATATGTTGGAGTTCATGATAGTCTACATTCTTTAGATGAAGAAATTGCAGAATATCGTGATCAAGAATCATTATTGACTGAAGATCAAGTTATTTATTCAAACGATTAATAATAAATTTAAAAAAGTGCGATTAAACCGCACTTTTTTTAATTTAAAAATATTAATCTATTTTTTGTAATATTTTTAGATAAAAATAATTGATTTATTTTAACACCAAATTTTCCGTTAGATGACAAAGTTATTTGAACAATTTGAATAAAAAATATTTAACATTGA
>JBQMZB010000002.1:0-166499 GCA_052171195.1 Caryophanales bacterium
TCAATGTTAAATATTTTTTATTCAAATTGTTCAAATAACTTTGTCATCTAACGGAGCAAAAAACTGTTTATCCATAAATTTTAGTATTTTATACGAACATACGACATTTAAAAAATAAAGTGTAATTATTCTTAAATATTTTTAATTATAAATTTCATCTAATATTAGTATTGTTAAAATTACATTATTTATATTTGGGACAGAATAAAGAAATAAAATGAAATACAATAATTCATAAATTTTTTCCTAGAAAGTTGAATTAATTTTATTAAATGCTACAATTGAATTACTTAAGGAATATACCAATGAATTTCTTAATAGATTTTTTTGTTTTTAAAACTATAGAATTAAGGAACGGAGATTTATATTATGGCGAATAAATTAAAATATTTTAGTATAGGGTTATTACTTTTAGGATTAATTTCTTGTTCAGAACATAAAATTCCAGATTATGCAATCAAATTAAATAATAATAACTATATAATAGCTAAGAAAGTAAGCGTAGATAAAAAAGATTGTTTTTTCTCTTTCTATACTTTACATAATTCAATTGTTGCAGGATTAAACCAATACAATAAGTATGAAGTAAAAAAATTAAAAGTGCCAAATGTTAATGACAATTTACTTGTTTTATCATCTAATAGTAATATAGTTGTAAACAGAAAAAATCTTGATAATATCTATAATGATTTAAATACTAAAAATTATTATTTTGATGATAAAAATTTAAATGATTTTAATCCAAAAATATTTGAATCATGTAGAGTTTCAAAGAAAGATATTTGTCTTGGTTACTTAAAAGAAATTGATTATACTTTCAAATTTGATGAGGGAATTAAAACTGGTGCTTATAGTTCATTTTTAGTAGCTAATAAAATTCACAAATACAGTATTGTTTATGAAGAGTACAGCGGCAAAGGTAAATTTATTAAAGAAGTTACTAAAGAATATTATCTTCTAAAAGATGTGACTATAAATGTTATGTCTATTGTGGAAAATGAAAATTTTACTGAATTTCCAACATTTTGAAATTTGAATTTATATAGTTAATATAGTGTTATATCATTAAACAATAATAAATAAACTGATTTTAATATAAAAAGTAAATCTAATGATTTACTTTTTATTTATAAATTAATAGTTGTTTTTTATATTAAAATATTTTAACATTTCTATGTGTTTGAATTACTTAACATACAATAGGAGTGTTTTATGAAAAAAATAAATAGATTAGAAAAATTTAGTGTTAGAGAAATAGTGTTTTTAGCGATTTGCGCTGCTTCAATGCTGATTACATCCGCTATTATGCCTTTATTTGCTCATGTTCCTTTATTCGGAATAATTCAATTAAGTGTTTCTTTACAAGTTTCTTTCTTTTTAACATTAGCGTTATTTAATATAAAGAAGAATGGATCTTTACTTATAATTGTTTTATTTTCATCAATGGTTCAGGTTTTTATAGCTCCAATCATGTTTTTTATAAGTATCAGTTCAGCTTTAATAATTGAGTTATTTGCATTATGTTTTAAAGATGGATTTAAAAACAAATTAGTAAGATATATTTCAACATTTTTATATATTCTTTTACAAATGCCTTTAGTATATATCTTTTATAAATTATTAAATAAAGGCTTACCTATTTATTTTAAAGATATTAATTATTTATATGCTTCTTTAATCTTTATAGGTATTATTCTTTTACATATAATTGGAATTTTACTTGGGGAATTAGTCAGTAAAGAATTAAAAAAAGCAGGAGTTATTAAATTTAAAAATTAAAGATGTTTAAATTAAGAAAAAGTTTAATATATCCACTATTTTTAATATTTTCTTCAATCAGTATATTTATAATAGGATTAATAAATATAAGTTCATTTTATTGTTATATATATTTAACAATAATTTTATTAATACTTATTATTTTTAAAATGTATAAAACTATTCTTAAACTTTTACCTATTACTATATTTTTATCTCTTATTTATTTTCTAACTACCTTTTTAATTGAACATAATGTAGAAAATTCAATTAAAAGTATATACCGTGTATTAACTATAATTTTATCTATTGTACCAAGTTTTTATATTTCTTTATCAGAACTTATTCGTATATTAAAAAAGAGAAAAATACCACCATATATAATAATAGGTATATTAATTACATTTAATTTTTTTCCTATTTTAAAAGAGGAAAAAAAGCAAATCAGAAATTCAATGAAAATAAGAAACATAAAATGTTATAAGAATTTTTATCGAGTTATGATTGTACCATTCGTATATCAAATGATAAATATAAGTGATAAATTATCTTTATCTTTAGAATCTAGATGTTTTTCAAATAATATAAAATATCTTGGATATAAAAATATTAAAGCAAAAATAAAAGATTATATTTATTTTATAATATTTCTACTTATTCTTATTTTTTCTATATCTTATAAAATCTATGAGGTAATTCTATGTCGTTAATTATTAAAGATTTATATTTTAAATATGAAGAAAATGATAATTATCTTTTAGATAATATTAACCTTAATTTTAACGAAGGTGAAATATATTTATTATATGGCAACAGTGGAGAAGGGAAATCTAGCTTTATTAACTTAATAAATGGAATTATTCCTTTTTATAAAGAGGGAATATTTAAAGGAGAAATATTATTAGATAATCAAGATATTTTTAAATTAAAATTTAATGAAATTTCAAAATTAATTGGGACAGTTTTCCAAGATGTAGATACTCAGATTATTAATGATTATATTGATGATGAATTAAGTTTTGGCTTAGAAAATTTAAACTATGATCCTAGCTATATTGAATTAAAAGTTAAAGAAAGTTGTAATAAATTAGGCTTTAAAGAAGATTATTTAACTAAAGTTTTAAGCGGAGGAGAAAAAGAAAGACTTATTATTACTTCAGTTACTTTACTTAATAGAAAAGTATTAATTTTAGATGAACCTTTAGCAAATTTAGATCAAAAAAACACTGATAAAATATTAAAATATTTAAAAGAAAAATGTGTAAAAGAGAAATTAATAATTTTAATTATCGAACATCGTTTAGATTTTTTACTTCCTTACGTAAACAATATTTATAAATTAGAAAACAAGAATATTAATAAAATAGAAAAAGAAAAGTTAGTTAATGATATATATAACAATCAAGTTTATTATCATAATAAAATTATTAATCATGAATCTTTAAATAAAAAAGAATTAATTAGATTAGAAAATATATCATATAAGAAAAATAAGAAAACTATCTTAAAAAATATAAATTTAATAATTAATCAAAATGAAAATATATTATTATTAGGCTTTAATGGATGTGGGAAAACTACTTTATCAAAAATTATAGCTAAATTAATTAAACCAAGTTCAGGAAAAATATATTCAACTTTTAAAAAAGGGAGAAAATTTTATCAAGATGTTAGCTATCTTTTTCAAAATCCTTCTCATCAATTATTTATGAACACTGTTGAAAAAGAATTAAGTCTAGGAAGTATTGATAAAGAATATGAAAATAAATTAATTAAATTATTTAATTTAGAAAAGATTTTAAATAAACATCCTTATAGTTTAAGCCAGGGTGAAAAAAGAAAAATAGCTTTATTGACTATGCTTTTAAAAGAATGTAAACTTTTAATTTTAGATGAACCAAGTGTTGGACAAGATGATTCTAATTTATTTAAAATGTTAGATATTATAAGTGAAAGATGTAAAGAAAAAAATATTACTTTAATAGTGATAACTCATGATATTAGAGTTATGTATAAGCTTTCAGATAAGGCAGTATGGATTAAAGATGGAAGTATTTATAAAGAAGGTAATAATAAATTAATTAAAGAATATCTTGATAGTATAACTAATCTTTCTATTAATAATATTTAATTTATTATCAAGATATTAAATATATTTAATGATATAGTCGAAGCTAAATTAAAATAATTTGCTTATATCCTAGAAAAGTGTATAATATTTAACAGCGGGGTAGAGCAGCCTGGTAGCTTGTCGGGCTCATAACCCGAAGGTCGGAAGTTCAAATCTTCCCCCCGCAACCAATTGAATATTACAGTTCTTCAAAGAACTGTTTTTTTATTTTTTTTAAAAATACCATTTTTTAATAGTTTTTTTATATATTTACTTATAACAATTTATAGATTGAATTAGCTTATATGCTATGGATAGTATAACCATTGATGTTGTATGTAACTAGAGTTATTATCTTTTTGATTATAACAAAGTTAACTGAATTATTATCACTCAAAAAAATTTTGTTAGAAATAACATATATAATAAAACAAAGAAGTATATAGCAAGAATAGAAAGTGTTAAAAGGATTTTTTGGTATGTATAAAAATATTTATAAGATTAAACGAAGTATATTGACAATTATATTATAAGGAAACAGTATATAAGTATGATTCTATAGATGGAAGATTATTTATTGTTACTAAAGATGGATATGTAGCATCATATTATTATGTAAAGAAAGGATTCTGGTATTATACAGAAAAAGAAAAAAGAGTATGGCAAGCAATTTAAAACAATTAAAACCTATGTGTTGTCCAGTTTGTGATAAATTTTATTTTACTAAATTAACAAAAGAAGAAATAGCAAAAGGTGAAACTCCAAATCAACAACAGTGTTATGAATGTGGATGGTTCTATGATTTAGAACAAGTAGTTAATCCTGATCTTAAGCACGAAACTAACGAAATGTCTTTAAATGAATATAAAGAATGGTATGCATATAAAATAAAAGAAAATCGTAAATGGGAGTATTATCAGGACTTTGTTGGTGAACCTGAGCCACATAAATGCCCAGTTTGTGGTGAATATGAATTCAAAGATGGCCTTAGTTATGATATTTGTCGAGTCTGTGGGTGTCAAGATGATGGAATGGAAATTGATCCATATGATGAAAATGGTGGCCCATCTGAGGAGTTTATAAAATACAAAGAATGGTTTGAAGAACAAAGAAAATTAAATCCTAAATTCAAAAAACGTTGGTAAAAAACACAATAATATAATCAAAAATTAAATTTTTGTTAAAACTAATTTAAGACACTAACAAAGATTTTTTTTATCAATTTTTTATATTTATATAATAAAATTATATATATTTAATCTTAAAAAAATAGTAACAGTGGTTTTTGTTATTATATTAATGTAAAATTAAAACATGAATGAATTACAAGTTTTAAATATTTCTAAAACGTTCAAATTATCAAAGAAACAACAATTATCTTCAAAAATAGATTCTAAAATTTTAACGGCGGTAGATGATGTTTCTTTTTCTTTATCAAAAGGAAAAATTTATGGTTTATTAGGTCCTAATGGTGCTGGTAAAACTACTACTCTAAGAATAATTTCATCCTTAATAGCTCCGAATAAAGGTAGTGTTTTATATAATGGAAAAGATATTAACGAAGATATTTTAGAATATCGAAGGAAAGTAGGATTTTTAACAAGTGAACTTAAATTAGATGATTTTTTTACTCCAGACTATACCTTTTACTATATGTCTAAATTATATGGTATAAATGATAAAGAAATTTCTAAAAGAAAAGAAGAATTATTTAAACGTTTTGGAATAGATAATTTTAAACATGTCAAAATTAAAGAATTATCTACTGGTATGAAACAAAAAGTTTCATTAGCAATTTCTTTATGTCATGATCCAGAGATTATTATTTTTGATGAACCTACAAATGGACTTGATATAATTGCATCTCGGGATGTTGATGAATTTCTTCGTTCTTTTAAAGGTGGTAATAAAGTTGTTTTGATTTCTACACATATTTTTTCATTAGTAGAAAAATTATGTGATGATGTAGGAATAATTGTAAACGGAAAATTAATAATAAATGATACTTTAGAAAACATAAAAAATGGAAATTCACTTGAAGATGCTTTCTTTAAAATTACGGAAGGTATATTGAAATAATGAAAAATATTAAAATTATTTTTTTAAAAGAATTAAAAAGAATATTTACAGATAAAAGAATGCTTTTAGCGTTATTTTTACCTGGATTATTAATTTTTATTATTTATACATCTATGGGAAATTTAATGAAAAAAGTAGCTATTTCAAATAATGTATTAGAAAATACCACATATCATATTGCATACACAGATAATTTTTCTAATGACAAAAACAAAAAAGAACCTATTTTATTAACATATTTAGAAAATTATATAAAATCAGAAAATAGTAAAGAAACCTCGAATAAGTTAAATAAAATAAGAATAACAAGAAATTCAAGTGGAGAGATTGATGAAAATGATATTAATAAACTTAAAGAAGGAAAATACTCTTTAATTTTATCCTTTTCTGATGATTTTGAAGAAAATATATATGATCCTGAAAAAATAACAACAACAAATCTTAATTATATTTATGATGGTGAAAATAAAATATCTAATCATATTCATTTATTAACCAAATCTTTATTCAATCCTGCATATAGTAAAGCTTATTATTCATTATCTGACAAAAATATTAGTACAGGGAATTACATGCTCAATAGGATATCTTCAACGATTATTCCTATGTTAACAATTAGTCTACTTTACTCTAGTGTTATTTCAATTTGTCCTGAATCATTTGCAGGTGAAAAAGAAAGAGGTACTTTAGCTAATTTACTTCTTACTCCAATTAGAAGGACTGAGTTAATTTCAGGAAAAGTTTTAGCATTAGCTCTGACTGCAATTGTTTCTGGATTATTTAGTTTTATCGGAATGATTAGTTCATTCCCAAAAATGATAGCGGATACACATCTATCTTTTTCTTTTATATCAATGTTATTAATATTATTAGTTATTATTTCAACTTTAATTTTATTTGTAACTTTTGGTACTTTTATTTCTTCATTAGCAAAAACAACAAAAGAAGCTATTAGTTATTTAGGACCATTTTCAATTATTTTTATGCTTTTAGCTATATTACCTTCATTAATTAAAACAAGTAGTATTCAATATTCTTTTATTCCTTTTATAAATGTATCATTATGTATTTCTAATATTATTATGGGTAACGGGTTAGCTCCATTATTCTTATTAATTACTATTCTTGTTAATTCTTTATTGACTGGAATGATGATATTTTTAACAACAAAAATATTCAAAAATGAAAAATTTATAATTTAAAAGATGGTTAAATCATGGAAAAAGTTATTGGTAAAAGACATTCTTCAATGTCTGGAATTATATTTAATTGTTTTCTTTTGGTTGTATTCGTTTTATTATTGTGTGTTGCAATTATATGTTTCATTAATGATGAATATCAAAGAGAAATTTATTTTTATAACTTGAATCTTGGTTATGGTAATAGAGTTTATCCTGAAAAACCAGACGCTAAAATCGCGATTGTAATTATAGTAACAATAGTTATCGATTTTTTTATCATATTATTTTCTGTTATTGCATGTAAAAATGATGCACAAAAAGAAGAGAATGTAATAATTTATAATAAAAAAAATAAAAAATTAAAAATTTTAGATGGTTATGAATATGTTATTGTATCTTTAAAAGATATAGTATCACTAAATTATCTTAATCAACATTATCATGTTCATAAACCTTTTGATAAAAACAGAGTATTACCAATGATTATCCCATATTCTACTAGTTATGGCAAAATAGAATTTGAGATTATTGGAAAAGATAAAAAAAATTATTTTGTTTCATCTAATGAAGTTGAATATGTAACGGAAGTCTACGAAGAAATTATTGCATTAATAGAATCGCTAAAAGAGAAAGCATATATATCATCTAATTAGAATATTGAAATATTGTAGACTTTCTTTGATAATGTTAAAATAGTATATAATGAAAAAAAGTGATAAGAAAAGTAGAACTATTTATTATTCAAATATATACGAAGATGATTTTGATACAACTAATTTAGAAAGAATAGATATTCCTGATAATTATTCTTATTATAGAAAAAAAGGTATAAAAGGATTTTTTCAAGATTTTTTATATTATTTTTTAGCAAAACCTGTATTATCATGTTATTGTTTTTTTAAAGGCATTAGAGTAGTTAATAGAAAACAATTAAAAATATTAAGAAAATGTAATCAAGGATGTTTTTTATATGGGAATCATGTAAGTAAAACTGATGCTTTTAAACTCCAAAGTTATATTATACATAGAAGAGTAAATATTCTTGGATATACGGATGCTTTAGCTATTAATAAATTAGTTAGTTATCTTGTTAAATCATTTGGATATTTAGCACTTCCTAATAATTTTAACGATCTTAAAAGAGTTAAAGAACTTCAAGAAGCGATGAAATTTTATGTTGATAAAAAACAACATATTTTAATTTACCCAGAAGCACATATATGGCCTTATTATACAAAAATAAGAGATTTTAAAAGTGGAAGTTTTTACTATCCTGCTAAATTTAACAAACCAATAATGCCATTTGTTACAACTTTTAAAAAAGTATGGTGGAGAAAAAAACCTGTTGAAAGAATAATTTTTGGAGATTTAATTTACCCAAAAAATGAATTAAATGATAAAGATAATCGTAATTATTTAAAAGAAAAATGCTATCAAGAGATGTTAAAATTATCTAACATTTACAAACAATGTGAATATATTAAATATATAGATAGGAACAGTTTACAATGAATTTTGATAAAATAATTCTTTATTGTGATATTACTATTTTACTTGCTTATATCATAGTTATTTTAAATCTATGGTATTATATTCTTTTTTATATTTTAACTTTTAAAAAAATCAAATTTAAAAAAGAACCAAAACGTAAAAATAATTTTTGCGTAATTATTCCTGCAAGAAATGAAGGAAGTGTAATTGAAAATATTTTAAAGTCGTTAAAGAAACAAACTTATGATCCAGATTTTTTTAAAGTGTATGTGATTGTTGAAGATGAAAATGATTTGTCAGTTAATAAGTGCAAACAGTTTAATTATAATTATTTTGTTCGTAAAGATTTAGAAAATAAGCACACGAAAGGTTTTGCTATTCAAGAACTTATAAACTCTTTTAATGAAGAAGAAAAAAGTAAAATCGACGCTTACATGATTTTTGATGCTGATAATTTAATGGATGAAAATTATCTTGAGAGAATGAACGTTTTAAAAGAAAATGGTTATCAAGTTGGATTTGGTTATAGAAATTTTACAAACGCTAATAAAAATCTTTCTACATCCTGCAGTGCAGTGTTATTTGATATTACTAATTCGCTTATTTCAAAAGGAAGATGTATATTATTTAAAAAAATAATGTTGAATGGAACAGGATATTTTATTGATAGAAAAATAATTGATGATTGTAATGGATGGATATTTACAGGACTAACTGAAGATGTTCAATTGTCTGTATATTGCACTTATCATAATATCGCCATGGGATATGATGAAAATGTTCAATATTATGATGAACAACCTGAAAATTTTAAAATTATTCATAAACAACATATTAGATGGATTTTTGGATTCTTAGAAAATAGAATGAAATTTCAAAATAAAATACCTGATTATAAATCTAATAATAGATTTATTTATAATGTATGTAAGTTTGAATATAATGCATGTTTTTGGCCTGTTGTTAGTTATGTTATATTATCTTTAATAGCATATATTGTAGAAATTATTTTATTAATTACTAGTTTTTTTATAAATCCTAACGCATTATTAAATATATTTCTACATTCAATTATTCCATTTAGCTCTTTATATGGTTTATTTTTTATTTCATGTCTACACACTTTAATATCTAACCATAAAAAAATGCATTTAAGCTTTATCAAAGCATTTATTACTTTATTTATATATCCGTTTTTCTTCTTTGATTTTCTCAGCGCTTTTTTTGATGGATTAACTCATAAAGATAAAAGAAAAGTTTGGTCTACTATACCTCATAAAGGAGACATAGATAAAACTATATTTAAAGAATGAAAATAATTTATTTTATATTTAATTGTATTTAAAGTATAATTTTGATATGCCAACTTAGCTTAGCTGGTAGAGCAATTCATTCGTAATGAATAGGTCGTAGGTTCAAATCCTATAGTTGGCACCAACATAAATTATAAAATAATATATATTTTATTATTCTTATAATATAATTATAATATAATCTATAAATTGAATGATTTATTATTTATTAAAGGAGATTTCAATGAAAAAAACTGGAAGTGAAGAGATTAAAATTAAAGTAAATACTAGAAGGTTTGAAATTAATAACAATAAACTTGTTAGAATTTTCTATATCATAATGAGTGTTGTTTTCTTTGCTCAATTAATTTTCTTTGCCATAAGTGCTAGAAATATTGACACATTTTATGGTGGAGTTATGACCTGTGTATTTATTATCGGATACATGATTATTGCTTTCTTAACTATTAAAAGGAATCAAGAAAACACTTTTATATCATTATTATATTTGGTATTAATTTACTCTATCCCTTGCGGATGGATAGGAATTAGTTATAGTTTTGCACATAACTATGATTTACTTAGAAGTGTTTATGATTATATTCAATTTGGTGTCTGTTTAAGCGCTATTATAATAGCTATTCTTGGTATTAATTATTATTATCGCAATAATATGAAACTTTCTTCTTTATTAGCTATTATTTCTATCATTATATCTATTATTTGCTTGATTTTAGGTGGGACAAACGAAATATTAAAGGCTTCTTCAAAACAATATTATCCTTTAGTAGGTATCGGTTTCCTTGTTGAAGCAGTTATTGGTTTCTTACCTCTTAGTTATCTATTTAAGACTGTTTAATCTAATTATTAAAATAAGGAATAAATTTATTCCTTATTTTTTTAAAATTAATTATTAAGATATTTCCAATATTTTTTATTTTACTCTTGATATTAAGATACAAATATGACATAATCATTAAGGTTATGGGCGTTTAGCTCAGCTGGGAGAGCATCTGTTTGACGTACAGAAGGTCATAGGTTCGATCCCTATAGCGCCCACCAACTTTATTAAATCTCGACTAAGGTCGATTTTTTTTATATCATTTTTCTTTATTATTAATTAATAAATATCTATAATAAAAATTATGAAAAATTTTTTTAAGCATTTAAATACGATTACAAAACATAGAACTAAAGTATTTTTAAACGGTGTTAAAGTTGGAATTGGATTTCAAACTTTTTTTCATGATTTATCAAAATTTAGTAAAGAAGAATATTTTAAATCTTGTAAATATTATCAAGGTTATTCATCTCCAGTATTTAAAGAGAGATTAGATAATAAATATTTTAGCTATATAGCAAAACATCATACGGGTAGAAATAAACATCATTGGGAATATTGGGTAGACTTTTTTAAAGGACATTTAATTGTTAAAACTATGCCATTTAAATATGCATTAGAGTATGTAATTGATGTAATAAGTGCATCTCAAACTTATAATTCAAAGAAATTTAATAAAGATATGCCATATTTATATGTATTAGATAAAGTTAATCATTATTATATGAGCAAAGCTAGTAAAGAATTTATTTTATGGTGTTTAGAAGAATATAAAAATCATGGTTTTAAGGCAATTAAAAAGAAAATCGCTTATAAAAAGTATAAAAATATTATGGAAATAAATGAAGAAGTTGAATATTTTAAGTTAACTTTAACCAAATTCGATTTAATAAAAGAAGATAATAAAACTTATTAAAATTTTTAAAATATTTTATAACAATTTCATAGATTATAAACTTTTTTTAGTATAAAATATATTACATATAAGTGAGGTTTTTATATGGAAAAAGATAATCTTGGAAACATTGTAATTATAATATCTTCAATCATTGTAGCTATTATAGTTTTGATAGGAATAATCATTATTTTAGATAAATATTTTTTAGGAAAAAGAAGATGTAAGCGTCAATATAAAGAAGCTGAAAGAAATTTTTCTTATTATAAATCAGTATTATCTAATAAAGATTATCAAGTAATTCAAAGATTACAAATTATTAGTGGTACAAATCTTGTATATAGTGATGTATATTCAACTTTTTACACTAAATATAATGAAATTAAAGATAATGAAGAAAAAGCATATATTGATGTTTTAGATAAACTTAATAAATATTTATCTAAATCTGATGTTAAAAAATTTAAAAAATTATATCGTGATTCAGAAATTGTATTTAAAAATTATGAAGACAGCGTTAACACTTTTAATGATGAAATAATGATGGTTATTAAACCTGAAGAAGAAGCTAATCATTCTAGCATGGATTTAAAAGACTTATTTAAAGAATTAAAATCCAAATATAATGCCAATGAAGAAGAATTGCAATTCGTTAATGATACTTTTGTTAGAGTATTTGATCAAATCGATCAACATTTTATTAAATTTTCAAAATTAATTGATCAAGCAAATTATGAAGAAGCAAATAGCATCCTACCAGTTATTAAAAATGTAATTGATGTATGTAATGATTTAATTGATAAAACTCCAATTATTATTAAAAGAGTTATAGAGATTGTGCCTCAAGAAATTGAAGAAATTAATGAACATTATAATATCTTAATTAATAAACAATTTCCTTTAAAACACTTAAAATTTGAAGAATTAAATAATGAATGTGATTCTACCCTTAATAAATTACGTAAAGATTTAAAAGAACTTAAAATCTCTCATATTGATGAAAAACTTGATGAAATTGAAAATAAAATCAATTTAATGGAAGAATTTTTCTTAAAAGAGGAAGAAAATTATCTTATATTTAATGAAAATTCTGAAAGAATTTATGATGATTTTAATAAATTAGAAGATGAATTTATCGTTGTTAAAAATAATTTAAATAAATATTCAAAATATTATATTGTTGATGATAATCACCTTAACGAGTTAGAACAAATTCATAATGAACTTGAAGATGTTAGTAAAGATAAGAGGAGATTAGACAACTATATTCATAGTCTTGTTAAAACTCCATATTCAAATTTAGTTGAAAAAATGAAGGATTTAGAAACAGGTACTTTTAATTTAAATAACCATTTCTCTAAATTTAAAGATTATTTAGCATCATTAAAGACAGACACAGAAGAATCTTTTAATTATATAAATGAAAATTTCTTTAATTTGAAAGAACATGAGGCTTATTTAAGAAATTTCTTTAATGAAGAATATAGTAATAAATTTAATTCTGAAATTGATAAATGTTATAAACTAATTGATGATGTATATAATCTTTTAAAAACTGTACCTATTAATGTTAATAAAGTTTTAGAAACTAGAAATGAACTTGAAGAAAAAATTAACACCTTATTTACAAGAATAGATAATGATGTTAAATATAGAGATTTAACTGAAAAAGAAATCATGTTCATGAATAAAGAAAGAGTTAAATTTAGTGATGTTAATGTCCAATTATTGCAAGCAGAATCTTTATTTATTAACGGAGATTTTGAACAAGCTTTTCAAGCCTGTGAAACAATTTCTAAACAAATTGAAGATAAAGATAATTTGGAGAATTAATTAGTGATTTATTTTGATAATGCTTCAACTACGAAACCATTTTCAAAAGTCTTAGACCTATATCTTGATTCATGTAATAATTATTTTTATAATCCTCACTCAATCCATTTTAAAGCAATGGAAGTTGATAATTTAATTTTAAAAGAAAAAAATAAAATATTAAACCTTTTAAAATTAAAGAATACTGATTATGATATCGTATTCACAAGTGGAGCGACTGAGTCAAACAATTTAGCCTTACTTTATTATAAAGATAATTATAAAAAATTTGATTTTTTATTAACTTCTAAATTAGAACATTCAAGTGTTAATAAATATCTTGAATCTTTAGATTATAATATTTTTAATATAGAATATGTTAAATATAACGAAGAGAAAGAAATTGATTTAATTGATTTAAAAGAAAAAGTAAAAGATAAAAAAATATTTTTATCTTTAATGAGTGTTAATAATGAAGTAGGTTTAATTAACCCTTTAAATAAAATTAAAGAAATTATCAATCAAGAATCTCTTATTATGTGTGATAATGTTCAAGGTATAGCTAAATATAATTTTGATTTATCTATCTGTGATTTAATTGTTATATCAGGACATAAAATACATGGTTTAAAAGGTATTGGCGCCTTAATTTATAAAAAGAAATTGAATTTAAAACCTCTTATATATGGAGGTGGTCAACAAAATAATATTAGAAGTGGAACATTAGATTATCCTTTAATTTTATCTTTAAGATATGCTTTAGAGTTAAGTTTAAATAAAAACAATGAGTCATTATTTAATATTAAAAAAATACAAGATTATCTTTTTAATGAATTAAATAATATTGAAGGTATAAAAATTCATAAATTTAAATCTATGTCACCTTACATAATTAATTTTTCTTTAATTAATAAAAAAGCTTCTGTAGTAGTAGAAGCTTTATCAAATGAAGATATTTTTGTTAATAGTGTTAGCGCTTGTAATTCAAAAACAGTAGCGTATAGTTATGTTTTAAAAGAATTAGGCTATAATGAAAATGAATGTAAAAATCCAATTAGATTATCTTTAAGTTACGAAAACACTCTTGAGGAAGCTAAGATATTTATCGAAAAATTAAAATTTATTTTAAATAATATAAGGAGTTAAGTATGAATTATAATTCAATTATGGTTAGATTTGGTGAATTAAGCACCAAAGGTAAAAATAAAAAAGATTTTATTAATTCTTTAGCACGAAGTATTAGACAAAACTTAATTGATTTTAAAGATTTGTATGAAATGAATGTACGACATGACCATATATATCTTAATTTAAAAGAAATGAATTTACCCTTAATTGATAATTTAAAAAATATCCCAGGAATGTATAGTTTTTCTTTATGTTTAAAACTTGAAGATGTTTATGATGTTGATGAATTGAAAGAAATTTGTTTAAAAGAAATTAAAAATGAAGAAGGCAAAAGTTTTAAGATTAAATCAAAAAGAGTAGATAAATCTTTTCCATACACTAGTGATGATATTATTAAAGAAGTTGCATCTCATATTTTAAAAAACACTGATTTAAAAGTTGATGTTCATAAACCTGATATTTTATTATCAATTGAAGTTCATCAAGATGGTATCTATGTTTTTACAAATACGATTAAAGGTATAGGTGGTTATCCAAAAGGATCTATTGGAAGAGGATTAATGATGTTAAGTGGAGGAATTGATTCTCCAGTTGCTTCTTATTTATTAATGAAAAGAGGCGTAGAACTTTCATTTATTCATTTTTCAGCTCCTCCATATACGAATAGAGGTGTAATTTTAAAATTACAAGATATCTTATCTGAATTAAATATTTATCAAAATAAAATTAATTTATATGTAATAAATTTTACTAAGTTACAACTTAAAATATATGAAGCTAGTGATGAAGGCTATCCAATTACTATTATGCGAAGAATGATGTATAGAATTGCTTCTAAAGTAGCTAACAAACTTCATGTTCCGATAATTGCTAGCGGAGAAAGTATAGGACAAGTTGCTTCACAAACTCTTGAAAGTTTAAGTGTAATTAATTCTGTTACAAATTATCCAATAATTAGACCATTAGCCACAATGGATAAACTAGAAATTATAGATATTTCTAAAAAAATAAATACATATGATATAAGTATTAGACCATTTGAAGATTGTTGCACAATATTTAATCCTGTAAGACCTAAAACTTCTCCCAAAGAAGATATCTGTCTTAAAATTGAAGAAAAAATTAATTATGAAGAATTAATTAATGAATGTTTAGACACAATGGAAAAAATAATTATTAAAAAAGAATAAGGTATATATTAAAAATAGTAAAATAAAATCTCATCTAAATTAGATGAGATTTTTAATATATTAATTATTGATAATTAAGCTTTTTTAACAATTTCTACTAATTGTTTAAAGTTTTCTGGTTCATGAATAGCAATTTCACTTAACATTTTACGGTTTAAATCGATATTTAATACTTTTAAACCATGCATAAATTTGCTATATGAAATATCATGTAATCTGCAAGCAGCGTTGATACGTTTAATCCATAATTTACGATAATCATTTTTAAGATCTCTTCTTGAAATATAAGCGTATCTTTTACTTCTCATTACTTGTTCTTTAGCAGTTTTGAAAAGTAAATGTTTGCTTCCGAAATATCCTTTAGCTTGTTTTAAAATTTTCTTTCTTCTTAAATGAGTTACATTTCCACCTTTAACACGCATTTATCTTTTCCTCCTTATTTTTGAATGAGATATTTAATTCTTTTGTAATCTGAAGCAGATACAAGAGTTTTCTTTTGTAAGTGCTTTTTTTGTTTTGTAGTCTTATTTTTCATTAAGTGACCTACATAAGCATGATTTCTTTTTAATTTACCATTAGCGGTAAGTTTGACTCTTTTTAAAAGAGCACGTCTTGATTTCATTTTTGGCATAATTTACTCCTTACTCCTTATTTTTTAGTCTTGCTATTAACTATACATGTGAGGGTTCTTCCTTCAAGGGAAGGTTTCTTTTCACAAGTTCCATAATCAGCAACGTAGTCTAAGAATTTGTTTAACACTGCTTCACCAACTTCAATGTGAGCCATTTGTCTTCCTTTAAATCTAAGACAAACCTTTAATTTATCTCCGTCTTCAAGAAATTTAATCGCATTTTTGACTTTAGTTAATAAATCGTGTTCACCTATTTGAGGTGTTAATTGAACTTCTTTAGTTTTAATAATTTTAGCTTTAGAAGTTTTACGATTTAATTTTTCTTTCTTTTGTTGTTCGAAACGATATTTACCATAATTTATAATTTTACAAACTGGTGGTTTACCATTTGGAGCAACGCATAATAAATCTAAATCATATTCCTCGGCTTTTTTTAAAGCATCACGCTTTGACATAGTACCTAATTGTTCCCCATCAGGTCCTATAAGTCTTACTTCTGGGAATTTAATTTTCTCATTTACGATATCACCATTATACTTATCGTATTTTGGTTTTTTCTCGCTTGGATTAAAGATTACTTTATTTATAAATATATTCCTCCTATATAAATAAAAAAACACACTGACTTAGAAGTAGTGCGCATCTAGAATATAAAATAAATATATTGTAGCTATTTGACCAATTTATTAAGATAAATCTGGTGAGTATTGCGCAACTCTTTCTACGTACTTATAGATAATACATTGTTTAATCATAGAAATCAACAAGATAATTAGAAAAATTACTATATTTAAACATAAACAAATAATAATATTTAAATATATATAAAATTTAGATAAATATTTATTAAATAATATGATATATTTAATATGTATTTATAAATAATAACAATATATTTTATATATTTAAATAAAGAGGTTTATCGATGGAAAATGAAAAAACAATAGCGTTGTTAATTGATGGTGATAATATTTCTTATAAATATTTACCTACGATTATTAGTGAATTAAATAAACAAGGTAAAATTGTAATCAAAAGAGTTTATGGTGATTTTTCTAATAAAATTTTATCTGCTTGGAAAAAACAAGCTTTAAAATATAGTTTAAATTGTATTCATAGTTTTGCATTTACTACGAATAAATCCTCTACCGATAGCGCTTTAATCGTTGATTGTATGGATATTTTATATAGAAATGATGTTGATATTTATTGTATCTGTTCAAGTGATAGTGATTTTATTCATTTAGTTCAAAGAATAAAAGAAGACAATAAACAAGTTTTAGGAATGGGAGAAGAGAAAACTATTGAAGCTTTTAAAGGAGCAGTAGATAGATTCTATCCTTTAGGAGTTATTAAAAATTACAAAAAAACTGGTAATAATAATATTTCTAAGAAAATATCTGATATTTTAAAAAATAAAGATGAAATAGAAGAAATAAATTTAAATGGAAATAATATTGAAGATTTATATAAAGTATTCGTATATTATGTAAATGAACTTACAGAAAAAGAAGAATCTGTTCATTTATCTAATTTATCTACATATTTATATAAACAACATCCTGAATTTGATATTAGAAGTTATAAATTATCTAAACCTTTAGATTTACTTAAAAAATATCAAGACACGTTTGAAGTTATTTCTCTTAAAAGTGTAAATGATCCAAGTAAAGTAAGTCTTTATGTTAAATTAAAAGGAAAGAATAATGCTTAATTTTTTACTTGATTCATGTGAAACATGTCCTAGATATCCTGGATACTGGCCTGATTATGGTAACGCTTGGCATGCATGGGATAGTCATGTTTTAGCGCTTGTAATACCTGGTTTAATATTATGTGTTTTCTTTTTTTCACTAGGAATTAAATTAAGATATAAAATAAAAAAAGCTAATCTAGTATATTTTTTACTTGGCTTATTTTTACTTATCTTTGAAATATATAAACAATTTACATATAACAAAATAAGAGGTTTTGATCATTTTAATGGTTATGCTTTTGAAATATTTCCATTTCAGTTGTGTTCAATTCCTATGTTTATTGCGTTAATTATGCCTTTTATTAAGGTAGGAAATAAAAGAGATACTTTAATAGCTTTTGTTGGAGTATACGCGACAATTGGAGGAACTGTTACGATTTTCTATAATCAAAAGGCTCTTTTTTGGTGGAATGATATTGGAATTTATATTCATACAATTACATGGCATTTAGTACTTATGATGTTAGGATTATTTTCTATTACCTATCTTAAAATAGGGAAGGGACATTTTTTAAGAAATTTAAAAATATATTTTAATACCTTAGTTATTTTTATATCTTTTACTTTAATAGCACAATTTATTAATTTTATTGTACCTTTTGTTTTAGGTAGATGTAACTGTATGGCTTTTAATGCAAATATGTTTTATATTTCGATGTATTATCCTTCCACAATATGGCCATTAAAACAATTATGGGAGCTTTCACCTGGTCCTTTAGGATATGGCTGGGTTTTAGCATATTTAGTATATCTTTTAGCACTCACTATATTTAGTTTTTTAGTTATGATAATCTATTATATTTTATATAGATTATTCTCTAAATTTAAATTTAAATATAGAGTCTCTCATCTTAAAATACAAAATTAAATAAATACCTCCTTATAAAATTGAATTATTTTATTTTTTTTAGCACTCTATATTGCAAAGTGCTAAAACGAGTATATAATAATATTAAGGAGGTAATTTTATGAATAATCAAGGTTATCAAAATTATGATCAAGATGAAAATATTCTTGAAAAATTTGGTCGAAATATTAATATAGCAGTTAAAAGTAATAAAATTGATCCTGTCATCGGTAGAGATGAAGAAATAAGAAAAATTATTACTGTTTTAGCTAGAAAAACTAAAAATAATGTTATTTTACTTGGAGAACCTGGTGTTGGTAAAACAGCAATTATTGAAGGTTTAGTTCAAAGAATTGTAAATCAAGATGTTCCTTTAACTTTAAAAGATAAAATAATTTATGAATTAGATATGGGTTCATTAATTGCAGGAGCTAAATATCAAGGAGAATTCGAAGATAGATTAAAATCTGTCTTAAAGAAGATTAAAGAAAGCGAAGGCAAAATAATATTATTTATTGATGAAATTCATTTGATAGTAGGTGCTGGTAGAAGTCAAGGAGCAATGGATGCTTCAAATATGTTAAAACCTATGTTGGCTAGAGGTGATATCCTTTGTATTGGAGCAACAACTTTAAAAGAATATCAAAATTATATTGAAAAAGATCGAGCACTAGAAAGAAGATTTCAACCAGTTTATGTAAATGAACCAACTAAGGAAGATACTTTATCTATTCTTAGAGGTTTAAAAGATAGATTTGAAACCCATCACGGAGTTAAGATTTTAGATAATGCTTTAATTGCAGCGGTTAACTATTCAATTAGATATATACCTAATAGATTTTTACCAGATAAAGCAATTGATTTAATTGATGAAGCTTGCGCTGAATGTAAAGTTGAAATTGAATCTATGCCTTCAATTTTAGATGAGGTTAAAAGAAAAATTAGACAACTTGAAATAGAAAGATTTTCTCTTCAAAATGATAAAGATGAACAATCTAAAATAAGATTAAATAAAATAGAAAATGAATTAGATAAAATTCATAAAGAAGATGATGAATTAACAAAAAATTGGCTACAAGAAAAAGAAAAAATTACTTATATCAAAAAATTAAAGAAAGAAATTGAACATGAAAAATTTATTCTTCAACAAGCTTACAATGAAGGAGATTTTAAGAAAAGTAGTGAAATACAATATAAAACAATTCCTAATTTAGAAAATAAATTAAATGAATTATCTAAAGTTGATCCAAATAAAAAAATTAATTTATTAAGTGATATTGTAACTGAAAATAACATTGCTTCAATTGTAGCAAAAATGACTAATATTCCTGTATCTAAAATTATTAAAGGTGATAAGGAAAAAGTATTAAACTTATTTAATATTTTAAATGAAAGAGTTATAGGTCAAGATAATGCATTAAGATTAATTAGTAATTCTATTTTAAGACAAAGAGCAGGAATTAAAGATTTTAATAGACCAATTGGAAGTTTCTTATTTTTAGGTCCAACGGGTGTTGGAAAAACTGAAGTTGCTAAAGCACTTGCAAGCGCCTTATTTGATGATGAGAAAAAAATTATACGTTTAGATATGAGCGAATATATGGAAAAATATAGTGTATCTAGATTATTAGGAGCTCCTCCGGGATATATTGGCTATGAAGAAGGAGGTCAACTTACTGAACCTGTAAGACATAATCCTTATAGTATTGTGTTATTTGATGAAATAGAAAAAGCTAATCCAGAAATATTTAATTTATTACTCCAAATTATGGATGATGGAAGACTAACCGATAGTCAAGGTAGATTAGTAGATTTTAAAAATACGATTATCATTATGACTTCAAATTTAGGAGGAGAAGAATTATTAAATGATAATAATTTCGATATTAAAGGAATTCTTGAATCAAGATTTAAACCAGAATTTTTAAATAGAATTGATGAAATTGTTACTTTCTCTGGCTTAAATAAAGAAGTACAAATTAAAATAGTTGAGAAAATATTAAAAGATTTAAAATTAAGATTAGCAGAACAATATTATTTAGTTGATTTCACTGATAATATCAAACAATATATATTAGATCAATCATTTTCATTTAAATATGGAGCAAGACCAATTAAAAGATTTATTCAACATGATATAGAAACTTTCTTAGCAGAAAAAATTATTAAAGAAGAGATTTTACCAAATAAAAATTATATTTTAGATGTCAAAAATAAAGAATATATATTAGATGAAAAATAATATAAATTATTCTTTTAATTTAAAGTCCATAACTTTATAATGAAGTTATGGATTTTTTATCTTTGATAAAACTTATAATTACAAATCCCGCTTTATTTATAACAACAATCTCTATTATAGGAGTGATTTTTATTAACGGATGGACTGATGCTCCAAACGCAATTGCAACCGCAATTTCCACAAGAGCAATTAAACCTAAAAACGCTATTATTATGGCTTCTATTTTTAATTTTTTAGGTGTTTTAGTTATGTTTTTTATAAGTAAGGCGGTTAGTGAAACTATTTTCAATATAGTAGATTTTAAAGAAAATTATAATGTTGCCTTAGTCTCTTTATGTTCAGGAATGATAGGAGTAGTTTTGTGGGGTATTTTAGCGTGGGCGTTTGGAATTCCTAGCAGTGAATCGCATGCTTTAATAGCTGGAATAACTGGAGCAGGACTTGCAGCCAAAGTATTAGGATATAAAGATATAGAAGTTAAATTTTCTATTAATTCACCTTGGACATTTGTTCTTTATGGTTTATTTTTAGGGTGTATATTTGGTTTTGTAGTCGGTTTTCTCTTTAATAAATTATTAGTACTTATTTGTTATAAAATGAATAGAAATAAGACAAAAAAATTCTTTAAATGGGCTGAAATTGTAAGTGGAGGTGCCATGGCTTTTGTGCATGGAGCCCAAGATGGATTAAAATTTATTGGTGTTTTTTTCTTAGCTTTAGAATTAACAAATAAAATGAACGGGAATCCTTCATTAAATTTAACTAACACTAATTCATTTTGGTATTTGGCTTTAATTGTTTCCTTAATTATGGGAGTAGGTACTTCTATTGGAGGATATAAAATTATTAAAAAAGTTGGAATGAGTATGGCGAGATTAGATTTACATGAAGGCTTTTTAACTGATGCTGTAAGTGCATTAGGTATATTCTTAGCTACATTTTTTGGAATTCCAGTTTCTACAACTCAAGTAAAAACTTTTTCAATCTTAGGAGTTGGTTCTACCAAAGGATTAAATAAGGTTAATTGGAAGATTGGTTTGGAGATGGTTTTAACTTGGATATGTACTTTCCCTGGTGCTGGGTTAGTTGGATTTATTTTAACTTTAATATTTTTAAAATTATTAAAATTTGCTTAAAAATAGGAGGAATCTATGTTTAATAAAAAGAAAAAAATGAATTACTTTTATCAATGCTTTATTGATTTATTTGAATATTCAATAAAATCATTTGATATTTTAAAAACTGATTTGGAAGCATTTAATAAAGATAGTAATCTTTTAGATTTAAAAGAAAAAGTCCATAGTTTAGAGCATGAAGCTGATTTAAAAAAAGATAATTTTGAAGAAATTCTTGCTAAAGAATTTATTACTCCAATTGAAAGAGCAGACATCTTTATTTTATTAGATTTAATTGATGATTTAATTGATTCAATTGATGATATCGCATATAAAATATATATAAAAAATTATCTTCAACTACCAAAACAAACTAATTTATTTTTAGAAAAATGTTATATTTGTTTACAAGATACTTTTAAAGTTTTTAATAATTTTAATAATATTGATAAGAAAGATATAATCACACCTTTAATAAATAAAGTTAAAGAAGATGAATCTAATATGGATATATTATATGAACAAGCTATACATGAATTATATAGAAATAATGAAGATTTAAGAACTGTTTTACTTTATGAAGATCTTTTATCAAGTTTAGAAATTGTTACAGATAAATGTAGAGATATTTGCAAAGAAGTATTAATTATTTTATATAAAAACTTATAATATTTATTATATGAAAAAATTTAAACCTATAATTTTAAAGTTAAAAGATAATTCATATCCAAAAAGAAAGATATTATATGAAAGACTAATTGTTCGGGCTATTATAATTAAGGATGATAAATTAGTTTTTACTAAATATCATAGAGATGATATTTTTGCCAACGGAAGTTTTATTGAAACTTGTGGAGGTGGAGTAGAAACTAATGAATATTTAATAGATGCTTTAAAAAGAGAGATTCAAGAAGAACTTGGCTATAAAATTGAAGTTATTTGTTTATTAGGATTAATAAATGATTATTATAATTTAATTAATAGGAAAAATATTATTTATTATTATTTAGTTAGAGTTATTTCTAAAACTAACTCTAATAGATTAGAACATGAAATAAGATATGATCTAAAAGAACAAACATTAACTTATGAAGAAGCATTAAATGAATATGAAATTAGAAAAGAAGATAAATATGGTTCTTTACTATATCAAAGAGAAATACCCATATTAAAAAAATATAAGGAATATATAAATAAATCGATTAATTAAAATATACAATAAAATATAATAATTATTTCTAGATAGGTTAATAATATTTTTAGATAATATTAATGTAGGTATTACTTACCTACCCCCCTTAATAAAAAATATCCCATGAGGATATTTTTTTATATTTAAAATAAATATTAATTACATTAAATAAGAATTGTATTTCTTAAATAAAATTTAAAATACTTTTAAACTATTATCTTATTAATTACATTATTTTTAAATAATAGAAAAATATTGAAAAATTCAACAAATAATTAGTTATAATAATTTATTTTTATGTATAATATATATAAGAAAGAGATTTTTTTAATGGATTATATTTTATTACGTAATATTTTAATAGAAGAAGGTAACAAATTAAACTTTAACAGTTTACTAGATTTAATTTTAACTTTTGTGATGTTAGTGTTATTAAATCTTTTTATTATACGCTTTGTAAAAAGACACTCACCAAGAATTATTGCCTTCTTATTATCAATTATTTATTTATTAGCCTTAATTTATGATATTAAATATCTTTCTAATATCTTAGGAATCTGTTTAATTATTAATTCTCTTATCTCTTTATCTTCAAATTTACCTGAAATTAGAAGTATTTTTACAAATAAAGCCAATCCAGAAAAGAAAATTAAACATAACAAAGAAAATCTTGAAATTAAAACATACGATAGAAATTCAATGTATAAAACAATTCAAGATACTGTTTTATTTTTATCAAAACATAAGATTGGCGCAATCATCACTTTTGAAAGAAGTGATAAATTAGACAACATTATTAAAAATGGAACTACAATTAATTGTCCTTTAACATTTGAAATTTTGGTGACAATTTTTTATCCAGGAACTAGACTCCATGATGGCGCAGTTATTATAAGAGATGGAAAAATTCTTGCTGCATCTGTTTATTATAATCCAACAACTAATCCTCTCCCTGGAAAATATGGTAGCAGACATCGTGCTGCAATAGGGATTAGTGAAATTTGTGACGCTGTTACAGTTGTTGTTAGCGAAGAAACTGGAAGAATTTCTATTGCATATGATGGAAATTTAGAATCATATAATCCTGATAATTTTGAAAAAGCATTTAGAAATATAATGAACGCTACAGAATCAATTGATATATCAAAAGAAAGAGAATAAAAAGCATGTCTGATGAAAATAAATTTTACGAAGCCCAACCAAAAGTATTTAAACTTCAACAATATTATGATTTTATTATTAAAGTCTTATCAATATCGAAAATAGGGTTAGTTTTTTCAAAAGATCCATACGCGATTGATAATTATTTAGAACTTCAAAATATAGCGATGAAGGAGTTAGAAAACTTTAATAAACTTAAATTTAATCGACCTAATTTTTTTGAAAGAGATATTTATCCAACCCCAAATGTATCAGTAAGAACTTGTATTTTTGATGAAAATGGAAAAGTTTTACTTGTAAGAGAAAAAGATGAAGGTAAATATTCTCTACCTGGTGGATGGTGCGATCTTTATGATTCACCTAGTGAAGCTGCTAAAGCTGAATGTTATCAAGAAGCTGGCGCTAACATAAAAGATTTAAAATTAATCGGAGTAATCAATAGAACACCATTTAAAAATTTTCCATCTGGAACACCACTTCATAAATCAGTTCCAGAATATGCGATAATTTTTAGAGCAAACCTTGATGGAAAATTAGAAGACCATATGTTTGAAACAGATGATGTTGGTTTTTTCTCTATTGATAATTTACCTAAATTTTCTGAAAAAGTTAGTGAAGAAGAAATGATAAGAATCATTACTTCTGCTTATAATAATGTTTTAATATTTGATTAATAGGAGGAAAGAAATGTCAAATCATATTAATAACGATGCAAAATTTGCAAAAACTGTATTAATGCCTGGAGATCCTTTAAGAGCAAAATATATTGCTGAAAATTTCTTAAAAGATTACGAATTAGTTACCAGTGTTAGAGGTATTCTTGGATACACTGGTCATACAAAAGATGGAAAAGAAATTTCAATTATGGCTAGTGGTATGGGATGTCCTAGCATTGGTATTTATTCCTATGAATTATATAAATTTTATGGAGTAGAAAATATTATTAGAATTGGAACTTGCGGTTCATATCAAAAAGAATGTCATGTCGGAGATGTAATTTTAGCTACAAGTGCTTCATCAAATTCTTGCTATGGAAATCAAATTAGCTATAAAAATTCACATATGGCACCATGTTCAGATTTCTCTTTATTATTAAAAGCTTATAACAACGCTAATAAATTAAATATGAAAGTACATGTTGGTCCAATCTATAGCAGTGATGTTTTCTATGATGAAGATCCAGAAACTAATCAACATTTCTCTGATATAGGACTTCTTGGAGTTGAAATGGAATCATATGCTTTATTTATTAACGCAATGATATTACATAAAAAAGCTTTATGTATTTTAACTGTCTCTGATTCTTTAATCAGTAAAGATGAAAAAGATTTAACTCAAGAAGAAAGACAAACAGCCTTAACTAATATGTTTAATTTAGCCTTAACAATGGGTGATTAATTAAATTTATAAGTAAATTAGATTAAAAGAAAGGGAAGTTTCCCTTTCTTTATTATTTTTATAAATTAAAATTAATTTATATAGAAAAATAAATTAAAAAAATGGTAAAATATATAAGTCTAAAAATTAATTATGGGAGGGAAATATGAATAATTTAGATGATTTAATTAAAATTATTTTTTCAGTAATATCTGTTATACTTGTTCTACTTGTAATCTTTATTATTGTATATCCTTTTATAAAAAAGAAATTATCTTTTAAATATTTTAAAAGAATATTTTATCATCAAATTTATAAGATAGCTTTATATAAAGACTATCTTTTAATTAATGAATTAGTATTAAAAAATGATGAAGGTAAAATATGCTCAATAGATCATATTCTTTTTGGTGAAAAATTTATTTATGTTATTAAAGATAGATATTATAGAGGTGCTTTAAGTGGCGAATATAAAGATAACATCTGGTTTTTTTATAATAAGAAAAATGTTACAAAAGAAATTCAAAACCCAATGTTATTAAATGAAAAAAGAATTGAAAAACTTGCAAATGTTTTACATTATGATAAAGGATTATTCATTTCTATTGTTATAGTTAATAATGATTGCACAGTTAAAAATCTTGATAATTTAAATCAAAATAATTCATATATAGTTAAGTTAAATAAACTTAAAAAACTTATTAAAAAATTAGAAAAAACTGATATAAGACCAATTAATCAAAAAGAACTTGAAGAAGCTGTTCTTATGATTCATGAATTGAAAGGCAAAAAAATTAATGAAGACATCGAAATTTAATGATTTCAAATGTAACATTCAATTTTTATTTAAAGTTTATCAAAACAATTATTCAAGATTTATTCCAAAATTTGCAATCTACACCTGTATTTTTGTGTTAACTCTTGGATTTAGTTTTTATTCTTTATATCAATTTGTTAATACATATAATTTGTTTTTTTTCTTTATATATTCTATTTTTAATTTATTTATTATTCCTTTAATTTTAGAATTTTATATTTTAAGAATATTTTCTTTTACCAGTGTTTTATCTACGAATGATTATAATGATATTTATGTTCCAAATTTCAATTTAGCTCTTATTAGAGTTATTGGAGCAGGTAAAATTTTTAGTTTAAAATTATTTTATTTCTTTTTATTTTTAATTTTTGATATATTCTTTGTTATTTTATATGTATATATAATCCCATTTAATAATTATTTAATATTAAATCATTCAATAAATTTTTTAAGTTTATTAAATAATAAAGAATTAATTATTCAATATTTTAATGCTTATAAAAGTAGTGAAGGTTTTTATCTAACTCATTCTATTAATTATCAACATCTCTATTTTTATAAAGCAATTATTTTAATTATATATATAATAGATCATCTATTTATTTTAGATTTTTCTAAAGATTCTAAATTAAGTAAATTTAAATTTATTAAAAAAATATTTCTTATAAGATTTAATGTTATAAAAGAATATTTTTTTGAACATTTTATAGTTATTCTTTTTGCTTTGTTAGCTCCTTTAATAAGTTTTGTATATTTTTATGGACTACTTAGAATAAATAATCCTAATTTATCTACCTATGCGATAATGTTTTTATCTAATGTTTTATATTATTTTATAATTTTAAGATTTATTCCTTTATTTTTATTTCTAAATAAAGCTTTTCAAATGCGTGCATTTGCAAAAGAGTTAATCATTACTTATAAAAAGAAGAATAAAAATAAAAAAATAAATAAAAATATTAATATAAAAGATAATACTTTGGCTCTTCTTACAAAATTTAATAATTCTCCAATTACTTCAAAAGATTATTTTATATCATCACTTTTATATAGTATGGGTGATTATAACATGTTATTATTAGAAGTTATGATATCTCAAGATATCTTAGATTCATTCAAAATTAAAAATAAAGAAAGAAAAAATGATGATTGTACCGATTTAATAGAACCTTATTAATAAAAAAACCTTAACTAAATAGTTAAGGTATGTATGCAGAATGGAGCAGGTGACGGGAATCGAACCCGCGTTCTCACCTTGGCAAGGTGATGTTCTACCATTGAACCACACCTGCATGCTTAATTATTATATGTAAATATATTTTTAAAATCAAGGAGTTTTATATGAATTATTCAAAATTAGCTAATTTAATATTTCCTAATATTAATTTAACTGTGTTAGATTTAGAAAACAAGTATCCAGCAAGAAATTTAAAAGAAGGAGCAAAAGTTACTAGATTTGCTCCATCTCCAACTGGTTTTTTACATACTGGATCACTTTTTACCAGTATGATTGCTAAAAAAATAGCGCATGATAGTAAAGGAATTTTCTATACAAGATTAGAAGATACAGATTCTAAAAGAGAGATTGAAGGAAGCGGAAATCTTTTAATTAAACAATTAAAAGAATTTGATTTATATCCAGATGAAGGATATTTAGGAAATAATGAAGAAGGAATTTATGGTCCTTATAAGCAATCTTTTAGAAAAGAAATCTATCAGGTAGTTATTAAAGATATGATAAATAAAGGTATTGCCTATCCTTGTTTTTTAAGCGAAGAAGATTTAGTTAATTTAAGAAAAAAACAAGAAGAAAATAAAGAAATTACTGGAGTTTATGGAAAATACGCTATTTATAGAGATTTAAGTGAAGAAGAATATATTAATTTAATTAATGAAGGTAGACGTTATGTTATAAGATTTAAATCTCAAGGTAATTTTAATAATAAAATTAAAATTAAAGATGAAATTAGAGGAGAGCTTGAATTATCTCAAAATGAACAAGATGTTATCATAATGAAATCAGATAAACTACCTACCTATCATTTTGCGCATGTTGTAGATGATCATTTTATGCATACTAATTTAGTTACAAGAGGAGAAGAGTGGTTATCTTCATTACCTATTCATCTTGAACTTTTTAAAGCATTAAATTTTAAAGCTCCAAAATACGCTCATCTTCCTGTTATAATGAAATTAGAAAATAATAATAAAAGAAAATTATCTAAAAGAAAAGACCCAGAAGCAAGTGTTGAATATTTTTTAAAAGAAGGATATGAACCTCAAGCTTTACTTGTATATTTAATGACTATAGCAAATAGTAATTATGAAGATTTTATTGTTTCAAGTAAAGATTATAATCTTGATCATTTTAAATTTAATCTTAAAAAGATGAGTTTAGATGGAGCCTTATTTGATAATGAAAAATTAAATTTCTATTCAAAAGAAATTTTATCTAAAATGGATAAAAAAACTATAAGTAGTAAGGCTTATAAATACGCGAAAGAATATGATAAAAATTTACTTAATTTTATTGAAAAAGATTATTCTAGATTTGAAGAAATCATGAATATTGAAAGAGAAAGAAAAAATCCTAGAAAAGATTATGCGAAATATAGTGATATTTATGACGCTATTAAATATTTTGATCATGATATTTATTTAAAAGAAGTAAAAAAATATTCTTCTTATGAACTTAAAATTAATCAAGAATTAAAAAATAATTTAATTAATGAATATCTTAATATTGTTAAAGATTATTCAAGTGAACAAGAATGGTTTGAAGATGTTAAAATAGTTGCTTCTAAATTTAATTTCTGTGTAGATAATAAATTATATAAGTTAGATTCATCAAAATATAACGGAAATATTAATGATGTATGTGAACTTATTCGTGTTGCTATTACCAACCGCAAAGTAAGTTTAAATTTATTTATGATTATGAAGATACTTACTTTAAATGAAGTAAAAGATAGATTAACTATCTTTCTAAATAATAATTAATTATTATTTTAATAATTAATATATAAAATTATATATAGATATTTAATTATATTTTATTTATAATTTTATCATGCCTCGTTGGAGAAGCGGCTTAACTCACATCCCTCTCAAGGATGCATTCACGGGTCCGAATCCCGTACGAGGTACCATTCTTAAGATATAAAGATAATACAATAAGTATTGCCTTTTTTTAATTTTTAGCATAATCGTAAAAGTGTAAACGTAAAAAATATCCAGAATCGACAAGTTTATTCGAACTTTAAATAATATATTCAGGAGGTTCGAATATGGAGAACAATAAATATTTAGAAGAATTCAAGATTGATCTTGTAAAACAGTATCTACAAGGAAAGCAGAAAAAGATATCTATATAGAATACGGTGTTGCGAAATCTGCAATGTGGGGATGGATATGTAAGTATACAAGCCTTATAGAAAAATCGTAGGATGGTAAAGGCATAAAAATTACTGAAGAAGAATACATTGACATTTATACCAATATAATTAAACATTTATAAAATAAGCAGGCAGAGTAAAATCTCCCTGCTTTCAAAATGGAAAATAATACCGGAAAATGGTATTATATTTTTAGGAGGAAATAAGATGAGCAGTGGTTTTCAATCTCCAATTACAATTAAAGATGCAATAGATAACATCCATAATAGACGATTTTTATTACCGGCAATTCAAAGAAAATTTACTTGGTCAAGTAATCAAATTGAGATGCTGTTTGATAGTATTATGCATGGATATCCGATTAATTCTTTTATGTTTTGGAAGATAACAGATAATAAAATTAAAAGTGACTATAAATTCTATGAGTTTATAACTAGATATAGAGAATTTTTTTCGGAAAATAATAGCGATATTGATACAAAGGGAGTTCCTGATTTCAAAGCAGTCATTGATGGACAACAAAGATTAACAAGCTTATACATTGGCTTAAGAGGTAGTTATGCATATAAAATGCCTAGAAAATGGTGGAAAGATACAGAAGAATGCATTCCTACTAGAGAATTATATTTAAATTTAATTTCACCTATAAATCAAGAATATGATAATCAAAAGGAATTTGATTTTAGGTTTCTGTCAAAATTAGATTTAGAGAAATTCGATAAAGATAAAGATACATATTTTTGGTTTAGAGTCGGTGAAGTGTTAGACCTAGATACTATAAATAAAGTTTATAAATATCTAAATGATAATAAACTAATGGATAATAATTATTCTTCGTATACATTAGTTCAATTATTTCAAGTCATTCATAATGACAAGTTAATAAATTATTATCTACAAGAAGAACAAGAAGCTGATAAAGTGCTTGAAATTTTTATTAGGACTAATAGTGGAGGGACACCATTATCTTTTTCAGATTTACTTATGTCTATTGCTTCTGCTAATTGGAAACAGATAGATGCTCGTAAGGAAATAGAAAAATTAGTAGAGGAAGTTTATATAATTGGGCGTCCTGGTTTTATTATTGATAAAGATTTTGTTTTAAAAACTTGTTTAGTGCTCTTTATAGATGATATAAAGTTTAAATTAAAAAATTTTACACATGAAAATGTTAATGAATTTGAAAATAATTGGGGTAGAGTAAGACAAAGCATAATTGCAGCATTTTCTTTATTCGAATCTTTAGGATTTAATGATAAAACTTTTAGAGCAAAAAATGCAGCAATTCCAGTAATATATTATATCTACTATAACAATCTAGAAACATCTATTTCTAGTCCAATCTACAAGAATAAAAAAGATAAAGATAGAATAGCAAAATGGTTAATACTTACGTTTATTAAGTCGGTATTCGGTGGACAAACCGATACCGTTCTAAAGAAAATGAGAGATGTTTTAAAGGAAAATTTAAATAAGGACTTTCCGGATAAAGAACTAATGAATGCTTTTAAAAATGATCCAGCAAGAAATTATAGTTTTGATGACGAATTTATAGATGGTTTATTAGAAGCAGAGAAAGATTCAAATAATGCATATTATATATTGCATTTAATGTATTCGAATTTGGATTTTTCAAACCAAGATTTTCATCAAGACCATTTACATCCATCAACCATTTTCACTGACGAGAAAAAGTTTAATAAGTTCATTCCATGTGAAGTACAAGATTTTGCTAAGAAAAGAGAAAACTGGAATGGAGTTGCTAATTTACAATTATTAAATGGAAGGCAAAATGAATCTAAGAATGCTAAGTCTCTTAAAGAATGGGCTTATTCGGAAAATAAAACACATGATGATTTATTTCTATCTGATGGAATTAGTTTGGAAATAAAAGATTTTAAAGATTTTATTATTGATAGAAAAACAAATATAAAAAAATATATTAAAAGTATTATTGGATAGTTAAATTATCATCAGACATAGTCCAAAGAAACATCCGCAGCCCAATTGTACATTCATATTTTAAAATTAATAACATGCTACAAAAAAGATAATTTGAGTCATGTATCAACTCGAATTATCTGGCCAGCAATACATAAAATCTAATTAATCATTCAAACATCATATCTTCTTGTCAGTGCACCATTAATGATGCTCTATTTGTCATGCAATTTTAATGTGTTGATTACGATGATGTAGTCATCGCCACTATATTCAAAACATTTCTGTTTTAAAAACTTATTATTGACTTTTTCTAATAGTTAGTCTCATATTAAGGATACACCATTGAGACATTTTCAATTGATAATCACAATTTAGAAATAAAACTTCTATCAATTATTGATTATTCTCTCAAAATTGATTATAATTTACGAGAAAGGATTAATAATTATGAGAAAATTTGATTATTCTAAATTAAAATATCAAGTATGGGATTCTTCAATAATTAATAAAATTGCGCATATTCATGAGCTAAAAGGAAGACAAGAACTTTATTTGTCACAAAAACCAGTAGAATTAAATAAATTAGTAGAACTTGTTAAAATTCAAAGTACTGAAGCAAGTAACGCTATTGAAGGTATAAGAACTACTGATACAAGATTAAAAAAGATTGTTAATGAAATAATAATTCCTAAGAATAGAAATGAAAAAGAAATAGCAGGATATCGAGATGCATTAAACACAATTCATTCAAGTTTTGAATATATTCCATTAACTCCTAACTATATATTACAATTACATCAAATATTATATAGTAAAAATGATGAAGTATCATATGGTGGTAAATTTAAAAATACTCAGAATTATATAAGTGCCACTGATAAAAAAGGCAATTTATTTACTTTATTTACTCCAATGTCTCCATTTGAAACTCCAATAGCTATTCAAGCATTATGCGATGAATATAATAAAGCTATCGAAAGAAAAGAAGTAGACCCATTAATTTTAATTCCAATATTTATACATGATTTTTTGTGTATTCATCCATTTAACGATGGGAACGGAAGAATGTCTAGATTACTTACTACACTTTTATTATATCGTTCAGGTTATTATGTTGGTAAATATATATCACTAGAATTAAAAATTTCTGAACTTAAAGATTTATATTATGATTCGTTATATGAATCACAAATAGGTTGGCATGAAGAAAATGATAATCCAGCTCCATTTGTAAACTATATATTAAGTATAATTTCAATGGCTTATGATGATTTTGAAAATAAAGTAGAGGTAGTTACTAAAAAACTTAGTGCATATGATACTGTTAAAAAAGCAATAGATATGAAACTTGGTAAAATTACTAAATCAGATGTAGCAGAATTATGTCCATTATTATCATTAAGTTCAATTGAAAAAGTATTAGCTAAAATGGTAGAAGAAGGAAGACTTGAAAAAGGTGGTTCAGGTAAGAATTCATTCTATATTATAAAACTATAACTTTAACTTATTAATACTTTACATTTTCGAGATGACTCTCCGCTTCAAGAAACCGAGACGTTATATAAATTAGAAATTTTATAATCATTTAAAATAAATTTAACATCAACTTGTACTTTTCACTTGTATTTTTGGTGTACAGTATAATTTTATCTAATTTTTCTTTATTTATTTTATTTTATATAAATTGATATTGATTAGTTTGGATGTTTTTTTTAATTAGAATATCAAGAAACAGTTTTGCTAATTAATCTAGCATTTTACGATAGAAAAGATATTGATTTAAATATATGTTTATTTTGTACATTTGTTATATGTAATACTTTTGACTTTATTATATATAACACTTTTTAAGCATAAAATACAAATATTTATTACCACTTAAATTAATATAAGTGGAAAATACCCAAGTTTTAAATAAAATAGTAAATATTATAAGAATATTTTTAATTTTACATAAACATATAAAATTAAAATATGCTACAATAATTATGCGCAATGAGAATATTTCTGGGTGTAGATCCTTCGTTGCGCAAAACTATAGGTATACCCCCTTTTTTATTGATGAACAGCATGTCTACAATTATTACTAAAATAACTTGTGTATTTTCTAATTTTTATTGTATACTATAAATGCGCAACGAAGATAACCACGTCATATGGTTCCACCCAAAAAGGTCTAAATAATTAGATCTGAGTAGGATTATGTATACCGATAGTACGACGAACGTACTGAAATGAAAGAAGATTATTATTTAATAACAGGGATAATTCTATCTGTTTTACGTTCTTTATCATTTCAATTAGAAAGGAGTATAAGAAAATGAAATACTAATTTTTTGATTTAGAGTGTTCTAATTGTTTTGGAGGTAATAATAAGGTATGTGAATTTGGTGCTATTGTTACAGATGAAAATTTTAAGATTGTTAAAAAAATTGATTTACCGATGAATCCTGGTAAAGGTAAATCGTGCAGATTTGATACTTCTATATATAAAAGAAACCCAGGTTTTAAGTGGGCTTATGATTTTGATTATTATTTTAATAGTCCTAAGTTTCCTGAATTCTACAAACAAATTAAAAACATTATGGAAGATAAAGATACTGTTGTGTTTGGATATGCTGTAGATAATGATATTAGATATCTAAATAGTGCTTGTATGCAATATAATCTGAAACCTATATCTTATATTGCATACGATGTTAAATTAATTAAAGAATCTTGTTTTAAAAAGAAACAAAAAGTTAAAGGTTTAAAAGGAGCTTTTTTAGAATTGTGCGGGTTGAAAAAGTTATTTAGCTTGACACCACATCTTTCTATAGATGATTCTAAGATGACGATGATGATTTTTAAGCAAATCTGCAAAAATATGACAATTTCTGTAGTTGAAATTTTAGATTTATGTAATAACTGCAAAATAGATTCTATTAAATATATAGAAAAATATGAAATACAACAAAAGGAAAAATTATTACATCCAGAAAAATATATTAAAAAAAGAAAAATAAATACAAATTGTAAAACCGCTTGAAAAACTTCTACAAAGATTATTAGCAATATTAGATATTAAAAATAACAATTATATCTAATAAGTTAAAATCAGTAGAAAAAAGCGAATATAACGCTAGATTATCTAAAAAATAATAATCTATCCACTTATAATCAAGCTCCTGATTTTAACTATTTATTTGAATTAAATGATAGTAAAAATAGGTAATTATCTAAACTTAAATATATATTTATGATTTAAATTAGTATATCCCAAGATTTAATATAAGGAAGGAATAAATTATGAACTTAGAGTTTAATCTAAAATTATCTTCATATAAAGATATTAATGAAGATTTCTTAAATATACTTCGTGATGATGAATATCATGATGTTAAAATATCAACAACTAAAAAAAATATTGAAATAGATAAAAAAGATTCGAGGTATATCAGCTCTCTAAAAAATGTTAAAATTATTTATAAAAAAGAAGATGGTGGTATTCTTATTTTAATTGGAAACCTTCAATGTGATTTTAAAGATCCGTTTGGTGGAGCTTTCTTTTTAAAAAAATATGTACAAGAAACTACTGAATTTGAAGATGTAAAAGGAGTTAATGCTAAATTAAAATTTGGTAATATGTATTTTCCAACATCAATAGAATATATGCGAGATTATATGCAAGATTTGGTAGAAGATCCTAATTTTGAATTTAACATAAGTCAATTTGATGAATTTATGGAAATTTTTGAATTCTATAAAAAACTATCTGATGAATTAAATAATAATTTTTCTTATAAAATTAATGGTATTTCTAAAGAATATTACTTTATCCAACCTAATGTAAAAGAATTTGACTCTAATTCGGTAAAAGAAGTAAAAGATCAAAATGGAGTTATCAAAGGATATAAAATAGATAATAGTGACTATGTTCTTTTAAAAAATTATGTCAAAGATCAAGTTAAAGAACTTGTAGATATAAGAATTTCTGGTGGAGCAGATGAAATATCGAGAATAAGAAGAGTTGGTCTAGATAATATCTATCTAAGCAATTCCTCAAGAGTTAGTGAAAAAGAAGTTAAATATTTAAAACAGTTCATAATTTATAATATTGTTATTATGAAAAATGAAGTTGTAATTTCTGGTGAATTAAAATCATCAGCAGATTACAAAGAACGATATGAATATTTAAATCTATATGATATGGGGCAAAAGATAAAAATTGAATCTGTTGACAATTCGTTAAGATTAATTAATCAAGGTGCAACTGGCGCTGCTTCAAATTTATTACAATATTTAATTGGTGATGTTAAAATGCCAAATAATATTCATAGAACAAGTAAGATTAAAGAAAAATATATGGAAGGTTTAAATGAATCTCAAAGAAAAGCTTTCTTAATGTCTATTGATGGGAGCCCAGTATCACTTATTAAAGGTCCTCCAGGAACAGGTAAAACACATGTAATAAACTCAATTGTTCAATATATAACAAAAGAATTGGGTGAAAAGGTTATCATATCATCTCAAACTCATATTGCAATTGATAATGTCTTAGATAAATTGGTGGAAAACTACGATTTAATTATTCCGAATAGAATTACAAACAGAAGAAATAAATATAGTGGTGACTATATTGATGATACATTATATAAAATTTGGGGAGTAAATTTTTTTAAATATAATGCAAAATGTTCAGATTTAAAGTTAAAGAAAAATATGGAAGAATCTGTTATAAAATTTGATGGTGAAAAAAAATTCTCATATTCAGAAACAAATGAAAGATGTGATTTTTCTGTTATAGGAGCTACAACAACTACTAGCGCAATAGCTGGAAAAAAAGGGTTAGAAGTTCTTAAAGGTTTTGATTGGTTAATTATAGATGAAGTTTCAAAATGTCCAATTACAGAAGTATTACGATACATTCCTTATGTAAATAGAATAATTATGGTCGGTGATGATTTCCAATTAGCGCCTTTACTTGAATTTTCTAAAGAAGATGTGAAAGGATTACCATCATATAACGAAGAATTATTTCAAAAACTTCAAACAATCTATGAACAATCTGTTTTTTCAAAAGTACTTAATAAGGCTAAAGATTCAAATAGATTAGTATTACTAAATGAAAACTATAGGTCAGTTAATCAAGTATTAAAAACATACAATGTGTTTTATGATGGTGCTCTCAAAGGAAAAAGAGAAGATATATGCCCTTCAAAAGTTCATATATATCAATCTGGAGATATAGATTATGATTCAAAAGATGTAATGTTTGTTGAAGTGGTTGGAGGACAAGAAGTTAAAGAAGGTACATCAAGAGTTAACGTTCAAGAAATTGAAGCCACTGCTTATATATTAAAAGATTTAATAAAATACACTATTAACCCTGAAAAAGTTACCGTTTCTGCAATATTCCCGTATGCTGCACAAATTAATCACTTTCATAAAAATAATATTCAACTAATTAATCAAGCTAAGAAAGTATTTAAATCTTTCGAGATTGACACTATTGATGCTTTCCAAGGAAAAGAAACAGATATAGTTCTTGTTAATACCGTTGTTGCAGATTCATCACAAAAAAACTTTTTAAATGATTTTAGACGAATTAATGTTTCTATGTCAAGAGCGAGAGATAAGTTAATATTATTTGGAAACAGTATGGTACTTAAAAAGATAAAGATGAAAATAAATGGTGGTCATGAAAGACAATATTTTGAGCAAATAATCAATTATATTTCATCACATGGCAATTTTATTAGATATGAAGGAGGAAATGTTAATAGTGGAAATACACGCAAAAGTAAGATTAAACTTGCCTAAAACTTTGTATAAATTAACTTTAAAATACAATACTTTTGAAAAAGCTACATATGATTCGTATATAATTGCTTGTTTAGTTGCAAATACTAAAAAAGAAGAACAAGCTTATAAATATATAGATGAAATTACAGGTAAAGGATCATTAAATTCTCATTTTAAAAAGCTATATGATAGTATTTCGAAATTTACAAAAGATCAGATAAATGATATTCTTGTAAATTCCTTATTTCCAATCACTGTTATAAATAAAGAACATTGTTTTGAGTACTATCAAATATTTGATGTAACAAAAATGGGGAACAAAGTCTATGAAGGGAATCTTATTGACAACCTAGAAGATATTAGAAAAATAATTTTACCTGTTGATAAAGATATTAAATTTGTAAGTTTAGATTATATTCAAGAAGATGGTGAATTAAAACGTGATAATTACAACGCGATATTTAGTAAAGAAGGAATAAAAGTTGATCTTTTAGATGGAAAGTATTGTTCAATAAGTAAGGAAGATTTTTCTACTGTATATAAAAATGATATTGATACATTAGATGGTTATTTAGGATCTATAGGAGAAACTATATCTGATGGAAACTGGAATGTCCTTTCTAAAGAAATTATAAATACTTTTAAAAATGAACGATATAAATTTAACGATTCTAAAGGTAGACATTGTGTTTTAACAAATGATTTTATTAAAACGTACGAAATTATCAAGGTATTTGATTTGTATTTTTACAAACGAAACAAATTTATGTTCGATAAAAATAGTAAAGCACTTTGTGAAGATGCGGTAGAATATCTTTTCAGCTCTAAAAATATCAACGAATATAAAACAAAATATTTAATAAACTTATTATCTTATGTTGATGATAAAATTAAACAACAAGTTGTTCAGTATATATTAGATAGAAAAGATTCTAAAGAAATAAGCCAACTCGGATTAAGTTTAATTAAATCAGGTTTAGAAAAGGGATGGGAAAAAGATATTCTTATTTCAATTAAGAAACAAATTTCATCATCAGACTTACAATATCTTTATAGATTAAATAAAGATTTAGGATTTGAAGTAGAGGATTTACTTAATATTGATAAAACCGATCTAAACGAAGAAGACTTAAAGAAAATAAACAAATATTTATGCGACAAAGAAAATATATTAAGACAAATAAATTTATGGATTGGTGAAATTACGAATTCAGGTATTAGAGAACAGATTAAAGCTTTAAAAAAATCTGATCTTAAAATTAGAGTTAAAAAATTTGTTGATAAGCGTACTGGACATAATAAGTTAGATTATAAAAGTATGGATATGAATAGACTTAAAAAAGAATATGAAGAAATTAAATACTTCTATAATGAAGATTTTAATTTAATTAAAAAAGAAATTTCAAAACTAAATGTGCATTCTGTATAAAATGATACTTATAATAATTAATAAATAACAACCTTAATAAAAACGTTGTTTAAATTTTACATCATTGATGTATTGTATTACATTGTTCTATAACAAATGATAAAATATTATATAATATATTTAATAATTATATTTCTTTAATTATAATTTATTAAGAAATAATAAATAAATAAATAAATACAAAAGGAAATTATTATGATTACATGTGAACCAACTAAAAATTTATCAGGAATAATTGTCAGAGGTACTATGGATGATTTTGAAGAATTAGTTGATAGTATCCATAGAATGGCCATAGGTGATGTTCTTGAAAAACCTAAAAATATTGATTATTATTACGAAATAAAAAATAGACTATTAGGTTTATGCTACGATATTAGAAAAGCTGCGATGGGACATAGGGATGTAGAACTTGTTGACGTACATTTCAGCGAATTTTTAAATGTATATAATAAAAATAAATTACCTAAGAAAGAAATATATTTTTCATTTAATATTATAATTACAGAGGCTTTATTTCTTGCATTAGCTGTACCTGAAATTTATCAAAGACAACGTTTATGTTACAGTGGATTCCCTAAAAGTATTCCTCCAAAATATAATTTAAAAGCACCTGAATGTTATCTTTTTTACAAAGATAGAGCATTAATTAATTCGTTATTAACTAAATTCCTTGTTGTTATCGGTAAAATACTTGGAGAAGAAGAATTTTATAAGTTGTATAGTAAATTAGATTATGATTATATGTATATTTTTCATGATTATTTTACACCTTATGTTGATAAATGTAATTTAGAGTATTTAAATACTCCATATGAAAAAAGAAAAACAAAACTTAAGCATATTATGAAGAGATTTATGAGGAATAATGAATCTTATATATCATTTAAAAATAAATTTGAATATCTAGCCAGAATAGATAAATGTAATGTAAATGATTTAAGCCAGTACTATTTCATTTATCCTTATGTTATAGAATGGTAATTTTTAATTAAAATTAAATTTTATATTTAAATATGTAAAATTAATAATCTATTATTTTAATTTATTCTTATGATTACAATATAATTAAAATAAATTACATTAATTACATTTTGTACTTCAAATATTAAATAGATTTATAAATTATTTTAAATTAGTTTATAAATTAGTTATAATAATTTTATATGAAATTAGTAACATTTAATGTAAATGGAATTAGAGCTATTATAAAAAAAGATTTTATAAATGATTTTAATAATATAGATGCTGATATATTTGCTATTCAAGAAACTAAATATAGTGAAACTATCCATGAAGAATTTCCATTTAAACCAGATAATTATTATATATATTGGACAAACTCTAAAATTAAAAAAGGGTATTCTGGAGTAGCTATTTACTCAAAAATTAAACCTTTAAACGTTTATTATGGACTAAAAGATAATGAATATGATGAAGAAGGCAGAGTTATAACTTTAGAATTCAACGATTATTATTTTGTAGCAGCATATGTTCCTAACGCTGGTGAAAACTTAAAAAGATTAGATTTCAGGATGGAATATGAAGAGAAATTACGAGATTATCTACTATTTTTAGATAAAACAAAACCTATTATTTACTGCGGTGATTTAAATGTAGCACATAATGAAATAGATCTTAAAAATCCTAAAACAAACACAAATAATCCTGGATTTACAAAAGAAGAAAGAGAAAAAATGACTCTTTTACTTGATGCAGGATTTATTGATTGTTTTAGGTATCTATACCCAGATAAAATTGCCTATTCTTGGTGGAGTTATAGATTTAAAGCTAGAGAAAAAAATATTGGATGGAGAATTGATTATTTTATTACATCTTTAAGGATTAAAGATAAAATTAATGATTGTAAAATCTTAGATAGAGTTTATGGAAGTGATCATTGTCCAGTCTTATTAGATATTAATTTATAGGAGAAAAATATGAGTCAAAAATTAACTAAAATTTTTAATATCTGTTTAATTGTTATTGCTATTTTAACTATACTTGGATTATTTATAGCAACAGATTTTGATTTTGAGATTAGTAAAAGTTTATTTAGTAAAAATAACTTTTATAGCGTTCTCTTTTCAAGATTAGCATATTATCCTGCTTTCTTTTTATTATTCTTTATTTCAATATTTGTTTTTAAATTTGCTTTAAATAAAGATTTTAAAAAGAATAAGAGCATGTTATTTAAAATTATCGGTGTATTTGGTATATTTTTAACCATAATAACTATGTTTTTAACTGCTTTTTTAAAAGAAAACGAATTACTAATTTATCTAAACACTAAATATAATATCTCTAAATATAGTTATTTAATTATTATTTCATCAATTATTATAATTTCTGCTTTATTTATCTTCTTAAGTTATATATTTATAAATAATATAGATAAAGAAACTATTAAATTAATAATTACAATTGGATGTGTTATTATTCTTAATTTTTTTGTTATTTATCTTATTCATATATTTTTAAAAAGACCTACATATAGATTAATTTATGATGGTTTATATATAGATAAATATATCAAAGCAGAAGATTTATATACTTTCTGGTATGAATTTGATAATAATTTCATATTCAAAAACTTAACTGATCGAAGTAAATATCCTTTATATGAATTTAAGTCATTCCCATCAAAAAATTTAATATTTGCTTCTTTAACATTATTTTTAGTTTTATTACCTAAATTTAATAATAAAATAAAAGATAAATCTTTTATCTATATTATTTTCTTTATTATTTCTCTTGCTTTAATTGTTAGTTTTAGTTTTGCTAGACTTATAATTGGAGGTAATTATTTAACAGATATTTTATTTACATTTATTATCACAATTGTTAATTATTTTATTTCTTTTATATTAATAAAAAAGTTGTATAATAAATAATATATTTATTAAGGAGTATCGTTTATTTAAATGGAAAGTATCCCCCCCTATTTGCGTCTTGTAATTGTTGTTAGTATCCTTATTTGTTTAGTTTTATCTTTTCTTTTTACAGCAGCAGAGAATGCTTTCTCTAACTGTAATAAATATTATTATAAAGTTTTAGGAGATGATAATAATTTTAAAGCTAAACTGATATATAAAATGTGTGATAAGTTTGATGATTCCTTAATAACTGCCTTACTTGGTAATAATTTATCTCAAACTATAATAAGCTATATTTCTGCTTTTATATTTTTATCTTTAGCTAATAAATATAATCTTGCTTCAGGTAGTGAATCTATTTTATCTACCTTATTTTTAACAATAATTTTATATTTTTTTGCAGACTATTTACCTAAAATTATTAGTAAAGTTAACCCCAATTTAACATGTGAAATTGTTATTTATCCAATTATAATTTTTTATTATATATTTTTACCTATTATTCTTTTCTTTAAATTAATTTTAAATATAGTTAAAAAAATAACTAACAATAAAGATGACCTTTCTATTACCAAAGAAGAATTTATTGATCATGCAAAAGAGGCAAGTGAAGAAGTTTTAGAGGATGAAGAAAAACAAATTTTAAATAAAGTTTTTAAATTTGATAAAATTAATGTTAAACAAGTTTTAACCCCAAAAGAAAAAATTTATTCAATAAATATAAATAAATTAACAAATACATCTTTACATGAAAAAATATTAAAAACTAATTATTCAAGAATACCAATTTTTGAAAATAGAAAAAATAACATCATAGGAATTTTAAACGTTAAAACATATTTTAAAGAATATATGGAAGATAAACATTTTGATGTTAGAAGTATTTTAAATGAACCTTTAAAAGTTTCTCAAAATGAAAAAGTAGATGATATTTTTAAAAAATTTAATAAAGAGAAAACACATTTAGCGTTAGTATATGATAACGATAATAGTTTAATTGGAATGGTTACAATGCAAGATATTTTAGAAGAATTAATCGATAATATTGATGAACCATTATTTAATAATGAGGATAATAAATAATTATGAATAATTTATATTTAATTGTTATTTATATAATCTTAAATATTGTTTGCTTTATTTTATCTGGCTTTTTTTCTAGCGCAGATATGGCGTATGGAACTGTAAGTAAAGTTAGGTTAAATAACGGCTTAAAAAATAAAAAAAATAGAAAAAAAATATTATTAGCCCTTAAACTTGTAGATAATTATGATTCAATTATTTCTACAATTCTCTTATTTAATGACTTAGTAAATATTGCTACTGAAACTTTATCAGTTTTACTTGGATATGAATTATTTAGATATTTAAATTTAGATAATCCAGAATTTGGTTCTTTAATTTTTTCATTAACTAACTTATTTTTACTCATTATTTTTGGAGAAATTCTCCCTAAATCATTAACTAAATCAAGAAGTTATCAGGCTTCAATATCTTATTCATATATCATTACTTTTTGTTATTATTTTGCCCTTCCTTTAACCTATATTACTTCAAAAATTGGTAATTTTTTAACTAATTTGTTAAAGAAAAATAAGAAAGATAATAATGTTACTGATGATGTATTAGAAGAGATGGTTGATGTTATTTTAAAAGAAGGAATAATTGATGAAGATAATGCTTCTATTTTAAAATCTACCTTAGATTACGCTAGCACAAAAGCTTTTGAAATTATGACTCCAAGGGTAGATATTTATGCTTTAGATATTGAAGAAAATTTAGAAGATATTTTCAAAGATGAAGAATTATATAATTATAGTAGAATACCAGTATATGAAGAAACAATAGATAATATTATTGGCTTTGTTTTAACTAAAGAACTTATCAGGGAATATTTAAAAAATAATAATATTAAATTAAAAGACATCTTAATTCCGATTTTAAAATTCCCTAGATCAATAGAAATTAATGATATCTTAAAAGAGTTTAAAAAGAGTAAAAAACATTTAGCTATTATTATTGATGAATATGGTGGAGTCGAAGGACTTATCACTATGGAAGATATTTTAGAAGAAATAGTCGGAGAAATTTGGGATGAAGAAGATGATGTAAATGAACCGATTATTAATAAAAGTGATAATTACTTTTTAGTGGATGGCTCAACTAATCTTGAAGATTTTTGTGATTATTTTAATATTGATATAAATAGTTTAGATACAGAATATGTAACCATTGCTGGATATTGTATTGAACTTCTAGATGATAGATTTGCTAAGAAAAATGATATTATATATTTTAAAAATTTAAAACTAAAAATTTTAGCTATTGATGAATCTAATAATATAATTAAAAAGATTTTAGTTAAGGTTAAAAAAAATAAAGAAAATAATTAATTATTTTCTTTATATAATTGATATATTCGTTCACTAATTAAAGCAATATCATTAATATTAGAGTCGATTATATAATCGACTTTATTTTTTATTTCTTCATTAAATATTTTTCTATCTAAAATAATTCTTTCATTTATTGAATTAAGTTTGTCTTTTCTTTTAATCATTCTTTCTTTTCTTAATTCTTCTTTGCATTCAATATAGAAAGTAGTTATCTTGTCATTATATTCTTTATTTTCTTTTAAAGATAAATATTTAATTAAACCTTTAGGTTCGACGATTAAAATTTTATCATCTCCTATTTCTTTATATTCACTTCCATAATAATTATCATTATAAATTACATATTCAACAAATTCGTTATTTTTTATTTTATCTAAAAACTTATCTTTATCAATAAAATAATAATCAACATTATTTGTCTCACCAATTCTAATTGGTCTTGTGGTGGTTGTGATAAATTTTTTAAAGTTATATTTAAAACATAAATATTTAGCGATGACACTTTTTCCGCTAGCTGAAGGTCCTACAATAATAATCATTATTATAACTATACAATATTTTTTTAAAAAAATATAAATATTTTTTAATTCCATACGACTATTATGTAAGGAGGATAGAATATGATCTTTATCAAATTATTTTTTATAATTTCTTTGCTTATTAAACCTATTTCTAAAAATTTAGATATTCAACATAGAAATAATCAAAATAATAATTTTAATAGCGTTAATAAGAATAATGAAATATATAATTATCCAAATGAAAATGGAGAATATTATGAAGATAAAATTATACCTTATAATGGAGTTTCAGGTATAAAAGAACACAGTTTTAAAATATTAGATTTTGAAGTATGTAATGACTTTACAAAAGAAGATATCACTTATGATTTTTTTATAAAGTTTTTAAGACCCAGTTCTACTTATCGCATACAGTTATTTTATTATACTTTTTATCATGGATATAATGTAATGAACACAACTATTTTTAATAGTTCAAATTTTAATTACACTCATGTTAAATATTTTAGAGCAAAAGTTCCAAAAAAAGATTGTGAATATGATCTTCTGAGGTTTGGTATTTATGTTTATTGTTATAAAAATTTAAACGCAAATTATACCGATTTTATAATAGAAGAACAAAGATTAATTATTAGATTAGATAGATATTATCAAAAATATAAGCCAGAAAATAAACTATATAAACTACCTTATAGAGCAAAATATATATCGGATATTAATACTTTAAGAACTTTTTATGATTATATTGGTTTTTCAAATTATGAAAAGAATGACTTATATAATTTATATTTTAGAATAAATTTGAGAAAATATATTTTTAATTTAAAAGGCTTGAACAATAATAAAATTGTTAAAATATATATCGAAGATGGTGGACAATATTTTGGTAATATTTTTGAATATGATGTAAATAAAAAACCTTATCTAAAAGGTAAAATAATTAAAAATAATAAAACTAATACAGGATATATAGATTTAATATTACCTAATGTTTATGTAAATTTATTTACAAATAAAATGAGTAACCATAAATTTTCTAAATATTATTTAAAAGCTCATTATTTATATCTTCCTTATTCAAAATATAAAAATGATTTAAATATTAAATTTACAATTATATTTAATGATTATGGCAAAGGAAGACATGAATTTAGTTGGGATATAAATTATTGTTTTTTAAACTTAATAAGTGAATATTATGATGTAAATAGTTATGAAGATAAAGTTGTAGAAGATTTTAATGATAACGAGGTAATAATTTAATGTCACCAAGTATATATTTTTTTGTAATAACTTTTATTAGTTCGATATTATCAACATTTATTATTACCACTAAAGGAAATTACATTAAGAAAACATTTTTAAATATACCAAAAGCAATAGCAAAAAATTCAATGGTATATTTAGATGATAATGAAAAAATTAATCCTTATTTTGTTATAGAAAAATTTAATGAAGATTTAAATAATTATTTAAAACTAAATTTAAAAGGAAGTATAAATAAATATTATATAAATATTACATCTTATAAATACAAAATAATTGATAACAAAAAAACATATTTTTATGAAGACTCAAAATACCCAAAAAATATTCAACTTCATTTAAGTGCAAATTATTATCTAAATTTTAAAGTTAATGTTTATTTAAGATTTGAGGTTGAAAAAATAAAGTAATGAATGAAAAATTAATAGATTATATAGAAAATAGTTTTTTAAAAGATTTAATTTTAAATAAAAATATAACAGATATATCTTTCAATGGTGATGCAATATATTACCAAGATAATTTAAAAGGGAGGGTTAAAAGTGAAATAATTATAGATAATAATGAAGCTTATAATTTTATAAGACAAGTAAGTAATCTAAGTGAAGCGTTATTTTCTTATTCAAATCCAATATTAGATATAAATTGTGGACGATATAGAATAAGCGCAACACATTATTCAATATGCAGAAAACATAAAGAAAAAGTTATTAATTTTTCAATAAGAATTTCTGATTATAAACTTAAAATAAGCGAAGATAATAGTTTTATAAGTGATGAATGTATAAAAATTATAAAATACTTTTTAACTAATAAAGATTCAATCATGATAAGTGGTCTTACTGGAAGTGGTAAAACTGAATTACAAAGATTTATTCTTACTAAAATTCAAGATAATAGTAGAATAATTTATTTAGATAATATAGATGAAGTAGATATTGATGAAATAAATAATAAATTAGATATTCAAACATGGGTTGTTAATAATCAAATAAATATTAATTTTGATGTTTTAGTTAAAAATGCTTTAAGATCTAATCCTGATTATTTAATTATTGGAGAAGCAAGAGGTGAAGAAATGCTTTCTTTATTAAATAGCGCAATGAGTGGTCATCCAACAATATCTACTATTCATTCGAAAAATATTGAAAATACTTATTCAAGAATGGTAAGACTATCTATGCTTAAAAATCAAAATTTAAAATTCAATGAAACATTAATCGATGTTATGGAACATTTTAAACTTTTAATCCATGTTAAAAAAAGAATAAATGAAGGAGGTAATATTATTCGATATGTTGATTCAATGGGTACAAATTCCAATGGAGAATTTATCTATATTTATCGTTACCCTAATTTTTATAATTATAGCTATCTACATCAAACAAGAAGTTTAAAAGGAGAGTTATGTAAATGAAAATAAGATTCTATTTATATTCTTTTTCATCTTTATTATTAACTTTTTTATATTTTATTATTACAAAAAATATATTGTTTAGTTTAATTTTACTTATTATAAATTCGTTATTGTTTTTTCTTGTAATAGAAAAAATGATTAAAGATTGTTTTAATCTAACTAAAATTACATATGAATGTATTAATTTTGTTAACAATTTTGTAATAGGGTTAAGTATTAATAGCTCGATAACTTTAACTTTAGCCAATTTAACTAATAATCTTTCAAATTCTTTAAATAACCAGCTAGATAATTTAACTCATTTAACTGATGAAGAAAAAATATTTTATTTAGAAAATTATTTTGCCTGTCCTTATTATTCTTTGTTTTTAAAATTAATAAAACAATATATTGAAGAAGGATGCAATATATTAGATTCAACAAAATTTTTGTTATTAGATGGAAGACTTGTTGAAAAAACTTTAAAAAATCATATAAATTTAGCTAAAAAGAAAACATTGCAGTTTGTTTTTATGTGGGGATTAGCATTTTCTATCTTGGTTATATTAAAAATATTTTTAGGTAATTATTATAACACGATGATGAACATGAATTTTTATCCAATTTCTATATTTATGTTATTTATGATCTTTTTAGCATCTTTATATTTACATTTTAATCATGTAACTAATCTTAAATTTATTGATGGAGCGATGAAATATGAAAATATTTAAAAAATTAAAATTAAAAAATAATGATAAGAAGATAAATAAAGAAACTATATATTTATATTTACCTATATTATTTATATTTATGTTGTGTTTATTATATTTTATTTATAGAAAAAAAATTATCATAATTTTAATTATAATGAGTGCATTAGTGTACGCTTTATTATATTTTTATAAAAAAAATTCTAAAAAGAATATAAAAAATAATAATTCAATAAATGATTTTATTAATTACATTTCTTTTTTAAGAATTTATTTATTAAATAAAGAGAGTGTATATACTTCTTTTATTAAAACAGTTCCATTAGCTCCTGATTCTATAAAAGGATATTTAGAAGAATTGATAGAATCGATTGATAACGATAAAACAGTTAAACCTTATATAGTATTTGCTAAAAAATTTAATAATCAAGTTGTAGAAGATATTATGATTTCTATTTATCAAATGGTAGAAAACGGTCATGATATTAATTATATAAACCAATTAACTCATACATTTGAAAATTTTAAATTAACTTACTATTTAGAAAATGAGAATAAAAGAATAGAAAAATTCGATCTATTGATTTCAACATCATTAATAGGTAGTGGTTTTATTATGATGATATTGGTTATAGGTATAATTTCGCTTATAGGAGAAATGATATGAGTAATAAGTTTTCATTAATGATAAGTATATTTTTCATTTTTATAGCTTTCGTTTTTGGTACTGATTTAGTAGCAATCCAAAATATTTATGCTACTTTAGATTCATATTCTTTAGTGGCAAATAATTTAATATCGAAAAATGGTTATATCAGTGAAGATCTTAAGACAAAATTTATAGAAACTTATAAAGTAAATATTTATCCTGTAAGTGAAAATAATGATGATAAAAGTTATAAGGAGGGTTTTATATATGGATATTATTTAGAAAAGGATTATAAACCAATAGTTTTAACTAATAAGCAGATGAAAATCAAAGTAAAAAGATTCACTTTGATAGGATAGGAGGTATATGTCTGAATTAAAAGGTCAATTGTTAGGTATTGTTTTGGTAGTTGCAGTTTTTGGAGCTGTTTCAACAGTTTTAATAGAAGCATTTAAAAACGCTGGAAATAAAATAGCAAAGAAAATTGAAGATGTCGATAATTTAAATCAAAAGGAAAACGAAAAAAGTAAAAGCAAATACAACTTTATAAATTTATTAAAATATTAATAAAAATATAACGATGATTATTTAATAAAATAATTGTCGTTTTTTTATTTTAAAAAAGTTATAATCTAAATGTTGAAGAAAGGTTTAGGTAATATTATGAAAGAAACAAAAGGAAGTTTACTAATTCAAAAAAAACTAAATATTAAAGAAATCGATCCAAACGCAACCATTGAAACTTTCGGACTTGATAGTTTAGATGTTATGGAGTTTTTATTAGAAACTGAAGAAAAATATAATATTTCTTTTAATCCTGAGGAAGTTATCGATATTAAAACTGTCGGTTCACTTATTGAATTATTAGATAAAAAAATAAAATAAAATTTCTTGTTGCTTTTTATAAAAAAATTTTGTATAGTATTAAAGCACGTTTAAGTGCTTCAGCTGCTGACTTAGCTCAATGGTAGAGCTATCGGCTGTTAACCGATCGGTTGTAGGTTCGAGTCCTATAGTCAGCGCCATTGGCCCGTTGGAGAAGTGGCTTAACTCACATGCCTTTCACGCATGCATTCATGGGTTCGAATCCCGTACGGGTCACCAACAAAGTAAATTTAGATTGATATTGTTTATCAATCTTTTTTTATTAAAAAATATATTAAAGATTAATAATAATTTATATTGAGTTCTAATTAAAAATATAGTAGTATTATATCAGTTGATTAAATCAATGTTGTAGGATGCCTCAGGGCGTTCTTATTTTTTTAAAAGGGAGCGATTGTGGAATCAATAAATGTAGTAAAAGACAAAATTGAATCAAAACTAAATTCTATGGGTTATTCCCTCTATTCTTTTAAAATTATTAATGGAAAAGAAAAAATTCTAGAAATAATTATAGATAGAGAAGAACCGATTGATTTAGATTCTATTAGTATAGTAAGTGAAGAAATTAATAATTTATTAGATAATAATGATTTTATTAATGAATCTTATCTTCTTGATATCTCATCCTTAGGAGTTGAGAAACCAATAGATATTTCTAATTTTAAAAAATATATAAATAAATATATCAATATTCATTTATTAAATCCTTATGAAGGGGAAAGTTATATTGAGGGATATTTAACTAATGTTGAAGAAAATTATATAACCTTGCAATATTTTAAAAAAGGAAGAAAAGTGAATATAAATTTTGAAAAAAATAATATTGATAAAGCGCGTTTAGCAATTAAATTTTAGGAGAATATATGAATAAAAATAGCAAACAATTCTTAGAAGCGATTAGTAGTCTTGTTGAAACAAAAGGTTTAAGTGAAGAAATTATAGTTCAAGCACTTGAAACATCTTTTAAATCCACTTTTAATAAGAAATTATCTGATGATTTATTAATTATTAATAAAGCTAAAAGAAATAAAGGGAAAAAAGATTCTAATATCAAAATCGATAAAACAAATAAACTTCCAGACGCATTGATTGATTGTTTTATTGATCTTAAAAAAGGAAAAATTAAAATTGTTAGAAAATGGGAAATCGTTAAAGAAGATGATTTAGAAGATGATTTTATCCAAATTAGTGATCTTGATGAAAGAGTTGCATCTAACAAGAAATTAAAACTAGGTGATTTTTTCGAAGAACCTTTAGACTATACAACCTTAACTAAAGGTTATGTTGAAAAATTTATTTCAACTTATAAACAAATTATTACTCTTGCTGAAAAAGAAAGTGTTTTATCAATGATTGAACCAATTATAGGTAAACTCACTACTGTTGAAGTTGATAAATGTGATAAACACTCTGTTATCGTTAACTTGAATAAAACAACTGTTACAATGTATCGTAAAGATTTAATTGGTAAAGAAGATTTTAAACAAGGTGAAAATATTAAAGTTTATGTATGCGGAATCTTAAAAGATGCTGCCAAAGGTAATAGCCTTATTCATTGCTCAAGAACCTGTCCTGAATTTTTAGGCAAATTATTTGAAAATGAAGTTCATGAAATTTATGATGGTACAGTAAAAATCGCAAAGATTGCACGTGTTGCAGGACAAAGAAGTAAAGTTGCTGTTTATAGTGAAGATAGTAATGTCGATGCAACTGGAGCATGTATTGGAGCTAACGGCGGAAGAATTCAAGCTGTTGTTTCTCAATTAGGAAATGATAGAAATAGTAAAGAAAAAATAGATGTTATTGAATATAGTGAAAATGTTGGAGTTCTTTTAAGAGAAGCGTTAAAACCAGGTCAAGTTATCGGTATCAAAATAGATAATACCCCAAACGGAGACATTGCAACAGTAGTATGCACTAACGAAACTAAACAAGCTGCAATTGGCTTAAAAGGAATCAATGTTATTTTATCTAAACAACTTACTGGCTTAAAAGAAATAAACATTATAGATGAAACAGAAGCAGAAGAAAATAAAGTTAATTACACTTTAATGGAAGTCTTTGAAGAAGAAGCAAAAGAACTCTTAAAGAATAAATTCAGGGAAAGATCATTAGAATACGCTAAGAAAAATTATGGTGATATTGAGATAATCGATACAGCCAAAACTGAAAATGTCAGTATTAAAGATGAAATTGAAGAAGAAATTGAATCGCCTGTTTCTGAACAATTAGTAGAAAAAGAGTTAGAAACTAGTAAAGAACAAGTTGATAATAAAAAAATTGAAGAAGAAATTGAAGAAGAAATTAAAGTAGCTCCAGTTAAGAAAACTAAGGTTGAAGAACCTGTTGAATATCACGAAGTTAAAACTACTACAACATTAGATGAATTAGAAGCATCACTTGAATCAGTTAAAAATAGTGATAAAAACCAAAAAAATAAATTTAATAAAAAGAAAAAGAAAGCATCAACTAACAATGATGATGATTCATCAATATTAAGTAATGTCAAAAGTGCTGAAAAAATGTCTATTTATACTGAACAAGAGTTAGAAGAATTAGAACAAGATGACGATTTTGATTTTGATCTTGATGATGAAGATGATTATTCAGATTATGACACAGATGAATATTACGAAGATAACTAGGTAAAAAAATATGAAAAAAATTCCATTAAGAAAATGTTTAGCATCAAATATGGTTTATCCAAAAAAAGAACTTTTTAGAGTTGTTATAACACCAGAAAAAAGTGTCCTTTTAGATGTTACTGGAAAAATTAATGGAAGAGGTGCATATATTCATATGGATAAAGATTCTGTTGATATTGCTAAAAAAACTAAATGTTTAGATAAAGCATTAAAAACAGAAATACCAGAAAAAATATATATTAAAATGATGTATTATATAGAAAATGGAGGAGTATAATGAAAGATAAAAATTTTGAACGTGAGACTAATATTAGTTATAAGAAAAATAAACCTAAAAAAACAGCAAAGGTAAATAATGGGGTCTTTATTTATACAACTTCATTAACTGTTGCGGAATTAGCTAAAAAAATTGATGTACAACCTAGTGATATAATTAAAAAATTATTTTTAAAGAAAAAACTAGTTACTATTAATCAATACCTTGATGATGAAACTATTGGTGAATTATGCTTAGAATTTGGCTATGATTTTAAAAAAGAAGAAGTTGTTGACGCTGACAATTTTGAAAATATTGTTATTGAAGATAATCCTAAAGATTTAGTTAGCAGACCTTCAGTTGTTACCATTATGGGTCACGTAGATCATGGTAAAACTACTTTAATCGACGCTATTAGAAATAGTAATTTAACTGCCGGGGAATTTGGTGGTATTTCTCAAGAAATCGGTGCATACCAAAAATCTTTTAAAAATCATAAAATAACATTTATTGACACACCTGGGCATAGTGCGTTTAGTGCTATGAGAGCAAGAGGAGCAAGTGTCACCGATATTGTAATTTTAGTTGTAGCTGCTGATGATGGTGTTATGCCTCAAACAGTAGAAGCAATTGATCACGCTAAAGCAGCTGGTGTTCCTATTATTGTTGCAGCTAATAAGATAGATGCTCCAGGAAGCAATCCTAAAAAAGTAATCGAACAATTAATGATGCATGACGTAATATCTGAAGAATATGGTGGTGATGTTATGGTATGTAATATCAGCGCTAAAAAGAAAGAAGGAATAGATAATTTATTAGATTGTGTCTTACTTCAAGCAGAAATGTTAGAATTAAAAGCTAATCCAAAACGTTTCGCTTTAGGAACAGTTTTAGAAGCAGAATTAGATAAAGGAGAAGGTCCAAAAGCAACTTTACTTATCCAAAATGGTACTTTGACAAATAAAGATTTTGTTATTGTTGGTACTACTTATGGTAAAGTTAGAAGAATGACTAATGAATTTTCTCAAGTTATTAAAACCGCTGGTCCTTCAACTCCTGTAAGTGTAATCGGATTATCTGAAGTTCCTTTAGCAGGTGATAGATTTATCGCTGTTAATGATGAAAAACAAGCTAAAGATATCGCTGAAAGAAGAAAATTGAAAAAAATTGATGAAGAACGTAAGAATACTGCAAGTATTTCTTCTTTGGAAGATGTTTATAAAAAAATTAATGAAGATAATATGACAACAATTAATATTGTTTTAAAAGCAGATTCTACAGGTAGTGCTGAGGCAGTTAAAACAAGTTTAGAAAAATTAAATAATGATAATGTTAAGATTAACACTATCCGTGCAGCAGCTGGTTCTATTAGTGAAAGTGATATTTTACTTGCAAGTGCTTCAAAAGCGATTGTATACGGATTTAATGTAAGACCATCCGCAATGATTAAAAAGAAAGCGGAAGAAGAACACGTTGAAATAAGATTACATCGTATTATTTATGCTTTAATAGAAGAAATGCAAGATGCTATAAAAGGTATGCTAAAAAAAGAAGAAGTTGAAAAAGTTACAGGTCAAGCAGAAGTTAGAAACGTATTTAAAGTAACAAAAGTAGGTTTAATTGCTGGTTCTTATGTTATAGATGGCACTATTAAACGTGATTCTTTATGTCGTGTTTTAAGAGATGGTGCTATTGTTTATGAAGGAAAAATTGATAATCTAAAAAGATTTAAAGATGATGCAAAAGAAGTAGCTACTGGTTTTGAATGTGGTATCAAAATCGAAAACTATAATGATGTTAAAGAAAATGATATTATTGAAACATATGAAATGGTAGAAAAAAATGGCTAATCGTGGTGAAAGAATTAAATCTATAATTTCAAAAAATATTAAAGAAATTTGTGAATTTGAACTTAAAAATGAAAGTATTGACTTTTTTACTATAACAGATATTGATGTAAGTGATGATTATAGTTACGCAAAAGTATTCGTTTCATTTTTCCAAAATAAACAAAACAATATTGATAGATTAAATCGTGCAAAAGGTTATGTTAGATCATCTCTTGCTAAAAAAATGGATACTAGAAGAGTTCCGCAAATTAATTTTATTTTAGATGATAGCATGGAAAAGCAACAAGAGTTTGAATCCTTTATTGAAAGAATAAAAAATAAATAAAATATTATTTAATTTTATTATTAACTTTTAAGATTAAAGTGTTGTTATCTAATATAAAATTTAACTTTTTAAACTCTTGTAAATAAATAATATTATTTGAAGTTATTATATAAGGGTTATATTTAAAATATAAAATGTTTATTATTTCTTTTACAAAATAATAGACATTTTTTTTATCATTAATTTTCTTAATATCAATTTTAAAAATCCTATTTTCTATATTTTCATATAAATATATTAATCCTATTATTTTATTATTTTCATAAAAAATTAGATGTTTTAAATCATTATTTATTTCGTAATTCTTATTATCAAAGTAATTAATTTCTTCTATTAAATCATTATAAAAACGTACAATTTTAAAATATATATCGCTATTTTCTAATTTAATTTCTTGATGTGAAAAAAATAAATCTAACTTATCATAATTTAATAACATATTTTCAAAATTTGATTGACTAGTTGAATAGTTTTTATATATATCTTTTAATACATTTTTAATATCTTCTCTTTTGGTTTTTTTATCATTTGGGCAATTCGATAAAAACAATGGAATATTTTCTTCTTCACAAAGAAGTTTTAAATCATCTTCATTAGTTAAAATTAGAGGTCTTATAAAGGTGATATTATCTTTTGAAAGGTGCATTTTTGGTGAAAATGTTTCTATTTTTCCACCATATATTTGATTTAATAATAAAGTTTCTAAAGCATCATCAACATGATGTCCAAAAGCTACCTTATTGCAATTAATTTTTTGAGAATAATTATCAATTATAGATTTTTTCATTTTTGAACAAATTGAACAAGAAAGTAAATTTGTCTTATTTATTTGCTGATGTTCTTTTAAAATACTATATACATCTCTGCCATCTATTATCTCTAAATTATAATTTTTAGAAGAAAAATATTTTTTTATTTCTTTAAAATCATTGTTAGGAAAACCTAAATCTATTAAACAAGGGAAGATTTCATAATCTATTTTACTATATCTTTTATACATATCTAATAAATAAAATAAAGACATACTATCTTTTCCGCCTGATATACCGATACAAATCTTGTCTTGAGAATTGATTAAATTAAAGTTTTTATCTGCTTTTTTAACTTGTGAGAGAAGTTTTCTAATAATTTTCATAAGTATTTTACTTTCTTTTTGATTATATCATCTATATAATAAACATGGTAAAAAATATGGAAGTAATTAAATTTAAAAGTTATAAAGATATAAACTTAAACATTGATAATTTATCAATTATATTAGGATGTTTTGATGGTATTCATGTTGGTCATAGAAACTTAATTGAATTTGCTAAATTTGATAAAAATGATAATCCCTTGGCTATCGTAACTTTTTCTGAATCATTATCTTGTGATAAAAAATGTTTAACAAGTGTTGAACAAAGAATTAATTTATTGAGTTCTTTAGATGTTGATTATTTATTTATCGTTGAATGTGATGAAGATTTTTTTAAGTTATCTTATATCGATTATATTAACAAGTTTTTAAAAAAAATTAATCCATCCACAATTTATTTAGGTAAAAATTTTAGATTTGGTTTAAATGATCAAGGTGATATCTATGATTTAAAACTTAATTTTAACAATGTTAAAGCCTTAGATTATGTTAAAGATAATTGTAACAATATAATAAGTAACTCTATTATCAAAGAAAAAATCTTAATTGGTGAAGTTGAAGAAGCAAATTTACTTTTAGGAAGAAAATTTTCTATTAAAGGAGAAATTATTAAAGGTTTAGGTAATGGAACTAAAATAGGATTTAAAACTGCTAATTTATATTTAAATTTACCTTATGTAATTCCGAAAAATGGAGTATATATTACCAAAGTAGAAATTGATGGCACTTTTTATAATTCAATAACAAATATAGGCTTTCATCCTTCAATTGATAAACTTGATAAAATATCAATAGAAACACACATTTTAAATTTTGATAAAGATTTATATAATAAAAAAATAAATTTATATTTTTATAAGTATTTAAGAGATGAAAAACAATTTTTAAATCTTAATGACCTTATTAAACAAATAGAATTAGATATTAAAGAAGCTGATAATTATTTTAAATATAAGAATAAATAATTAATAAATATTAGAAACCTTACAATTTTTATAAAATATTTTTAAATTCTTGTTTGATTTTACGTATTAAAAATGTATAATTAATTGTACGTTTTACCAAGGTTTTGAAAATCCCAACCAATTCCATAGTTAAACGCTTATATATTAGAAAGGGAAAATATGATTACAAAAGAAAACAAAATTAAGTTAGTTAAAGAATTTGGAAAAAACGAAAAAGACACAGGAAGTGTTGAATTCCAAATTGCATTATTAACTCAACAAATCAAAGATCTTACCGAACACGTTAAAAATAATGGTAAAGATAGTATCGCTCGCAGAGGATTACTTATCAAAGTCGGTAAAAGAAAATCTTTATTAAGGTATCTTGAAAGAACTAATCGTGATTCTTACATTGAAGTCTTATCAAAATTAGGATTAAGAAAATAAACTTCTGAAAAGAAGTTTTTTTATTTGCTAGTTATTTTATAGTATTTTTATGGTATTATTTTACATATGAATTCAACTTTTAATTCATTAAAAAAATACAAAAAAGAGGTTATCCTTGGCCCATTTTTTAAAACATTTGAAGTTATTTTTGAACTATTAATACCTTTTTTTGTAAAAATAATGATTGATAAAGGAATTCCTTTAGCCAAAAATAATGATTATTCATTACTTATTAAAAATGGTTTAATTGTTTTAACTTTTGTTATTTTTGGTTTTTTTTCAACCTTAATTTGTCAATATTTTTCTTCTGTTGCAAGCCAAGGTTATGGTACTAATTTAAGAAATGAAGTTTTTAGAAAAATAAGTAATGTTAAAACTGAAGAATTTATTAATTTTGGTAAAGGTAATTTATTAAATTTAATTAATAATGATATAAATCATCTTCAATTAGCGGTCGCTATGTTGATTAGACTTGTTATAAGAGCTCCTGCATTGGTAATAGGTAGTTTAATCTGTACATTTTTTATAAATAAGATAATTATGTTGTTTTATTTATTAATTATTATAATTGTATCTATTTTTTTATTTATAATTTTTAAGCTTAATTCAAAAAAATATTTTAAATTACAAGAAAGAAATGATGAAATTGCAATAAAAACTAGTGATGTTGTCAAAGGATTAAAATTTATAAAAAGCTATAATAAAGAAGAATATGAATATAATGATTATAAAAAAAGATCACTTGGATATTTAAAAGAAACATATCTCTCTTCATTTTTTAACTCTCTTTTAAATCCTTTTAATTTATTTATTATAAATATAGCCATTATATTAACTTTTTATTTAATTTTTAAAAAGATAGATAATATAGATTTAAATATTTCTAAAGGAAGTATTATTGCTTTAGTTACTTATTTAAATCAAATTTTAATTGCTTTAATAGTAGTAAATAATTTGATTGTTATATTTAATAAGGCTTATGTTTCTAAAAAAAGAGTTAATAATTTTTTAAATAACGCTAAAGAAGAAGATTATTTAGACGGAATTAAAACATTTAAAAATGAATCTAAATATATATTAGAATTTAAGGATGTATGTTTTAGTTATAAAAATAATGATAATTATGTTTTAAAAAATATTAATTTTAAAGTTAAAAATAAAAGCAATATAGGAATAATTGGTGGTACCGGAAGTGGGAAATCTTCTATTATTAAATTAATAGATAGATTATATAATCCTTCTAAAGGAGAAATTTTATATTATAATATCCCAATTAATCAAATAAATCTTAATGAATATAGAAAACAAATTTCTATTGTTTTTCAAAATAGTTTTTTATTAAACACATCAATAAAAGAAAATTTAATGATGGATAATTTGGATTTAAGTGAAGAAGAAATTTTAAATACATTAGATAAAACTTCATCAAAAAAATTTGTTTTAAATTATGATGACAAATTAAATCATGAATTATCAATGAATGGTAATAATTTATCAGGAGGTCAAAAGCAAAGATTATCAATTAGTAGAGCTCTCCTTAAAAAAGCCAATTTAATTATTTTTGATGATTGTGATAATGCATTAGATTATATTACAGCAAGTAAAATAAGAGATAATTTATTTAAAGAAAAATCTTTAACTAAAATATTCGTTTCCCAAAGAATTGAAACAATATTGAATTGTGATGAAATTATCGTCTTAGATAAAGGTCAAATAGTATCAACTGGTAATCATGAATATCTAATAAATAACTGTCCAGTTTATAAAGAAATTTATGATTCTCAAAAGAAGGATTTAATCAATGAAGATATTTAATATATTTTTTAAAAAAACATTTTATTTTTTAATTATTATAATAATATCTAGTTTATTATATATAATTTCTTCTTTATATATTCCTTTTATCATCGGTAAAATAATCGATAGTATCTTTATAAATGACTCAAAACTTTTAACTTATATTTTAATCTATTTATTTATTCTTTTAATTTCAACTTTATTTAATTTTATTTTCGAATATGTTTTATATATTTATGTTGAGAAGATATCAAAATACCTTAAGGATAAATTATTTCATAAAATTTTAAATTTAAAAGTAAGTAATATCGATAATATTAAAGAATCAAAACTATCATCAATAATAATAAATGATGTTGATAATTTTACTACAGCAATTAGATCTTTTTTCAAGAATTTTATAAACGGAATCCTTACTTTAATAATTACTTTTATTTTAATGTTTTATATTAATTATTTATTAGCGTTAATTGTATTGATATTAACTCCAATTGCTTTATTATCTAGTTATAAAATAGCGAAAAAAAGCGTTAAATATTATAAAAGATGTGCAGAATTAAATGATAAATTGATGATTTTATCAAATGAAAATATTAATAATAATTATTTGATAAAATCATATAATTACCAAAATATATTAAATAATAAATATAATAAAATTAATGATGAATTAAATAAAAATGGACAAAAAGCTCAGTTTATCTCAAGTCTTGTTAATCCTTCTACGAGATTGATTAATAATTTTATATATATCTTATTAACATTTGTTGGTTGTTTTTTAGTAGTTTTAAATTTTAAGAATTTTTCCATAGGATTATTAAGTGCCTTCCTTCAATATGCAATGAAGTTTTCAAAACCATTAAACGAAATTTCATCCTGCATCAATGAAATAGAGTTAGGCTATACCTCATATCAAAGAATTAATAATATTTTAGAAGAAGGTGATGAATTAAACTCGAATAAAAATATTTTTATTAAAGATGATATAAAAACTATTGAGTTTAAAGATGTCAGTTTTTCTTATGATAATAAACGTAATGTTATAAAATCATTGAATTTTACTATCCATAAAGGAGAAAAAATAGCAATAGTAGGACCAACTGGGAGTGGGAAGACCACTATTATTAATTTAATATTAGGTTTTTATGAACCTTGCAAAGGAAAAATATTAATAAATAATGAGGATATAAGTCAAGTTAATATTCATAACTATCGAACTTTTTTTAAAACTGTCTTGCAAGAAAGTTGGATTTTTCATGATTCCGTTATAAATAATATTACTTATGGACTTGATTCATATTCGCTAAATGAAGTAGTTGATGCATGTAAAAAAGTTAGTAGTTATGAATTTATCAATAGATTACCTAATAAATTTAATAGTGTTATAGATGAACATTTAAATTTATCAATTGGTGAAAAACAGTTAATAAATATTTCAAGAGCTATTTTAAATAAACCAGAAATTTATATTTTTGATGAAATGACTTCAAATATAGACACAAGAAATGAAATTAAAATAATGAATTCTTTTTTCAATATTATGAAAACAAATACATCAATTATTATTGCCCATAGATTATCTACGATTAAAAGCTGTGATAAAATTTATTTTGTTAAAGATGGAGAAATAATAGAGCAAGGAACCCACCAAGAATTATTAAATAAAAAAGGTAATTATTATAAAATGTATAACTCGCAATTTAAATTACATTCTAAATAACAAAATAATAATCAAATTTATGAATAAATACTATTTTTCATAGAAAATAAACCATAAAAGTTGTATCATTAATTGATTGAAATTATAAATGAGGAAAAACGAATTATGGAAAAGAAAGTATATGAATTAGAGTTTTTTAACAAAACGATTAGGGTTGAACTTAATCAATTAGCAAAACAAGCAGATGGTAGTGCTTTAGTAAGATTAAATGATACAACTGTATTATCTACAGTATGTTGTTCTGATAATCCAAAGGAAGGAGATTTCTTTCCTTTAACAATTGAATATAAGGAAAAACAATACGCTTTAGGAAAAATCCCTGGTGGTTTTTTAAGAAGAGAGGGAAGAGCAGGAGAGCATGGAACATTAACCGCAAGATTAATTGATAGACCAATAAGACCAATGTTTCCTGAAGGATTTAGAAACGAAGTTCAAATTATTAACACTGTTTTAAGTTGTGATTTAGATTCAACACCTGAAATGACTGCAATGTTTGGTAGTTCACTTGTTTTAGGAATTAGTGATATTCCTTTTGATGGACCAATAGCAGGAGTTTATGTTGGAAGAGTCGATGGGAAATTAATTATAAATCCTACCATTGAAGAAAGAAAAAAATCAGATCTTAATCTTGCTGTTGCAGGTAGTATTGACGCTATTAACATGGTTGAAGCTGGAGCTCAAGAATTAAGTGAAGAAGAAATGCTTGATGCTTTAATGTTTGGTCATGAAGCTATCAAAAAATTATGTGAGTTTCAAAAACAAATTATTAAAGAAGTTGGTAAAGAAAAAAGAGAAATATCTTTATTTACACCAGATATAGAAATTAAAAATGATATTTATGGAAGAATTTATCAAAAAATGGTCCAATCAATTTCTATTTTTGATAAATTAGAAAGACAAAATGCCATTGATTCTCTTAAAAATATCATTATCGAAGATTATGATTCAAGAGAATATAAAAACGAAAAAGAACATTTCAAAACAATGTTAATGGTTAATGATATTTTAGAAAATATGATTGCCGATGAAGTTAGAAGATTAATTACCGAAGAAAAAATAAGACCTGATGGAAGAAGAATTGATGAAATCAGACCTTTATTTGCTGAAGTTGATTTATTACCATTGGTTCACGGAAGTGCTTTATTTACCAGAGGACAAACTCAAGTTCTTTCTGTTGTTACTTTAGGTACAAAAGAAGATGAACAAATAATAGATGATTTATCTCCAGAAAGTGAAAAGAAATGGTTACATCATTATAATTTCCCTCCATTTTCCGTTGGAGAAATTGGTAGAATGAGTGGTCCAGGAAGAAGAGAAATTGGTCATGGAGCATTAGGTGAAAGAAGTTTAAGTTATGTTTTACCTTCATATGAAGAGTTCCCTTATACAATCAGGGCAGTTGCTGAAGTTTTAGAAAGTAACGGATCTTCTTCACAAGCTTCAATATGTGCCTCATGTATGGCACTTATGGCTGCCGGTGTACCAATTAAAGGTATAGTTAGTGGTATCGCTATGGGATTAATTACTTCAGGTCCACTTGATGGAAAACATCCATACACTATTTTAACTGATATTCAAGGCTTAGAAGATCACTTTGGAGATATGGATTTTAAAGTAAGCGGAACTGAAAAAGGTATCACTGCATTACAAATGGATATTAAAATTAAAGGAATATCTAGAGAAATCTTAAAAGAAGCTTTAGAACAAGCAAATAAAGCAAGAGCTGAAATTAGACAAGTCATGGAAAAAGCAATTTCTAAACCAAGAGAAGAACTTGCTCCAACAGCTCCAAAATTTGATACATTCTATATTGATTCAGATAAAATTAGAGAAGTTATTGGTACAGGCGGGAAAGTCATTAATGAAATTATTGCATCTTGCAATGATGTTAGAATCGATATTGAAGATGATGGAAAAGTAACTATTTATCATTATGATAGAGAATCAATTAATAAAGCTAAAAATATTATTCAAAACATTGTACGTGTTGCAGAAGTAGGCGAAATTTACGATGGAGTTGTAACTCGTGTTGAAGAATATGGTGCTTTTGTTAATTTATTTGGTGATACTGATGGGTTATGCCATGTTTCAAGACTTTCATGGGAATATGTAAAAGATGCTCATGATGTTGTTAGAGTTGGTGAAAATATTAAAGTTAAAGTAATTGATATTGATGAACATGGAAAATTAAAATTATCTCATAAAGAATTTTTAGAAAAGAAAGAAGAAACCGATAAAAATAACAAAGAAGAATCAAAAAACGTTAAACATGGTTTCTTCAAAAGAAGAAAATAATTATTATTTTTAATTATATAAATAAAATAACAAAGTAATTTAATTTATTTTGTTATTTTTTTATGTTATTATAATTTTAGAATTTTTAAATAGAGGAATATAATATGGACAAAATTAAAATTTTAGCGCTAGGTGGTTTAGATGAAGACGGAAAGAATCTATACGTTATTGAAATAAATAATGATATTTTTGTTTTTAATGCTGGTTTTAAATATCCAAACAAACACACACCTGGAATTGATTTCATTATTGCTAATTTTAATTATTTAATTGAAAATAAAGATAGAATAAAAGGCTATATTTTGCCAAAAGCAAAAAAGAATAGTTTTGGTGCTCTTCCTTATATTTATAAACATTGTCCTGCTCCAATATATTGTACTTCCCTAACTAAGAAATATCTTTTAGAATTCGCTACTCATTATCATCAAGAATCTGATTTTGAATTTAATTTAATAAATTTACCTTCTACTATTAAAATTAATAACCATGAGTTTATTTTCTTTTCAACTTGCGCTTCTATGCCGTTGACTTTTGGTTTTTGTTTAAGAACTAGTCTTGGGAATGTCGTTTATTCTGGTGATTTTATTGTTGAATATAGTAATGAAAAATTCTTCAAACTTGATTTAAATACTGTAGGTAAAATTGCTGAAGAATCAACATTGATTCTTATGAATGAATCAAGAAATTCTAGCGTGAAAGGATATTGTTCCCCAAACCATCGTTTATATCCTTTTTTTGAAAAAAGTTTTAATGATGCACAAGGAAGATGTTTTGTTGGATTAAGTAGCGATAATCTTTATCATTTAAATGAGTTTTTTAAAGCATGTAATGATTTTAACCGACAAGTATGTTTTTACGATGAAGATACTAAAAAACTATATGACTTAAATAAAACTGGAGAACAATATTTTCCTAACATTACTATATCTCCATTATCTGAAGTTTTAAGAATAAAAGGGAAAGAACTTGTAATTTTAATTACCGGAGAAGATGAAGAATTATATGATAAAATCTCTTTATTAGCCAATAATGAAAATGAAGCTAAACATGTTAGATTAACTCCAAATGACACTTTTATTTTAGCTTCAACACCTAGCGATAACACTGAAATGATTGCTACATCAACAATCGATGAAGTTTATAAAACAGGATGTAATGTTAAATATATTCAAAAGAAAATGCTTCAAAAAATGCATGCTTGCGAAGAAGATTTGAAAATGCTTATAAGCTTATTAAAACCAAAGTATTATTTCCCTATTGAAGGTTATTATGTTAATCTTTTGGATAACGCTAAAATTGCTTTTGGAATGGGCTTAAATTTATCGCATAACAATATATTTTTATTAGATAATGGACAAACAATTGAATTAACCAAAGATAGTTGTAACATTGATTTTTCTAACAAATTAAAAGTTGAAACTGGAGATGTTATGATTGATGGAATTGGTGTCGGAGATGTTGTTAATGAAATTATTATCGATCGTACTAAATTAAGTGAAGATGGGGTTATAATTTTTGGTTCTGCCATTTCTAAATCACAAAGGAAAATAATTTGTGGACCAGATTTACAAATGAGAGGATTTTTATTTTTAAAGGACAAAGATGCTGATAATCTTTTAAAAGAATTACTTAATATGTATGTTGAAAATATTGAAAAATGGCTTGAAACTACTGATAATTTCGACAATTTAGAAATAGAAAATAAAATTAAAGATTTAATTTACCGTCATCTTAAAAAGACTTTAAACAGAGAACCTGTTATTAAACCTAATATAATAGTGTTAGATTAATAGTACTAAATTAGTAGATTTATAGTAGAAGTACAGTTTTATAATAAGTTTTATTATATTTATATTATTTTTTAGTATTTAAATAATTTATTAAAGATATATATATTATTTTATGTTAAAATATAAGATATGAAAAAATCAATTAAAAACTTTTATAGTAGTAAAAAAAATCAATATAGTTTATTAGGATGTCTTATATGTTTATTTGCAATATTTGGAGCCTTAAATAGAGGGATTGTTTCAAATTTTTTAAGTTGGACAATTAGTTTTTTATTTGGTTGGCTATTTTATATTGTGTATCTTTTAATATTTATTTTCGGATTACATTTAATTATTAAAACAAAGCTAAATAAAAAAAGTAAAATATTGATAATTACCTCGATTATTTTATTATTTGTAGGATTTTTAATCTTAATTACAAATAATTTAACTTTAGAAAAAGATGATAAAACAGTTAAGTTTTTAATTTTTGATGATTTTATCCCGTACATTAAAAATCATTCTAATTTATTTCCTAAAATTAATTATAGCGTGATTTCTGGAGGTTTTTTTGGTTTAATTTTAACCGCTTCATTAAATACTTTATTTAAAAACTATGTCATCACTAGCTCTATTGGAATCGTTTTATTTTTAACTGGATTTGGCTTATTAACATATAAATTTATCTATAAATTTATTATCTTTATAAAAAATGTTAAGAAAAAAAAGATTCAAGAAAGAGAAAGATTATATGAAGATCAAATTGATAAAAGATACTTATCCAATACTAGATCTACGACAGTTATTACTCCTGATAATAATATTTCAAAAGAAAATACTCAAACTATAGCAATTCAAAATCCACTTGGAGGAATTGGAATCGGAGTTACCAGTATAACTAGAAATCCTAAAGGATTAAGGAAAGCTGAATTTAATCCTAATGAAAACTATGGTGCAAATGATGAGCAAACAGAATTAATTGTACCTGATAATTTTAATGATAATAATGATACATTAAATAATAATAACGAAGTTATGATCGCTAAAAAAGCTTCTTTTAATAAGGAGCAAATGCTTGAATCTTTAAATATGAAAATAGTTGTTAAAAAAAATAAACCATATGTATCACCAAGCATAAATTTATTAAACGATTTTAAAATCGAAGAAACTAGTAAGTTAAATTTTAATACAGCTTTAGAAAGACAAGCTAGTATTAATCAAATACTTGAAGATTATAAAATTAAAGCAGTAGTTAAATCATTTACGATAGGACCTACTGTTACAAGATTTGATATTGAAACAGAAAAAGGTCAATCCACTAAAGCTATTCAAACCTATCTAAATGATATTAATTCTAAATTAGGTGGCGTTAATTGTAGATTTGTACCAGTTGTAGAAGGGAAAGTAACTTCAGCACTTGAAATTGCTAATCCGAAATCAAGCCTAGTTACTTTTAAAGATTGTGTTGAAAACTTAAAAAAATCATATCAAAATGATTCTAAATGTTTAGTTTCTTTTGGAAAAGGAATAGTTGGTAACTATGTTGAAGATGATTTAAATGGATTCCCACATTTACTTGTTTCAGGAACAACAGGTAGTGGAAAATCTATTTTTATGCATACGTTAATAATGTCATTAATTATGCTTAAAAAACCTAGTGAAGTTAAATTTGTTATCATAGACCCTAAAAAAGTTGAATTTAGAAAATATGATGATATTCCTTTCCTTGCATGTCCTACTATTACAGAAGCAGATGAAGCTTATTTAACTCTTGTTAAATTAGTTGATATTATGGAAGAAAGATTCGAATTATTAAGTAAATATCAAACACAAAATATTGCTGAATATAATAAATATTGCACTAATCATAATATGACTACTTTGCCAAGAATAGTTGTTGTTATTGATGAATACGCTGATTTAATCGAATCAAATGATGAGATAAGTAAACCAGTCGTTAGAATAGCTCAAAAAGCTAGAGCAGCTGGAATACATTTAGTTTTAGCTACTCAAAGACCAACAACAAACGTAATTACAGGTGTTATTAAATCTAATATACCTACAAGAGTTGCTTTAGCAGTTCAATCAAATTTAGATTCACAAATAATTATAAATACTGCCGGTGCCGAAAAATTGCTTGGTCATGGTGATATGTTGGTTGTTTCTAGAAATGTTTCAAAATATGGTGAGCCTGTTCGTGTTCAAGGTTCTTATATTGAAAATAATGAAATTAGTAGAGTCTGTGAATATTTAAAAGAAAATTATGATACTGAATATGAAGAATGCTTATTAAATCTTAAAGATAAGTCAAGAATTGATACTTCAGATAATGAAACAATGACTTATGATAAAATTAAATGTGATGAAGAAAAATATTATCAAATAAGAGATGATGTAATGCATTGTGATTATGTTTCAATTTCTTATTTACAAAGACTTTATAACTTAGGCTTTTCAAGAGCATCTAATTTCTTTAACAGATTAAAAGATGATGGAGTAATTAGTAAAAAACCTTTTGGTAACAAAGGATGCAAGGTGTTGATGAAGGCTAAAAGTAGCCAAGTAGATAATAAAGGAAGTATTGAACAAAGTTATTTTATTGAAGATAAAAACATTTAATTATGAGCTTAGGAATAGATTTAACATCAATAAACAGATTTAAAAATAAAGATAAATTAGCTGAGAAAATTTTATCTGAAGAAGAGTTTGTGCTTTATAAAAATCACTTTAATAAAGCACAATATTTAGCATCTAGATGGTGTCTTAAAGAAGCATTTATTAAAGCAGTAAAAAATTCAATAAAAGATTTAAATTTAAAAGATATTATTATCAAAAATGAAAATAATGGAGCTATTTATATTGATTATAAAAGTAAAAAATATGATTGTTCATTATCACATGAAAGAAATTATTGTGTAGGAGTGGTATTTATTAATGATTAATACATATATTAGTGCAAAATTAATTAATTATAAAACTATAAGAGTTTTTATATTTAGTGAAGTTAAAAAACCTGAATATACTCAAATTAATTTAATTAAAAACGATGAAGAGATTTTCAATTTAAAAGTTAGCAAACAATCATTTATTAATGGATTGGAATTATATGAATTTAACCTTGATGAACCTATTGTTTTAGGTAATGATTATTATATTTCGATTGAATCTTTTGGTGTTACATCCTTAAATGTGAATGATGCAACTAGTTTTGATGATTTTGATAAAGATTATTTCTACAATGGCGATGATTTAGGTTTTACTTATAGTAAAGAAAAAACAACATGGAAATTATGGGCACCACTTGCATCTAAAGTAGTTTTATTTGTTAAAAATGATGATAAATTTGAAACTTATAAAATGAAAAGAGGCGAGAAAGGCGTTTATGAAATCACTTTAAATGGAGATTATGAATTAGCTAAATATCGTTACTCTATATGTAATAGCGGATTAACCACGATTACAACTGACCCATACGCTAAAGCTTCTAGTGCAAATGGTAAGGACAGTGTTGTAATTGATTTTTCAAAAACTAAAATTGATTTATATGAAGAAAATTTACCTAAATATAAAAATTATGTTGATACTATCATTTATGAATTAAGTGTTCGTGATTTTACAATTGATGATAGTACAGATATCGTAAATAAAGGTAAATTTTTAGGTTTAATTGAAGAAAACAGGAAAACTAAGAAAAAAAATCAAGCAGGTTTTGATTATTTAAAAAGTTTAGGTGTTACACATGTTCAATTATTACCAATATATGACTTTAAAACTACTGACGAATTAAATCCATCCAATACTTATAACTGGGGATATGACCCTCATCAATATTTTGTACCTGAAGGTAGTTACGCTACTGATCCTGAAGATGGTTATACAAGAATAATCGAATGTAAAAAAATGATTAGCGCATTACATAAGAACGGAATCAAAGTTAACATGGACGTTGTTTATAACCACGTTTATAATTTTGATCGTTCTGTTTTTGAGTCCGTTGTTCCTAATTATTACTTTAGAAAACACAGAAACGGCATGATTTCTAATGGTTCTGGTTGTGGGAATGAACTTGATACATGTAGACCAATGGTTAGAAAATTAATAGTTGATAGCGCCATACATTGGATACAAGAATATGGTATAGATGGTTTTAGATTTGATTTAATGGGTTTAATAGATATTGATACAATTGAAGAAATTAAAGATAAATCTAGACTTATTAAAGATGACTTTATGATTTATGGTGAAGGATGGAATATGGATAGTCCTTTACATCAAAATCAAAGAACTACTATTCTAAACAGTTTTAAAACACCAGATATAGCGTTCTTTAATGATTCATATAGAGATATAGTTAGAGGACCTCACGGGTTTAATCGAAATGAACCTGGATATTTATTAGGAAACACTTCTTATAGAGAAGGTTTTAAATTTGCATTATTAGGTAGCTGTGTTGATTATTGCTTTAATCGTAGATTTTTAACTGCTAATCAATCTATTAATTATGTAGAATGTCATGATAATATTACTTTATATGATAAAATTACTTATACTTTACCAAATTTAAGTGAAGAAGAAAAATTCAAGATTATTAACTCAATTAATTGCACAATCGCAATCTCTTTCGGAACCCCTTTCTACCATGCTGGACAAGAAATAGGATTAAGTAAAAAAGGGGAAGATAATACATATAATAAGGGTGATGAATATAATAAATTTGACTGGAATCTTTTAGATAATAGAATGGATATGGTTCTTTATTTTAAATCTATTATTAAATTTAGAAGAACATTTAATAACATTTATGATCCTAATGAAATTAGTAAATTTAATAAATTTATTAATTATGATAATGGAGCATTAGGATTTAAATTAGATCAAATTAAGAACGCTAATATTAGAGATTTTTTATATTTATTTAACCCAAATAATTTCGATATTAATATTAGATTAGATGATTATTACAATATAATTGTTGCTTTAGCAGGATATTTAGGTATGGATAGTCAATTTTATACTTTAAATGAAATTTTAGTATCACATCAAGTTGAAGGATTGGTAAAAAAAGAAGATGCGAAAGTATTGTAAAGCTTTTTTTAAAGTAGGATGGTATATAATTTTTTGTTATTTCTTTTGGATTTTAAGATACTCTAAACACCCTGAAAAATATCCAATAGAACTACGTTTTAAAAGAACACAAAAACTATGCAAAAAAGTTTTATTAGCGTTGGGATGTAAATTTTATGAAAAAGGATGTGATGATTTCTATAATAATGAACATAAAGTTAATAGTTTAATTATATGTAATCATCAAGCAGCTGCAGATCCATTAGTTATAATATCATTAGCTAAAAAACCAGTGACTTTTGTTGCTAAAAAAGAGGTTGAAAAAACACCATTTATTGGGAAAATAATTAAATCAATCGATGGATTTTTCATTGATAGAGGTAATTTAAGAGCGGAATTTAAAACAATTCAAGATGTTGAAAAACAACTTATAGAAAAAAATAATCTTGATATAGTCATATTTCCTGAAGGAACTAGAAACACTAAAAGTTTAACAGAAACTTTAGAATTCAAACACGGAGCCTTAAGACCTGCTTTTAAAGCTAATAAATCAATTAAAGTGTGTTCTATTTTTGGAACTTATCGTATTTTAACAAAGAAAATATATTATAAAAAATTAGTTATTCAACTAAATTATTTAGATTATTATAACAATTCTGATTTACAAAATTCTAATACAGTTGATATTTCAAATAAAAGTAAAGAAATAATTGATAAAGAACTTAAATATTTGGAAGAAAACGACCATGTTTTAATGAAAATGTTAAATAGAAAATTTTCTTCTTAAACCTTTAGGATAAAGATTTTTTAATTTATTATCAACGAAATGAATATACCCCAAATTAAGGTTATTATATGAGACTATATAATAACCTTTTTTTAAATTTAAATTTTTATGTAATTCTTCACCATTTAGATATTTTATAGCCTCATCTTTATTTAATTTGATAGAATCTTTACTATTTTTATAATGTGAATAATTAAAAGAAGGGATTATAGTTTTGTTTTTATACTCATTAATAATTACACCTTTTCTTATAATTGTTAAATTCTTAACATCTAAATCATTATTATAACCATAAGTAAAATTATTAATTTTTTCAACATATTTAAATTCGCTATCATTTGATAATTTAGATTTTATTTTATATTTAAGTGTATCGATTTTATCACTTGTTTTTTTATGTAATAAACATATAAAATGTCCTTCACCATTAAATAAATGGGGAAAAATATGAATAGCTTCAGGTAATTCTTTTGAATGAAAAAAATTATATTCCTTATATTTATCTATATTTAAATTTATTAATTCAAATTCAGCATGTTTATTTAAAAAATCAATGATTACTTCTTCGTTTTCCTCAAATGAAAATGAACATGTAGAATATGAAATAATTCCATTATCTTTTAGTATTTTAGATGCTTGTTCTAAAATTTTCATTTGTTCTTTTTGACAAGATATAACTTTATTGTAAGTCCAATCGTTTTTCATATTTATATTTTTTCTAAACATAGCACTACCAGAGCATGGCGCATCTAATATAATTTTGTCAAAAGTATTAATATAGTATTTTTCTAGTATATCTATAGTATTACTTGATATTATAACATTAGGAAAACCCATTTTCTCTAAATTAGATGACAAAATTAATGATCTTTTATAAGAAATTTCATTAGATAATAAATTGATGTTAGGATTTTTAAGTAAAGTTGATATTGTTTTACCGCCAGGAGCAGCGCACATATCTAAAACATAATCGTTATCTTTTACTGGAAGTAAAAATGAAACTAATAACGATGAAGAATCCATAATGTAATAAGCTCCATTATCAAAATAAAACATTTTACCAAAAGAATAAATATTATCGTCATATTCATAAACATTTGGTAAAAAATGATGTTTTTTCACTAAAGGGAACAACTCTTCGAAATATTCACAGCTTATTTTATTAGTATTTAAAACTAGAAAATTAGATCTACGTCTTTCTATTGATTCTAATAATAATCTTATAGTATTTTTATCTAGATATTTATTTAAATGAGTTTCAAAGTCCATATAAATATAGTAAGTTTCAAACCTTTAATAATCAATTAAAATTATATATAATATACTAAGTGAGGAAATATTTATGAATATTGAACAAATAATAGAACATAAAAGAGATAATAAAATTTTGTCAAGAGAAGAGATAAGATATTTTATCCAAGGTTATGTTAACGATAGTGTTAAAGATTATCAAGCTAGTGCTTTATTAATGGCTATTTACATTAACGGAATGAATAAACAAGAAATTGCTGATTTAACTGATGAAATGAGAATTTCTGGTCAAGTGTGGGATTTAAGCGAAATACCTGGATTAAAGGTAGATAAACATTCTACAGGAGGAGTTGGAGATAAAGTTTCTTTAATTCTTGGACCTATGATTGCCTCATGTGGAGCTAAACTCGCTAAAATGAGCGGAAGAGGTTTAGGGCATACAGGTGGTACTTTAGATAAATTAGAATCTATACCAAATTTCAATATTATTTTAAATAAAGAACAATTCATTAACCAAGTGAAAACTGTAGGAATGGCCATAATTGGTCAAGATAAAAATATCGACCCAGCCGATAAAAAATTATATGCTTTACGTGACGTAACTGGAACTGTTGGTAGCATTCCTCTAATAGCTTCTTCAATTATGTCTAAAAAACTTGCTTCTGGATCAGATTGCATTCTTTTGGATGTTAAATATGGTAATGGTGCTTTTATGAAAACTATCGAAGATGCAAAGAAATTAGCTACTACAATGGTTGAGATTGGTAAATCTTTAAATAAGAAAGTAAAAGCTGAAGTTACTAATATGAATCAACCATTAGGTAAAGCAGTAGGTAACAGCTTAGAAATTAAAGAAGTAATCGAAACTTTAAAAGGTAATGGCCCAAAAGATATTACTGAAATATGTATTTCCAGTGGTTCTATTTTATTAGAAATGGCAGGAATAGTAGAAAATAGAAACGAAGGTATTAATTTAATTAAAGAAAAAGTTGCTTCAGGAGAAGCATTAAATAAATTTAAAGAATTTGTTCAAGCTCAAGGTGGTGATGTTTCTTATATAGAAAACCCTGATAAATTTGATGTTGCAAAAAATATAATTGATATTTATTCTTTAGAAGATGGATATATTCAAGGAATTGATGCTCTCACAATTGGTCTTTCAAGTATGAGACTTGGAGGAGGAAGAGAAACTTTGGATGATGTAATTGATATGTCAGCAGGTATTATCTTAAACAAAAAAGTTGGTGATTTAGTTAAAAAAGGTGAATTATTATGTAGTTTACACACCAATCATGAAGATTATGAAAATATTAAAGAAGATGTTCTAAATGCATTCAAAATTAGTAGTGAAAAAGTAGATAATAATTTACTTAAACTTACAGAATTATTAATTGAATAACTACTTTAATTTATATTTATTTTTTAAATCGCTCAATTTATTTGAGCGTTTTTCTTTTTTAACCTCATAATAATATTTATTTAAGCTATTTTCAAATTGAGAATTATTTTCAGGTTCATAAAAATGGTAATTTTTTATAATATTTGGGAGATATTGTATTTTATTCCATAAATCTGGTCTGTCGTAAGGATATTTATCTTCTTCGGCAACATTAGTTGGCTTATATTTTAAATAATCTAATACATCACAAGGATATTTAGTAACATATTCCATTGCTTTTTCAGAAGCAGAATAAGCTTGTCTGCTTTTTGGTGATAAACATAACTCAACAACAGAAACGCTTAAAGGTATGATTGCTTCAGGAAAACCAATTTCATTAGCGGCTTCTATAGCTAATTTGCATCTCATGCAAGCATTAGGATTTGCAATCCCTATATCTTCATATGCAGTTATTAAAAGTCTTCTGGAAATTGAGTTAAGATCTTGAATTATTGCTAATTTATTTAAATAATATAACGCAGCATCAACATCACTACCTCTTATAGATTTTTGAAGAGCACTTACTAGATCATAATGTTCGCTAGAATCTTTATCACCAATATAATTTGGTACTTTTATGATAGATTTAACATCATCAATAGTTATTTTTTTATTATCAAACTTTAAAAAAATTAAATCTAAATAGTTTATAGCAAATCTGAAATCTCCGTTAGAAGAATTTGCTATATATTCTAAAGAATTATTATCAATATTGAGATTTTTATTTAGAATTTTGTCTTTTTTAATAATTTTTAAAAGTCCTTCAACAATTTCATTTTGATTTAATTGTTTTACTTCTAAAAGATGACAACGACTTCTTAATGCTTTATTCAGTGAAAAGTATGGATTAGAAGTGGTAGTTCCAATTAAAAATATATCACCTGACTCAACATATGGTAAAAATAAGTCTTGTTTAGCCTTATTTAAATCGTGAATTTCATCAATTATTAAGATATAAGGTTTATAATTGAGAGATTCATTAAAGGCATCAATAATTTCTTTTTTATTAGATGTAGACGCATTAATTTTAACATATTTAGCATTTATAGATTTTGCATATGCTTCCGCTAATGTTGTTTTACCAACTCCAGGTTTACCAAATAAAATAAATGAAAAAGGTTGTTTTTTTTCGATAGATTTTCGGATTATCGAATCTTTGCTGATTAAATGTTCTTGTCCTATGATATCATCAATATTTTCAGGTTTTATTCTATAATAAAGCGGTGGTAACATATAAAAATTATACACAATAATTAATATTTTTTATATAATATAATAATGAAAATAGTTACTCAAAACGTATTAAATGCTAGTGTTACCATTGATAATCATATATATTCATCAATAGAAGAAGGTTTTTTAATACTAGTTAGTTTTACAAATAATGATAATGAAGAAATATGTGATAAAATGATTAGAAAACTTATAAATTTACGAGTTTTTCCTGACTCAGAAGGCAAAACAAATTTATCTATTAAAGATATAGATGGAGAAATTTTATCTGTTTCTCAATTCACTTTATACGCTGATTGTAAAAAAGGTAATCGTCCATCCTTTATAAATAATTGTTTAAATCCAAAAGAAGCAGAAAGATTATATAGTTATTTTAATAAGAGTTTAAAAGATAATAATATTAAATTAAAAACAGGTATTTTTGGCGCAGATATGAAGGTAAGTTTAACAAACGATGGGCCTTTTACTATGATTTTAGATAGCGAGGAGTTATTTAAATGAGAGTAATGTTAGGTCTTAGTGGCGGTGTTGATAGTGCTGTTTGCGCATATCTTTTAAAGAAACAAGGACACGATGTTATTTGTTGTTTTATGAGAAATTGGGATAGTATCACTAATAACGATATTTTAGGCAATCCTAATCTTGATAACGGTATTTGTAGTCAAGAAAAAGATTATAATGACGCTCTCGCTGTTGCTAATAAACTTAATTTGCCGCTATTGAGAGCAGATTTTATCGATGAATACTGGAATAATGTTTTTACCTATTTCTTAGATGAATATAAAAGAGGTAGAACACCTAATCCAGACATTTTTTGTAATAAATATATTAAATTCGGACCATTTATTGATTTTGCTAAACAACATAAATGTGACAAAATTGCAATGGGACATTATTGTTTGAAAAAAATTATAGATAATAAGTCTCATTTATATAAAGCTAAAGATCTGAATAAAGATCAAACCTATTTTTTATCTCAAATTTCACAAGAACAATTAGATTTTTGTCTTTTTCCTTTAGGAGATTTAACAAAAGAAGAAGTAAGAGCTATTGCGAAAGAGTTAAATCTTGATAGTGTTATGAATAAAAAAGATTCTACTGGTGTATGTTTTATAGGCGAGAGAAGATTTAAAGAATTTTTAAAAAATTATATTCCATCTCAATCAGGTAATATTGTAGATATAAATACTAAAAAAATTATCGGAAGACATGACGGAGTTTTATTTTATACTCTAGGACAAAGAAAAGGATTGGGTATCGGAGGAATTAGTGGTATAGATTCTAATGGATGGTATGTTTGTGATAAAGATGTAAAAAATAATATTTTATATGTTGCTAATAATAAAGAAGATGAACATCTACTTAGTAAAGGTGCCATTATAACTAATGTAAATTTATTCAATGAAAAAATAATAGATGGAACTGAAATTAGTGTAAAGTTTAGATATAGACAACAAGATAAAAAAGTTATTCTTTACAACAAAGGAGAAGAAGTAGTAGAGCTTATTTTTAATGAAAAATATAATTCAGTAACACCTGGACAAGCATGTGTTTTTTATAAAAATGATGAATGTTTAGGCGGAGGAATTATTGATAAGGTTATAAAATAATTTTTAATTTTTATAAGTAAAATTATGTGCTTATTTTCAAATAAGCACTTTTTTATTACAAAATTAGTAGATTTTTAAATCGGTATTTTGTATTTATATTCGGTATATTTAATGTTTTAGTAGTTAATTAGTAATAATATAGTAAAAACATACTTTTTTAAATAATTATATAGACTATTTACTTTTTTTCACCAACAAACTATAATTAAGTTAAGAAATTAATTTAATAAATTGATTTTAGAGAAAGTTTGCTGTGGTGAAAAAACTTATCAATGAATTAAAGAGCCGTTTCTTTTTAAAAGGTTAACAGCCCGTAATACTGCGTTAAAGTAAATTTAATTAAGTGCTTATTATTAAGAATTAGGATGGTACCGCGATTAATCGTTCCTATAAAATAGGGACTTTTTTATTTTAAGGATGGAATAAAATATGAAAAAATTAAGTAGTCAACAAATTAGAGAATTATGGTTAAATTTCTTTCGATCTAAATCTCACGTAATAGAACCTGGAGCAAGTCTTGTTCCAAAAAATGATCCTTCTTTGTTATGGATTAACTCTGGTGTAGCTGCCTTAAAAAAATATTTTGATGGAAGTGAAATACCAAATTCTAAAAGAATTACAAATGTTCAAAAGTCTATAAGAACTAATGATATTGATAATGTTGGTAAAACAGCACGTCATCATACTTTTTTTGAAATGCTTGGTAATTTTTCAATAGGAGATTATTTTAGAAAAGAAGCTATTTCTTTTGCATACGAAATATTAACTAGCGAAAAATATTTAGATTTAGATATTAATAAATTATATTTTACATATCATCCTAGTGATAAAGAAACTAAGCAGTATTGGACGGAATTAGGTGTTAAAGAAGATCATTTGATACCTTTAGAAGGAAACTATTGGCAAATAGGAGAAGGACCGTGTGGTCCAAATACTGAGGTTTTCTATGATAGAGGTATTAAATACGATAAAGACAATATTGGTATTGATTTATTAAAAAATGATATTGAAAATGATAGATATATTGAAATATGGGGTATTGTTTTTTCTCAATTTAACGCAGAAGAGAACGTTAAAAGAGAAGATTATAAAGAATTACCAAGTAAAAATATTGATACTGGCGCTGGTCTTGAAAGAATAGCATGTATAGTCCAAGAAACTGAAACAAATTTTGAAACAGACTTATTTATGCCATATATTAAAAAAACAATGGAATTATGTAAAAAACCATATGAAGGTGTATATTTAATGCCATATAGAGTAATTGCGGATCATATTAGAACTTGTACATTCGCATTAGCAGATGGAGCTTATTTTTCTAATGAAGGAAGAGGCTATGTTTTAAGAAGACTGCTCAGACGAGCAATGAGATATGGTCAAAAACTAGGATTAAATGAACCATTTTTATATAAATTAGTCGATGTTGTTTGTGATAATATGTCTTCTTTTTATCCATATTTAAATGAAAAAGCCGATTATATCAAAAAAAGCATTCATAACGAAGAAATTAAATTTATTAAAACCTTAACACAAGGAGAACAGTTATTAGAAAATATTTTACAAGATACAACTTATTTATCTGGTGAAGATGCATTTAAATTGTATGATACATATGGCTTCCCAATTGAATTAACTAAAGAAATATGTGAAGACAGAAATGTTAAAGTAGACCTTGAAAAGTTCTCAAAGTTGTTAACATTACAAAAAGAAACAGCGCGTAATAATCGTAAAAATCTTGAATCATTCAACAAACAATCTAAAGATTTGATGGAATTTAGTGAAAAATCTGAATTTATTTATGATTCTGAAGATATCGAATCAAAGATTATAGGTATTTTTAAAGATGGAATAAAAGTTGAATCTTTAAACTATGAAGAAGAAGGGGATTTAATTTTTGATAAAACTAATTTTTATGCCGAGATGGGTGGGCAAATATCAGATACTGGTGTAGGAATTAATAATAATTCATCATTTATTATTACTGATGTCATTAAAGCACCAAATAAACAACATTTACACCATGTTAAGGTTGAAAACGGAATTATTTGTTTAGACGATAATTTTACTCTTAAAATTGATAAAGCTAAAAGAAGCGCAATAGAGAAAAACCATTCTGCTACTCATTTATTACAATCAGCTCTTAAACAAGTTTTAGGTAATGAAATAGAACAAAAAGGTAGCTTTGTTAATGAAAAATATTTAAGATTTGATTTTAGTTATTACGGAAAAATAGAAAAAAATCAAATTAAAAATATTGAAGAAATTGTTAATAAATTTATAAACGATTCTTATAGTAGAAGAGTTGATATTTTAAGTCTAGAAGAAGCTAAAAAAACAGATGCAATATGTTTGTTTGATGAAAAATATGAAGACTTAGTAAGAGTAGTTTCTTTTGGTGATGTTTCAAAAGAATTTTGTGGTGGTACACACGTATTAAATACAAAAGATATAGGAATATTTAAAATTGTATCAGAAGGAAGTATTGCAAGCGGTATAAGAAGAATTGAAGCTAAAACTTCATTCGAGGCATATAAATACTTAAATGAAAAACTAGATTTGTTAAACAGTATTTGTTTAAAATTAGATTTAAATTCTGACAAAGAAATTATTAAAAAAATAGAAAATATTAATGAAAATTACTCATCTCTTTTAAATAAAAATACTACTTTAACTAATGTTTTAATTTCAAATAAAAGCAATGAAATAATTTCCAATATTAATCCTGATAACATAATAGTTGATTATTGTCGTAATTTTGATAAAGATTCTTTGATGAAATTATATGATTTATTAAAGTCAAAATTAGATAATTATATTATAGTCTTAATTGGAGATGAAAATGATAAACATCCTTTAATTGTAAGTATAAGTAAAGATTTAGTAGTTAATAAGTTAAATGCTGGTAAGATTATCAAAGTTGTATGTAATTTACTGGGAGGTTCAGGTGGCGGTAGACCTGATATGGCTCAAGGTAGTATTTTATCTCTTGAAGAATTAGATAAAGTTTTACCAACACTCAAAGAGTTTAAATAATGGAAAAATATATTTGTTTAGATTTAGGAACAATTACTGTCGGTATTGCTACAAGCGATACGCTTGGGATAGCACATCCTAAAGAACAGTTTTTATTTGAAAAAGGTAATTATAAAAAAGCAAGAAATCATATAAATGAATTATCAATAATGTTAAATATTGATAACATTGTTATTGGACTACCTTTGCAAATTGATAGACAGATTGGTGAACGTGCAAAATCATCTATAAGATTTGGAGATGATCTAAAAAAAGAGCATCCTAATTTAAAAATTATATATCATGATGAGTCATATTCAACGATTGAAGCACGCGAAAGATTAATGAATTGCGGGTATAAAGAAAACGAAATTAAAAAAGTAATCGATATGTATAGTGCGGTTGTTATTTTGGAAGATTTTTTAAGAAATAAAGGTGAATAAAATTATGAAAAAAGAAGAAACAGTTGTATTGATAAATGATGAAAATGAAGAATTTGAAATGAGAGCTCTTTTTACTTATTATAATCCTGATAGAGATTGTGAATATATATTTTTATATCAAGAAATTAATGATGAAGATGTATTTGTATTTAAGGATGACGGAAAAAATGGATTAATAGAAGTTGAAGATATTGATGAATTTAATGAAGCAATGGAAGTATTCAACGCATTTAATGAAGAACAAATTGTAAAAGAAAATAAATAAAACTATTAGATAAGATATTATAATTAATATATAATATAGAACGTAGTTAAAAGAGGTATTTATGGAAAAAGAATTATTGTTAACCAAAGAAGGTTATGAAAATTTAAAAAAAGAGTATTCTAGATTAATTCATGAAGAAAGACCTAAAGTTATTGAAGCATTACAAAATGCTCGTGCTATGGGTGACTTAAGTGAAAACGCTGATTATGATGCTGCAAGAAATAAACAAAGTGAAATTGAATCTCGTATTAAAGAAATTGAGAGAAATTTACAAATAGCTAAAGAAATTACTGAAACTAAATCCAAAGGTAAAAATAAAGAAAAAAATATCAATATTGGTAGCACAGTTACTTTAAAAGATAGATCTACAGGCGCAATATTAAAAGTAATTATTGTTTCTTCAATTGAAGCCGATCCATTATCTGATTCTGGTGTTTTAAAAATATCAAATGAATGTGCATTAGGAGAAGCCTTGTTTAATAGAAAAGCAGGAGAAATAGTTAGAGTTAATGTTGCAGAACCTTACGATGTAGAAATTATAGAATTTAAGTAGATATATTCAATAAAAAATAAACTTCACATGTAATTATGTGAAGTTTTTTAATTTCCATACGACATTATAGTAAGGAGGTTAAATTATGAATTTAAAAATAATTTTAGGAGTTGTTGTTGCTACTATTGTTGGATTGTTTGCTATGCAGTTTATCGATCCGAATTTGCCAGGAGGTATATTTCACAATAAAAATAAGGGTAATGGGAATGATTCTCAAATAGTAGATGAAACAAAAGCTAAATATACGATTACTGGAAAAGTTAAAAGTCCTGGAACTTATTATTTATCAAAAGAAAATGCTAGTATGAATGATTTAATAGTAGCCGCAGGAGGAATAGAAACTACAGCAGATGATCGTTGTTTTTATCCTGAAGCAGTACTAAAACCTGGTAAATCCTACTATATTCCAGTTAAATACGATGAAACTGATATTTGCGGAGGAAGTGAATTACCAAAAGTTAATATTAATGTTGCTCCAGCTAATAAAATAGTAGAAATCAATGGTGTTGGAAAAGTAATAGCTCAAGCTATTGTAAATTTCAGAAGTAAAAACGGATTATTCAAAACTTTAGAAGATTTATATGAAGTAAATGGAATAGGTCCAAGTATGTTTATTAAATTGCAAGATCATGTAATTTTACATGAATAATTATTTTTATATATTATTATTTTTTATATCTTTAATATTAGCTTCTAGAATTGAAACTATTATAATTTCTTTGATTTTAATTGTTTATTTATTTATATCTTTAAGAAAAAATAATAAATTAAAAAATAATATAAAAATTTTAGTTTTAGGAGCTATTTTAATAATTAGGTATCTAATAATTTTAATTCCTGATGATTATAATTTTTTATCATATTATGTCGTAATAAGAAAATTCAAAAATGAGGTTATTATAACTAATGGATTTAAAAATTTTATTATTGAAAATAATTTAGATTTTAATTTATTTTCAATAATAAAAATAGAAGGAGAGCTTTCAGATTATCATTATGATTTTTTAGAAAGTGGCTTTAATTTTAATAATTATCTAAGAAATTTAGGTGTAAATCATAAATTAAATATTAATAATTTTACATATATTTTAAAAACAAATAATTTATTTATAAATTATAAAAATTATACTTTAAAGTATATAGAAAATATCGAAGTTAAAAATATTATATCACTTATTTTATATGGTTATAAACTAGAAAATATCGATATATTCAACAAAATAAAAATTTTGAATTTATATAATATATTTAAAATTTCTGGTATAAATTTATATTTTATTTACAAAGTTATAAAGAAAATTTGTTATAAATTGTTTAAAAATGAGAAATATAACGAAATATGCACTATAGTTTTATTAATTCCTTATTTAATAATTAATATAACTAATTTTGTAATTTTAAAATTTTTAATTGTAAAGATATTTACTATAATAAATAAAACAAAACTGAATAATATATTTAATAAATTAGAAATCATTTCATTAATTTATTTTATTTTTCTTTTGATAAACCCATATTTAATATTTCAACAAAAATTTTATATTCCATTGATTACATCATTCTTATATAATTTTTCTGGTTTATTATCTAAAGGTATTAAAAAAAGAAAGATATTATATAAATATATTTTTATGATTTTATGCATATTTCCTTTTTTATTTAAATCTAATAATTATTTTAATCCTGTTTATTTTTCATTATCGATTTTATTCAGTATGTTAATAATGATGATATATCCGTTAATATTTTTAATATTTTTAAATATTAAAGTAAAATTACCGTTATTAGTAATTAAATTTATAATCAAAATAATTAATGAGATTAATTTTAATATCTTTAATATTAATATTCCATCTTTTAATTATGTTTTTCTATATGTGTTGTATTATTTATTATTAATTAGTTTTTTGTATTTTTACGAAATAAACTACAAAAAAGTTTACTTAAACATCTTAACTTTTACTTCATTTTGTATGGTTATTTATATTTTGCCAATTAAAAATTCATATACATTTAAAGTTTCTTTCATTAATGTTGGTCAAGGCGATTGTACTTTATTAAGATATAGAAATAATTCTTTTTTAATTGATACAGGTGGATTGAGATATACTGATTTAGCAATAAATAATTTAATACCGTATTTTAGAAAAGAAAGAATATATTTTATTAATAAAGTTTTTATAACACATTATGATTTTGATCATTTTGGAGCATTAAACTCATTAAAAGAAAATTTTATAATCAATGAAGTAATTGATTATAATTATAAATTTCCATGTCTATTTAATAAAATTCATATTATGAATTTGAATGATGATTTCAACAATAACGATGAAGAAAATGAGAAATCTTTAGTTCTTTATTTTAGTGTTCTAAATATAAAATTTTTATTTATGGGTGATGCGTCATCAAGAATAGAAGAAAAGATTATTAAAAAGTATCCAAATTTGAAATGTGATATATTAAAAGTTGGTCATCATGGAAGTAAAACTTCATCTTCAGATGAGTTTATTAAAAAAGTTAATCCTAAAATTGAAGTTATAAGTTGCGGTATTAATAATAAATATCATCATCCTCATGCTAATATGCTACGAAATTTAAAAAATAATAAAGTTATTATAAAAAGAACAGATAAAGAAGGAACTATTGAATATATTTTTTCTATTTTGTAGTAAAATATATTTATTATGATTTATGTTATATATGGAAAAGATAGTGCACTTATTAAAACTAAAATAAAATTATTAAAAAATAAAATTATTAAGAATGAAGAAGAATACGAAATTATCAAACTTGATGGTGAAGAGATAACTGATAGCGACTTATTGCAAGAATGCAATAGCTATTCATTAATGTTTAACAAGAAATTTATTATTGTTAATAATTCTTTTTTCTTAACCTCAGCAAAAAAAACAAAAAAAATAAAATTCACTGATAAAACACTAAAGTTTTTACAAAATTTAAATGAAGACGTCGTTTTACTATTTACTTTTTGTGGTGAATATAAAATTAATTCAAGTTTTAAAATAACTAAACTTATTCAAGAAAAAGGAAACATACTTGAATGTAAAAATTTAACTAGCCAACAATGGAATAAATACATTAAAGAATCATTTAAAAAAGTTGATATTAAAATCAGTGATGAAGCTGTTAATGAATTTAGTATTCGAATTGATAATAATTTTGATATTTTTAATAATGAATTTAATAAATTGATAGCCCTTGATAAAAAAATAATCAATAAAGATGATGTTATTAATATTACCTCGAAATCTTTAAATGATGATATTTTTTCTTTTATTGATAATTTATTAATTAATAATAAAGATAAATCTCTAGAAATTTTACAAAATTTGATTGATTTAAAAGTAGAACCAGTCGGGATGATTTTCTTATTAACCAGAGCTTTTATATATTATGATATGCTAATCTATTTAAATGATGTAAAGAAAGCTAATTATAAAGATATTGCTAGTATCACTGGGTATCCAATTTTTGCTGTCTTAAATTCATTAAAAATTCTCAAGAAAGTTAATAAAAATTGCATAAAAAAAGCTCTATCTGATTTATATGAACTTGATAGAGCGATTAAACATTTAGAAATTGATCCAAATTATGGATTAGAAATGTTCATAATTAATTTTTGTTTATAAACTGTTGACTAATTGTTGTAAATCAGATTTTTTTCTAGCGACAGTTTTCTTATGTAAAATGCCTTTTACAACTGCACGATCAAGAAGAGAAATAGTATTTTTTAATTCTAATAAGGCTTTTTCTTTATTTTTATTAGCAACTTCAACTTTTACTTTTTTAATTGCGGTTTTAACTTTAGATTTATAACTAACGTTTCTAATTCTTGATTTTTCATTAGTAAGGATTCTCTTTTTTTGTGATTTAATATTTGCCATAATTTCTTCCTTTCAATACTATGCAATCATAACAAAAACAATTAGAAAAAGCAAATGAAAATTATGTTATATAACTTAAATTATTATCGAATTAATGCTGAAATACATATTTTATAAATTTATTAAGAATAATTTATATATAATTTTATTTATACACATATTATGTTTAAAATATTATATAATATTTTGAAATGAAAAAAGAATGAGGCTTGATATGAGAAAAGATATTAAAATAGCATGGTTTGGCACACCTGAAATAAGCGCTAATGTATTAAAAAAATTAATTGAAAATAAATATAATATATGTGCTGTTATTGCTCAACCAGATAAACCAATAGGCAGAAAAAAAATCATTGAAAAAGTTCCAACTAAAAAAGTTGCCGAATTATTTAATATACCCGTATATCAACCTGAATCTTTAAAAAATGATTTTGATTTTATTAAGCAAATTAACCCTGATCTTATCTTAACTTTAGCATATGGTCAGATAGTTCCTCATTATTTATTGTTATTGCCTAAATTTGGTTGTTTAAATTTACATGGTAGTTTATTACCAAAATATCGAGGAGCTTCGCCAATTCAAACTTCAATTTTAAATGGAGATAAAATAACCGGTGTCACTTTAATGGAGATGGTTGATAAAATGGATGCTGGGAAAATGTTTTATCAAGAAAAAATTGATATTAATACAGAAGACAACTTAGATAGTTTGAGTAAGAAAATAGAAGATAGTTGTTTTAATATTATAGAATGTTCTTTAGATAAATATATTAACGGAGAATTAGTTGGAGTTGATCAAAAAGAAGATGAAGTTACATATTGTAAAAAGATAAAAGCAGAAGATTGTCAAATTAATTTCAATGATTTTGGAATAAATATTTTCAATAAATTTCGTGCTTTGCACTCTAAACCCGGTTCATATTTTGTTTATAAAGGTGAAAAATATAATGTTAATAAAATAGAATTATTAGATATGAAATTTGAACCTTGTAAAGTATATAATTACGATAAAACAGGACTATATATAGGTTGTGTAGATAAAACTATATGTATTAAAGAAATACAAAAACCTGGTAAAAAAATGCTTAATATCAAAGAATTTTACAATGGCGCTAACAATTTATTTCAAAAAAACGATATTATACAATGAAAATATCAAAGTTAATATTATTTATTAATTATATTATATGGTAGAATTTTTATATGAATTACGAACAAGATAAGATTAGAAATTTTTCAATTATTGCACATATAGACCATGGAAAATCCACTTTAGCGGATAGAATTTTAGAATTGACCAATTCAATTAATAGTAGAGAAATGACACAACGTGTATTAGATTCCATGGAAGTGGAAAAAGAACGCGGTATTACAATTAAATTAAATTCTGTAACTGTTGACTATATAGCAAATGATAATCAAAAATATAGATTAAATTTCATTGATACTCCAGGACACGTAGATTTTACTTATGAAGTATCAAGAAGTTTAGCTGCGTGCGAAGGTTGTTTGTTAATAATTGATTCTACTCAAGGTGTTCAAGCTCAAACTTTAGCTAATATGTATTTAGCTATGGATAATGACCTATGGATAATACCGATTCTAAACAAAATCGATTTGCCAAGTTCAAGAATTGAGTATTGCAAATCCGAAATTACTAAAAGACTAGGCTTGGATGGTGAATCTAGTTTAGCGGTTAGCGCTAAAACTGGAGAAGGTATCAAAGATATATTAGAAAAAATCATTAGAGAAATACCAGCACCAGGAGGGAATATAAATAATCCTTTAAAAGCCCTTATTTTTGATAGTTTTTACGATCCTTATAGAGGTGTCATTATTTTTGTAAGGATAAAAGAAGGACAAGTAAAAGTTGGCGATGAAATTTATTTAATAAATTCTAATAAATCCTATACAGTAACTGAGCTAGGCATTAGGACACCTGATGAAATAAGTCTAGATTGTTTAAAATGTGGAGAAGTTGGTTATATTTGTGCACAAATAAAAGATATTAAAGATATTCATGTTGGTGATACAGTTACATTAAAAGAAAATCCAACCAAAGATAAATTACCAGGATATAGAGATATTAAACCAATGGTTTATAGTGGTATTTATCCGACAGATTCAAAAAAATATGAAGATTTAAAGATAGCACTTGACAAATTATCATTAAGTGATGCTTCTCTTAGATATGAACCTGAATCATCTACAGCGTTAGGTTTTGGTTTTAGATGTGGTTTTTTAGGATTATTACACATGGATGTAATACAAGAAAGATTGGAAAGAGAATATAATTTAGATTTAATTCTTACTTCACCATCTGTTATATATCAAGTTGTATTAACAAATGATGAAGTTATAAATTTAACTAATCCATCTGAACTTCCTGAACAATCAAAAATTAAAGAAATAAAAGAGCCATTTGTTTTAGCTGAAATTATGACACCTGCAGAATATGTTGGTCCTATTATGCAATTATGCACGGATAGAAGAGGTGTATATAAAGATTTAAATGTTATTGATGATAATAGAAATGTATTATATTATGAACTTCCATTAAGTGAAATTATATTTAATTTCTTCGATAAACTGAAAAGTTTTTCAAGAGGATATGCCACTTTAGATTACGAACTAATTGATTACAGAGCGAGTAAATTAGTTAAAATGGATATTTTATTAAACAATGAAATTGTTGACGCCTTAAGTCTTATTGTTTTTAAGGATACAGCATATAATAGAGGAGTAAAAATTGTTTCTAAATTAAAAGAAGTTATACCAAGACAATTATTTGAAGTACCTATTCAGGCTGCAATATCTAATAAAGTAATAGCTAGAGCAAACGTAAAAGCAGTTAGAAAAGATGTTCTTGCTAAGTGTTATGGTGGTGATATTTCTAGAAAAAGAAAACTTTTAGAAAAGCAAAAAGAAGGTAAGAAAAGAATGAAATCGATAGGGTGTGTTGAAATTCCACAAGATGCTTTTATGTCAATACTTTCTATTGAAGAAAATTAATTATATAAAATAATGACTAATTAGTAATTTTATGGTATAAATATAGTAGATAATTATTTGATTAAAGGAGTATATAATGAAAAATTTAGATTTTGCAATTAAATTTACTAATGAAAAATATTGTACTATTCAAGATGTTAAAAACGAACTTAAAACACCATTAGTAGATTCAATATGGTCATCTATATTAGAATATAGAAAAATTTTTTCATTCCAACTACCACTTAAGCATATAAATAATATTAATTTTTCTATATGTTTATCAAATTCTATTAATGACAAAATAAGTTCATTAGATCGAAAATTAACTCATTTAATGGTTAAATATTTCAAAATTAATAACACAGCTGAACGAAATTTGTATAAAACTAGATCTTATGTTTCTATTATAAAGAGCATTTCTAAAACATATAATTTAAATGTTGATGATGCAGTAATAGAAAATATAATAAATAATAATATTTCGATATTATCACCTGATTTAATGATTTTGTATAGATATTATAAATGTTTACTAGAAATAGAATATGATTCTGATTCCTCTATAAGTGATGAATTATTTTCTAAATTTTATGAAATCATGACAGGTACAACCGAGCTAACTTCTTTTTATCGAAAAGATAATCTTGATATAAATTTAAGTAAAACATTAATCGGTAAATCATATTTAGGTGTTCCTTTTGATGCTATTGAAAAGAATATGAATCAATTATTTGATTTTATAAACAAACCAAATATATCCCTATTAGTCAAAGCTATTTGCTCATTTTACTTTTTATATTATACCAAACCATTTGATTCTTATAGTGAAGAAATAGCTATATTATTAATGAAAAAAATCATTGCCATTAACGATCTTCAAACTATACCAGCCTTTATAAATCTAGAAGATTTATTAACAGACAAAGAAGAATTAGAAAATAAAATAATTACTTCACAAAAAACCTATGATTTAACATACTTATTAGTATTTATTTTAGATAAATGTGAAATTCTATTACAAAATAGTCTTGATTTATTTAATAGTTGCAAAAATGACATAATTAATAAAGAAATAAATCAACCTGAAGAATTAAATATTCTTAACAGTATAAGAGATATAAAAACAAATGAAGATGAATCTAATGAAAAAACCAATAACATTAATAATAACTTTATAAAGAAAAATAACGAACATATTGAAAATGATCAAAAAATTATAGAATATAACAAAAATATAGCTATAAATAATATGCCTACAGGATTGAATGAAGCAGATGCAACTAAATTAGAAAATCATTTATTAGAATTAAATCCTAATTTAACGCATGGACAAGCATATTTTTACGCTAGACACTGCACTATTGGTATGAATTACACAATTTCTCAATATAAAAAATCTTTAGGTTGCGCATATGAAACTGCAAGAACTAGTATGGATAACCTTGTTTATCTAGGTTATTATAGAAAAGAACTTTTAAAAAATAAATATATTTATACTCCAGTATTGAAAGGTTAATTATGAATAATAATAATATTAATGTTTTATTGAACTCATCCGCTTGGACTTTAATTGGTATTGTTGGTTTATTTGCTGTTTTAGCATTAATAACTTTTTTATTAAATAGAATTTTAAAAATGAATAAAAATAATATTAAAAAAGATGAAAAAGAAATAGTAGAAGAGAATTTAAGTCGATATCTAGAGGATATTGATGATGAAGATATTAAAAAACAATTTAATGATTATGATATAAAGAATAAAGACAATGAATAGTGTTAAAAGTCTTTATATTCATATCCCTTTTTGTAATAAATTCTGTCCCTATTGTGATTTTGTTAAAATTTTAAAAAATAAATCTTATGAAGATTTATATATCAACAAAATTATTAAACAATTAGATGAAATTAAATTAAATTATAATAAATTTGAAACCATTTATATAGGTGGAGGGACACCTTCTGTTTTAGAATATAATAATTTAGAAAAAATATTGATTAGATGTAGAGAATTAATTTTAGATAATGGTGAATTTAGTATAGAAATTAACCCTGAAGATATCAATGATAAATTATTGGAATTGTTAAAAAATAATAAAGTAAATAGACTCTCTATCGGAGTTCAAACTTTTAATAAGACAATTCTTAGTTCGATAAATAGAAATATAAACTGTGATATTATAAGCAACATATTATTAGCTAGAAAATATATAGAAAATATAAATATTGACTTAATTTACGGATTGGTTGGTTCTAATTTAGATATTGTTAAAGAAGATTTAGAAATATTTTTATCTTTAAAATTACCACATATTTCATTTTATAATCTTATTTTAGAACCTGGGACTCCTTATTATTATAAAAAAATTAAAGAAATCGATGAAGATTTACAAGTTGAAACTTATAATTTAATTAGAAACACATTAACAAAGAATAATTATTTACATTATGAAATAAGTAATTTCTCCCTTTATAATTTTGAATCAAAACATAATATTAATTATTGGAAAAATGGAAAATATGTTGCAATTGGATTAGGCAGCAGTGGCTATGAAAATAATATTAGATATAGATATACAAAGAATTTTAAAGAATATATTAATTTTTCAAAAAGAGAAGAAGAAATATTAAGTATAGATAGTGAAGAAAAATATTTTCTAATAACAAATATGAGATTAATTCAAGGATTTTCACTTGATGAATATTATAAATTATTTAAAGTTTCATTTATTGAAAAATATAAATTAAAGATAAATAAATTAATTAATTTAAATTTAGTTAAGATAGAAAATAATTATTTTTCTGCTACTTATAAAGGAATTCTTCTATTAAATTCTATTCTTGTAGAATTTATTTAAATATTTAGCAACTTATTATTGACAGTGCTAAAATCTCGTTTATAATATTATTAGCACATTAAATATATAAGTGCTAAACATTATGGAATTATCTAGAAAAGATTTAATATTAAAACTTATTATTGAAGATTTTATTAAAACTGCAACACCTGTTGGAAGTAGTTATTTGATTAATAAATATAATCTCAATTTTAGTAGTGCAACAGTTAGAAATGAGATGGCTGAATTAGAGCAAGCTCAATTAATTGAAAAAACACACACAAGTAGTGGTAGAGTTCCTTCTACCCTGGGTTATAAATATTATTTAAAATATTTAAAAGAAAATAGTGTTGATGAAAAATTAAAAAATCAATTAAAAGTTGTCTTCACAAATACAAAATCTGTAGAAGATGTATTGCAAGAATCGTGCCAAATTCTATCAAAAATGACAAATTTAGTCAGTGTTTATCTTGGTCCTACCGCTAATAACGAAAGACTTGTAAGTGTTCAGCTTATTCCTATTAGTGAAACAAGCGCGACAGCTATTTTTGTAACAGATAGAGGCTATGTAGAAAATAAAACATTTATTTTTGATAAAAATATAATAATAGATGATGTTATTAAATCAATAAAACTTATAAATGACAGATTAACTGGTACATTAATATCAGAAATCCCTGAAAAAGTAGAATCTTTAAGATATTTATTAAAAGATTATATTAATGATTATACATATATATTTAATTCTATTGCAAAAACCTTCATAGAATTTGCTCATTCTAGACGTGAATTTTATGGAGAAGAGGGATTAATTAATCAACCAGAGTTTAAAGATGATCCAGAAGAACTTAAAAAAATATTTGATTTATTTAATTCTCCTGAAAATTTGATTAATTTACTAAAAAATGATGATAAAAATGAAGATATTATCCATATTCAAGATACCAAAACTAAAATTGATGATTTGTCAGTTATTAGTAAAGATATTAAAATTCCAAATTCTAACAAAGAATTAGGGAAAATTGCAGTAGTTGGACCAAAAAGAATGGATTATACAAAAGTTATGCATGCTTTAGATTACGTAGTTAAAGAAATAATGACATATCTATCTAATGACAAAATTACTATATTGGAGGATGAAATAAATGAGTGAAGAAAACGGTAAAATTAATAAAGAAAATCAAGAAATTAATAAAAATGAACTAAAAAAAAGCATAAAAGATAAGATAAATAAAAAAGATGAAGAAATAAAAGAATTAAAAAACAATGTTGAACATTGGAAAAATGAATATTATAAGTGCTTTGCAGATATGGCGAATTTAAGAAAAAATATCGAAAAAGATCAGGTAAATGTTTATAAATATCGTATTGAAGGTTTTGTTTCAAATTTATTAACTGTTCTTGATTCATTTAATTTCGCTTTTAAAAATGAAGCTAAAACAGAAGAGATGAAAAATTATTTAATTGGATTTAATTTTATTTACAAACAATTAATTCAAATATTAAAAGATGAAGGCGTATCAGAAATTAATCCAAATATTGGTGATAAATTCAATGAAAATGATATGCAAGCTGTCGATGTTGTTGATTCTGAAGAAGATAACACTATCCACGCGGTGAATTTAAAAGGTTATAAATTACATGATCGATTAATAAGACCTGCAATGGTGGTTGTTAATAAGATAAAAACAAATGAAGTAATAGAAAATACTAAAGAAATTAAAGGAGAATAAATATGGCAAAAGAAATTATACTTGGTATTGATTTAGGTACTACAAACTCAGTAGTCAGTTATTTACAAGAAGATGGTGTTGTTAAAGTTATTCCAAATCCAGAAGGAACAAATACAACCCCATCAGTCGTTGGTTTTAAACCAGATGGACAAATTATTGTTGGTAATGCTGCAAAAAGACAAGCACTTACTAACCCTGACACAGTCAGTTCTATTAAAAGAAAAATTGGTACAAATGAAAAAGTGCATATAAACTGCATTAATAAAGATTTTACACCTCAAGAAATAAGCGCTAAAATCCTTGCTTATATGAAAGAATATGCAGAAAAAAATATCGGTCAACCAATTAAAAAAGCAGTTATTACATGTCCTGCATACTTTAACGATGCTCAAAGACAAGCTACCAAAGATGCTGGAGCAATCGCAGGATTAGATGTTGTCCGTATTATTAATGAACCTACCGCTGCATCCTTAGCATATGGATTAGGCAAAGAAAAATCAGAAAAAATCGTTGTTTTTGATTTAGGAGGTGGAACATTAGATGTTTCCGTATTAGATATTGGCGATGGAACATTTGAAGTTATTTCAACCAGTGGTGATAATCAATTAGGTGGAGATGACTGGGATAATGTTGTTGCAGAATGGATTAGAGCACAAATTAAAGTTCAATTCGATCAAGATATAAGCGATAAAATGGCTTTACAAAGATATAAAGATGCTGCAGAAAAAGCTAAAATAGAATTATCTAGTAGTTTAGAAACAACTATCTCATTACCATTTATCGGTATGGGTAAGAATGGTCCTATCAGCTTTGAAATTAACTTAACAAGAGCAAAATTTGAGGATATGACAAGACATTTAACTGAAAAATGCCGTATTCCTTTAGATAAAGCTATTAATGATGCAAAAATTAATTGGAATGAAATTAATGAAGTATTAATGATTGGTGGTTCAATTCGTATGCCAGCAATTCAAAAACTAGTAGAAAGTGTTACTGGCAAAAAGATTAACTTCAGTGTTAATCCTGATGAAGCAGTTTCTATTGGAGCTTCTTATCAAGGTGGTATTTTAAGTGGTGATGTTAAAGATGTTATTTTATTAGATGTTACACCATTAACTTTAGGAATCGAAACAATGGGCGGAATTTTAACTCCTCTTATCCCAAGAAACACCACAATTCCTACCACAAAATCACAAATATTCTCAACAGCACAAGACAATCAACCTGCTGTCGATATTATGGTTTTCCAAGGTGAAAGACAAATGGCTCATGATAATAAATTATTAGGACACTTCCAATTAAGTGGAATTAAGCCAGCAAGAAGAGGTCAACCAAGAATCGAGGTTACATTTAATATCGATGTTAATGGTATTGTTAAAGTTAGCGCAAAAGACTTAGATACTCAAAAAGAACAAGAAATTACTATTAGTGGATCAAATGGTTTAAGCAAAGAAGAAATTGACCGTATGATGAAAGAAGCTGAAATTAATAAAGAAGCAGATCAAAAGCGTAAAGAAGAAATTGAACTTAAAAATAAAGCTGAAAGTTACATTAATTCAATCGATGATTCTTTAAGAGAAAATGGTGATAAGATAGACCCAAAACAAAAAGAAGAAACTCAAAAATTAAGAGATGAATTAAAAACTGCTTTGGACAATAACAATATAGAAGTTTTACGTAATAAAATATCTGACTTAGAAAAAGCTGCGGCTTACATGCAACAAGCTCAATCTCAAGCACAAAACACAAGTGGTCAATCAGAACCAACACAAGATAATAATAGTTCTTACGAACAAAAATCAGAAAACAAAAATGATGATGTTGTAGATGCTGATTTCACTGATAAATAACTTTAAAATTACTAAAAAACAACTAAAGGTTCCATTGCCTTTAGTTGTTTTATAATAAGGAGAATATTATATGGCAGAAAAAAGAGACTATTATGATATACTTGAAATAAATAAAAACGCTACTGAAAATGAGATAAAATCTGCTTATAGAAAATTAGCAAAAAAATATCATCCAGATAATAAAGAGACCGGAGATGCCGAAAAATTTAAGGAATGCTCGGAAGCTTATTCAGTTTTAAGTGATTCTAATAAGAGAAAAACATATGATCAATTTGGACACGCTGCGTTTGATCAAACTGCTGGTGGTTCTAACCCATTTGCCGGTTCTGGTTTTGAAGGATTTAATTTTAATGGTGGAGACTTCAGTGATTTAAATGATATATTTGCATCAATGTTTGGATTTGGTGGGGGAAGTAGTTCCAGAAGAAGTAAATCAGGTCCAACCAGAGGAGAAGATACGTTAATGAGAATAAAAATCTCATTTATGGATGCTGTTTTAGGAACAACATTAGATTTACCAATTTCATATGATGAAACATGTGAATTTTGTAATGGAACCGGAGCTAAAGATGGAGTTGCGTATGATACATGTCCAGAATGTCATGGACAAGGTGTAGTTTTAACACAACAACGTTCTATTTTTGGTATCATTCAGTCACAAACAACTTGTTCAAGATGTCAAGGCAAAGGAAAAATAATCAAAGAAAATTGTAAACATTGCAATGGAAAAGGTTATAATTTTACTAAAAAGAAAATAGAAGTTAAAATACCTCAAGGTATTAATAATCAACAACAAATTAGAATTGCTGGCAAGGGAAATAGAGGAATGAATGGTGGACCAAATGGAGATTTATACATCGAAGTTTTAGTCGCTGACCATAAAAATTTTACAAGAGATGGAAATGATATTCATTTAACTATTCCAGTAGATTTTATTGATGTATGCTTAGGAACTACAATTACTGTACCAACAGTATATGGTGAAGTAGAAATGAAAATACCTGCAGGAACACAATCAACTCAGGTATTTAAATTAAGAAATAAAGGTGTTAAAGATTTAAGAAGTTCTTTTCATGGTGATCAATTTGTGCATTTAAATGTAAAAACTCCAACGGATTTAAATAAAGAACAAAAAAATGCTCTTAAAATGTTCAAAGAAGCTTCTGATACAAAAGAATCAATATTTGATAAATTTAGAAACGCTTTTCGTAAATAATTAGATACTTTTAATTTCTTTTATGATATGATTTTTTAAAGGGAATTAATATGCCAAAGTGTAAAAATTGTAAAAAAAATATTACTAAATTCGATAAACAAATTTGTCCATGGTGCGGAGAAATTAATCCAATTTCGGATGATAATTATCAAACTACCGATATAACTGAAACAATCGAAACAATTGAGTTTGAGAATAAAGATGAATTCAAAAGAAAAAATAAAACAAATTATATTTTGTTATCCATTTTATTAGGAATTTTTGGAATTGATCAACTTTATTTAGGTTTTAAAGGTAGATTTTTAATAAAATTAAGTATAAATGGTTTTATATACATCATATGTCTTTTTATATTTAAAAATTTTATTCATAATATTTCACTTTTATTTTTATTACCTTTGTTGATTCTTTTAATATTGAATATAATTTATTGCTTTATTTCATCATTTTTAATGAATTTAAAAGATGTAAATGGAGTTTTATTAAAATAATGCAAAGATATTTTGTTGATTTTATTAGCAATGATTATTATTTTGAAAAAAATGATATACATCATATTATAAATGTTATGAGATGTCATGTAGGCGACAAAATAGAAGTTTTGAAAAATGACAGCTCAATCGATATTGTTGAAATTGTCTCAATAAATCCTTTTGTTGTAAAAAAAGATTGTTCTATAAATCAAAATAATGAACTTTCAGGGCATATTAGATTATTATATTGCTTACCAAAAGGCGACAAACTAGATCTGGTTATTCAAAAATCATGTGAGTTAGGTGTAGATGAATTAATTTTGATAAATTCATCTAGAACTGTTAAAAAAATGGATAAAGATTCTTTTAATAAAAAGATTAATAGATTTAATAAAATTATTAAAGAAGCATGCGAGCAATGCAAAAGAAACAGGTTATTAAAAATTGTTGATATTGTTGATTTTAAAGATTTAATTAAATTTGATGCTGATGTATCTTTAATTGCATACGAAAAATTTAACTATAATAATATTAATTTTTATGAACAAGTAAAAAACATTAAAAATAAAACAGTTAATATTTTAATTGGAGCAGAAGGCGGTTTTAGTGAGCAAGAATTTGATTTTTGTGTTAACAATGGATATATACCGATTAGTTTAGGAAAAAGGATATTAAGAAGTGAAACCAGTTGTTTATATACACTTTCTGTTATATCTTTTTTTATGGAGAATGTGTAATTGAGAATTTTTGAACTTTTAAATAAATATAAAAATAAAAAAAGATTTAATCAATCAAATGATTATACCTTTTTTAATAAAAATAAAAATTTATTAATAAAATATCATTTACATGAAGATTTATATAATTCAAATGAACCTTTTGATATTATAAGTGCTAATATTATAATTCATGGTATTAAAAATAAAATTACTTTAGATAAAATAATTGAAGAAGAATACCTTTTTAAATCTGAACGACAATTAATTAATATTAAAAGAAATATTCAAGATAAAATCATAGATTTACCTTATTACAATTATTTAAATAATAAAATATATATTCCTTTTTTTAATTTGAATACAAATATTACATATATCGAAGAAAATGAAAAAATGAATGAAATGCCTTATATAAATTTGACAAATAATTATCAAACATTTCTCATTAATTGTTTTTATGATTATGGAGGAGAAATTTTTAATTCATTTTTTACAAGGCTTATTAAGATAAGAGAAGATGCGACAAGCATAGCTTTTTATCATTTTGATTTTGACGCTATTTTTATTATAAATAAACAAGGTAGTTTAGATAATGTAATTTATTTATTCGATAAATATCTTAAAAAAGTAAACAAAAATCATATCATTGAAAGAATTAAACCTTTAATTGATGCTTATTATGAAGGTAGAATTAATGATTTTATATATATTTTATATAGAAATAATTTAATCTCATTTAATTTATTTAGAAAAATTTGTAAGGCTAATAAGATATGAAAACGTTTTTAATTGATTTTTTAGGCTGTAAAGTTAACAGTTATGAAGTTGAAACAATAGCTAATAAATTGGAAACTAATGGTTTTAAATTATTTAAAAATGAAGACTATCCAGATGTTATAATATTAAATACGTGCAGTGTAACTGAGATGAGTTCTAAGAAATCTCTTAAAATATTAAGAAAATATAAAAGAGAATTTCCTAAATCTATACTTGTTGTTATGGGTTGTGATGTGCAAAATAATTACATGAATTATATTGAATACGCTAATATAATCGTAGGTACAACATCTAGAGATAAATTAACTTTTTATATTGATGAATATTATAAAAATAAGCAACAGATTATTGATATTAACGATGTTAAATATAAAATTCCATATGAAGAATTATCTTTAACTCATTATATGAAAAACACTAGAGCGTATGTAAAAATACAGGATGGATGTAATAATTTTTGCACATATTGTTTGATTCCTTATATAAGGGGAAGATCTAGAAGTAGAGATAAAAAGAATATTATTAAAGAAATTGATGAATTATTAAAGAACGGATATAAAGAAATAATTTTAACTGGAATCGATATGTGTAGTTATGGACAAGATTTTAAAGTTAAAACTACTTTTAGTGACCTTTTAGAAGAAATATTAATTACCTTTCCTAATTTATATAGATTAAGAATTTCTTCTATCGAAGAGAGTCAAATTGACGATAAATTCATCGATTTATTATCTAAGTATAATAATATTGCTAATCATTTGCATCTTCCTTTACAATCTGGAAGTTCAAGTGTTTTAAAAAATATGAATAGAAAATATAATCTTGATAACTTTGTTAAAAAAGTAGAATTAATTAGAAAGATTAGACCTGATATTTCAATTACTACTGATGTCATCGTTGGATTTCCAAACGAAAGTTCGGATGATTTTAAAGAAACTTATCAATTTTGTAAAAAAATTAATTTTAGCAAAATTCACGTTTTTCCTTATAGTGATAGAACTGGTACAATAGCTTCTAAAATGGAAAATAAAGTATCTAGTTTAGAAAAAAAGAGTAGAGTTTTTGCATTAAATAATCTTTCTCTTATTTTATCCTATGAATATAGCAAAAAATTTAATGATAAAGAAATTGAATTCTTATTTGAAAATTATGATAAAACAAAAAAAGCATATCATGGACATTCAAGTAATTATTTAGATGTATATTATAAATCTGAATCTAATATAACTGGTCAGGTAATTAAGTTAAAATATTTTGTCAGTGTAAAAAATAATTTAACTGAATTAATCAATGAAATTTAATATTATTGATATAATATCAAATAAATTTGATATCGTGTTATTATTTTTATATACTTATATAGAAATTAGGAGGTGAATTTATGGCTGTACCTTTTAGAAGAACTAGTAAAACCGCAAAAAGAATGAGAAGATCTCATTATAAGTTAAATTTAACTGGCGTTTGTGTTTGCTCTAACTGTGGTGAAATGATCAAATCTCATACTGTTTGCAAACATTGCGGATATTATGATGGAAAAAAAGTTTTAAACGTTGAAAGTAAAAAGTAATACTTATAGGAGAAATTTAATGAACTACGCAAAATTAATTGATAATACAACTTTACATGCTGATGCAACTAAAGCTGATATTGAAAAATTATGTAATGAAGCAAAAGAATTAGATACTGCTTCTGTCTGTGTAAATCCAGATTATATCGAATTATCCGCAAAATTATTAAAAGGGACCGATGTTAAAGTTTGTACTGTAATAGGTTTCCCATTAGGATCCATGACAACTGAAGCTAAAGTTTTTGAAGCTAAGGATGCTGTCAACAAAGGTGCCGATGAAGTTGACATGGTTATTAACGTTTCTAAAATTAAAGATCAAGAATATGATTACGTTTTAAATGAAATTAGAGAAATTAAAAACGCTATTAAAGAACATACTTTAAAAGTTATTTTAGAAACATGTTTATTAACTAAAGAAGAAATTGTTAAAGCTTGCGAATTATCAAAAGAAGCTGGTGCTGATTTTGTTAAAACTTCTACAGGTTTTTCAACAGCAGGAGCTAAAGTTGAAGATGTTCAATTAATGAGAAAAACGGTAGGAAGTGAAATGGGTGTTAAAGCTTCTGGTGGTATAAGAACCCCTGAAGATTTAAAAAATATGGTTGAAGCTGGCGCTAACCGTATTGGTGCTTCCCATGGTAAAAATTTAGTTGAATAATTATGAATGATTATGTGATAAGGATTGGAGGTGAATATTAATGTTAAAAGTAGTAGTAAGAGAAGGCGAAACTCTCGATGAAGCCTTAAGAAGATTTAAAAGAGGCGTTAATAAAGCCGGAACAATTCAAGAATGTAAAAAAAGAGAATTTTATTTAAAGAAAAACCTAGCTAGAAAAGTTAAAAGCGAAAACGCTAGAAAAAAATATAGATAAACTCTAAAATAATCAGTTTTTTTAAAAAAACTGATTTTTTTTATTTAAAAAAATGTATTTATATACGACATATGTATTGAGGTACATAAATGAGATATTATATTAAACAAATGGGACAAAAAGATTGTGGTTATACTTCTGTTAAGATGTTATTTGCGCATATTTACCATAATAGGGATTATTTATACTATCCAGTTCCAAATATTGATTCTGCGACATCTTTAAAAGATATTTTTAACTACGCGAAAAAAGAAGGTGTATATTTAGGAGCCTTTAGAGTAGTGGATAAAAATATATTTAAGATAAAATCAGATTACCCTTTATTGATTCCGATAAAAAGTGGTTCCAATCTTCAGATGGTTTTGGTTAAAAAAGTTAGAAAAAGGTATTCGATTATATATGATCCAATGTTTGGAATTATGAAAATAAATAATGAAAAATTAAAAGATATTTGGAATGGTGAATATCTAGAAGTAGTCAATATAACTGGTAGTAATTTTCATTTTAAAAAAGAGTCTATAATTCCAAGTATTTATACAATTACAACTGTATTTTTTGAAATACTGAGTTTTATATTATTATTAACTGCACTGAATAAAATAAATAATGATAGTTCGATATATTTGGTACTTTCTTTATTTGTAGGATATATTTTAAGTGATTTTATTTATCGTAAATTTTTGATATTATCAATGAAAAAATTTGATAAAAAAATATTTTCTGATGATAATATTTTAAATCAAAATAATTTTAAGTATCGATATTCTTCATTAACCAAATTTAAAATGCTGTCAATTTCAAATCCTATAGAATTAATCTCTACTTTATTAATTACTATATTTGGTAGTGTTGTTTTAGGAATTAATAATTATTTTAATTTATTTATAGTTATAATAATCTGTTTAATTAACATAATATTTAAAATTATTGAAGATAAAAAGATTTGTAATAAGAAAAACAAAATTGACAATATTGAAAATAATTTGTTAAATTCATGTATTAATTCCAATATTGAATTCAAGAAACAAGTTAACTTATTGAATAAAGAAACTTATAATTATGTAAATTATTTAAATTTTAAAAAATATATAACAACATTTTTATTAATAATATCTTCTTTACTATTTTCATATATAAATAAGGTTCAGTCTCTTAATTTCATGTTATTTCATTTTTTCTTTTATATGTATTTAAATGATAATATTGTTAAGTTATTAAATTTTGATCAAAATTTAGATAAAATAAAATCATTCAAAGCATTATATTTTTACTATTTTAGTAAAAGTTAAGTTATAATAATATTGTGGAACTAAATTTTTATAATGATACAAATTTTGATTTATTAAAATATGAAGAAATTTATTTAGATTTATTTAATCAAACTTTATTAGAATTGAATAAATCTGATAATTATATTTGTAGTATCACTTTTGTTAGTAAAGAAAAAATACATGAGATAAACTTTAAATATAGATTAAAAGATTCTCCAACAGATGTTATCTCTTTCGCATTTTTAGATGATGTGAATGAATCATCGATTAAATATAAGGAAATAGATCTTGGTGAAATTTATATTAGTTATGAAGTAGCACAAGAAAACGCAAAAAAATATCAAAATTCCATTGAAAGAGAATTATCATTTCTTTTTGTACATGGTTTATTACATTTATTTGGTTATGACCATATAAGTAAAAAAGATGAAGAAATTATGTTTCCATTACAAGAAAAAATTTTAAATAGGAGTAATCTATGGAAAAAGAAAAATTAGTAGAATTAGCAATAGAAGCTATGGAATTATCATATTCACCATATTCAAAATTTAAGGTTGGAGCAGCACTAGTTACAAATAAAGGTGATGTCTATTTAGGTGCTAATATTGAAAATGCTGCTTATGGTTGTACTATGTGTGGTGAGAGAAACGCTATTTATAATGCTTATATGCACAATGTAAAAAAAGATGAAATAGAGGCGTTAGCAATTGTTGGAGATACAAAAGAACCAATTTCTCCATGTGGACAATGTAGGCAAGTTATTTCTGAACTTTTTCCTAAAAATAAGCCAATCTATTTATCTAATTTGAATAAAAAGATTATGACAGTATACGTAAAAGATATTTTACCATACGGTTTTGATGACAAGGATTTAAAATAAATGAAGTCAGGTTTCGTAACTTTGGTAGGTAGAACAAATGTTGGTAAATCTACTATTCTAAATAAAATAATAGACAAAAAAATATCGATAGTATCAAATAAAAGTCAAACTACAAGAAATATAATTAAAGGTATATATAATGACGATGATTCACAAATAATCTTTTTAGATACTCCTGGTATACATAAACCTCGTAACGATCTTGGAGTTGTTATGGATAGACTGGCATATTCATCACTAAGAAGTGGAGATTTAGCTGTCTTTGTAGTAGATAGTTCAAAAGAGTTCAATGAAGGTGACAAATATATATTGAGTCATTTAAAAATTGATTGTCCCTTAATAATTGTTTTTAACAAAATTGATTTAACAAATATTATTTTAATTAATAAATTAAAAGAAATTTATTCAAAAGCATATCCTCATGCTAAATTAGTAGAAGTATGTGGGAAAGATGGTTTTAATATAAGTGATTTAATTAAAGAAATAAAAAATATTCTTCCTGAAGGTCCTAAATTCTATGACAATGAAACATTTACAGATATAAGTAAGGAATTTTTTATACAAGAAATAATTAGAGAAAAATGTTTAAATTTATTAGAAAAAGAAGTTCCTCATAGTTTAAATATAATTTGTGAAAAAATAGTTGAATCAGATAAAAAAATTAAATGTTATTGTATTATCGTTTGTGAAAAAGAATCTCAAAAATCTATATTGATAGGAAAAAAAGGTAATATGGTAAAAGAGATAGGAATAAAATCAAGAAATGATTTAGAAGAAATTTTTAAAAAACATTTTTTCCTTGATATTGTAATAAGAGTAGAAGAAGACTGGAGAAATTCAGCTAAAATTATAAAAAAATGGAATTAATTAATGATTGAATATACTGGAATATTGATATCATTAAATAATTATAAAGACAATGACGCTATTGGCAATCTTTTAACTAAAGATGGTAGAGTTACTTTTTATATTAGAAATTTGTTTTCAAAAAATAATAAATTTTATTATTCATTAAAACCATTTCTTTTTGGTAAATTTGAATTTTATAAGGGTCCACTTAATGGTTACAAATTAAAAGATTTAGATATTATTAAAGATTATAGTTTGGAATTTAAAGAATTTAATGAACTTTTACTTTTTGATTTCATCAATGAACTGATCTTTAAATTTATGATAAATCAAGAAGAAGATACAAAAATATATGATTTATTAAAGTTATTTTTAAATAAAATAGAGAATAAGAATTTTTTATTTTTTAATATCATTTCTTTATTTTCATTATTATTAAAGATTTCAGGATTAAAAATAAATTTTTGCATAGAATCAAATGATACAATTGAAGATAATTATATATTTAATATTAAAGAAGGTATTATAAAAAAATCTTTTTATATAAACACAATAAATGATTCTAATATTATAAATATAGATGGTAATATCTTAAAAATATTGTATTATTCGTTTAAAAATATTAACTTTGATAATTCTAATCTTTATGCTTATAAAAAAGATTTTGTAAGCATTATCAATATCTTAAGTCTATTTACTAAGTATTATTTAAATATTGAATTAAATAGTATCAATAATATAAATTTATTATAAAATACACTTATAATAGGTTGACAATAAATTATGTTAATGATAATATTTTTAAAGTTTTTCTGTTAACTTAAATTTAATTTTATTAGATATACGGAGGGAATTATGGAAAAAAATAATAACTTCAATGAAATTGTTACTCACTTACAAGATGTTGGATTTGTTTTTCAAGGTTCACAGATATATGGCGGATTATCAAACAGTTGGGATTACGGACCTTTAGGAAGTGAACTCAAAAATAATTTAAAGAATTATTGGTGGCAAAAATTTGTACACGAATCACCTACAAACGTCGGTGTTGATGCTTCTATATTAATGAATCCGAATGTATGGAAAGCAACAGGACACGTTTCAACTTTTAACGATCCTTTAATTGATTGTATGCATTGTCATAGTCGATATAGAGCAGATCAATTAGTAGAAGAACAATTCCCAAATATTGATGTTAATTCTATGAATAACGAACAATTAAATAATTTTATTAAAGAGAATAAATTAGTTTGCCCTTCATGTAATAAAAGTGAATTTACTGATATTAGAAAATTTAATATGATGTTTAAAACCCATATTGGTGTCTTAGAAGATAATAGCAGCGAAGTTTATTTAAGGCCTGAAACAGCGCAAGGATGTTTTGTAAATTTTAAAAATGTGCAACGTTCAATGCGTTTGAAATTACCATTTGGAATTGCTAATATTGGTAAATCTTTCAGAAACGAGATTACTCCTGGCAATTTTATATTTAGAACAAGAGAGTTTGACCAAATGGAACTTGAATTTTTCTGTAAACCAAACACTGATTTAGAATGGTTTAAATATTGGAAAAATTTTTGTATAGATTTTGTTAAATCACTTGAAATTAAAGAAGATAAATTAAGATTTAGAGACCATACTCCAGAAGAATTAGCTTTTTATTCTAAAGCTACAACAGATATAGAATATTTATTTCCTTTTGGCTGGGGCGAGGTTTGGGGTATCGCTGATAGAACAGATTATGATTTAAAACAACACCAAGATTATACTAAGGAAGATTTAACTTATTTCGATCCAGAAACAAATAATAGATATCTTCCATATTGTATAGAACCATCTTTAGGATTAGATAGATTGTTTTTAATGGTTGTATGCAATGCTTACGAAAATCAAATTCTCGATAATAATGATTCTAGAAAAGTTATGCATATTCCTGCTTTTTTAGCACCATACAAAGTTTCTGTTTTGCCATTATCTAAACAATTAAACGAACAAGCAATCGAAGTTTATAAATTATTATCAAAACAATTTAATACAAATTACGATGTAACTGGTTCAATTGGAAAAAGATATAGGAGAAATGATAGTATCGGAACTCCTTATTGCATTACTTATGATTTTGAATCTTTAGAAGATCAATCTGTCACTGTAAGAGATAGAGATACAATGAAACAAGAAAGAGTTAAAATTGAAAATTTGATTGATTATTTGAAAGGTAAAATTTATTAATTAAATGAATGAAATTCTAGATATTTCTAATAAAGTATTATCTAAGGTTGATATTGTTGATGTAATTTCAAGGTTTATTTCGGTAAAAAAACAAGGACGTAATTATGTTGCTATTTGCCCTTTTCATGATGATAAAAATCCTTCTTTAAGTATTTCTAAAGATAAACAAATATATAAATGTTTTGTTTGTGGTGAAGGTGGTAACGCTATTAGTTTTGTTAAAAATTTTAAAAAGTGTTCCTTTATTGAAGCAATAAAGATTGTAGCAGAGATAGCTGGTATAAGTGATATTGGCATTAAAGAAAAACAAAAAACAATTGATAAAGATAAAGCTAATTTGCTTAATTGTTTAAATTTAATTTCTGTATATTATGAAAATTTTTTATATCAATCAGATGAAAGCAAAAAAGTGGCTTTACCTTATCTTTATAATCGTGGATTAACTGATGAGTTAATAAAATTTTTCCGCTTAGGATATTCACCAAAAAATCACCAATTAATAACTAAAAATCTACAAGAAAAAGGATATTCAAATAGAATATTACTTAAAACAGGTGCTTTTAATTCAAATGAAGAAAATATATATGATGTAAATTTTGGAAGATTAGTTTTCCCTATTTCGGATTTTGATGGTAATATTGTCGGTTTTAGTTCTAGAAGATTAGATGATAATAATAAGACTAGTAAATACATTAATTCACCCGAGTTACAAGATGGTGTCTTTCATAAATCAACATTACTTTACAATATATCAAACGCAAAAGAATATATTAAAAAATCAGGTTTTGTATATCTTGTAGAAGGATTTATGGATGTTATTTCTTTAGCTAAAATAGGTGTAATGAATTCTATTGCTTTAATGGGAACAGCATTTACTAAAGACCACTTAAATCAATTAAGGTATTTAAAATGTAAAGTAGTTCTATGTTTAGATAGTGATAACGCTGGTCAAACAGCAATGATTAAAATAGGTAATATATTACGAACAAATCAAATTGATATTAGCGTTATTAATAATGATAAAGAAATAAACAAAAAATATATTAATTATAAAGATTGTGACGAAATATTAAACAATTTAGGTAAAGATAACTTATTATATTATTTAAATAATCAAATTGATTATATTGATTACTTCATAAATTATTGTATAAATAATAAAGATTTAGATAATATCAATAATAAAGAAATTTTTATACAAGAAATTACAAAATTAACTAAAAATGATATTGAATTCTATTCAAAATTAGAATTGATAAGCAAAGTAACCAACCTTCCAAAAAATATTATTGAAAATATTTATAAGAATAAGCCAATAAATAATAATGAACAAAACACTTATTCTAATAGCCCTCAATTTGTTAGAAATAAAGTTAAAAGAGTATTAGAGTTACCCCAAAAAGTTTTATTGTATTATATGATGGATAATTACGAAGCAATTGAAATATTTAAAGATAAAAACGAAGAATTTTGTTATAAAGAATACGATTCTATCAAAAGTTATCTTTATAACTATTTGGACAGTTTAAATGGTGATAATGATAAGATAAATAAAAATTATTTTATCAACTATTTAGAAATTATAAATAATGAAGAAACAAATAATTTAATTAAAATTATTACCGAAGATTTAACAAATAACCAAAAATTAATAAATTTACCTAAATATGATCGAGTTACTTTTGTAGATAGTTTAAATACTTATATAAAAGAACGAGATAATTATTTTAGGAAAATAAAAATGAAAGAAGCTATCAAAAATTGCGAAAATGAAAGTGATAAGAAAATTATTATAAATAAAGTCTTAGATTATAATTACCAAAAAGCAAAAATTAATGATAAATAGGAGTAAATTATGGAAAATAATATTAAAACATTAGAAGATTATATGGATGATGAATTTGATTTAGAAAGTGTAAAAAAACTTGAATTAATTATAAAAGATTTAGAAAAAAAATATAAAGATTCAAAGATTGTAGATAGTTATGAATTAATCGAGTTATTAAGACCTTTTGACTTATCAGACGAATTAACTGAATTTATTTTTGAAAGATTTAATAACGACGGATATAAACTTGATGAAGAATCTGATAAAGATGCTGATGATGAATTTGATGATAAAAAATTAGAAGTCTCATTTGAAGAAGATGATGACGATGATGTAGATTATGATGAATCAAGTTTAGAAGAAAGTGATAAGGCTGTTATTAATTTTAACGAAAATAACTCTTATATGTCTGAGAATGTTGATGTTAAAGTTAACGATCCAGTTAAAGATTATTTACGAAAAATTGCTGTTTACAATTTACTTACCGCTGAAGAAGAAATAAGACTAGCTAAATTGTGTGAAAAAGGTGATGAAAGAGCTAAAAAGAAACTTGTGAATTCTAACTTAAGATTAGTTGTTTCTATTGCAAAACACTATATTGGAAGAGGTATGCCACTACTTGATTTAGTTTCTCACGGAAGCACAGGACTCATTAAAGCTGTTGAAAAATATGATTACAGAAAAGGATTTAAATTTTCAACATATGGAACATGGTGGATTAGACAAGCTATCACAAGAGCAATTGCTGATGAAGCTAGAACCATTCGTATTCCAGTACATATGGTTGAAACTATCAACTTAATTCAAAAAACTCAAAGAGAATTAATACAAGAAATAGGACAAGAACCAACTGCTGAACAAATTAGTGAAAAATTAGCGAATAAAAATAGTGATAATAAATACAGCGCAGATAAAATCAGAGAAATTCAACGTATTTCTTATGAACCGGTATCTTTAGAATCACCAATCGGTGAAGAAGATGACAGTCATTTAGGCGATTTTGTTGAAGATAAAGATTCATTATCACCAACTGATTACGCTACTAGAGAAAGAATTAAAGAATTGTTACATAACGCTTTAACAACTTTAAACGACCGTGAAGAAAAAGTATTAAGATTAAGATATGGTATTGATGATAATAAACCTAGAACATTAGAAGAAGTTGGTCGTGAATTTAATGTTACTCGTGAAAGAATTAGACAAATTGAAGCAAAAGCAATAAAAAAATTAAGACAGCCATGTATTAAAAATGGTCTTAATAATGAAAATCGATATATTTAGGTAATATGATAAGTAAAAGATTAGAATTTTTGTGTGAGTTAACTCCTTTAAAAAACACTAAAGGTTTAGTTGATGTCGGATGCGATCATGGATATTTTCTAATAAATTTATATCAAAAAGGTTATAAAGGAAAATTATTAGGTATTGAAAATAAAAAAGGTCCTTTTAATCAATTTATTAACAATCTAAAAAAAACTAAAACTGAACATGTAATTTTAGCATCTTTTAGTGATGGAATTGATGTGATTGATAATTCTTATAACTTTATTGTATTAGCTGGTATGGGTTTTGATAATATTGTCAAAATTATTGATAAAAATAAAGAAAAATTAGATTTTATCGATTATATACTTGTTGATAGTCATACTAAAACAAGTGAAATTAGATTTTATTTTTATAATCTTGGATTTTTAATAGAAAATGAAATTTTACTTTATGAAAACAACATATATTACCAAATTATTTTATTTAAAAAAGGGTATAAAAAATACTCTGATTTTGAATTAAAATATGGTCCTATTTTATTAATAAAATACAAAAATCAATTATTAACGATGTATAATAATGAAATACAAAAGTTAGAACAAACCATTGAAAGATATAATATTTTAAATGACGATTCTTATAAAATTTCTTTAAAGTTACAAGAATATAAAAAATTAGTTAATTATTTAAGTAATTAAGTATGTTTTCTATTAAAATATTAGGTGTAGATGTGCCTGATACCAAAATTACTTTTTCATATTTATTTAAGTTTAAAGATTTGATTTTATCTACATTATTAGTTAAAATATAATCTTTTTTATATTTTATACAAAGATTTTCTAAAGATTTTGTATTATTACTTGTTTCGCTTCCAATGATTATAAAAAATGAATTTAGATCTTTTTTTAAATAATTTATTAATTTTTCTTGTCTAACTTTCATTGATGGACAAATAAATGTTTCATTTATATATTCTTTAATATTGTACTTATCTTTTAAAATATTAATTGATTCATTTATTTCATGTAAACTTAAAGTTGATTGATTAATGATAATTGGAACCTCATTATTATTGATATAGTTATATAGTTTTTTCGCTTTGATATCATATAAGGAAACATTTTTATAATTTCTTAATGAAGCGTATGATTCCCTATGATTTAAAATACCTAAGTAAATTATATTTTTATCTTTATATTTTAATAATTTGTTATTTATATTTTTTACAATTGGACATACAGTGTCAAAAAAAGTAATTTTTTTATTAATTAATAAATCAATCATTTTGAAATCGGTACCATGAGCAGGTAAAATTATAATGGATTTATCATCTAAATTCTCAATATAATCGTAATAATCTTCATAAGGTAAATCTATAATATTGATATTTTTTCTCTTTAATTCGTTATTAGTAAATTCATTATGAATAAGAGGACCCAAAATAAATATTTTATCTGTATTATATTTATTTTTTATTTCTAAAGCTTTGTTTATAGAATTTGTCACTCCTGCACAATAACCAAACGGCTCAATAAGTATTATTTCCATATTTAAATTATAAAAAAATATGTTATAGATGTAAATTATTTAAAAATAATGTAAAATATTGTAATGAAATTTTCAGGATTTAATTTAAAAAAAGAATTAATTAATAACTTAAATAAAGTTGGTTATATCGATGCATCAAAAGTTCAAGAACTCGTTATTCCAAAAGCTTTGAAAAATGAAAATATAATTGTTCAAAGCCATACCGGAAGCGGGAAAACTCACTCATTTATTGTGCCTATTTTAAATAATTTATTACCATTAAATAAAGTTCAATCAATTATTTTATGTCCAACAAGAGAACTTGCAGAACAAACTTATTCTTTTATTAATGAATTAAATATTAAACCATTTAATTTTAATATTAAAATATTTATTAGTGGCAAAGATTTAACTAAAGACATTAAATCTATCAAAAATGGGTGTGACGTAATTATATGTACTCCGAATAGATTAAATAATTTAAAACAATATTTAAATGAATCAAATTGTAAATTAAATAGTATTGTTCTTGATGAAATTGATATGTTAATGGATCAAGATTTTTTAGCTGATATTGATGAAATTATTAATTCATTAAAACCCATCCAAATTATGGTTTTTAGTGCAACTATCGATAATAATATTGAAGCTTTCTTGAAAAAATATATTTCTGCTGATCATATTATTAATGTTGATAATAAATTTAATTCCAGTAGTGTAAAACACCATCTTTTAAATATCAAACATTTAGATTATTATGAAGCAATTGAAAAATTTATTAAAATTATAAATCCTTTTTTGTTAATGGTTTTTTCTAACACCAAAAAAGAAGCAGAAGATCTATATAAATATTTCTATCAAAATAAGTATGATGTTTGTTATTTTAGTGGCGATTTATCTTTAAAAGATAGAAAAAATATAATAAGAGAAATTAAAAATAATAAATATCAAATTATTTTTTGCACTGATATAGCCAGTAGAGGTTTAGACATTAATGATGTATCTGAAGTCATTTCTCTAAATATTCCTAACAATATAGAATATTATTATCATAGAGCCGGAAGAACTGGGCGATTTAATAAAAACGGTGATTCTTATATTTTTATAAATGATAAATCAGTAAATATCGATAAAATCACAGAAAATTTAGATTATGATAAACTTATTTTCAAAAAAGATAAGATTGTGCTAGATGAAGAATATAAAATTAAAAAAAGAATAATTAATAATGAATTAGAAAAAGAAATTAAAAAAACAATTAATTTTTCAAAACCAAAACAAGTTAAACCTGGATATAAAAAGAAAATCCAATACAAAGTTAATAAAGTTAAAAATAAATATAAAAGAAAAGCAATAAAGCAAAAAATTCAAAAACAAATTAATGATTCATTTAAAAAACATTAAAATTTGTCAATTTCTTTACATATTTCATTGAATGTTTCGGAAGATTTTATTGTTTTTATTTTCTTTCCTTTTTTAAAGATTATAAATATATTTTTTCCACCCGCTAACCCTATATCAGCATCTTTACCTTCACCAATACCGTTAACTATACAACCCATAATAGCAATTTTTATATATTTTTTATTTTCTATGCAATAATTTAATATTTTATCTGCTAATTTTTTAGTATTTTTTACTTGGCATCTACCACATGTTGGACATGTAATTATTGTTGGATAATTTTCAAATAGTTTTAACTCATGCAGTAATCTTTTACACGTAATAATTTCTTTAATTGGATCGTTTGTTAAAGAAATTCTGATTGTATTACCTAAACCTTCTAACAAAACAGGGGTTAAACCGCATACACTCCTTATAATACCTATTTCGTCGTATCCAGACTCTGTAACGCCGATATGTAAAGGATAATTTGACAATTCGGCAAACATTTTATATGCATTAATAGTATCGATTGGGTCAGAACATTTTAGACTTACTACTGTATTGTAAAATTTTTCATTTTCAAAGATTTTAATTGTATTAAGTGCACTATTTACCATCTTTTCAATCTTATTATTGCCATTGATTTTAGAATCTATTGAGCCATAATTAATCCCGATTCTTATGATAGTATTATATTTTTTTGCATATTTAATTATTTTTTTAATATTTTCTATATTGTTTATATTTCCTGGATTAATTCTTATTTTGCTGACTCCAGCTTGAATCGCTTTGATTGCGTATTCATAATTAAAGTGAATATCTGCAACAATTGGTAAATCTACAGATTTAACAATTGTTTTTAAAGCATCTGCATCTTTATCATCCAAAACACTAACTCTCATTAAGTTAGAGCCAGCTTTTTTACATTCATTTATTTGTTTTATAATCTTATCCACATAACTTGTTTTATAAGTACACATGGATTGAATTGTAATTTTATTAGAGTTACCAAATGATAATTTATTGTTCTGAACAAGTCTTGTTTCATTTCTTTTATACATGATTTGATTATATATTAATTATTTATAATATTATAGATTTTTTATTAAGATTATGATATATTTATTAAGTTAAAGAAAGGATGTTATTATGGCAGACAAAAAAGGAAGAATCAGTTTTTTATTAAAATGCACAGAATGTGGTGAACAAAATTATCTCGATAATAAAAATAAGAAAAATAACCCTGATAAAATCGAAAAGAAAAAATATTGTTCAAGATGCAAAAAAGTTACTAATCATAAAGAAGTTAAGTAAGAATGATAAAATCTTTTTTTTACAATTTTGTATATAAAGATTTTTCGTGTAATACATATGTTGTTGGAAATGATTCAAAACATTGTGTAGTCATAGATCCAGGTTCAAAAAATAATGATATAATCGACTATATTATAAATAATTATAAATATGTTGATGGAATATTATTAACCCATGGACACTGGGATCATATTAAAGGTATAGAAAATATTTTAAACAAATTTCCTTCTTGCACAATATTTATTAGTGAAGAAGATAGCGATTTACTTATAAACTCAAAAGATAATTGTTCTGAATTCCTTGGAGATAAAGGAATAATTAATATTCAACCACAAATTATTGAAGATGAAGATGTTATTAATTTCAATAATAATCTTGTTTTTAAAGTAATAGCTACCCCGTTTCACACAAAAGGTAGTGTTTGTTTCTTGTACGAAAATGAAAAAGCTTTATTTTCTGGAGACACCTTATTTAAAGGGAATATTGGAAGATATGATTTACCTACAAGTAATGCAAAGACTATAAATGAATCATTAGATAAATTAAAAAGTTTAGATCCGAGTTTAACAATTTATCCAGGACATGGTGAAATTACTAATTTACATTATGAATTACATAATAATTTATATTTAAAAAAGGAGAAATGGAATGAACGTTACTGAATTAAGACCAGGAAATTATTTTATTGATAATGATCAAATTTTATTAGTTCTTGATATTTTACTTAACAAAACAGCTATGCGTAAAATGGTTGCAAAATTAAAAGTAAAAAATTTAAGAACAGGAGCTATTACAGAAATGTCTGCTAACAGCGGATATTCTGTCGAACAAATCAGATTAGATAAAAAGAAAATGAATTATTTATATGACGATGGTTCTTTTTTAGTATTTATGGACCAAGATACATATGAGCAAATTAATATTGAAAAAGGAAGATTAGAATGGGAATTACATTTCTTAAAGGCTAATCAAGAAATTGAAATTATCAGTTACGATGATGAAATATTAGGTATTAACTTACCTCCAAAAGTAGAATTACAAATTACTGAATGTGAACCTGCAGTTAGAGGTGATACAGTCAATAAAGCTACTAAAGATGCAGTTTTAGAGACTGGATGGAAAATTAGAGTACCTTTATTTATTAATAATGAAGAATTTGTTATTGTTAGAACAGACACTGGCGAATATGATGGAAGAGGAAGTGGCAACTAATTATGATCGAACTTAATGTCGGATTATTTATTTTCTATCTTATTCTTGCAATTATAATTGGTGGAGTTATCGGATTCTTTGCAGCAAGATTCTTCTTGAAAAAAGAACTTGAAAAAAATCCTCCAATTAATGAAAAAATGATAAGAGCTATGTTCATGCAAATGGGTAGAAAACCTAGTGAAGCACAAATTCGTGCTGTCATGAACAGTGTTAAATCAAAAAAATAATTATTTTATACAAAAACCTTGAATAGTAATTTAAGGTTTTTTTATTTGGAAGTTTTTATTTTAGAAATGATACTTTTGGTTCATTTTTATTTTTAATTCTTATAATATTTTCTTTATGTCTAATAAATAAAATTATAAAAGATAAAGTTAAAAATAATGGAAAATAAATTGATATATCCGGACCTTTTCCAAAATACATTAAATTATCTACCAAGGTTTTATTAAAAAACGAAACTATATATAAAATCCACGAAAACAATGTGTAAATAAAGCACATTGTAATTGAGGAAATACTTACAATCTTTGTAATTAAGAGTGAGATACAAAAAATAATAAATAAACCTGGAGTTCCAAGATATGATGCTCCAGATGAAAAACCAATGAAAGAACTTACAGCTTTTCCACCTTTAAATTTAAGAAAAATACTGAAGGAGTGACCGATAACTCCAAATAATGGAGCGATCCAATAAGATAGTTTTAACATACTAAAATCGCTATTAATATGATATATTTCATCGATTTTTAATAAAAATGTAAGAAGAGGGGTATATTTTGTTGTTAATATAAATGTAAAAATGAATGGTAATAATACTTTTAATACATCTAAAATAATAACAATAATTCCTATTTTAAAACCGAAAATACGACCAGCATTAGTGCCGCCAGGGTTTTTGCTTCCTTTGTTTCTAATGTCTGTTTTAAAAAATAATTTACCTATTAAATAAGATGTTGGTATTGAACCAATTAAATAAGCATTAACACATATTGATAATAAAATTAATAATAAAATGAATAATTCCATATAATAATTTTATTATATTATAAATATTAATTCTAGAAATAAAATTAAATATTTAGTATAATTTATAAGATAATATGAACAAAATTAATGATTATAACGCAGATAGTATCGAACTACTTAGCGGCTTAGATGGCGTAAGAAAAAGACCTGCTATGTATATTGGAAGCACAAATTCCACAGGATTGCATCATTTAGTATGGGAAATTGTTGCTAATTCAGTTGATGAATCCTTAAATGGTTATGGTGACATAATAACTGTAACTATTAATAAAGATGGATCGATAACTGTTTCTGATGAAGGCAGAGGAATACCTTATGATATAAATAAAAAGACAGGTATTTCGGCAGCAGAACTAATTTTCACTACTTTACATAGTGGAGCTAAATTTAATGAAAATTCTTATAAAACAAGTGCTGGTTTACACGGCGTTGGTACCGCTGTTACCAATGCATTATCTTTATATTGTGATGTTTTAATATATAAGAATAATGAAATACATCACATAAGATTTGAAAATGGTGGTAAAGTAGTTACAAAATTAGAAAATTTAGGAAAAACAACAAAACATGGAACCACAGTTAGGTTTAAACCTGATCCATCAATTTTTAGTTCTGTTAATTTTAAATGGGATGTAATTTCTAATCATTTGCAAGAAAAAGCTTTTCTTCTTAAAAATGTAACTTTTATTTTAAAAGATGAAAATACAAAAAAAGAAGAAAAATTTTGTTATGAAAATGGTTTAATTGAATATATTGATTTATTAGTTCAAAATAAGCAAAAATTTGGTAACACAATATTTTTTGAAGGAAATGATAATGATATCAAAATGGAAATCGCCCTTCAATTCTGCAATGAAGATTACAATGAAACAATATATAGCTATGTTAATAATGTAAGAACTAGAGATGGTGGAACTCATGAATCTGGATTTAAACTAGGCTTAACTAAAGGTGTTAATGATTTTATTGAAAATAATAAATTTTTAAGAAATAAGATGAAACCTGAGGGCATAGATATTAGAGAAGGTTTAACTGCTATTATTTCTCTAAAACTTCCTGAATCGATTAATGAATTTGAGGGACAAACTAAAGAAAAATTAGGAACTCAACAAGCTTTATCTGCAGTTTCTAATTTAGTTTATAAAGAAATTACTTATTATTTAAGTGAAAATAAAGAATTCGCGATTAACTTTATTGATAAGTGCTATAACAGTTTAAATGCTCGAAATGCTGCTCGAAAAGCTAAAAATCAAGCTAGAACAGCTAAAAAAATGAAGGAAGCCTATCTCGTAAGTGATAAATTAACACCTGCTCAAGGTAAAGACTATAAAAATAATGAATTATTTATTGTTGAAGGAGATTCCGCTGGAGGAAGCGCCAAAAAAGGTAGATTCCCAAAATATCAAGCGATTTTACCTTTAAGAGGAAAACCATTAAATACTTTTGGTTTACCAATGGAAAAAATTTTAAAAAATGAAGAAATATCCACTATAATTAACACTATTGGTGCTGGATTTGGTAAAACTTTTGATTGTGAAGATAGTCATTATGGAAAAATTATTATTATGACTGATGCTGATACAGATGGCTGTCATATTCAAACTTTATTATTAACTTTTTTCTATTTATATATGAGACCTTTAATTAATAATGGTATGATTTATGTCGCTGTACCACCACTTTATCGTGTATATAAAACAGACAAAAAAGATAAAATTACTGAATTATATGCTTGGGATGATGAACAATTAAAAGAAGCAAAAGAGAAAATTGGCAATGGTTATAAAATCAATAGATATAAAGGTCTTGGTGAAATGAATGCAGACCAATTAAGCTATACCACAATGAATCCTGAACATCGTATGTTACTTAGAATTTCTATAGAAGATCCTTTATCAGTAGAAAAAAACGTAAATGTTTTAATGGGAAATAATCCAAATTTACGTAAGGAATGGATTATCAATAATATTAATTTTGAAGAAGTAGATAATTTTATTAAGGAAGTTAAATAGCGATGAGTAAAAAGAATAATGATATTAAAGAAATATTAGAAAATATTACCATTGAATCTATGGATTCAGTAATGAATAATAGATGTTCGATATACGCAAAAGATGTTATTCAAGATCGTGCTATTCCTAATTTAAGAGATGGATTAAAACCAGTTCAAAGAAGAATAATATATTCAATGTATAAATCTGATAATACTAGTGAACATGCAACTAGAAAATGCGCTAGAATTGTTGGTGATGTAATGGGTAAATATCATCCTCATGGCGATTCCTCAATTTATGAAGCTCTTGTTAGAATGTCACAAGACTGGAAAATGTCAGAACCTTTAATTAAATTCCAAGGTAACAATGGTTCGATAGATAATGACCCTGCAGCGGCATATAGATACACCGAAGCTAAATTAAATGAATTTTGCAGTACTTTATATCAAGATATTGATAAGGATACAGTTGATTATTGCTTAAATTTTGACGATACAGCACAAGAACCAATTATTTTTCCTTCTAAAATACCTAATTTATATATTAATGGAGCTACAGGTATTGCGTATGGATTAGCAACTGAAATACCACCTCACAATCTTAATGAAATGTGTCAAGCTGTCATTTATAGAATAGATCATCCTAATTCTAAAATTTCAGACTTTTTTGATATTATTTTAGGACCAGATTTTCCTACTGGTGGTGTAATTTATAATTCTGATGGTTTAAAAAGTATTTATGAAACTGGTAAGGGAAGAATAGAATTAGCAGCTAAAACAGAAATAATAACTTCAGATAAAAAAGTAAATAAAATAGTAATTCATGAAATACCTTATAATGTTGTTAAAATTGATTTAGTCTATTCTATAGATAAAATTAGAAAATCTAAAAGTATCGATGGAATCTTGAATGTAATTGATGAATCTGCTGGCGACCAAGTTAAAATAGTTCTTGAACTTAAAAAAGATATTAATCCTGAAACAATATTAAATTATTTATTAATGAAAACTCAGCTTAAAGTTTTTTATAATGCTAATATTGTTGCAATTGATAGGAATGTACCTAAAACATTAGATTTATTAACTTATTTAGATGTGTTTATCTCTTTCCAAAAAGAATTGATGACAAGAAAATCTAATTACGAACTTAAAAAGGCTAATATAAAACTTCATTTAGTTGATGGCTTATTAAAAGCTATTTCTATTGTTGATAAAATTATCGAAACTATTAAAAAGAGTAGAGATAAGCAAGAATCTAAAGCAAATTTGATTAAATTATTTGGTTTTAGTGAGCCTCAAGCTGAAGCGATTGTTATGATGAGACTTTATAAATTAAGTAATATTGATCTAGAAACTTATAAAAATGAAAAAAATGATTTAGAACAATATATTAATTATTTAAATGATATTTTAAGTTCTGATAAGAATATTTTAAATATTGTAAAAAAAGATTTAAAAGATATAATTAAAAAATTTTCTAGAAGTAGAAGAACTGATATTATTGAATTTGATACATCTAAAGCTACTATTGATAAAAGAGAATTAATAACAAAAGAAGACTGTTATATTACTATAACCAGAGATGGATATTTTAATAGAAGTTCAATTAAATCACATGATTCAAGCAATAATCAATTGCCTACAATTAAAGATAATGATGTATTTATAATGAGTCAAATATGTAACACATTAGATTATATATTATCTTTTACAAATAAAGGAAATTATATATTTACACCTGTTTATTTAATAGAAGAAGGCAAATATAAAGATCAAGGAAAACATATAAATTACATTACTAACTTACCATTTGATGAATACATTATAAAAACAGTTTTAATTAAAGACTTTAACAAGAATAATTTTGTAGTTTTACTAAGTAAAAATGGTCAAATAAAAAGAACTTTAATCAAAGATTTTTTTGCCACAAGATATTCAAAACCAATATGTTGTATCAAATTATCTAAATATGACGAATTATCAGATATAACTATAAGCAGTGGTAATAGTAGATTATTAGTAATAAATAAGGATGGAACTGGTAATTATTACAATGAAAATGAATTTACAAACACTGGATTAAAATCTTTTGGTGTTAAAGCAATAAGTTCAATTAAAAATACATCTACATCACAAATATTATCTTTTGAAGAAAATGAAAAAAGTAAGGTTTTGTTAGTTACTGATAAACTTTGTTATCGTTTGTTAAGTGTTAATCAATTAACCTTAAATAATAGACTTAATAAAAATCAATTTATATTTAAATCTTTTAAATCTGACAATCATGAATTAATATCTGCAAGTAAGATAAATGATAATAAAAAGATTTATATAACAGATAATAATAACAATATTATTGAATATGAAATAACTGATTTATCTTTAACACCAATAGAAAAATACTGCAAAAGAAATATCGATATAAAAAATGTTGATAATATAAATTATTTACATAATTTTGAAACATATGTAATTGATGAAAATACCCCTTGTTTTGAACAAAAAAATATAAATAATGAAAATAAAGAAGAGGAAGATAGTTTTAGACATATTCAAGTTTCTATATTTGATGATATGGGAGATTAAAATAAATGAGAAATATTAAAAAAATCACACCATCATTTTATATTGACAATATTTATAAATTAAAGATTAATTTTTTTAAAGAAAATAAAATAGAATATGTTTTTTTAGATTTGGATAATACATTAGATAGTCCTTTTCAAAAAATACCTACCATAAGAACGATTAATTTTATTAATAATCTTCAAAAAAATAATATAAAACCAGTTATTATTAGTAACAATTCTAAAAAAAGAGTTACTTTATATGCTTCTAAATTAGATAATATTGATATAATTTATAGAGCTTATAAACCTTTTACTAAAAAACTTAAAAGATTTTTAAAAAATAACAAAATTTCTCAAAGTTCAGTTATAATTATAGGTGATCAATTATTTACTGATATAAAAATGGCAAATAAACTAAATATTAAATCCATTCTTACAAAGCCATTAGTAAATATTGAATCAAAAGTAACCTATTTTAATAGAAAACTTGACATAAAATATAGAAATAAAGTACTTCGTGAAGCGAATGTTAAGAATTTGGAGGATTTATATGCCAATTATTAAAAAAGTAAAAAGATGTTATCATTGTGGCGCTATATTACAGGATAAAAATATAGATCTTGATGGTTATATTGATAGCGATACTTTAAAAAAATATCCTAATGGTTTATTACTATGTAATAATTGTTTTGATAATGAAAAAATCAATTCTCCTCAAGAAGCAAATCTAGATGAAGAATTTCCTAAAATATTAGACCAAATTAAGGATTCTAACGCATTAGTCGTCTATGTTGTTGATTTGTTTTCTTTTGAAGGCTCATTTATTAAAAAAGTAAATGAAAAATTCAAAGGATGTGATGTTTTAGCTATTGGAAATAAAAGAGATTTATTACCTGTTAACGTTGATGATAGAGATTTACTTGAATATGTGGAACATAGATTAAGAGTAGCTCAATTAGATGTTAAAGATGTAGTTTTAACATCATCAACAATTGGTTATAACCTAGATTTAATGTTTGAAAAAATATTAAAATTATCTAAAGGAAGAGACGTTTATTTTGTTGGTTCAAGTGTAAGTGGTAAATCAGCATTAATTGCAGAATTTCTAAAAAAATATAAAAATAATACAAAAGAATTTATTGTTACTTATACATTCCCTGGTACTAATTTAAGAGGCTTTAAAATACCAATAGATAAGAAAAAATATATTTATGAGACACCGGGACTTTCAATTGATAATTCCATTTTATATCAAGTTGAATTAATGGTTGCACATAAAATTATGCCTGATAGCGTCGTATTACCTAGAAAATATAATTTAGCTAAAGGTAATTCATTAATTTTAGGTGGTTTATGCTTAATTGAGTTAATGTCTGGAGAAAAAACAAAAGTAGATTTATACGTCAATGATTTAATCCAAGTCAAAACAGCTAAAAATGGTGAATCTAATTTTGCAAGCATATTATCTAGACATTCTTTACAACCATGTTCACAAAGAATTATTAGCTTTGCTGATTTTGATGTTTATGACTTCAAAATTACAGAAAATGGTGATAGAGACATAGGAATATTAGGATTAGGATGGATGCATTTTATAGGAAATTCGCAAACCTTTAGAATTTTCGTACCAAAAGGAGTTTACGTTTATACAACAAGAAGTAAAATTAAATAATTATGTTAAATAAAGAGCAAATTCAAATTTTAAAACAATATGCACAAAAAGAAGATGTGATAAAAATAAATGTAGGTAAAAATTACTTATCAGAAACAGTGCAAAATAATATAAATTCTACATTAAAATCAAAAGAATTGATTAAAATACACTTTTTAAAAACAATTTTTAATAAAGAAGAAGTGGATAATATGATAAATGATGTTTTAAAATATTCTCAATCTGAGATAGTTTTTCATATTGGTCATACATATCTTTTATATAAAAAGAATATAAAAATTAACAAATTTAAATTTTAAAATGAAACAAATTTATTATTTTTCATCTTTTGACCCAATATCATCTAATCAATTAGATGATATTTTAAAATATTACAAAAATGATGATATTTTTCATTTTATTGTACTTTTTTCTTCCAATGCATCAATTGAACATAGAGTTAATATATTGAGGTTGTCTTTAAGAAAATTTAATATTAAATACCAAATTAATCTTGATTACACTGATAAAAATCATTTAAATTTCGATTTTAACCTGTTTTTTAGCAAAATAAAGATACAAGATGATATTTATCTATTAACAAATAAAAGTAAAGAAAATAAACTAATTAATATTAATATAAATACACAAAATATTGAATATAAAGATATTTTAGATGAAGAATATTTTAATCATTCATCTTATCAAATAAGAAATTTAGAAAGATTGTATTTAAATGAAGTTATAATTGATTATATTATATTAAATAATTTATATTTTATGGATGTTTTAAATAGATATTATAGAAAAGACAGGTTAGAACATTCTATAAGTGTTGCAAAATTAAGTTATCAAATAGCTTTATCTAATAATTTAGATAATCCAGATCTTTATTTTATAGCAGGATTAATGCATGATATAGGAAAACACATAGACTATGATTATGAACAAGAAATTATGGAAAAACATTATAGAGCATATTTAAATTTTCCAAAGATAATTCATCATCAATTTACCGGAGTTTATATTAGCAAAATAAGATTTCCATTTATTAAAGATTTTGTTTTAGATGCTATTAAGACGCATACAACTGGTGATAAAGAGTTAACTAGTATACAAAAAGTTATTTACTCAGCTGATAAGATTGAACCAACAAGAGGTTATGATAGCGAGTATATGATTAATGAATGTTTAAATGATTTTAATAAAGGTTTTATATTAGTATTAAAAGAAAACATTAAATTTATAACAGCGAAAGGATTAAATTTTAATAACAATAAATTAACAAATAATTGTATTAAATTTTATCTATAATAATTACTTCGTATAATATATATTATGTAAAGTTAAAATTGTTTTTTAAAGATATAGTCAGTATTTTAGAAATGATAAAATATATTTGTACGAATAATAATGTTAAGTTTTCCACATTTGACTATACTAATAAACTACTAATTATATACTACTAGTTATATATATTATTTACTATAATTTATAGACAAATGTTAATTTTTTATTAGCGTTTAAGCTTCTAGATAACAATATTTTATATTCATTTATTAAACTTAAAAACTTAAAATTAGATAAATATGCTAATGAATAATATTTATAATAATTATCTTTTAATCTTAATGAAGACTCATTTACATATTTAATTTCATCTAATAAAGCAACATATTCATACTCTAAAGTTAATTCAGGAATACAACCTAAACTATAACAAATGTGTTGTTTAGCCTCTCTCTCATCTACTTCATCACAGATGATTTTAATAGGACAAATAAATACAAAAGAATTCTCTGTAATATTATCATCTAATAAAATACAGAAACCAATATTATTTCTATCTATTTTATATTCATAAATATGACCTATATTTAAATTATGAATATTGTTTTCATCTGCTTTAATTAGCTTATTTTTATAAATAATATTTTCACTTTGCTTAATTCTATTTTTTATTTCTTTATTAAGCGAATCATTTTGCTCTGTTGTTGCTATTAATTTGTATAAATAATTTCTATTCTCCATATTACTCTCCTATATAATATGTCGTATAGAATTATATTTTTTATTAAAAAATATCCATTTTTTTAAATGGATATTAATCTTATTTACTCAAATATTTCGTTAATTGTTTCACCAATCATTGTTTTGTCTTTTTTAAGGTTGAAATTAGACAATATTGTATCACCTAAATCAGCAAAACTGTTTCTATCACCTAAGTATCTACCTTTTTTGAAGTTTCTTGAATATATTAATAATGGTACTTTTTCTCTTGTATGATCTGAACCTTTATATGTTGGGTCATTTCCATGATCTGCTGTTATCATTATAACATCATCATCATTTATAACATTCATTAATTCTTTAAGTCTTAAATCAAAACGTTCTATCGCTTCACCATATCCAATAGGATTTCTTCTATGTCCGAATTCACTATCAAATTCAACTAAATTAACAAAACATAAACCTTCTTTGAAATTTTTATCTTGTGCTATGGCGATAGTTTTATCCATACCATCTTCATTAGAAACAGTTCTTACAGTATCTGTTACACCAACACCGTTAAATATATCATTAATCTTTCCAACACAACTTACAGTTATGTTATTTTCTTTTAATATATCCATTGCGGTTATACCTGTTGGTGAAATGGTATAGTCATGTCTATTAGAAGTACGTTTAAAATTATTTTTATTGTCTCCTATAAATGGACGTGCAATAATTCTTCCGACTTGCCATTCTGGTTTCATACATATTTTACGTGCAATTTCACAACATCTATATAATTCTTTAACGCCTGTTGTTTCCTCATGTGCTGCAATTTGTAATACTGAATCACTTGAAGTATATACGATTATTGAATTATCACGTTTTTGTTCTTCTCCTAAAAGAGTTAATATTTCAGTACCACTAGAAGCTATATTACCTATAACTTTATGACCCGTTTGTTTTTCGAGTTCGTCGATTAATTCTTTTGGGAATCCAGTTTCAGTAAATGTTACAAATGGAACTATAGTTTTAATGCCCATCATTTCCCAATGTCCAGTCATAGTGTCTTTACCATTACTAGATTCATTTAATTTGACTGAATATGCGTTATCATGAGTTACAATGCTTGTACCTCTAATTTCATCTAAATCAGCAATACCAAGTGAGTTTAAGGTAGGAATTCTGAGCCCATATTCCATTTTCTCTGCGATATGCGAAAATGTATTTGAACCTAAATCATCGTATTTATCTGCATCTCTACCATGTCCGATGCCAGCGCTATCCATAACGATAACAAAAAATCTTTTATATTTATTCATAATGTTTCTCCATTAATTATTATAGTTTATTTTTTATTCCAAAACAAATCATATGTATTTTTAATTGTCTTATTTGATAAATGTGTATAAATTTGAGTAGTTTCTGTATTTGTGTGCCCTAGAAGTTTTTGAACGATTAAAATAGATGCACCGTTTTCAAGTAAATGTGTAGCAAAACTATGTCTAAAAGTGTGAGGAGAAATTTTCTTTTTGATATCTACTCGAGTTGCTACCTCTTCTACTATTAGATTTATCGATTGTCTAGTAAGTTTATTCCCCTTATTATTAATAAAACAATATGAATTATTCTTTTTTAATCCTAATAGTTTCGGTCTAATTATGTTTAAATATTTAATTAAAATAGATGAAGTATTTATATTTAAAGGGACATATCTAATTTTATCTCTTTTTCCTAAAACTTTAATTATTTTTTCTTTAAAATTTAAATCTGCAATTTTAAGATTAATTAATTCACTAACTCTCATTCCAGAGGTATATAATAACTCAATAATTACCCTATTTCTAAATTCAATTTTATCGTCTAAATCGAATGAATTTAAAATTTTTTCAATTTCTTGTTTTGATAATATATTAGGAAGATATAGAGTTTTTTTAGGTAATAAAATATCTTTGGTATCTAGATTTTTATTGATATTTTCTCTTTTTAAAAAATAATAATAAGTTTTTATTGAAGTTATTTTCCTTGATATAGTCGTAGGTTTATTTTCATTAATACTTAAATCAAAAATATAATTTTGTATAAAATCATTTTGTAAATAATCAGTATCTTTAATATCTTGATGAGACTGTAAAAAAATTTTTAAATCATTTAAGTAATTAGATATTGTGTTATTTTTTAATCCTTTTTCAAATAAAAGGTATTGATAATATAATTCTAAAGATTTATTAATATTCATTATAATTAGTATAATATATTAATAAAATAAAACTATATGTTATTTAAAATAAAAAAACGATTCTAAATCAGAATCGTTTATATAAATTTATTAAACTAAACAATTATCTAAAAGTGCATTAACGAATTTGAATTCTGTTTTATCACAATATTTTTTGCTCAAATTAATAGCGATATTAATTATAATTGGTTTATCAACATTTCCTATATGATAATAATAAGTATATCCTAAAATCAATATTGCTTGAGTGCATAGATTTAATCTATTAAATTTCCATTTCCTTAAGTATGTTGAGATAACATTTATTGTTTCTTTTTCATGTTTTAAAGCTTTTATTAATATTGCTTTTAAAAATGGATCACAATCTTTATATGGTTTTTCGCAGATTGTTTCGATTGTTTCTTCAACATTAATTTGAATATCATTTTTTTGTTGAATTAAAAAACAATACATAATTTGAAGTGCTTTTTCGTGTATTTTATTTCTACTTATTTCTTTATTCATTTTGTTAATAATCTTATTGGTTTGTTATTTTGATATTGATTTCAAATGGTACAACCTCGCAAATCATTAAAAGATTAGTGTTGATGTAATCATTTATGCTTTTTTCAATAAATTTTGTATCAGATTCGCCTTTATTTGTAATATAAAACTTATATATTACGCGATTTGTTTTAATGCTTACATCAACTTTGTCATCAATAGTAAAATCTTTGTTTTTGTTTTTTGAACGAATGTAATCAATAACATGTTCGCCAAGAGTTGTAAAAACTTTTTTAGAAATACCTAAATCGCCTTGACTAGTATAATGTTGTAAATAGAGATAACTTGGCATAAAAAACTCCTTATTTAAGTGATTTATAGTAACATAAGACTGCATCAAAGACATCATCAGGTGTAAATTTATATGCTTTAATTAAATCTTCTGCATTGCCGCTTGCACCAAATTCATCAATTCCGTAATTGAAATTAGCGTATTTCTTCCAACCATAGGTTGATGACATTTCAATTGATACACATTTATTATAATCTTTTCCAAGAATTAAATCTTCATAATCTTGACTTTGTTTATTAAATAATTCAAATGAAGGCATAGAAACAACTCTAACATCAATATTTCTTTTTTTAAGAAGTTCTTTAACTGTAATCGCTAAACTAACTTCACTACCAGATGCTATTAAAACTAAATCAGCTTTATTGTCTTCTTTAGATACAATATAAGCTCCTTTTTTAAATTCTTCGTAGTTTGATGTATTTTCAAGTAAAGGTAGGGCTTGTCTTGATAAAATAATACATGTTGGTGTTTCTGTTGATTCTAAAGCTAATCTCCATGCTGCGTATGTTTCTTTTGCATCGCAAGGTCTAAATACATTTAAGTTTGGTGTAGCTCTTAATCCGATTAATTGTTCGATAGGTTGATGAGTTGGTCCATCTTCTCCTACAACGATAGAATCATGAGAAAATAAAAATATTTGAGGTAATTTTTGTAAAGATGCCATTCTAATTGCGTTTTTTGCGTAATCAGAAAACATTAAAAAACATCCAGCGTAGGTTCTTAATCCGCCATGTAATAAAATACCATTACTTGCCGCGCACATTAAAAATTCTCTAATTCCCCAATTTAAATTCTCACCTTTTAAATCATTTGGTACAAAATTTGTTTTATTTTTAAGATTAGTCATGACACTATTGGCAACGTCAGCGCTTCCACCAATAAAGTTGGTTAATTGATTATGATAATAGTTTATAATTCTTTGGCTTGTGTTTCTTGTTGCTTCTTTTTCAAATTCATCCATTTTTAAATGTTCAATATTTAGATAATCTTTAATATTATTCGTGGATAAATCATTAATTGTTTTAAATAAAATAGGATCTTTCTTTTTAATATATTCCATATTATTTTGGAATTTATTGTAATAAAGTTTGATTCTTTTCTCTATATTTGATTGTAAAACATCATATATTTCTTGAGGTAAAGTAAATTTTGGCATATCAAAGCCATATATTTTTTTAGCGTGAATAGCGTCTTCTTCACCAAGTGGAGAACCGTGTACTTTGCAAGTTCCTTGATTTATTGAACCATATCCAATAACAGTTTCAAATATTATAAGGGTTGGTTTCTCATTAAAGAAACTTTTAGCCTTAATAAATGCTTTTCTAATTTGTTTTATATCATTTCCATTTTTACATAAAACCACGTTCCAACCAGCAGCTTTAAATCTTAAAGCAACATCGCAGTCACATGATTGAGATAAAGGTCCATCTAAAGTAACGTTATTTTTATCATATAATAAAATTAATTTATCTAATTTTTGGAATCCAGCATATTCGATTGCTTCTTGGCTAATTCCTTCTTGTAAACATCCATCTCCACATAAACAATAAGTATAATGGTTATAGATTTGGTCACTATACATATCAGATAATTTCTTTTCCGCTATTGCAATACCGACTGCTTCCGCTATTCCTTGTCCTAAAGGTCCACTTGAAGCGTCAACTCCAGGTGTAACACCATATTCAGGGTGTCCTGGAGTAATTGAACCTAATTTTCTAAATTTTAATAAATCTTCTTTAGAAATTTCATATCCTGATAAATGTAAAATGGTATATAAAAGAATTGAGCAATGACCTGCAGATAAAACTAGTCTATCTCTATTAATCCAATTTGGATACTTTGGATTTATCACCAAAAAATCTTTGTAAAGTTCATATAAAATAGGTGCACTACTTAAAGCCATTCCTGGATGACCTGATTTTACATTATTAATGCAATCAATACAATTACTTCTAATAGCGCTAATTGCTAGTTCATCAATGTTGATATTTTTCTTCTTTTGTTCCATATTATCTGTTTTCCTTATCTATTATTAAACCTAATTCTTTAAGTTGTTCTTCACTTACTTCTCTTGGTGCGTTTGTCATAGGACATACAGCGCTTAAATTTTTAGGGAAGGCGATAACATCTCTTATGTTATCTGTACCACTTAAAATCATAGTTAATCTATCTAAACCAAAAGCAAGTCCTCCGTGTGGTGGAGTACCATATTTTAAAGCTTCAACAAACCATCCAAATTTCTTTTGGATATCTTCTTCGCTTACATTAAGAACTTCGAAAATTGTTTTTTGTAAATCTTGGTTATAAATTCTTAAACTACCACCACCTGCTTCATATCCATTGATAACAATATCATAAGCATAACTATATACTTGTTCAGGATTGGTCTTTAACTTATCTATATCTTCATCACAAGGTCTAGTAAATGGATGATGTTCCGCGACTATATTACCTTCGTCATTAATACCAAATAATGGAAAATGTGTAACCCATAACAAATCATAGGTTCCTTCTTTAATAAGATTTAATTTCTTAGCTAAATCATTTCTTAAAGCACCTAATCCGAATAAAACATCTCTTTTTTTACCATGAGCAACAAAAATAACATCATTTTCTTTTGCGTTCATTTTATCTTTCAATTTATTTAGAATTTCTAGATTAAAAAATTTATTTAAACTAGAATTTATTTCATTATTTAAAACTTTATAAACTTGATAATTTTTAAGATTGAATTTATTTGCTAATAATGAAAGCTCATCAATTTTCTTCCTAGATAAATCATTTGCTATATTTTCGCATTTAATCGCGCATACATAATCTGAATTAATATAACTTTCAAATTCACCTTTATTTAAAATTTCTTTTACATCTTCTATAAGCATGCCGAATCTTGTATCAGGTTTATCACTACCATATTTATGTATAGCCTCATCATATTCTATTCTTCTTAAAGGAAGTTTGATATCATGATTAATTACATTTTTAAAGATATATTGTAATAATTCTTCTGATAAAGTTAAAATTTGATCTTCGTTTAAAAATGATGTTTCAATATCAATTTGAGTAAAATCTGGTTGTCTATCAGATCTTAAATCTTCATCTCTGAAACATTTTGCAATTTGATAATATCTTTCAAATCCAGATACCATTAATAATTGTTTATATAATTGAGGAGATTGAGGAAGTGCGTAAAAAGAACCGTGATGAATTCTTGATGGAACTAAATATTCTTTAGCTCCTTCTGGAGATGAAAGAGTTAAAGTTGGAGTTTCAATTTCGATAAATTCATTTTTATCTAAGAATTCATGGACACATTTCACTATTTTAGCTCTAGTAAAAAAGTGCTTTTGCATGGAATTTCTTCTTAAATCTAGATATCTGTATTTTAATCTTATATCTTCTGAAGCATCAGTTTTATCGCTTATGATAATTGGAGGTTGTTCTGCTGTATTAATTACCTCTATTTTATTTGCAATTAATTCAAATTTTCCTGTTTTTAAGTCTTTATTTTCGATTTCTCTTAAAGAGATTTTTCCTTCAACGCTTAAAATATATTCATTTCTTATTTCAGGAGTATTTAATTCATTAGTTTTAATGACAATTTGCAAAATACCAGATCTATCTCTTAAATCTATAAAAACCAAACTTCCCAAATTTCTTTTTTTAGCTACCCAACCAATTACTTTAACATTTTTATCTAATTGAGTATTATTAATTTCTCCACAATAATTTGTTCTATCAAATTCTTTCATTTAAATACCTCGAATATATATTTAATGACAATGACATTCACATTCTTCATTGTCAAGTTTTTCATCTAAAACATCTGTCAAATTTTCTAATTTTATAATTTCTTGAGTTTGACATTTTAAACATTTAAGTTTAACTGTTTCATTATTTCTTTCTTCATCACCAATAATTAACGCGTATTTTGCTTTTTTTCTCTCAGCTTTTTTAAACATTGCGCCAAAAGACTTTTTTTCTAAACAAATTTCTGAACTAAAACCATTTAATCGTAAATAGTTTAAAATTTTATATGAATATTCAATATTTTCATCACCTATTGGCATTAAATAACAGTCTAATTTACTAATAACATCTAAATTATTAAATAATTCTTCTTCTTTCATTAATGAAACAAGACGTTCTATACCGAAAGCAAAACCACAACCTTCGATATCTGGACCGCCAATATCTTTAACTAAATTATTGTAATGTCCACCTCCGCCTAAAGCACCGAGATTGTTTCCGTTTTTAGAAGTAAAATCATATTCAAATACAACTCCAGAATAATAATCTAAACCTCTAACAAGATTATTATCTATTTCGTAATTAATATTGTTTTCTTTTAGGAAATTAAGGATATTATCGAATTCTTTTTTACTTGGATCACTATAAAAATCACTAATTTTTGGTGCATTATCTACAATTTTAATATCATTTGGAACTTTACAGTCTAATATTCTTAAAATATTTAGATTAAATCTATCTTTGCAATCTTCACACATTTCTTCTAAATAATTAGAAAAATATTCTTTTAATGCATTTTGATATTTTAATCTTGTTTCTTTATCACCTAAGGAATTAATTTTTAATTTAACATCTTTAAAACCTAAAAGTTTTAAACAATTATATCCAAGTGAAATGATTTCGCAATCTCTTAAATAATGGTTTACGCCGACAGATTCAACGCCAAATTGATTAAATTGGCGATATCTTCCTTTTTGAGGTCTTTCATAACGGAAATTAGGACCTAAATAATAAGCTTTAACTGGGTAATCTTGATTAGCGAATATTTTTTCATTAACCATGCATCTGATGGTTCCTGCTGTTATTTCAGGTCTTAAAGTGATTGAACGATTAGCTTTATCTAAAAAAGTATACATTTCTTTTCTTACAACATCGCTACTATCACCTGATGATCTTTGAAATAGATCGGTATATTCTAAAATTGGAGTTCTAAATTCGTTAAACCCATAAGTTTCAGAAACCTTAATTAATAAATTTTCAACGTATGTGTACATATTAGCTTCATCTAATATGATATCGTGTGTGCCTTTAACTATATTAAACATAAAAAACCTCTCATTAATTATACATAATTAATGCTATAAAATAAAGAAAAAGGAATCTAACGATTTGCTCTTTTTACATCAATTATATCGTTAATATTTTTTAAAGATTGCTTTAATTTTCTATAATTTTCTATATTATTTAAATAAACCTCAACTTCAATTGTAGTAGTTAAGTTTTCTGGATGTAGTTTTGCATTAAATTCAGTAATATTTATTTTACTTACAGCAAAAACGTTCATTATATCAGAAACTAAGTTTGGTCTATCTTTACAAATAATTGTTATTTTTAAAGGATAATCTTTATTTGAAGCATTTTCTTTCCAATATACATCAATTAATCTTTTATCTAAATTTTTAATATTATTACAATTTTTTCTATGAACAGTAACTCCCATTCCTTTTGTTATATAACCAACAATTTCATCACCAGGAACTGGAGAGCAACAATTTCCTAGATTAATTTTAATACCATCTATATTGTCTATATAAACCGGACTAGTTGAAGTATCGATATTTGTTTTTTTAGTAAGTTGAATTTTATTATCATTTCTTCTTCTGCATCCAATATAATCACATACAGACCCTGCGCTAGGATTCTTCTGAGCAATATTATAGAAAAGATCGTTTATAGTACTTGATCTAAAATTAGTTAATACATTTTTATTATCTAATAATTTAATATAATCATTGACATTTTCATAATTTCTTTCAAGTAAAACTTGTTTAAAGAGATTTTTTCCATTTTCTATATAGTATTCTTTATCATTATCATCAAGTTTCTTTTGGAGGAATTTTTTAATATGAGTCTTAGCAATACTTGTTTTAACAAAATCTAACCAATCTTGATTTGGACCTGCTGAAGTTTTGCTAGTTTTTATTTCTACAAGATCTCCTGTATGTAATTCAGTATTTAAAGGTACGAAAATACCATTGATTGTAGCTCCAATAGCGCTGTCACCAACTTTAGTGTGAATTTTATACGCCATATCAACTGGGGTCGAACCTGCTGGTAAATTTATAACCTTACCTTTTGGAGTAAAAACAAAAATATTAGTTTCGAAGATGTCTTTAGATAGATTATCGAGATATTCTTTAGCATCGGAATTACTATTTTCTTTTGAAATAGAAACAAAATCACGGAACCAATGCAGTTTTTCTTCTATATTTTTTTGTTCTTGTCTTGGATCATAGTTTTCGCCTTCTTTATATCTCCAATGGGCAGCAACACCTCTTTCAGCAATTTCATCCATTTCTGTTGTTCTTATTTGAACTTCGAATATATTTCCATCACCTGTTATTATCGAGGTATGTAATGATTGATACATATTTTGTTTTGGTACTGCGATATAATCTTTAAAACGACCAGGTATAGGTTTATATTCTTGGTGAATTAATCCCAATAATTCATAACAATGTAAAACTGTATCAGTTATAATTCTTAATGCTAAAATATCAAAAATTTCATTAAAACTTCGGCCTTTATTATAAATTTTTTTATAAATAGAATATTTCGATTTGACTCTTGCTTCTATTTCAAAAGGTATATTTGCATTAAAAGCTATATCTGCTAATTTCTTTTTAAAATTATTAAGAGATTTTGTTCTTTCTTTAACTCTTTTGTTTAATAATAAGGTGATTTCTTGATAAAAAGAAGGTTTTAAAATTTTTAAACTTAAGTCTTCTAATTCACTTTCAACTTTGTAAATACCTAAACGATGTGATATTGGTGCAAAAACCTCTAAAGTCTCATTTGCTAATGCTAATTGTCTTTCAGGTGATAAAGCATCTATTGTTCTTAAATTATGCAATCTATCAGCTAATTTTATAATAATAACTCTAACATCTTTTGCCATACCTAAGAAAATTTTTCTATGATCTTCTGCTTCAAATTCTTCTTGAGTAAGTCTTGAGAGTTTTAATCTTTGTATTTTAGTTAAAGAATCTACAATTTTAGCGCAATCTTCACCAAACATTTCTTCGATATCTTCTATTGTTGTGTCTGTATCTTCAACTACGTCATGTAAAAATGCTGCTTGAATAGTAACTGGACCAGCTTGTAATTGAGCACATATATAGGCTACTTCAATAACGTGTTGTTCGTATGGTTCTCCGCTCTTTCTAAAAACACCTTTATGTTTTAATGATGCAAATTCATATGATTTTTTAATATTATTTCTATCATTATCGTTTTTAATGTAACTATAATATAAAAATTTAACATCTTCGAATGTATGCATAGGATAACCGCCATTAGGCAATAAGATTTTTTCTTTTTTTTCTTCAAGCATGTATCTATTTTACTATGAAAAAAAATTATTTGTATTCTTTTATATTAAATTGTATTTTTCTATGATTTTTAAAGATGTTTTCATTCATATAACCATATAAATTAACATTATTTCTTTCTAAAATACTTTTTGGGTAATTAAAGTAAATTATGGAAGAATTAACATTATAATTGCATATAATATGTTTACTATTTTCATCAATATGTAAAAAACTTGTATTTATATTTGATAATAAAAATTTAGGTTTTTTGAATCCTTGTCCAAATGGAGAAAGTTTTCTTATTAATTCATAATTTATATAATTAATATCATCTATAGTTATATTGATATATTCATTATTATCATCAATAAAAGGATGCTTTATAGCGTAATTATCAAAAGCTTTTTCTAAATTATTATAATTTTCTTTTAAAATTGTTAAACCTCCAGCTTTCGAATGCCCGCCAAAGTTATATAAAATATCTTTTATTTCATAAAAGAAATTATTGACATTAAATCCTTCTTTAGATCTAATACTACCTTTTAACAAATTCTCATTATTTTTAACTTCAGAGAGAATTATTGTAGGTTTATTGAAATCATTCATATATTTATTAGCTATTAAACCAATCAAGCCTTCTTTTACATCATCTACTTTAAATAAGATTGAATGAAGTTTGTCGTTATATTCATATTTGCAATTATATATATTTTTAATAAGTTCTTTTCTATATGTATTAACTGAATTAATCCATATATTTAATTTTGTATAAATATCGATATTATCTTTATTAATAAAGAATTTTACTATATTAAAAATATTATTATTAGAGATTAGTCTACCTACAGAATTAATTTTTGGAACTAAAATCATTGATATATCATCTTCGTTAATATTTTCTTCTTTATCATTTAATAACATCAAGATATTTTTATATTTGTTTTTATTTAATATTTTTAATCCAACTTTAACAATAATACGGTTATATTCGATTAATTCCATTAAATCACTTAAAGTTGATATCATAGCTAGTACTAAAAGATATTCATCAACATATCCTAAATAACATCTACTAAAAAAATAACAAATTGTCCCAGCAGACATATTAATTTGACTAAAATTGGATAATTCAGGATGTAAAATATATTCAGTGTTTGGAGTTATTGATTCAGGTTTATGATGATCTAAAATTATAATATCTATCCCTAATTTTTTAGCGTAATTAACTTCTTCTATTAGGGTTATACCATTATCTACTAAAATTATAGTTTTATATCCAAGTTCATTAAACTTATCAATATTTTTAATTGTTAATCCGTAACCATCAATTTCTCTAAATGGTATATAGTATCCTGGAGTGTAATCATTCGTTTTTAAAGTAAGATAAATGATTGATGTTGACATTATTCCATCACAATCATAGTCCCCATAAATAAGGATTTTCTCTTTATTATTTACTTTATTTTTAACAAAATTTACAATTTTTTCTATATCTTTATAATTAAGATAATTAGGTAAATCGTCTATATTTAAATCTTTAATTAAGTAATTAAAAGTTTCATCATCAAGTTTATAAAATTCTTTTAATTTTTCTTCAAAATTTTTCATTAGTCATTGATACCAATAAAGATAGCTTCTTCTGGTCCATTGCTATATGATTTAGTATTTTTTTGATTATTTTTTTGTTTATTATTAAACTTAATTTTAATTCTATCTTTTATTAAATATGTAAATTTATATAACCAATTATTAATAATTAAATAATTATTTTTATTGAATAAATTGAATAAAATAATTCCTATTATAATTATGATTTTAAAATAAATTGGTAAAGCACTCATGGTGATTAAAATTGTTGAAATTACACCGAATAAGAAACTCATTATAATAATATTGTAATTAATCATATTATATGCGTAATTAGCGTTATCTTTTCTTTCATTAATATCTTTAGTTATTCTTTTTTCTTTAATTAAATAATGTTCATTATTATAAATGTATAAATTAAAACTGAATATTAATAATGATAATATAATTGAAGCAAGAGTTACTTCATTTGATACATTTAATCTAGATATTGATAATAAAGCGATACAAATTGTAATTAATGTAAAATTGCTAATTAATGAATATAAAGCTTTTCCTAAACCAAATCTAAACAATATATAAGCACTAACAATTAAACTACCAATAAAAGTAAACATTAATGAGTAATAATTATTTCTGTCTAAGTTAGCGTTTTTAACGGTTTTTAAAGATAATTCTTTAAAGTTTGAAGCGTTATTATGTTTTGTAATTAAATATTTTAAAGCTTCTTCTAAATCAATATTTTCTTTAACATTTGTTTTGTTAACATTGACTGAGAATTTTTTATTTAAAATTTTTGCGTTATTAAAATCAACAATATAATATAAATCTTTAAATGTTTCTTGGTTTACAGAGAAATTTTCTCTATATGAATATGTATATGTATCAATGCTGTTATATTCAACTTTTTTTGTTGTTAGACTTTTATTAACATCAAAGTAAAATAAGTTATTCAATACTTTTTCTTCAAAATCTGATTGAGTTTTGATGTTACTATTATCATTGTATTCAAATTGAACATATAATCTTGAATTTGATGTGTTAGCAAAATTTGAATTATAAATATTATTATTTTTTATTTGGAAGAATGTTAAAGTTGAAACAGATAGTAAAAAAGCTACTATACTAATAATTGCAGAAGTTTTTACTTTTTTATTATTTTTAATTTTATTAAATTTTTCAAAATATACAGGTTTTTCATCATTACTTAAATTTGGAATAAGTTTTTTGTCAATAATAAGAAGACTTAAATGATTTTCAATATATGGTGAAGTAATTAAGAAATACATTAATATTTTTAAAAAGATACCATTAATAATTAAATTGAATAATCCACCAATAATTAATATAGCACCTATCGATATAAATGTATTATTAGGAATTAAATAAGCAACTAAGCCAAATATAATCGTAGAAACAGATAAATCTATGTGTATAAAATTAGTTCTCTTATTTGCGTTTTCATAAGATTTTTTTAAGTTTTTACCACTATAAATTTCTAATTTAATATTATAAAAATAAATTAGAGAACAAATTAATGAAATAAATGTTACAGAAATAAGACCGATAATTGCACCAGCGTTAAACTCTGCATTAAATTTATTGAATAAAGTAAAATCTAAAAGCACTATTACAGGAGTTAAAGCGATAGCGGCTAATGATTTTAAGCCATAATTTAATGCTAAATATATAACTAAAACTATAAAAGATGCAATAGTAGCAATAAGTAAAGTTGAAACTGCTACAGTATTATATAAACCATAATTTCCGCTGTAATTTAATAATTTTTCAATAAAAGGCTTTGAAGCGTTTACAGGATCGTTTATATAGTCTTTATTTATTAAAGTAATATTGTAATCAATTGAACCGGAATTGAATTTGGCACAAGAAATATTAGCTAATTTATTAGCTAAACTTACATTATTACGTGAATGTTGTAAATAATTAATATAAGCTAATTTAGAAAAAACTTTATCTTCTGAATCTTTATTATAATCTAAGAATACTTCATCTAATTTACTTACATTAATTCTATCAATATAAGCATTATATTCATCGGTGTTGGAACTTTTTGCATCATTAATTATTTTATCCATTGAATAATGTGCTTGCCAATTATTAACTAAATAAATATATTTTTCATTTTCATCGGATGAACTCGCTTTTTCTTGAACAGCAGTTAGTAATTTTGATTTAAAATTACCTGGATTTTTAATTGGTAAGACTACAATTGGGAAATTTCTAGAATAATCAATATAAGATGTACCAGTTTCGTAAAATTCATCTGACTCTAGTAAAATTTTACCACTATAATCCATAACTTGAATATTTGAATCAAAATTAAGATATGTAGCAATTAAGTTGTTAACAGGTGTTTCCGCTTTAAAAGATAATCTAATTGTATCTTCAGATTCGGTTTCTAATTTATATGTTGAAATGTTCGCTTTATCTAAACGATTTTTAAATAATTCTGCAACTTCTTCAATTGCTTTTCCTGTTTTAATATCACCTTCAGTTTTATTGCTATTTTCTTTAGGATTAATTTTGTAAATAAAAGTTTGACCATAATCAAAGTCAGCACTACCATTAATTGAATGAATAGTTGGGATAAATCCTATAATTACACTAAATATACAACTTAAACAGATTAATATATATCCAATAAATCTTTTCACAAATAATCCTCCATAAAATATAAATAGTTTCTTATAAATATTACTTTAAATTGATAAAAAAAACAATATATATAAATACTTTATATTTATATAGTCATTTATAATTAAAAAATAGAAAAATATAATACTTATGTTTAATCAAAATACTCAAAAGTGAAATCTTTTAATTTAACAAAATCACCATCTTTAGCACCCATTTCTCTTAATTTATCATCAATTCCTATTTTATTTAAATAAGTAATTAACTTCATCATACCTTCATCGGTTGAAATATTGATTAAATCATATGTTCTTTCAACTCTTTCTCCGCTTATAACAAATGTGTTGTCATCAATTTTGTCAATATTATAAATATCTTCATCTTCATGTGCATCATAAACTTTTTCATACACAATATCATCGTTATAAACAGGATATTGAGGTGCTGTTTTTAATAATTCTTCACATTTGTATAAAACTTTATCAAAACCTTCATCAGTAATACAAGATATTGGTAAAACTTCCTTATTTATTTGTTTAATAAAGTTTTTTAAATTTTCCTTTGAATTTTCTTCGTCCATTTTACTTGCAACTATAATTTGTGGTCGATCAATAAGGTGCATACCATATTCTCTTAATTCATTATTAATAACTCGATATGAAGTAAATGGATCGTTTCTGCCACTCATATCCACCATATGAATCAATACTCTGCATCTTTCTATATGTCTTAAAAAATGAAGTCCTATCCCTTTTCCAGAATGGGCTCCTTCAATTAATCCTGGCATATCCGCTAAAACAAATGAAAAACCATTTTTATTTGTTGCAACACCTAGATTTGGTACTAATGTAGTAAAGTCATAGTCACCAATTAAGGCTTTTGAGTTGGTTACACAGTTGATAAAAGTTGATTTTCCTACACTAGGTAAACCTATAATACCAACATCTGCTAACAATTTTAATTCAAGAATAACTCTTTTATTTTCTCCTGGTAAACCATTTTCAGCAATTTTAGGTGCTTTGTTTTTAGGATTTTTAAAAGCTAAATTTCCTCTTCCGCCTCTACCGCCTTTGCAAATTAAAAATATTTTGCCAACTTTATTCATATCACAAACAAATTGATGATTTTTTTCAATAAAAACAACTGTGCCTTTAGGGATATCAATGTATATATCGTTGGCTTTTCTTCCATACATTGATTTAATTTTTCCATCTTCTCCATCAGCAGCTTTAAATACTTTAGAATGTCTAAAATTAACTAAAGTAGTTATTTTATCAGAGCATCTTAAATAAACGGAGCCGCCACGACCACCATTTCCTCCACTAGGTCCGCCTAATGGTCTATTTTTTTCATGAATAAAAGCTATATTTCCGTCTCCGCCTTTACCACTTCTAAACTCTACTACTACTTTATCTATAAAATTATACATACTATTTTCCTTTAAAAAATAAAATCACCATTTGGTGATTTTATTATTTTCTAAATTCGTAAACACTAACTCTTTTTTTAGTTTTTCCAACTCTTTCGAATTTTACATATCCAGCTTTAGTAGCATAAATTGTATCATCACTACCTTTTTTAGTGTTAATTCCTGGATAAATTCTTGTACCACGTTGTCTGTAAATAATAGCTCCTGCTTTGCAGATTTGGCCATCACCAAGTTTAGAACCTAATCTTCTACCAGCACTATCTCTACCGTTTTTTGTACTACCAACACCTTTGTGGGAAGCAAAGAGTTGTATATCAAGTTTAAATCTTAAATTCATATTTTATCAACCTTTCTCTCAATACTAATATTTTTTGGATAATTATTTTTTAAAGTTTCTATTTGAGTAATAATAGTTTCTATTACGTTATTGTCATGTTCATTTGGTAACTTAGTAGCTACATTAACGAAACCTGAGTTTATTTTAATTAAATAATTTTTAATATCTTTTATATTATTTAAACCACCTATAACAATAGATGAAACACAAGCACATACTAAATCTAATTCGTTATTTTTAGAATAATTTGCATGACCATTAGCAGTAAATTCTTCTATTAAATTACTTTTACTATTTACTTTAAAAGTTATTTTTATCATTATTGGTTAATTGATTTAATTGTTAAACAAGTATAAGGTTGTCTGTGACCACGTATTCTGTGGTAATTTGATTTAGCTTTATACTTAAATACAACAATCTTTTTACCTAAACCTTGTTTTTCAACAGTAGCTGTTACAGAAGCACCTTCAATATAAGGATTTCCTGATTTAACAGTTTTATCAGAAATTAATAAAACTTTATCAAATTTAAAATCGCTTCCGACTTCAGCCTCAAGTTTTTCAACATAGATTTTTTGTCCAACTTCAACTTTTAATTGTTTTCCGCCGCTTAAAATTATTGCGTACATATTACCCTCCTTTTTAAAAAATTACTCGCTATGAAGGTGAATTTTACAATTACTTTAAACCTTTTCTATGCGGTTGTAGCTAAATAAGAGATACAACATATAAATATTAATAACCTATTGAGTAAAAGTCAATTAAAAAGTAGATTTTTATTAAAAAAGATTATTTCCAAGTGAATTGCCAACCACCAGGGAACTTTAACGATGAACTTTCACTTGTAAAAATTCTATACACTATAACCGTAACTAAAGATATAACCATAACCGCCATTACAGTTGCTAATGTAATAGCCTCACCAACAAAGATTGAATTTAACTCTTTTTCAGTTAAAGGAATAATGTTCATATTTAATCCTCCTTTCATTAATAATGTCGTGGAGAATTTTAAAAATTTATAAACAATTATATCTTTTTTTGCACTCTTCTAATTCTTTACAGTAATTTTGATATTTTTCTTTCTCTAAGTCTATTTTGTTTTGAGGAGCTTTTTTTAAGAAATTATCGTTATTTAATAACGATTCACTTCTTTTAATTTCGTTATTTAATCTACTTATTTCTTTTTCTAACTGATTCTTTAATTCGTCTATATTTATATTTTCATTAATCAACATTGTGAAATTAGAGAAAACATATGAGAAACCTTGATTTTCTGTGTTTTCATAATTACTAAAAGTTAACTTTTCAGCGAAAGTAAATCTATTAATATAATTAATCAAATCATCAAATTTATTTTTTGAAACTATTTCAATATTAATTTTCTTATTTGGAGCTAAATTAAATTTAGTTTTATAATTTCTTGATGAATCGATTATATTCTTTAATATTTCTGATTTATTTTCACTTACTAAAGAAATATATTTTGATTCATATTTAGGATAAGTTTCTAACATTATAGATTCTTTGTGATTTGGCAAATTTAAATACATTTCTTCGGTAATAAATGGTGAGAATGGATATATCATCATTAAAATCGATTTTAAAACTTTAATTAAAGTAAAATATACACCTTCGTGATTATATTCTTCATTATCTAAACTTACTTTAACCATTTCGATATAAAATGAACAAAAATCATCATATACGAAATTATATAATAAAGTAGATGCAATTCCGTAATCATAAGAATCCATATATTTAGTTATTTTTTTGATAACTTTTTGTAATTTAGATAAGATTGATAATTCAAGAAAATTTAATTTTTTTACATCATAATCCTCTTTGTATTCATAATTTGTTGGTATTTTTAAAAGAATAAAACGTGCACTATTCCAGATTTTATTTAAATAATTAGAACAAGAATTTACTTTTTCTTCAATATACCTCATGTCTAATCCTGGTGCAGAATTAGTAGCAATAAAGTATCTTAAACTATCTGCTCCATATTTATCAATTACATCAAAAGGATCAACACCATTTCCCAAGGATTTTGACATTTTTCTACCTTGATAATCTCTAACTAAGCCATGTATTAAAATATCCTTAAATGGTGTTTTATTTGTAAAGAATAATCCTTGGAAATACATTCTTGCCACCCAGAAGAAAATAATATCATAGCCAGTAGACATACAATCTAAAGGATAATATCTATTGAAATCTTCGGTATTCTCAGGCCATCCTAAAGTAGCGAATGGCCATAATGCACTTGAAAACCAAGTATCTAATACATCTTCATCTTGTATCCAGTTGCCATTAGTAGGTTTTTGGTCGTTTACTAGTATTTCATTAGTATCAATATTATAATATACTGGAATTCTATGTCCCCACCATAATTGTCTACTAATACACCAGTCTTCACAATTTGTCATCCAATGTGTAAGTATTTTGTTAAATCTACTTGGATAAAAAGTTGCTTTATTTGAAGATTTTTGTTGTTTTAAAACTCTATCAGCTAATGGTTTCATTTTAACATACCATTGTTTTGATAATATAGGTTCAACAACAGCTCCACTTCTTTCTGAATGGCCAACGGAGTGTGTGATTTTTTCTATTTTTTCTAAATTATTATCATTTTTTAAATCTTCAATTAATTTATTTCTACATTCATATCTATCTAATTTGCTATAAATTCCACATTCATCACTCATAGTGCCGTCTGTGTTCATTATAACAGGATGTTTTAAATTGTATTTGACACCTAAATTAAAATCATTAGGATCGTGAGCCGGAGTACATTTTAAAACACCAGTTCCTACTTCCATATCAACATAAGAATCAGTTAATAAAGGAAGCTCTTGATTATTTGCAGGGTTAATAAAAGTTTTTCCTATGTATTTTTTATATCTTTCATCTTTTGGATTAATAAATAAACATTGATCACCAAACATCGTTTCAGGTCTTGTGGTAGCAACTATAACATATTCATTTATATTTTCTTTTAATCTATATTTAATATGATAAAAATATCCTTCATCTTCTGAATATACTACTTCAATATTACTTAAAGCTGTTTTTAAAATTGGATCGTAGTTAACAATTCTTTCACCACGATAGATTAATCCGTTTTCATATAATTGTTTAAAAACTAAATATACTGCTTTAGAAAAATGTTCATCGAGAGTAAATCTTTCTCTTGAATAATCAAGCATTAATCCAGTTTTTGCCCATTGTTGATGGATTATTTTACTGTATTCATCTTTCCATTTAAATGCTTCTTCTAAAAATTTTTCGCGGCCTATTTTAAATCTATCAATACCTTGACTTTGTAATAATTGATCTACCTTAGCTTGAGTAGCAATACCAGCATGATCGCAACCAGGTAAAAAAAGAACATCAAATCCTTGTGCTTTTTTATATCTACATGTTATATCTTGTATTGTATTATCTAATGTATGGCCAATATGTAATTTACCAGTAACGTTTGGAGGTGGGATAACCATTGAAAATTTAGGTTTTGACTTGTCTCCAGCTGTAAAATAACCATTTTTAAGCCAATTTTCATATTTATTAGATTCTACTTTTTTAGAATCATAACGCGTCTCTAATGCCATATCATCACCTCTTAAACTATACTATCAATTTTATTTTTTAAATTTTCAATCAACTGATTATTATTTATATTAACAAAAAAAACATTATTTTTATCAAAAAAATCAAATTTAGAAGATAAATTTTTAAATATTTTACTTTTTTCTGATTGATTTAATTTATCTGTTTTCGTCATAACTAATAAATAGTTATAATTCATAGATTTTAAATAATTATAGAAAGTTACATCATCTTCGTTAGGTATTCTTCTACTATCTAATAAAAATATTACCAATTTAAGATTTTTATTGTTATTAAAGTAATCGTTAATAAATTTATCATAAAATAAATAATCTAATCCTTTATTTTGACTAAATCCATATCCAGGTGTATCAACAAAATAAAATCTATCTTCAATACGATAATAATTTAATAATCTTGTATGGCCTGGTTTAGAACTAGTATAAGCTAATCTTTTTTGATTTACCAATTTGTTTATTAATGAAGATTTACCAACATTACTTCTTCCGATAAAAATAACTTCACTAAAATTGTCATTTGGAGTATCTTTTACATCAATTATCGATTTAATAAATTCTGCTTTTTTAAAAAAATATGACATTTTATTCCTTAAATATTAATTTTATGGCATTATCGACTGATTCCATATATTGAATTTCTATTTTTGAAGTAATTTCCTTTGGTAAATCTAATATATTATTTTTGTTTGCTTTTGGAACGATAACAAGTTTAATACCACTTCTTAATGCTGCCAAAACTTTTTCTCTTAAGCCACCGATAGCTAAAGCATTGCCTCTAAGAGTAACTTCTCCGGTCATTGCTATATCACCAGAAACAGGTTTTTGTAAAATTGAAGATATAATAGCAATAGTAATTGCGACACCTGCAGAAGGACCATCTTTTGGGACAGCACCTTCAGGAACGTGAACGTGGATATCGTTTTTATTAAAGAAATCATGATTAATATTGTATTTATCAGCGTTACTTTTGATATAGTCAAGCGCTATTGAACAAGACTCTTTCATAACTTCACCTAATTTACCGGTTAAAATTAATTCACCTTTACCTTGGAAATAATTGACTTCGATAGGTAAAATATCACCACCATATTCAGTGTATGCTAATCCAGTAACTACACCAACTTGACTTCCTTTTTCTTTTTTAGTGCTTTCGAAAATTTCAATTCCAAGCATTTTTGGTACATCCTTAATTTGAATATCAACTGGAAATTCTTTAATTTTATTTTTTAATTTTTTAATACAAATCTTTCTAGCAATACTATTTAAATTACGTTCTAATTGTCTAACACCAGATTCTCTTGTGTATCGATCAATAATATAATCAATTGTTTCGTCGTTAAAAACTACAGAACCTTCTTCTAATCCACTATTCTTTAAAGCTTTCGGAATTAAATATTTTTGAGCAATGTTATTTTTTTCAATCGATGTATAACTATTAAGTTCGATTAATTCTAAACGATCAAGTAATGGAGCTGGAATATTATCTAGATAGTTTGCTGTACAAATAAATAAAATATTAGATAAATCTATTGGTTCCTCAATAAAATTATCAACAAAATGTGTATTTTGTTCTGGATCTAATACTTCTAATAAAGCACTAGCAGGATTACCTTTGTATGATTTATCAAGTTTATCTATTTCATCTAATAAAATAACTGGGTTATTAACTTGTGAGTTTTTTAAAGCTTTTACAATATTTCCAGGTGCGCTACCAACATAGGTTCTTTTGAAACCTCTAATTTCAGCTTCATCACTAACACCACCTAAAGAGCATTTAACAAATTTTCTATTCAAAGCATTTGCTATTGATTTTGCTAAAGAAGTTTTTCCTGTACCAGGAGGACCATAAAAGCATATAATTGGGGCTTTTAATGAATTAGTTGCCTTTTTAACAGCGATATATTCAAGGATTCTCTCCTTTGGTTTTTGTAAACCAGAATGATTTTTATTTAAAACTTTCTCTACATTTTTAAGATTATCTTCATCTTCTGTTTTTTTATTCCAAGGTAAATCTAAAAGTAAATCAATATAATTTTTTATAAGACTTGCTTCTAATGATCCTGGTGGTAAAATGTCAATCTTTTTTAGCTCATCTTTGATTTTTATTTTGATATTATCAGGAAAATTTTCTTTTTCAATACGTTCTAAAATAGATGAAGAATTATTAAAATCGTCATCTTCACCTAACTCTTTTTTAATTGCTTTCAATTTTTCTCTTAAATAATATTCTTTTTGATTTTTTTCTGAATTATTTCTTACGGATAAATTAATATTATGATCGATATTTTTTTCAAATATTTTTTTATTTAATACATTTATAATGAATTCTAATTGTTCATTAACATTAATTATGTTAAAAAGTTCTTTCTTTTCTTGTATTGAAAAGTTGCAAATTGAAGGTAAAAAATAAACTAATTCGATTGATGTTACGCCTTTATTGAATTTTTTATTTAATAATTCAAAATTTAAGTTTAATAAATTATTAAATTTAACATTTTCCAATAATGAGAAAATGTTGTCAACTAAATTATTTTCTTCTTCTTGATTACCATAAGAAGTAAGAACTTCGCGTGCTTTTGCCAATAATATATTATTTTCTACATATATTTGTTCTATTCCAATCTTAAACAAAGATTGAATACGTATTTTATTTTGACTTAAAATTTTATTACCTTTAATGGAACAAAAAGATCCAAGGGAACTCGCGTTATTAATATCGATTTTATGAATATTTTGCAGATTTTTAAAGTCTTCTTTATCGTCATGTGAAAGAATAAAATAACCATCATAATTATCGATAATATTATTTATACTATCAATACTTTTTTGATCGGATAAGATTACATATTCTGAGTTATTCGGGAATATAATTAATCCAGGGATGTTTAAAATAGGATAATTTAAGATTTTTACATCTTTTTTATCATTCATATTTATATATATTACCTACCTATTATTTATTGTTTTCAATTAAGAAATTTTCTATTTTATTTTGTAATAAATTATCTTTTAAAGAATTTAATTGAGTATTAAAATATTTTTTTACTTCTTCTACATCCATTTTATATTGTGTAGCAATTTTGTTGAAATATTCATTAATATCTTCTTCAGTTACCATTAATTTTTCTTCAGCAGCAATTTTATCTAAGACAGTAACTCTTAAAACTCTATTTTCAGCTTCTTTTTTAAATTGGTTAGTAATTTCTTCATCACTTAAACCAGTAATTTCTTTGTATTGTTCATATGTTAAACCGTTTTGATTAATTTGTTGTAACATACTTTTTTTAATTGATGCAGTTTCTTCATCGATGACTTCAGGAGCATATGTAAATTTAGAATTTTTAATAATTGTATCTAAGATTTGATTATATTGTTCAGCTTTTGCTTGATTTAATTTAGTCTCTTTTAAATTATTTTCTAAATATTTTTTATATGATTCTAAATTATCTACATCTTTAATTGATAAGCCTTTAACGAATTCGTCATTTAATTCAGGATAGTTTTTAGTTTTAATTTCATGAACCATACATACAAATTTAGCATCTTTTCCAGCTAATTCTTTAACATATTGTTCTGGGAAAGTAACATTTACATCAATTTTTGATTCTGGTTTAGCACCTACTAATTGTTGTTCGAATCCTGGAATAAATTGATTACTTCCTAATTCTAATGAATAATTATTAGCGCTTCCGCCGTCAAATTCTTTTCCATCAACGTAACCTTTGAAATCCATGACAATCATATCACCCATTTCAGCGCTACCTTCTTCTTTTAAGCTCCATTCAGCGTTATTTAATCTAGAATTTTCTAATTCTTTATTAATTTCTTCTTCACTAACACTAGCTTCTTTAAGTTTGATACCTAAATTTTTATATTCTCCTAAAGTAACTTCAGGGAAGTTAATAATTTTAAAGGTAACTTCTAATTCTTCTGAACTTATTTTATTTATAACAACTCCTGAGTTCATAAAAGGTTTTAAGTTATGTTCTTTAATAACTTCAATATACATTTCTTGTAAAACACTATCGACAGCTTCGTTAAATACTTTAGTTTGGTCTAATCTTTCTTTTGCTAAATTTAAAGGTGCTTTACCTTTTCTGAAACCTTTAATTTGAACATTTTTAACTAATTTATTAACGGCTTTTTCTTGAGCGTTAGCCCATTTTTCACCTTTAATTGAAGTTGTAACTTCATAAGTTGCATTTCCTTTTTCTACTAACTTTGTTGACATATATATTCTCCTTAATATCTATTTAAAATACGATATAAATTATATACTAATTAGATATTTAAAACAACAAAAAAACAATTAATAAAAAATTACTTATTTTATTAAAAAAACATTATATTTATTGATTTTTATGTAATTTATTATATAAATCTATAGCTATTTTTTTTGGTATAAATTGAGATATTTCTTCTATAGAAGCTTCTTCTAATTGATATATATTTTCATAATTATTTTTCAAAATTTCGATACGTTTATTACCTAATCCTTCAATATCGTCAAAAATTGAATTATAGCTATTTTTGATTGCTTTTTTACGGTAATTAGTGATTGCAAAACGATGAACTTCATCTTGCATATAGGAAAGTAATATAAATAAATCTGATTTTTTATCTAAATTTATTAAATTAAGATTACTATCTAATAAACCTGAGGATTTATGATGACTATCTTTTACTAAACCACATATTGGGATTTTTAAACTAAATTTTGTAAGTAGTTTATTACAAACTTTAATTTGTTCTTCTCCTCCATCAAGGATAATAAGATTTGGATAATTATCATTTTCTTTGATTAGTTTATTAAATCTTTTTTCTAAGACAAATTCCATACTTTCAAGGTCATTCTTAGTGTTTTTGTTTTCTAAATTATAAATTCTATAACCATTTTTAAACTTTTTGCCATTAACAAATGTAACCATTGCTCCAATAGCACTATCACCTTGCATGTGAGAGTTATCATATAATTCGATTTTATATGGTGTTTTAATATTAAGTAATTCTCCTAATTCTTCTATTAAACTAAGTGAATCGATTTTGATTTTTGATGATAAGTATTCTTCAAGATCTTTTTTAGCGTTAGAAAAAGAAACATTGACTAAATCGTAATATTTACCCATTTTAGGTATAATATATTGAGATGGGAAAATTTGTTGTAAATCATTGATTATATCTTTATTATTTATAATAATTTTATCTGGAACAAGGTTGTTTGAGTAATATTGAATTAATAACTCACTGATTTGTTCGTTAATATCTAAAATATATCTTTCAATTATATTCTTTTTTCCTAATAACATACCATTTCTAATATATAGAATATTTATTGATAAAAATTCTTTATCATAGTGAAATGAAATGATATCTATATTTTTGTTTTCTTTGATTAATTCTACTTTTTGTTCTTTTAAAATATAATTTAAACTATCTAATATATCTTTATATTCTTTAGCGTTTTCATAATCTAAATTTATCATAGCTTCTTTTAGTTTTTTATTTATTATTTCTTTTAATTCATTTGAATCGCTTGATAATACTTTCTTTATATCTTTAATTATTTCATTATATTTTTCTTGACTGATTTTGTTAATACATGGCCCTAAACATTGTTTCATTTGATAATAAACACAAGGTTTTTTTGGGATTGTTTTACATTTTCTAAGTGGATAAAATCTATTAATTAATTTAACTACATTATATGCATAATTACTTATAGGATATGGTCCAAAATATATACATTTTTTATTATTTATATTTCTTTCAATACTAACGTATGGATGTTCTATATTATGAATTGCTATATATGGATATTTTTTATCATCTTGAAGTAAAATATTATATCTTGGATGATATTTTTTTATTAAATTAATTTCTAAAATTAAAGCTTCTTTTTCATTATCTGTGATAATAGTTTCAAAATAATCAACATGGCTTACCATAGCTTTAGTTTTGCCTTGATGTTCTAATAAAAAATATTGAGAAACTCTATTTTTTAAATTTTTAGCTTTACCTATATAGATAATTTCATTATTTTCATTATGCATTAAATAACAACCTGGTTTAGAAGGTAATAATTCAATCAAATTTTTAATTTTTTCATTTAAAATTAACAATTGTTACTCCTCCATTTCCATTTTCATCGTTACCTAATTTATATTGTGAAACATAAGGAGTTTGTTTTAAAATTTTATGCGTTAATTTTCTTAAAATTCCTGCTCCAAAACCATGAATTATTTTAACTTCTTTCAATCCTATTGCGTTTGAATTGCTTAAAAATAAAATAACCTCATTTTCAGCTTCAATAGCTCTTTTTCCTATGATGTTTAGAGAATAATTTATTTTGTTATTATTTAAAATTTTACGATCTAAATTATTAAGATTTTTTTGTTTTGTTAAGGCTTTTTTATTTATAGGCATTAATTTATTTTTTTCTGTTTTAAAAGTTAATCCATCATTAGTTTTAATATAATATAAATTTTTCTTAATATTATAGATAATTCCATCCAAATTTAATGTTTTAATTTTAACAGCGTCACCAATATTAAAATTATATTCTTCTTCTATTTTAAGCGTATTTTTTTCGATTTTATTAATAGCATCATTTAATTCTTTTTTATTAGAAATTTTTGTTTTATTATAAATTTCTTCAATATTTTGTATTTTTTCTTCTATTATTTTATCTAATTCATCTATTTTTTTATTTTTTAAATTATTTATATCACTTTGTAATTTGTCTTCTTTTTCATTTATACTTTTTTCTTTTTTGCTTAAAAGAATTATTTTATCATCCAACATATGTTCTTTATCATATAATTCTTTTTCTTTGTTTTGAATATATTCAAGTTTATTATCAAATTCATTAGAATATTCATTATTATAAAAATTCTTAGCATTTTCAATGATTTCATCAGGTATTCCGTACTCTTTCGCAATAATAAAAGCAAAACTTTTTCCATATATATTATATATCATCTTAAAAGTAGGAATTAATTTATCTTCATCAAATAAAAATGATGCACTAGATATATTTTTATTTAATAAACATATCTGTTTTAATTTTGGATAATGTGAGGAAATAATTGCTAATAAACCTTTATTTAGTAAATAATTTATTATAGAAATAGATAAAGATTCACCTTCATTAGGATCGGTTCCGCTAGCAAGTTCATCTAAAATTACTAAATCTTTACTAGTAGATGACTTTAAAATAACTGATAAATTTGAAATGTGTGCGCTAAAGGTTGATAGATTATTTTCAATCGATTGATTATCACCTATATCAATAAAAATATTATTAAAATAAGGTATATTACTATCAATATCGCATGACAAAGGAAGTGCTAATTTAGCCATATAAGATAATATACTTATAGTTTTTAAAGCAATTGTTTTACCACCTGCGTTAGGGCCACTTATAAATAAAATTCTTTTATCTTCATTTAATTTAAAATTATTACCTACAACCTCATTTTGATTTAATAAAGGATGTTTAGCGTTAATTAAATCTAATTTTTTATTTTTATTTAAATATATAATATTACCTTTTATTTGATTTAAAAATTTTACTTTTGAAAATAAAATATCTAATTTTGTTACATATTCTTCGTTTTTTATTAATGATTCGATATTATTTTCAATTATTTTACTAACTTCTTTTAAAATTAAAGTAATTTCTTCTTTTTCTTCAATTTCTAAAATTCTTTTTTTATTATTTAATTGTAAAATTTCAATTGGTTCTATAAAGGTTGTTTGTCCACTTTGACTTATATCATGAACAATACCATTAATTGTGTTTTTATAAGATGAATTTACTGGTAAAACAAAAACTTCGTTTTTAATTGAGTAATTATCTAAGTTTAATTTATCTTTATATAATATAATTAATTTATTGATTAAATCATGATTTTGATTATCAATTTGTCTAAGTTTATTACGAATTTTTGCCAAGTTATAAGAAGCATTATCTTTAATTTCACCGTTATTATCTATGATTGAATCAATTTTATCTATTATAAATTGATACGGATTTAAATCTTTAAAATAATTACATATTTTTAAATCACTTAAAATTATTTTATTATAATAAGATTTAAGATCATTTATGGTGGATAAAAAATCTTTTATATGGATTAAATCATCACAAGTTAAAATATTACCTTTTGAAATATCATATGAAATCAATCTTATAGAAGAATGATGAAAAATTGGAATATCATTATATAAATTATATAAAGATAAAGCCTCTTCTACTAATTTTAATTCATCATTACAGATTTCAATATCATTATAAGGTTTTAAATTATCTATAAAATTAAAAGCTTCAGGAGTTTTAAGATATTTTTTTAGAATTAAGAGTATTTTATCAATTTCTAAAATTGAATTAAGGTCTTTCATTTTTCTAATAATAGCATAATTATCAAGATAATGATATAATTTAAATATGATATCTATAAAAGTTGATGAGAATAATTTAAAAAAAATTAAGGATGATTTTTCTAATTATATTTTTAAAGAGGATGTTGGTTATATCTTATATGTTATAAAAACAGACAAAAATATAATTACTGCTTTCGATAATAAGAAAAAAGCAAGTTATAAGGTTACAATACAAGGTGAGAATGGTATTGAGATTGCTAATAAATACGCAACTGAATTTTTAGAAACTAAAAATGTTAAAAAAATAAAAGAAAATTCAAATCCTTATTTTATAAATATAGATCATCAAATCGGAAGCGATGAAGTAGGAACTGGAGATTTTTTAGGACCTATTGTTGTATGTGCAGCTTATTGCAATCAAGATACAATGAAATTAATTAATAAATATAATATTAAAGATAGTAAAAAACTAAATGATCAAAAAATTCTTGAAATTGTACCATTACTTGTTAAAAAAACATATTTCGAATATGAAGTTTTTAGTAATGAAAGGTATAATAAAGCAGTTAATAAAGGATATAATTTAAATAGTATTAAATGTGTATTACATAATTATCTTTTAACTAAATTACATGAAAGATTCCCATACGTAAAAAATATTTATATAGATGAATTCACTCCTGAAAGTAATTATTATAATTATTTAAAAAACGTTAAAAGAAAAACAGAAAATATTATTTTTCAACAAAAAGGTGAGACATATTATCCCTCGATTGCGTTAGCTAGTTGCATTGCTAGATATATTTTCTTAACAGAAATAGAAAATTTATCTAAAAAATATAATTGCAAAATACCTTTAGGTGCATCAAAAAAAGTTGATGAATTTTCAATTGAATTTATTAAAAAACATGGTTTGAATGAATTTAAAAAAATAGCAAAAAATAATTTTGCTAATTATAAAACCGTAATTGAGATGAACTTAGAATAAATTATTCTAATTTATTTAATACGTCATTAAAATATTTAGGTAAAGGAGCAATGCATGATTGCTCTTTTTTTGTAATCGGATGTATAAAATTTAGTTTATATGCATGTAATAATTGACCATTATTATAAAGATGACAGTTATCTTTTCCATAAATCGGATCTCCGATAACAGGATGATTAATATATTCCATATGACAACGAATTTGATGTGTTCTTCCAGTCAATAATTTACATTTAATAAGAGTATATTTGCTATATCTTTTAATAACTTCGAAAAAAGTAATTGCTTCTTTTCCATTTGTTAAATCTATACACATTTTCAATCTATTGTTTTTATCTCGAGCAATTGGCGCAATAATTTTACCTTTTGTTTCATTTATTACACCTTTGACTAATGCGTAATACTCTCTATTCATTGAATGATCTTTTAATTGTTCGGCAATTTGATTATGTGCGTAGTTTGTTTTACAAATTAATAAAACACCTGATGTATCCTTATCAATTCTATGAACAATACCTATTCTTTCAATTCCATTAATATTTGATAATTGTTTATTTGCAAAGACTAATGCATTAACTAAGGTGTCATCTTTATGTCCGCCACCTGGATGAACAACAAGTCCTTGAGGTTTATTTATTATTAAAATAGACTTATCTTCATATAATATATCTAAATTAAAATCCATAGGTTTAATTGAATCAAGATTTGCTTCTTGACTTATAAAACTAACCTCAATAATATCATTTTCTTTTATTTTATATGATGGAGAGATTTCTTTATTATTTACTAATACATGTTTATCTTTAATCAAATTTGATAGATAAACTCGTGAGTAATTAGAAAATTTAATCGATAAGTATTTATCAATTCTTAAAGTTTCTTCTTCTTTTAATACAATAAATTTATTCTTTTCCATTGTTTTTAATTGTTAAGATTAATTCGTTTATAACTAATAAAAATATACCAACGCATATAAAAGCATCTGCTAGATTAAATATGCCAAATCCAGGGATAATATTTTGAACATCAATAAAATCAATTACACCTTTTGAATATATTGTGTTTAAAGGTAGTAAAGCAAAACTACGATCAACTAAATTACCAATATCTCCTCCTAAAATTAACATCAATAAAAATTTAACATATAAGTTGTTATCTTTATGAGCTTTAAGATAAAAATATATAATAACTCCAATTGAAACATAACTTAGAATACATAAGAGTAATTGAGAGAAAAATTGACTTCCTCCAATACCAAAAGCAGCTCCTTTGTTAAATACCAAAGTGAAATTTAAAATAGCGTCAAAAGGTTTTATTGGATTTCTTACCCCTTCTTTTAAAAATTTAAAAGCAAGATTTTTTGTTAAAATATCAATAATAAAACCGAAAATTGCAACATAAATAAACGAATTGATAATATCTTTGAAATTTATTTTAAAATTTTTAAACATCTTGGACATATATTATTTCCTTCAATTTCACGAAGTTCATTATTATCAAAATAATTCCAACATCTTGAACATTTACAACCTTCGTGATGCTTAATTTGAATATCTACATCATCTTTAGAACCACTGTTTTTATTTAAAATTACTTTACTGACAATAAATAATTCTTTTAATTGATCTAAATTAAAATTATTAAAAATATAAGAATAATATTCTTCGTTATTAATATTTAAATTAACTAAAGCTTCTTGAGCAGAGTGGATAACATCTTCACTTCTTTTTATTTCTAATTGTTTTAAAACATCAGTTCTTAAATTTATTAAATATTTTTGATAGTTATTAATTAATTCAAAATCAATATTTTCATTAAGTTTAGGATATGGATACAATTGAACATTATCGAATTCTTTTAAATGATAATTTTGATTAACTTCATCCATTGTGAATGGTAAAATTACATTCAATAATCTCATTAAGATATTTACACATTCATTTAAAACTGTTTGAATCTCTCTTCTTCTAAGTGAATCTTTTTTATCACAATATAAGCTATCTTTTGATATATCTAAATAGAAAGAAGATAAATCATCACTTATAAATTTCATTAAATCATTCATAGCGTTTAAAAATTGATAATTTGAGAAATTATTAATAAAACTATTAGATACTGAATATAAACGATTTAAGATATATTTTTCAGTTAAAGGTAAAGATTCGTAAGGAATTATATCTTTATTTTCAAAATAAATAGAATCTCCATCAATTAAATTAGATAACATAAATTTAAATGTGTTTCTAATTTTACGATAAGTATCAGTGTTTTGTTTGATTAAGTTCTCACTTATCTTTACATCTTGTTGATAATCAATTGTAGCAACCCATAATCTTAAAATATCAGCACCATATTGATTTGCGACTTTCAATGGATCAATTCCGTTTCCTTTAGATTTTGACATTTTTTCCCAGTTTTCATCTAAAACATAACCATGAGATACAACATGTTTATAAGGTGCTTTATCAAAACAAGCAAGAGAGACAATGAGTGATGAGTTAAACCATCCACGATATTGGTCACTACCTTCAAGATATAAATCAGAAGGGAAACCTAAATTTCTATCATTTAATACATAATTAAATGATGATCCACTATCAAACCAAACATCCATGATATCTGTTTCTTTTTTATAAATATCATTTGGTGAATGTGAATTTTTATAATTATTTGGTAATAATTCTTTAGGATCTTTTATAAACCAAACATTACTGCCTTCTTCGTAAATAATTTTTTCAATATGATCAAAAACTTCTTTTTCAATTATAGGTGTACCATCTTCACAGTAAATAATAGGTAAAGGTACTCCCCAAATTCTTTGTCTAGAAATACACCAATCATGTCTATCTTTAATCATATTAATCATTCTTTGTTCACCCCAAGCAGGTGTCCATTTAATATTTTTAATTTCATTAATTAGTTTTTCTCTAATTGGTTCAATTGAACAGAACCATTGAGGTGTAGCTCTAAAAATAACAGGTTTATGAGTACGCCAATCGTGAGGATAACTATGTACAATTTTATTTAATTTTAATAAATTATTATTATCTTTTAAAATATCAATAACTTTTAAATTAGCATCTTCATAAAACAAACCTTCAAGTAAAGGACCACATTCTTTCATCATTTTTCCATGTTCATCAACAGGACAAAAAGGTTTAATATTGTATTTTAAACATGCTAAATAGTCATCTTCACCATGTCCAGGTGCAATATGAACAATACCTGTACCATCTTCACTTGTAACATAATCGGCATTTATAACTAATGATTCTCTATCATAGAAAGGATGATAACAAGTAACATATTCTAATTCTGAACCTTTTAAAGTTTTAATTAAATCACATTGACTAAATCCAATATTTTCAACTATTTTATCTTTTAACTCACATAAAAATAAGAATTTGCCTTTTTCAGTTTTATAAATTCCATATTCAAAATTAGGATGTAAACAAACTGCTAAGTTAGCAGGTAACGTCCATGGAGTTGTAGTCCAAATAATAAAGTTAACATCATTATCTATAATATTTTTGCCATCTTTCACTTTAAAAGAAACATATACTGTGTAGGCTTCTACATCTTGATATTCAATCTCAGCTTCTGCTAAAGCTGATTCACTTGATGGTGACCAATAAACTGGTTTTAATCCTTTATATATTAATCCTTTTAAAGCCATATTAGCAAAACATCTAATTTCACTAGCCTCATATTCTTTACTTAAAGTAATATAAGGATTATCGTAATCTCCTAAAACACCTAATCTTTGAATAGATTTTTTTTGTAATTCAACTTGTTTTAATGCATATTCTGCGCATTTATTTCTAAATTCAATAATAGGAGTTGTTTTACGATTTACTCCGCTTTTTATAACTTGATTTTCAATTGGTAAACCGTGTGTATCCCATCCAAATACAAAAGGAGTGTGATAACCTTGCATATTTTTAAATCTAACAACAAAATCTTTCAAGACACGATTGAGCATATGACCGCAATGCATAGCACCATTTGCATATGGTGGACCATCGTGTAAAACATAGTCTCCTAATAATTTGTTTTTATTCATTTCATTATATAAAGAATTTTTTAGCCAAGATTCTACAAGAATAGGTTCTTTTAAGTTAAGATTACCTCTCATTTCAAATTTACTTTTATTCATTAAAAGTGTGTTTTTAAGTTCCATTTATTTTACCTCCAAATACGCAAAAATCCTTAGAATAAATCTAAGGACGTTATTAGCGCGGTACCACCTTAGTTATACATTTATAAATGTATCCCTCATTAAATTTTATATTTTATTATAAGTGATATTTATTATATTAAGTATAAGATTTTTCACCAAATAATCCCTCTCTAAGATACTTATATATAAAAACTTGTCTTATAAATCTAAATCAGTATTTAAGAAATTTGGAATAATATCTTCAGTAATTTCATCAATATCATTCTTTTCTTCTTCTTTATTTACTTCATTTAAATTAGATAAAGAATCTTCATTATCTTCTAAATTATTATTAGCGGTTGTTTCGATATTATTTATTTTAGAGAATTCTAATCTTGATGGGTTATCAAAACTGATATCAGAATCAAAATCACCTGCTATTAAAGAAACCATTATTTGATCGGTTAATTGATCATTAATTGCAATACCGAAACTAATATCTAAATGACCACCAGATTGTTCTCTAATTGTTTTGACACATTCTTGACATTCAAATAAAGAAACTTCGTTTCCGCATGTAATATGACATAAAGCTTTTCTGGCACCTTTAATTGATTGTTCGATTAAAGGGCAACTTAATGCATCTAAAGCTGCATCTTCTGCACGTTTAGTTCCAGACCCTGTTCCAAAACCAATTAAAGCAATTCCGCTGTCTTTTAAAACCTTATCTACATCATTAAAGTCAAGGTTGATTAAAGAAGGCATTAAAATTAAGTCTGTAACTGTTTGGACTGATTTTGATAAAACTTTGTCTGATTCACTGAATGCATTTCCAACAGGTAAATTACCTGAATACATTAATAAATTATCATTACTTACAACAATAACTGCGTCGCAAGTTGATCTTAAATTATTCAATCCTTCTACACTAAGTTTTAATCTTCTATTCCCTTCAAAACTAAATGGACGAGTAACGATTGCAATAGTTAAAGCACCAGCTTTTTTAGCACAATCTGCAATAACTGGACATGCGCCAGTTCCAGTGCCACCACCCATACCTGAAGCGATAAATACCATTTTACAATCTTTAACTATTTCATTAATTTCTTCAATTGATTCTTCAGCAGCTTGACGACCAATTTCTGGATCTCCGCCTGCACCAAGTCCACTTGTAAGTTGTTGACCTAAAATAATTCTATTAGGTGCTTTACTTAAAGATAAAGCTTGTTTATCAGTATTAGCGACATAAAAATCAACATTCATAATGTTTTCATCAATCATACGGTTAACAGCGTTGTTTCCTGCTCCACCGACACCAATAACAACAATTTTTGCTACTGGTTCATAATTATCTAAATTTTCAGTAATCATTTTCAAACTCCTTTAAAGTTCATCTATAACTTCATCATATTCTTGATTAGTTTCAATTTCTCTGTTAACTTCTCTTATTCTTCCTTTGATATCATCATTAGAAGAACCTGTGTATGTGGAACTTAAATAAATGGCACCTGCACAGTTTGCATAAAAACTATTTTGTAATCCTACATCTGGAATAACTAAGAATTCAGAATTATATTTTACAAATCTTTTAATGTAATTCTTAAAGCCATTAATATTTATACCTTCATTTATAAAAACTAAATTTATGTTTCTTAATATTTCTGGATCGAGTTTAAATTCTTGAATAGTTTGAGTTAATTTAGTAGTCCAATTGCTAAAATATTCAACGATTTCACTATTTAAATCATCTAATTTCATGCTATATTCTTTCCCATTTATATTATATTTTGCAATTGGAGGATTAAGATCGGTTCTTCTATTATCATAACCATATAAATTAACTAAATCGCTTGCTTCAGCTTTTAAAATATTAAATCTAAATGCTATTTTATCAATCAAATCATCAATACCTAATTCAAAGTTAGCCGATTTGAATACAATGTTATTACCTACAAATGTTAAAATTGTAGATTTTTGACCACAGTCGACGAGAATATATGTATTATATTTAAATTGTTTCTCTTTAAGAAATTTACTTAAACCAATTGGTGATATAACTAATCTAGTTACTTTGACTCCAGTATTTGCAACACAATTTAATAGTTCTTGAGCGTATAAATTTGGCAAAGAATAAATATGCGCACTAACCATTAACTCTCTTGAAATTTGACCTAAAGGAGGTTCGTTATATGTGATATCTCCATCAATTTTAAATGAATTTGGTACAATATCAACTATCATATTGTTGTAACTATCATCAATTTTTTCTTTAGCAATCATTGATATGGCGTTTGTTATATCTTTTTTATCAATGATATTTTGATTAGATATGATATTTGTAATACGATCAGTTTGATAAGCATTTAATCCATAAGGTTGTAATATTAATGTTATCTCATTAACTGTGTATTTAACACCGTGTTCAACATCTTCTATTGTTAACATTGATTCAATATCTTTAGTTAAACTATTGCTGTCTAAAACTTCTCCACTCTTTAAGGGAACAGAAAGAGGTTTTATCACTTTGTTTATAATATTTACTTTACCATTAACAAGGTTACCAATTACTAAAGTAGCTATTTTGCTACGTATTTCTAATACTGCGATTTCTTTTTCCATACTATTAATAATTATATTATTAATCTTATATATATTCAATTAAATATTATTCTTTAATTATTCTATTTTAATAAAAAAACAAAAATAAAAAATAGTAAATTTAAAGTATAAAATTAGTATACTTTAATCTACTATTTAGTAATTTATAAGTATAATATTATTAGAATTTTAATAAGTTAACATCGTTATGATGAGATAATTCTGTTTTTGAATTAATATTATTACTATTTGAACTAATCGTGTTTAATCCAAAACTTAATGGTAAAGCAATTAAAATAGATGATGCTACTATACATCCTAAACATATTCCGCATTTTCTAAAGAAGTAATAAATACCTTTGTGATTTGTTCTAATTAATTTGTCCTTCATAATTCCCACCTATTTAATCCTTTCTAATATTCTAAGTGTTGCACTTTTTGATCTATGATTTATATCTAATTCATCTTGACTAGCTTTTATAACTTTTTTATTAATCATTTTGTAATTTGGTAGACTTATTTGTTGAGGTAGTATGAAATCGTTTTTTCTATTACCTTCAATTATTGAATATTTTTTAAATATTCTTTTAACGATCTTGTCTTCTAATGATTGAAAACATATGACTGCTATTCTACCTCCAACTTTAAGTTGTTTGATAACATCTTCTAATGCTGTTTCCAACACATTTAATTCGTTGTTAACTTCTATTCTTAAAGCCTGGAAAGTTTGTTTTGCTGGGTGACCGATACTTTTTAATTCTTTTGCTGGTTTTGAATTTTTAATTATTTCAACCAATTCGAATGTAGTTTGTATAGGTTTTTTTTCTCGTTCTTTGACAATGTTTCTTGCTATTTGGTAAGAATATTTGTCTTCTCCATAATTTTTAAGAATTTTATATAAATTCTCTAAGCTGTAATTATTAACAATTAATTCTGCTGTTAATGGATTATTTAAATCCATTCTCATATCAAGTTTGTTATTGTATCTATAAGAGAAACCGCGGTAATCTTCATCAAACATAGGAGATGACACACCTAAATCAAATAAAGCTCCGTCGACTTCTTTGATACCTAAATCTTCTAAAACTTTTTTAATATTAACGAAATTAGTGTTAATAATTTTGAAATTTGAACTTATTTTGTTCAATAAATCAGTCGAATAATTAATTGATTCTTGATCTTGATCAAGAGCAATTAATTTTCCATTAGGAATTTTTTTTAATATTTCCGAACTATGCCCGGCTCTTCCTAATGTTAAATCTAAATAAATACCATCTTCTTTAATATTTAAACCTTCAATTACTTCTTTTAACATTACTGGAATATGATGATTAGATTTCATTGTTTAATAAATCCTCAGCATCTTTTTCAAAATCTTTTTCATGTAAATCTTGGTATTCTTCCCAAATTTTACTGTCCCAGACTTCGAAATGGTCGATTAATCCAATAATTTTAACGTTTTTACCAATGTTGTATTTTTGAATGGTTTTAACTGGTATTTGAATTCGGTTCGACTTATCAAGTGTTAACTCAACAACTGTTTCAAGAAGAACTCTAAGATGTAATCTTGATTTTTCTTTTTGGAACTGGAGTTTTTGAAGTTCGGCAAGAGTTTTATTGAAGTCATCTTCTTTATAAATTGATAAACAGCCGTCATATCCTTTCATAAGATAAAGCTTACCACTAATCTCATTTCTGAATTTAGATGGTATAGTAAGTCTGCTTTTATCATCTAATGAATACTCATAGCTACCAATAAACATTCTCCACTATCTCCCACTTTACTCCACTTGTACTATTATTTTATATAAAAAAAATGTTTTCTTCAAGAGAAAACACTTAATTTAGTATTAATTTTGTATTAAATTTTAGAAGATAATTCTAAAGCAGCTTCGATTGTATCATCCATATCGTAATACTTATATGAAGCAAGTCTACCTCCGAAGATTACATTATTTTCTTTGTGGGTTAAATTTAAATATTTTTCATATAGTTTATTATTTTTATCATTATTAATTGGATAATATCTTTCTAAACCTCTTTGATAAGTTTTTGGATATTCTATTGTAATTACAGTTTTTTTAGAAATTGCATTTTCAAAATATTTATGTTCAATAATTCTAGTGTATGGAATATCGTATTCTTCAAAATTTATTACACAGTTATTTTGATAATATTCTTGATCTAATATTCTAATATCAAATTCTAACGACCTATATTCAAGTTCACCGTATTTATAATCATAATACTCATCTAAAGGTCCTGTATATAAAACTTTATCTGCTAAAGAATTATAATATTCTTTATTAGATAAATAGTCTTGATTTAAGATAATATCACAACCTTGAATCATCTTTTCAATCATTTTAGTGTACCCTCCAAGTGGAATTCCTTGATATTTATCGTTAAAATAATTGTTATTAAATTCAAATCTTAAAGGTAGTCTTTTAATAATAAACGGAGGTAGTTTAGTTGCTTTTTGTCCCCATTGTTTTTCAGTATATCCTTTGATTAATATTTCATAAATATCTCTTCCAACTAATGATAAAGCTTGTTCTTCTAAGTTTTTAGGTTCTTTAATATTTTCTTTGGCTATCTGAGATTTAATTATATTTTTTGCTTCAATTGGATTATCAACATTCCATATTTCTTTAAATGTATTCATATTAAACGGGAGATGATAATATTTTCCTTTATATAAACCTAATGGTGAATTAATAAAATTATTAAATTTAGCAAACTTATTTATATAATTCCATACTACTTCATTTGAAGTATGAAATATATGGGCACCATAAATATGAACGTTAATACCTTCAATATTTTTCGTATAAATATTACCACCAATATGGTCTCTTTTTTCTAAAATAAGAACTTTTTTTCCTTTAGAAATAGCTTGTTCAGCAAAAGTCGCCCCGAAAAGTCCACATCCTACGATAAGATAATCATATTTTTTATTTTTCATCAAATTCTAATCCTTCCAATTTATCAAAAAAATTATTCTTATATTCTTTATTATCTTTTTCATTAAAATATTCATCTTCTTTTATTACTCTTACTCCTTCAATTTCAATATTTTTTTCATTTTCAGGATATAAGGATATTGGAAGAGAAGTTAATAAAAGTGAATAAACTATATTTTCAATATCAATTTCATTTTTAAAATAAAGTATGTCTCCTACTTCAAATTCTTCGATATTTGTTATTTGAATACTATCATTTAAAATATAATCTAAATCAAAAGGAATATTAGTTAAACTTGAAACTACATTTAATCGAAATTTAATATTTATTTTAAGACTATATATATTACTTTCATTTTTAATAGAAATAAAACCTTTTGATGAAATTACTTTTTTAATTAATGGATGATTTGAATTAATATAATCTTCTAATTTAGAATCAAAATCTATCTTATAAGTTTCATGATTATTAATTTCATTTAAAAAAATTTTTTTCATAATTATCTTAATTCCGCTTTAAATTTATCTAAAAATAATGATCTAATCTTTTTATCAACTAAATTAATTTCTTCTTCAGTCAATGTTTTTTGATAATCTTCTAAACTAATTTTAATTCCTAAAGATATTTTATTAGAATCTAAATTTTCATTGTAAATATCAAATAATTCAACGTTATTAATTAAATTTGATAATTTTTTAATTTCGTTTTTTAGATCAATATATTTTATTTCATTATCAATTAATATTGAGTAATCTCTTTTAATCGTTGGGAACTTGTTAATCTCTTTAAATTTATTATTTGAAGTACGACAAGAATGTAATATATTTAAATTCATTTCTAAAAGAACAATATTATCTTTTTTAAAACCATATTTTTTCTTTAATTCAGGATGTAAAAGACCAAATATAGCAAGAATTTTATTATCTAACTTTGCTAAAACCGTGTGATAAGGATGAAATTCTTTGTTTCCATTATCAATTTGTTCATATTTTATTCTATTTAAAGAAATATTAAATATATCTAAAATAGATTCAAAATAACCTTTTATATCATAAAAATTAAAAGCATTAGGTTTAACTAATTCTTGTTCATATTTATTACCACATAAGCAAATCGCTAAATGATTAGATAAACCATTTTTATCATTAATTTGTGATATTTCATATATTTTAAAATCTCTATTTTGATGATTATAATTATAAATAGCTGTTTCAAGAACACTAGATAAAAGATTAGTTCTTAAATAATAATGTTCTTCAGTTAAAGGATGTAAAACTTTAAGGCATTCATTTTTATTTATGTAATTGAAAGATTTATTTAATTTTTCGTTAACTAATGAATAAGAAATAATTTTATAGAATCCATTATTAATTAAATAATCATTTATTTTATCATTTTTTTCTTCATTAATAGATTTTCCTCCTAATAAGGTAGGCATTATAGGTGAAGTTGAATAAATATTATCAAATCCATTATATCGTAATACTTCTTCACTTAAATCACATTTATCTGATATATCCAATCTAAAGGAAGGAACGATTGCTTCAAAACTATCTTCATTAATATCATTGATTTTAAAATTTAAACATTCTAAAGTTTCTTTAATAAGTGAATTGTTAAAGTTTGTACCTAATCTATTATTAATATAGGAATAAGTACATGAAATTTTATTGATTGCTTCTTTTTTATTATCAAATACATTTGTTTTATATTCAGTACAATTATTATTAAATAAATTAATATAATAAGAAATTAATCCTAAAACAAAATCGTTTTGTGATAAATTTACACCTTTAATAAATCTTAAAGAACTATCAGTAATAATACCAAGATTATTAGATGTATGTCTTAAGGTTGCAGAATCAAAAATTGCTGATTCAATCATTATATTTTTAGTATTATAATCAACTACTGCGCTAGAAGAAGCCATAATACCAGCCAAACAAACTATATTGTTATTGCTTTTAATAATAATATCATCTTTATCTAATTTATATTCATTTTGATTTAAACCGATAAAATTTTCATTGTTAGATATACATATCTCAAGATTGTCACTGTTTAATTTATCAAAATCATATACATTTAAAGGCTGACCTGTAAGAAGCATAACATAATTAGTTATATCAATTATATTATTAATAGAATTAATATTATGATTTCTTAAAATATTTTTCAACCAAAGAGGTGATTCACAAACTTTGATATTATCAAATCTTTTTAAACTTAAAAAACTGCATTTTGAAGTTGTGCAATTAATATTAAAATTATTAATAATATCTTCTTTACTCTTATAAGAAGGTATGTTTACTTTTCTTTTAAATAAAGAACCAACTTCTTTTGCAAGATTAAAAATAGAATAAATATCACTTCTATTAGCTAAAATGGATAAATCTAAAATCGTATCATCAAGATGTAAATACTCTAAAACATTTGTATTTCCAACAATAGCATTGTCACTTAATTCTTCTATACCGTTAATTTGTTTTTCAGTTAAAGTTTTTTTATCTACACCAAGTTCTAATAAAGAACAAAGCATTCCAAAACTTTCAATACCTTTAATTTTTGATTTTTTAATAATAAAACCGTTTAAATTAGCATCAATTTTAGCAACTATTACTTTTAGACCTTTTTTACAATTACGAGCACCGCATACAATATCTAAAATTTCATTACCAATATCAACTTTACAAAAATTTAAATGATCACTATCTTCAACTTTTGCGCAACTTAAAACTTGTCCGATTACTAAGTTAGTAGCGTTAGATATTTTTTTAATATTTTCTACTTCAATTCCAGAAGAGGTTAATTTGGAAGCGACTTCATCTACTTTAATTCCTTCTAAATCAACATATTTTTTTAATTCATTAAATGATACTAGCATAATTAATCCTCAATCTTCTTATTAAATTGCTTTATAAAACGTAAATCATTAGAGTAAATTCTTCTAATATCATCAATTCCATATCTTAACATAGCTACTCTTTCAATACCTATTCCAAAAGCAAAACCAGAATATATATCTGGATCATAACCATTTAATTTTAAAACATTAGGATGTACCATTCCTGCTCCTAATATTTCAATCCAACCACTTTCTTTACATGTTGAGCAACCTTTACCTTTACAGTTAAAACATGAAACATCAACTTCAACAGAAGGTTCTGTGAACGGAAAATAAGAAGATCTAAATCTAATTCGGCTATCTTTTGAAAACATTTGCTTTGCAAAAAGTTCTAAAGTTCCTTTTAAATTACTTAAATTAATATTTTTATCAATAACCAAACCTTCAATTTGAGCAAATTGATGACTATGAGTTAAATCATCATCATCTCTACGGTAACATTTTCCAGGACAAATAACTTTGATTGGTTCGCCATTACTTAATCTCATAATTGAAGGTTGCATTGAACTAGTTTGAGTTCTAAGTAAATGTTCATCATCGATATAAAAACTATCTTGCATATCTCTTGATGGGTGATCTTTTGGAATGTTAACTAAACCAAAATTATATTCATCAGTTACAACTTCGCTATCATATTTAACTTGATAACCCATTTTTATAAAAATATTTTCAATTTCTTCTAAAACTAAATAAAATGGATTTTTACATCCTGATTTAAAATTACTACCAGGTAGTGTAATATCAATTTTTTCTTTATTTAATTGTTTTAATAGTTCTTGGAAATTAGCTTTTTCTATTTTTTTATTAATGTTAGATTCTATTTCATTTCTTAAAAAATTAATCTCTTTACCAAAGCTCTTTTTTTCTTCTATAGATAAATCTTTTATTTTATTCATTAAAAAAGATATTTTACCTTTTTTTGATAAATATTTATTTTTTAATTCAATTAAATCTTTTAATTCGTTAGTATTTTCAATTTCTAAAATAGCCTCATCAAGTAAGGTTTTTATATCGTTATTATTTTCCATTGATTTAGCCTTGTAAGCCGTCAGCTTGTCTTTGCATATTTTCTACGATTACATCACTAATATCACCAATTGATTGAGCGTATTCTAATATTTTCCAAGGCTCATTGGTGTGAAAATGTATCTTAATTAAAGTATCATCACCAACTGCAATTAAGCAATCACCTTTAAAATGTGTTGTTATGTATTCATTAATTGCATCTTCATCAAGATTTTCACCATTTATTAATAATTGAGTATCAAATTTAAATTCTAATTTTTCTGACATTTTTTTCTCCTTTAAATTAATCAATATATTATGTATCACAATAATAACATTTTTATAATAATTAATCATTAAGATTTGTTTTAATTCATATCAAATTAGTGTATTAACATTAATGTTATATTCTATTAATAATAAAAAATAACAACATAATCGTTGTTATTTATCATATTACATATTTAATAATTTACCTTGTTCTAATTTTAATATT
>JBQMZB010000003.1:0-57207 GCA_052171195.1 Caryophanales bacterium
TAGATTTATTCTCTTCAAGATCTCTTTTAAAATGATATAACATTAATTGAAACATCTAATATAACTCCTTAATTTCTGTTTTTTAATATCTCTGAAGTATTTAATTTTCTAAATTTAAGGAGCTGTAATCCTCCAGTTATTAGAAAAGATATTAAGAATAAAATAATTCCAATAAATAAAAACTTTGGATGTGTAACTGGCTTATATATAATTTTATTAGTTTGAAGATAACCTAAAATATTTATTACACCTTTGGTATAGTTATGATTGACATAAAGTGAAATAAACATAATGTTGATTATAAAAAACAATATTATCTGGATAAATTTTGATAAAATAATACTTTTTTTATTACCACCACATAATAAATAAACAGATATTTTTTTATCGAATGCACTATTAGAGTTAATGACAATATAATATAGATATATTAATATTGTAGAAAAAATAAAATAATATAAATATACATTTTTCCTAAACTCTCTTTTATTAAATGTACTTCCTATTATAGAGGAACTTTTATGCATATTCTGTGCTTTAAAAGATTTAAATAAATATAATTCAGTCATATCTTTATCTAGATTTTCAAGATTTAAATTGTCATTATAATATTTTTTTAACTCATTTAATTGCAATTCATTTATATCACTAACAAAATGTAAATAGGAAATATTTGAATCATACGCTCTATAAACATATTTAGTAATAACTATATCTAATAATTTATTGAATAAAACATCATCATTTATAAAAATAATTGGGTTTATTGAATTGGAATATCTGCCAAAAATTGGAGGATAATAATAAAATTTACCAACGCATTTTACGTTATTAAATTCAATACCTAAACCATCTATATTTCCATAATATTCATGAATTTCTATTTCTTTACTTAAAAAATTATAAAAAGAGTTAGTATTATATTTTCTATCTTTAACACTACATAAAAATTGTAATTTATTATTATCGGTTATTCCTTCTCCTTCTAATAAATCAAATTTATGTTCCTTAAATAATTTATAATTAACAATCAAAAAAGAATCTTTATTATCTTCAGAAATAATATTATTTTTATATAGAATAGAAGGTATATTTATAAAATATGGTATTTTATTATCATCTAAATAATTTTTAATAATGATATCAGGGTTTTCATTATTTTTTGTATTTCTTATGCTTTTGGAATGGATATCAATCGTATTTAAATTTTTATATTTTTCATTCATAATATAATCATAAAATTTAGGATGATATTGTCTTGTGCTCTTTTTCTCTATTATGCTTATAGATGTTGTAAAGATAAATATAGATAAAAATATATTAAATAAAAAACCTTTAAAAAATATTTTTTTAAATATAAATCTAAATTTTTTCATTATAATCAAAACCTCAAAGTTTTATTGTAATAAGTTTTGTATAAATTATTGTATTTATCAAAATATCTAGCATTAAATTTTAAAGTTACAGAATAAGCCCAGTGAGAGTCATAATAACCATAAGAACCATCATATTTTAAAAAAGTATTTAATTTTATTTCATTATGAACATCGCCACATTCAGAAGCAAATTGACTAGCGAAAATAGGTTCATTACTATTGTGCTCTTTCGAATAAAATGTATGTTTATTTTTTAATAAATAATCATTATAAACAAAAGAACCGATAGATTTACCTTCGTGAAAATATGTAAAATATAATTCTAAATTTATTCTGACTTCAAAATTATTTTCTGGTAAAGTTGCATTATTATTCACTATATCACGATTAAATCCTGCTGTAATTTTAAAGTCTGCAAAATCATCAGACCATACTTTATTAGCGTTTGTAAAATCTACATTTAAATAAATTCCATTATGTCCATATTTTCTATTCCTTAAATATACATTATAATTACTATAACCAAAAGTAGTTATCTCGTTATTTTGAGATTGGATATTATTTATTTCTACCCCGCTAAACAACGATAAAACTGTAGATAAAACTAGAAAGCTTTTAATCATATAAACTCCTTTTTATTATTATTGTTATTATTTTAACAAACTAAAATTACAAATACAAGAAAATAAAAAGAATTATTCTTGTAAATTATTACAAAATGTTTAAATTAAATAACACTATTGCGTGGGCAATTCCAACGTTTAAAGATTCAATATTTTTAATTGGAATATATAATTTATAATCAGAATTATTAATTAAATAAGGATTGATTCCGTTACCTTCATTTCCAAAACAAATAATATATTTTTCATTATTATTTTTATGAAATTTATTAATATTTATAGAGTTTTTATCTAATATTGTAGTTATTAATTTATATCTATTTTTATTTTTAAAATTTATTATTTCATTCTCATCTAAAGTTGTAATAGAAATATCAAAGATTGCACCTTGTGATGCTTGAATTGTTTTTTGATTATATAAACTAACATTATTTGAGTTAATAACTATATTTTTGCAACCAAAAGCTAGTGATGTTCTTATAATTGTTCCAAAATTACCAGGATCTTGAATATTATCTAAATAAATTATATCTTCATTAGTATTAATATTGTTATTATTAAATTTACAAATTCCAATTACTTTTGGGATAGATTTATTTAAAGAAATTTTACTCATTATCTCTTCATTTATTATAAATTGATCAATAGATGAATCTATATCTAGTTTATTTAAGGTTAAAACATATAATAATTTATTTTTATTTAAAGCCATTTCTAAAAGATGTTCACCTTCAATAATAAACTTCTCTTCTTCTTTAATATATTTATTATTTCTTAACTTTAATACATATTTAATTAATTGGTTATTTTTACTTTCAATTGTTTTAATCATTAAAGATACCTCCATATTGATGAAAATTTAAATAATTATTTAATATTTTATAATTTGGACAATGTTTTAATAATAATAGATGAAAATCTTTGGAATGATTAAAATAAATATCATGCGCTAGTTCATGAATTATAACTGAATCAATAATATTTTTATCAAAATGTATTAAATAACTATTAATTGTAATTATTTTTTTAACTTTATTATTACTACCATATTTAGAAGTTAATCTTTTAATCTTTAATTTATAGTCTGTATTAATATTCATTAATTCTTTATAATAATTTAATCTTGAATATACATAGTTATAAAATATATTTTCTATTAATTTATAAAATTTATCTTCATTATAAGAAATAATTTCATCTTCTATTTTAAGATAATTATTAAATATTAATTCTTTTTTACCATATATATAACAATATGAAGAAGTTAAAGGTGATTCTATGTCACAATAAGATAATATTTTTTTATTATTTTCAATATATTTTTTAATAGAACTTAAACTAGTAAAATAAGGACAGATTACATTTAAAATATTATTTTTATACCTAAATTTAATATACTTAGTAGATTTATAATATATTATCAAATCTATTCTAGATTTATTTATTTCAATTGAAGCGTTTTTTTTCATATAGATTAATTATATTGAATAATTTATAATATTTAAATATAAATAGAAAGGGAAATATGGAAACATTACTAATTAAAGATACACTTATCAACACTAATGCAAATTACAAAGACATAGATTTTAGTACAAATATCAATTACTTAAAAGAAAAATATAATTTAATCATAATTAATTTTGATTCTTTGTATTTTAACAAAAAAGATTTAGATTTAAAAAATAATAAAAAAGATAACACTAATTATTTAAAACATGAAAAAGATTTAAAAAATATAATTTCATATTTACATATAAAAAGAGCTATTTTAGACGTAAATGATGAATTTTTATTATTAAAAGATAACGAAAATTATCTTCTAAATGAAAAATTAAATAAATTAAATATTGATGTTTATTCTTTAAATAAATTTATTGAAGAAAATAAAAAGGTTTACAATGAATAAAAGATTATTAATTATAAGTAAGATTTCACTTACAGCAATTATGACTGCGTTAATTTTTGTAGTCACTTTATTTATCCAAATCCCTTATCCGGGTAATGGATATTTTAATTTTAGCGATGCTCTAATTTTATTCACTACAATATTTATTGGACCTTTAGAGGGTTTTATTTCTGGTGTAATTAGTTGTTGTTTAGTAGATTTTAAGTCAGGCTATGCAATGTTTGTACCATTTACCTTTTTTGCTAAAGGATTAGAATCTATCGTGTGTTTTATAATTTATTTTATATTAAGAAAAACTAGATTTGTTAAATATATTAGCTTTTATGTAGGCGGAATCGTTATGTTTATAATCTACTTTATAGCATATATTATATTAAATGATTTAAACACTGCATTATCACTTCTTCCTTTTGATATAGTGCAAGGTCTTGTTGGAGCAAGTGTAGGTTTAATATTATATTTATCATTAATTAAAACTAACCTTAAGTTAAATAATTTAATTTAAAATATATAACAAAATAAAAAGAATCTCATATTTAAAATGAGATTCTTTTTTTATGTTTAGCTAATCTTTTTAAGTTTCCAGATTTCTTTGTTATATCCTTCAATAGTTCTATCACTAGAGAAATATCCAGATTTTGCAATATTAATTATACATGATCTTCCCCATGCTACTTCATCTAAATAATATTGTTCAATTTTTTCGCATTCTTTAATATATGCTGGTAAATCTTTAAATATAAAGTATTCATCATTATGATTCATAATTTCATTAAAGATACCTTTAAATCTATCTTGAATTCCTTCACACCACGGACCATTAAATAAACTATCTAATATTTTTCTTAATTCAATGTTAGAGTTATATTCATTCCAAGCATCATAACTACCTTCAGATTTAATTTGTTCAATTTCATGTTCTTTTAAGCCGAAAATAAAGGCATTTTCATCTCCAACACGTTCTAATATCTCAACATTAGCTCCATCTAATGTACCTAATGTTAAAGCTCCATTCATCATAAACTTCATATTAGAAGTACCGCTTGCTTCTTTACCGGCAGTAGAAATTTGCTCACTAATATCTGTTGCTGGAATAATTTTTTCAGCCATTGATACACCATAGTTAGTCATAAATACAACCTTCATATATTTATTTATTTCAGGATCATTATTTACAACGTTACTAACAGCGTTAATTAATTCAATTATTTCTTTTGCGAAAACGTATGAAGGTGCTGCTTTAGCTCCAAAGATGAAAGTATGTGGAACCATTTTAAAATTTGGATCATTTTTTAATTTCAAATATAAATATATGATTCTAAATACATTCATTAATTGACGTTTATAAGCATGTAATCTTTTAATTTGAACATCAAATATAGAATTAGTGTCAACTTTAATGCCGTAATTTTTATAAATATAGGCAGCTAGTTTTTCTTTATTAGCTTTTTTAACATCTTTTAATTCTTTAATTAATTTTTTATCATCTTTATATTCTAATAATTTTTCAAGTCCTTCGACAGGATTTTTTATCCAGCTTTCACCAATATATTTATTAATTACTTTTGCTAATTCTTGGTTGGAATACATTAACCATCTACGATGTGTTACGCCATTTGTTTCGTTATGGAATTTTTCTGGGAAATATTTATAAAATTCTTTGAATGTCATTTTCTTTAAAATTCCAGTATGGATTGCAGCAACACCATTAACAGAATAAACGGTGTAAATTGCAAGATTTGTCATATGTATAAATCCATCTTTAATTATCATCATATTATGTCTTTCAGATTCACTACATCCTTGTTTACTCATCCAAATAGACATTCTACGATTAATTTCTTCAATAATCATATAACATCTTGGAACTAATCTTTGAACATATTGGGTTGGCCATTTTTCTAAAGCCTCAGGCATAACAGTATGATTTGTATAAGCAAAACTATGAGTTACTTGATGCCATGCTTCATCCCAACCATATCCATACTCATCCATAAATATTCTCATCATTTCAGGAATAGCTAAGATTGGATGGGTATCATTTAATTGGAAAACTGTTTTATTGCAGAATTCATCAAGGCTATTATGTCTTCTATAAAATCCTCTAATAAGTGATTGTAAACCAGCGCTAACAAAGAAATATTGTTGTCTAAGTCTTAAAAGTTTACCATGTTCTGTTGAGTCATCAGGATATAATCCATGACATAATTCTTTTAAAGTATTAAGATAATCTTCAAAACTTACTCCTGAAGGAAGTTCGCTAGTTGATGGTTCAGCACTCCATAATCTTAAAGTATTTGCAAGGTTATTTCTATATCCTACAATTGAAACATCATAAGGCATAGCTAAAACTTTGGTAGCTCCAACAGTTCTAATACCATATCCTCCATCAGGTTTTAAATATGTTTCTGCAGTACCATAGAAATTAACTTCAACTGCGTGTTTAGGTTTTCTAATTTCCCAAACATAACCGTTTGTTAACCATTGATCTGGAAGTTCATATTGTTTTTCATTTACAATTTTTTGTTTAAAGAAACCATATTCATATCTAATGCAGTTCCCATGACCAACATATCCTAAAGATGCGATAGAATCAAGAAAACATGCAGCAAGTCTACCTAAACCACCATTCCCTAATCCAGCATCACTTTCAACATCTTCTAAACTACCAATATCAATTCCTAATTCCTCTAATCCATCTCTACAGATATCATAAATTCCTAAATTCATTAAATTAGAAGTCATTAATCTACCGATTAAAAATTCCATTGAAAAATAGATTAGTTGTTTTTCATCGTTATTTAATATATGTTGTCTAGTATTACGCCAATCACTACCAGCGTAGTCTCTAACAACTTCTCCTAAAATATCATAAAGTTCTAAAATATGAGCTTCTTCTGGTGACTTTCCATATTTTTCAGAAAGTCGTTCTTTATATTCTTCTTTAAATTGTTCTTTATTTTTAAACATTCTAACTCCTTTTATTAATTTTCATGATCGTATTTAAATATCATTGCAGCATATCCACTAATTTTTGGACAAATTTTATGTGGTTTTTCTTCAGGACCATAATAATATGACATTAATGGGATACCATTATAATTATTATTACCTCCATAAACATCTTTATCACTATTGAAAATTTCAACATATGTACCTTCTCTTGTAACACCAATATCATAATATTCATAATAATTTGGCGTCATATTAAATACAAAGACAAGATGTGAATCACCTATGCGTCTTTCAAAAGCAAAGATTGAATCATTTGAATTATTAACCATTAGCCAATTAAAATGAGCTGGATTATGTTCTTCAAAATGCATTGCAGGTTCAGCACGATAAATTAAATTAAGATCTCTAATTAATCTTGAAACACTATCGTGTTTTGGGAATCTTTTAAGTTCCCATGGTAATGATTTCATTTGATTCCATTCATCAAAAGAAGCAAGTTCATTACCCATAAAATTAAGTTTTTTTCCCGGATGTGCAAATTGATATGTATACAAATTTCTTATTAAAGCGAATTTAGTGTCATAATCACCATACATTTTATTGATAATAGTTCCTTTCCCATGTACTACTTCATCGTGAGATAAAGGTAATAAGAAATTATCACTATAAAAATACATCATTGAAAAAGTAAGTTTATTATGTTCCCATTTTTTATAAACTGGATCTTTAGAATAATATTTTAATGTATCATTCATCCATCCTAAATCCCATTTATAATCAAAACCAAGTCCACCATATTCTAAAGGTCTAGTTGTGCCATTAAAATCAGTACTATCTTCTGCTATCATCATAACGTTAGGATGTTCGTAATGTATTTTCCCATTTAATCTACGGATAAATTCAGTTGCACCTGTATTTTCTCCATTATTTTTATTACCTTCCCAATAAACAATATTACTGACAGCGTCAACTCTAATACCATCCATATGGAAGTATTCAATAAAATAATTCATTCCTGACATTAAAAAACTTCTAACAGGATCTTTCCCTAAATCAAATTGTAAAGATCCCCAAGGACTATATTGATGTTCATTGCTATATTCAAACATACAAGTACCATCAAATTCTTTCAATGCCCATGGGTCAATTGCAAAATGGACAGGAGCAAAATCTAAGATAACTCCAATACCAGCTTGGTGCATTCTATCAACAAAAGACATCAGTTGCATTGGGTTTCCGTATGTAGAATCTACCGAATAGAATCCAGTTGCTTGATATCCCCAACTACCTTCAAAAGGATATTGGACAATTGGCATAATTTCAATATGCGTATATCCTAAATCTTTTAGATATGGAATTAAATAATCGGCTATTTCTTCATATGATAAATTACGGTTGTCAACTTTACCTTTCCAACTACCTAAATGCATTTCATAAATTGATAAAGGTTCATCGAAATTTCTAGTTCTTTTTTCAAGATATGGACGGTCATGCCAAATAAAACCTTCAACATTAAATAATCTTGAACATGTTCCTGGACGATATTCACTAAAAAATGCAAATGGATCAGCTTTATCTACATATTCTCCTTTTGCGTTTTTAAAATGATATTTATAAGAATAATAATTATGAAGATGTGGAATAAAAATTTCAAAAACTCCTGCATCATCAATTTTATTCATTTTATGAACACCAACATCCCAATTATTAAAATCCCCAATAACTGAAACATCATTTGCTAAAGGTGCATATAATCTGAATACAACGCCTTCAACATCTTTGAATGTTTTAATTTTTTTAGTTTTTGAAGGATCTTTTTTAAGAGGGACAACACTTTCAACTTCTACTTTTTGCTTAACAAAATGTACGCCAAAATACTCATATGCATGGATTGTTTGTCCTTGCAAATAATCTCTAATAATATCTATGGACATAATAATACCTCATAAAAGAATTATAACAAAAATAAGCCATTAATTAAATATTAAAAACAGAAAAAATTAATTTATTAAAATTATTTACAGAAAATTTACATTCTTTTACAATTTAATAATTAGAATAAAAAAAGATTGAATTTCAAATTCAATCTTTATAACAAATTAACTATTATTTAAAAAGAATAAAAGTTTGTCCTGGTAATATCTCTGTTTCACTAGTTAAAGCAATTTTATTATTTAAAGTATTTAAATAAACTTGATAACCAGTTAAATCTAAAGTGATTTTACCTTCAGCGTAATTACGATGAATTATACGATAAGTTTTAGTTCCATCTTTAACAGTGTAATCAATTAAATTATTATTTACAACTTCGTTAAATTGTATATTTTTATTAACACTGTCTTGATTAAGTGAATGTAGTCCTTTACATGTTTTCTTGAATTCTATTAATCTTTTATAATTTTGATAAACTGAATAATTTTTAATTAATAAAGAATAATCAAGTTCATTTTCTTCATAAGAAGCATTATAGCTATTTCCATTTAATTTTTTTGTTCTTAAGAATTCTTCACCTGCAAGAAGGAAGCTAACACCACTAGAAGTTAATACAATGCTATTGCCAAGCGTAGCCATATTTTTTCTATATATTGGATCTTTTATTCCAGCTTTTTCTAGTCTATCTACTAAAGTATAGTTATCATGACAAGTTACATAGTTAACACATTTTCTTGGATCATCACTGATTCCATTGCCAACAATACCTTTAATGCCATTAATGATATTTTTATAATCAGCTGTGGTTGGTTCTTTATCATCACTTAACCAACCTTTTTCTTTAACATCAGATAAACCACCTCTAATTAATGCATCTCTAAATTTGTCATTAAAAGCTCCATAACCTTCATATTGTTTCATGTTTGTTTGCTTTGCACTTAATCTTTCATCTAATGGAGAAGCACCACCTGTCCAAGGTTCGCCATAAACTAAAATATCTTTATTAATCGTCTTAAGATTTCTTACAAGTTTATTCATTGTTTCTAAATCATGAAGACCCATTAAATCAAATCTAAAACCACCTAATTTATATTCTTTTGCCCAGAAAGCAGTACTATCAATCATAAATTTTCTAAACATTTCACGGTTAGAAGCAGTTTCATTACCACATCCAGAACCATTTGAAGGTTTATTTTTATTATAACGATAATAATATCCTGGCATTAATACATTGAAATTAGAACTATCTAAACTCATAACATGGTTATAAACAACATCCATTATTATGTTAATATTAACTTCATTATAAGCTTTGACTAATTCTTTAAATTCTTTAATTCTTTGATATCCATCATATGGATTTGAAGAATAGGAACCTTCAAGACAGTTATAATTTAATGGATTATAACCCCAGTTAAAAGTTCTATTATTTTCAACTTCATCATTTGCTTGATCATAGATTGGGATAAGTTGTAAAGCGTTAATACCTAAATCAACAATATGATCATAACCAGTTTTAACAGTTACATCATTTTTAGTAAATTTAGTATTTTTTTGATACATCCCAGTGAAAAGTTTAGCTTTTTCCTTATCTCCACTCCATGTTGGTGAGCTAGTTACATCACAAACATGAGTTTCATATACAACGGTTTCAGTAGGAAGATATGGTTTTACTTTAACATTGTTCCAATTGCTTGGATTTGTTTTTTCAAAATCTACAATCATTCCTCTTAAGCCATTAATACCACAGCTTTTCGCATAAGGATCGACTACTTCTTTTTGACTAAAAATTTCATTTGAAACAACATAGGTATAATATTTACCTTCTAAATCACCTTCAAGAGTAGTTTCAAATACTCCTTGATCTTTTTGTTTCATTAAAACTTCTTTAAATTCATCATTACCAATTTCTTTATTAATAGATTTAGGTGTTCCTGACTCATAAATTCTAAGTTTTATTTCTTTACTTAAAGGAGACCATACTTTAAAAGTTGTTTGTTCTTTACTATATATAGAACCTAATTCACCATTATATAAGTATTTTTCTTTAAATTTTGGAGAATCAAATAAACCATTTTTACTTGGTTTAACTTTAATTGTTTTACCACTTTCTTTAAAAGTAACCTCAACTTCAAATTCATCTTTGATATCAAAATTATATACGTTAGCGTTATATTCACTATTGATATCTTTTAATTTATATCTTGTCAAAGTTGTGTTATCTTTTGAATCAATTAGTTTTTTATTTTGATATATTTTATAACCAGAAATTTCTACATCCGAATGAAATGATAAGGTTGGATAAATAAATTTTTTATAAGATTGAAGAATAAATCCAACATCTTTAAGTTTTTCAAAACTTATTTTATCTTTATTATCATAAATTTCTTCATCTTCAGTTAATAAATAGATATGATATAAATTATTTTCATCTTTTTTAAAATCAGATAATTGAATATATCTATCACCATCAACATCTTTTGAATCCCAACTTCCCTTGCTTTTAACAATAAAACCAAGTTTTTCATTTTCTTTAAGATTAAGTTCATCTAAAGAGGCAAGAAAATATGCTCCATAATCATCTTTACCATTAAAAAGATATTCTTTTCCTTCTTTTCCTTCAACCCATAACCATAAAGCCCATTCATTATATTTATTATCTTTTCTTTTATAATGAATATAAAAACTAGTTTTACCTGCTTCTGGTTGTTTATTATTATCAGGTTCAGGATTTACCGGATTATCAGGTTTTACTGGATTGTCAGGATTTTTTGGAGAGCATCCTGCTAATAAAAATAAACATGAAACAAGAGAGACGACTTTTAAAAATTTTTTGTTCATAATTATTTACCCTTAATTATTAAAGTCCTTTCAATTATATTATCTAAATTATAACATAGTTTTATTAATAATTAATGGTTTTATAATAAAAAAACCTCTTGATTAAGAGGTTTAATAGTCTTATTTATATATCGGTTTTATTAGTTATTAAATTCAACAGGAGATTTAATAAGGATACCGTTGTTATAAACGTTTCCTACTGCTGGATTAATAATGTTACCAACAAGATTTAATTCATAATCTTTTTCTTCTAAGACGTTATCTAAGTAAGCTTCGTAATCTTTTTTTAACATTTTCTAATTCCTCCTTACAACATTATTCTATGACAATTAATAATTCTGTAAAGAGAAAATATTTGATGAATTCAATGAAAAAAGCGCTTTCAGTAAGCGGTTACATACAAAAAAGTGAAGAATTATTCATAATATTTTTTAAGATTATTTTCTTTTATGAAAGTGTTTACATTATTTTCATTTTCGCTTGTTAATATATTTTTTAACTCTAAATATTTATAAATTAAATTTTCATCATCCTTATTTAAAAATTCTTCTTCATGTTTTTTATTTCTAAAGATTAACGAATTAGAGTTTTCACAATAAGAAATTTTAAAAATTTTATCATTTAATGATTGAGATGAGGAAGAAATAAGTAAAGTTAAGAAATTAATAAATAAAGGGAATATAAAAAAGATAGTTACCGTGTATAAATTTAAAAAGTATATTCCTATAAAAGGAAGTAAAAAATATGCTAAATTTTTCAATAAAAAGGTAAAAAGATTGATTTTATAACCATTTTTTTCTTTTATCAAAGCGATATCGAATTTTTTTTCAAAAAAAGTTTCATAATGTTTGTTAAATAAAGGATATATAAAAAAATAAGGAATAATTATAAATAAGAAAGAAATAGCTCTAAGAATACGTTTTAAATTATTATTGTAATTAAAAGCATAATTATATTCTTGATTAAATTTTAAGGTTAAATAAGTTAAATGTTTATAAGAAGTGTAGAATAAATCATGTAAATTTTTTTCATACCTTCTTCCACTTCCTTCTTTTAATTTTCCTAGTTCATTCACTAAAAAATTACCTTCTTTATCTTTTTGATATTCATATAGTTCAGTTTGATAGTTGGTTTTTATTGGATCTAAAGGGAGTTTTAAAACTGTCACATTATAAATATAATTAATCGTATAAATTTTATTTTCTTTTTTATAATCATTAATAATATTTTCTTCAAAATGTCTAAAGTAATAATTTTTGATTGCTTCTTCAAATTTAGAATAATCATTATTTTCTTTAAGATTTAAATTATAATTAATTTCTACATCGTTTATTATTTGTTTATTTGTTTTATAGTTAGAACTAAATTGATTAACTAATAAAATTAATAAAGAATAAAGAATAATTGATAATAAGAAAGTTGTAAAAAAATTAAAAAGTGAAGCTTTTATTTTTTTTAACTTATCAATTGAAGATATTTTATTATTTATATTCATTAAAATTATACCTCTTTACGTTATTTTTAATATATTCTTCCTCTTCTCTTGAATCAAAATAAAATGTATCTTCTTTATTAACTACAACAGAATTTCCAAAATAATCATGAATACAACGATGTTTTTTATTAAATAAAAACATCGTATATGATATTAAAATTGTAGCTCCCATTGTAAATATTGATAATAATATTTCAATAAGAATATATCCTAGCCAACGTGGAAATAAATAAATCTTTTTTAATTTATAGCCATCTTTATCTAATAAAATAGATTTAAAGATTCTCATTCCTAAACTTTGATTATTTTTAGAAAATAAAGGAAGTAAAAAATCTAAAATAAAACTAAACGCTATAAAATAGTAAAGAAGATATAAGAGTTGTTTTTTCATCATATCTTTATTTGATTTATTATATTCTTTTATAAAAGAGTTATTTTCAAAAAAATTAATTGCGTTTTTAAAAACATTTATAACATAATTAATAGTTTTCTTTTCTTCTTTATTATTAATTAATTCAATATCAATTTTATTATTTTCATAACTAATTGATTTAATATTAGAAATCTCATTATTAACTTTCAATATTTTGTTATTAAAATCTATCAATGAATAATTGGTTTCTTTAGTTACTTTTTCTAAATTTAGACAATAAAAATCTTTTAAAGATTCAATGATATGAATTTTCTTATTTGTGTTTTCAATTTTTACATCTAAATCAATTAAATCTTTTATAGTTAAAATAGAATTAAAATTTACTTTTGAATAGAAGTTTCCATTCTCAGTCTTGATAAATAAATTAGATATTTCATAATATTCTTTAATTTTTTTAGTGTTTGAATCGTATAATTCTTTATTAAATGTTTTAGGTAATAACAAGGTAAAAACAAAAATAGATAAAATAAGAGAGATAAAAAAATCAAACAATCTCGCTAATATTCTTTTAAGTTTTGTCTGTAAAATAATTTTTTTCATTAATTAGAATTATATTATAAAACTAATAAATAATAAAGATAACTGCTTTAAATTTATAAGGTATTTTAAAATATATGCTTATAATTAAATAAATAAATTTGTTATAATAGTTTTATGAAAAAATTACATCACGCTTTATTATATTTTATTAGCCTATTTATATTAAATTTGATTAATATCTTCTTTTTATTTAAATCCATTATTACATTTAATAATGATAAAAGTGAAGATAATATCGTTATTTTAATTTGTTTTATTTTACTTTTGATTATGAATTCTTATCAATTATTATCTATTTATAATTCAAAAAATAATAAAGAGAATAATATTTCTTCTCTTTTATATGATAAAAATAATATTTTACAAAAAAACGTTTATATTGCTATAAACGTTTTACTTGTAATAATTATTCTAGGTTTGATTTTAAATTTTATTTTATTATTTAATAAAGATTTATTTTTAACTAATTTACCTTATAATTTAAAACTATTAATTAATAATTTCTTCTTTTTAATACTTATCAACATAGTTTTTATCGATTTATATATAAAAGTTAAGTAGCTATCTTAAATTTCTTCAAGAATAACGGTGCTATAACCTCCTAAAAGTAAATCGTTTTCTTTTGTTAAGGTAGGTATATTTTGAGTTGTGTTAATAGAATCTTTAATTTTTACTTTTTTATCTAATAATTTAACTCTTATTGGATATTCTTTAACGTTATGACATACGATTATTTTTTTATCATTATGAGTTAATTCATAGATTAAAGCGTTTTTACTATGTTTATCATCACTTAAATTTTTAAAGGTAGAATCTTTAATAAAAGAATATTTATTTCTTATATTAATTACCTTTTTATAATGATTAGTTAGAGAATATCCTTCATTTAATAAATGTTTTAAACCTTTAGTTTTTTGGATTGTGTTATCTAAATCTAATCTTTTAATATTTGGAAAACCACATTCTCCAATTTTACTGTTATCCCAAATAAATGGAAGTCTTCTTTTAACATCATCATTATCTTTTTCTCCACGAACTCCATCTAAAGAGATCTCTTCTCCATAATAGATATAAGGAGTTCCTGGTAATAATAATTGGATTGATGCGGCAAGTTTAGCAAAATTACCTTCTAAATTTTTAGAAATTCTATCTCCATCATGATTATTTAAAAAATAACTAGAGAATGAATTATTATTCGCTTCTTTTAATTCTTTTTCAAAATTTTCAATATAATTTCCAAAACTTTTTGGTTTTATTACACCTTTAGTTACTCCTAAAATACTTCCGTTATTAGAATAATTTAAAGATGAATTAAAATTGAAGAAAGAATCACAACTTGAACTATAATATTTAAGTAAATTTATTTTATCTTCCCAGCATTCGCCAACTATATAACAATCTTTTTTATAATCTTTACACATCTTATTAAACCATGATAAGAAATTAACATTCTTATTTATACTTCCAGTGTAATAAGATGTAACAGCGTCTAATCTAAAACCTTTAACACCTAAGTCTAACCAAAATTTACTAATTTTTTCAATTTCTTCACGTACTTCAAGATTATCTAAATTAAAATCAGGCATAGATGAATCAAAACAAGATTCATAATAAATATCTTGATTATAAATTTTATGATAATTAACCAATGATTTATCTGACCAGTTAAACCAGTCTTTTTTAGAACCTTCAAAGGTATTATCGTTTCTATAATCCTCTAATGAATCTAAGAAATATTTTGATTTATTTGAGCAGTGATTAATAACTAAATCTATAATAATATCAATATTATAATCAGCTGCTTTATTAATCAAATTTTTAAAATCTTCTAAAGTTCCATAGTCAGGATTAATATTGTAATAATCAGTTACATCATATCCATGATAACTTGGTGAAGGATTAATTGGCATTAACCAAAGTTTAGAAACACCTAATTCATTTAAATAAGGTAATTTCTTACTAATTCCATTCAAATCACCATATTTATGTTCATCATTGTCTGAGTCATAAAATGAACGTACAAAGATTTCATAACAACAACTTCCATCTTTGTTAGATACTGAATTATCAAAAATATAATTTTTATTATTATCTTTTGCTAATTTAATATTTTCTGGTTTTTCTTCCTCTTGATCTCCGATTAAATCATCTAAATCGTTATCGCCAGGGGTTTTAAACCCCTGACAATTAACGAGTGACAAAAAGGAGAATATTGTCAAGATTTTAGCAATTTTTTTAATTTTCATTTTATTAACCTTTAACCGCTCCACCTGTAACACCTGAGACATAATATCTTTGCATTACAATGAAAAGTAAGGTTGTAGGTATAGCAACACAGATTGCTCCAGCTGCATATTGACTATAATATTGGTTAACATAGTCAATATTTGAAATCATTTGATATAAACCGATGGCAACTGTCCAGTTATCAGGATTTTGGATACCGATAATATATGATGAACAGATATAATCACCCCATGGTCCCATGAAACTTGTTAAAACTGTGTAAACAACAATAGGTTTTGCTAAAGGAATAATAATATTCCAGAAGATTTGAGCTTTTGTTGCTCCATCAATTTCAGCAGCTTCATCAATAGATTTCGAAATAGTATCGAAGAAACCTTTAGAAATGTAATATCCCATACCACTTCCAGCGCTATAAATAATAATCATAGCCCAGAATGATCCTTGGAGATGGAAAATTTCTTTTGTTACCCAATACATAATAATCATTGATAAGAATCCAGGGAACATACCTATAATAAGGTTAAGTTTCATGAATAATCCACGACCTTTAAATCTAAATCTAGATAAAGCATACGCTGTAGATAAGACAAACAAGGTAGAAATGATACAAGTAAAGATAGCAACTATAACAGTGTTTAAAAACCATTTAGAGAATAAGCCATCAAGACTGCCTACACCATATTCAGGATTAACTTTATAAGTAATATTTGAAAATAAGTATAGATAGTTATTAAATGTCCATTTTTGAGGGATAAATTTTGTTCTAGCAGCAATACCTTCTGCTGCAAAACTTTGTAAGATTAACCATACAATTGGAGCAAGCCAAATAATAGATAATACTATAAGGATAAGATAAATGATTGAATTTGCAATTATACGTCTTGCTTTTAATGACCTCATTGAAATTGATCCTCCGCTTGAACTGAACCCGATTTATTATACATAATAATCGAGAAGAAAGAACAAATAACAAAAACAACAATACCGACGGCGCTTGCAATACCATATTGAGGATTATTGTTAGAGCTAATTATTTTATAAATAAATGTAATAAGAAGGTCAGTATGACCGATTGGTAAAGCGGAACCACTAAAGCTTGGACCACCACCAGTTAAGAAGAAAATAACATTAAAGTTATTAATATTACCAATAAATTGAGTAATTAAGTATGGACCTGTAACAAATAAGATGTAAGGTAAAGTAATCTTATTAAATTGTGCTACTAGACCAGCTCCATCTACTCTTGCAGATTCATATAAATCTTCAGGAATATTCATAAGAATACCAGTTGTAGAAAGCATTGTGTATGGAATACCTACCCAAATATTAACTAATATAATAATAACTTTACTCATAAATGCACCATTAGTTGCATCTGTACCAAATCCAAGTTTAGTTCCGAATAATTTTGGCCAAATTGATCCGATGGCACCAGAGTCTTTTAATAAAATACCAATAGACATTAAAGTAATAAATTGAGGTATAGCGATTGTCATAATGAAGATTGTACGCCATAACTTTTTAAGTTTAATGCCTTTTTTGTTAATTAATAAGGCAAGAATAATACCTAATAAATAGTTACTGAATGTAGCTACAATTGTCCATGTGATTGTCCAACTAAGAGTTTTGAACATACTTGATGGCAAGTATTTATAAATTGAATCATCAGATGGATTAAATAAAGTTAAGAAGTTCTTTAATCCATACCATGTGAATAATTCTGTTGGAGGAATATGTCCACGTGAATAGTTTGTAAAAGCAACTAATATTGAGAAGAATAATGGCATAACTACGAATAAAATTACACCAAGAATAGGTAAAGTAAGAACGGTAACATGGAAATTTTCATTAACTAAAGAATTCATTTGTTCTTTAAATGTTTTTGTTTTTCCAATGTATTTTTCTTTGTTTTCTTTAACAAAGACTTCATCTTCTTTATTAATTTCTTTAATTTTCTTTTCAACTTCTGCTGTTGTTAAATGTTTGATTGAATCATCTTTTTTAGATGCAATATTAACTTGATTAACAATTGATAAAGCAAAGGTATAGTCAAGTTTATAATCAACAATCATTTTGTTAACAGCTTCTTCTTTAGCGTAACTTAAAGCAGTGTAATTTGTTGTTAATGCTTTACGGTCACGTTTACTAGCGTGTTTAACTTCTTTAATTTCTTCATTTCTCATAGCCTTAATAGCTTTTAAGGAAGGAAGTTTAGCGAATTGAGCACTTAGTTTAGAAATTTCAGGGAAGTAATCAGCCTTAATTTCTAAAACTTTTTTAGAGTTATTTTTGTGTTGTTTGCAAAGATTATCTCTTTCTAAAGTTACTTCATTAAGTTTTTGTTCAATAGAATTTCTCTTTGCAATAATTTCATCAAATTTTGCGTTAATTTTTTCTATTTTCAAAATTTCATTCTTTTTAATTTCTTGAATAGAATTAATATTTTCAGAGTTTTTCTTTTCATATTTTCCATATGAATCATCATAAACTTTAAATATTTCTTTATAATTTGTATAGAAAGTAAGTTTTGAATGTGATAAGCTTCTTACTTTATAATAAATATTAAATTTTTCATATTTATTATCGGCAACTATTTTTTCATGAATTGCATAAGGAGCATGTCTTTTTTTAAGTTCATGTACTTTGTTTCTTTGCTTTCTTAATTTTAAAAGTAAATCGCTTGAAACACTTCTAGTTTTATTATTAAATTTATCAACTAATATTTGATCTTCTTTATCGATTAATTCAAAATCTTCTTTTCTTGATTCGATATAGTTATCATATTTTTCTTGATATTTATCTAATTTATTAACTTCTTTATTAATATTTTTATAATCAATATAAGCATTATTAACTGTAAAAGATATTAAATATTTAGAAAAATTTCTATCACGTTTGTCATTAAATTTAGATAAGAAAGAATTAACGTTATCTTTAATTTCATTCTTAAATTCAAAATAGTTTACATTATTATCAATAGCGTTTTTTGCTAATTCATCTATTTCATAAGAGAATTCTTCATTTTCTTTATATAATTTAGAGAATTTAAGATAATTCTTAATACGATAATTATTATATCCTGCATTGAATGAACGATTCATTATATATAAGAATAAGAGAACAGAGAATACAGTTAATAAGCCATATACTAAAACCATAACTGAATTGTGACCAGTAATCCAATCACAAGCAAGTTCTCCTGATTCAATACACTCTGGATCTGGTCCAGAAGGTATAGTTCCTAAAGTTTTAAGTAAAGCAATAGAGTTAATACCTTTTGTAAAGAAGAAAAGTAAATATCCTATTTCAAAAAATAAATATAAGATACCATTAATTATTTGTTTATGCCTAAATGAGCCTAAACCAAAAATTAAAAATGATAAACGACCTGACCAATCATTATATCTGAATTGATGCGCTTTTCTTTTTAAGAATTTTATAACATGTCTAATTGCTTTATAAATAGCAAAAAACAAAAATCCAAAAAATTTTAATAAAGAAGTAATCATTGATAATAATAAATCTAATAACCAAAGTACTCCTTTTAATAAAGCAGAGCCAATTCCTTGTAAAATATATAATGGTTTTGGAATTAATTTAACTTCTCGACTAAAAACATTATTGTTTTTAGTTTTAGTTACCTTTTTATCCATAAAACCTCCTAGAATAACTAATTTATAAACTAGGTAAGAGTTTTTTTTCTCTTACCTAGTAATTTTTACGATAAGATTATTGTTCTTTACGTAAGATATCACATTGAGCTTTTAAGAATTCAGCCCAGGTCTTGTATTCGCCAAGTTCGCCTTTGATAACTGCACCAGCGATTGTTTTACCGATATCCCAATATCTTCCTTCTGCGGAAGTTGATTGAAGAGCAGCATATTTGTTTTGTTCATTTAATGCTATACATCCAATTGAATCACCTTTAGTGAATCTTTCATCTGCTACTGCTTCTTTATTAGCTGGAATAGCTTTTCTCTTTTCATATCTATCTAAAGATGTTTTTTTGTCAGTTAATAATTGAGCAAGTTTAACAGCAACTTTTTGTTCAGCAGCTGGACGGGTTTTATTTACGCAATAAATTTTAGCACCAGTGAATGAACCTAATTGTTTGCCATCAAATGTTGGCATTTTAACGGCACCTAATTTATCACCAATAGCGGATTTTAATTCTTTTTCCATCCAAGTTCCACTGACACCAGCAATAATTGATTCATCATCAAAACCAGCTTTTAAGACGCCGTTATCACCTTGTACAAGTGTTCCATCTTTATAATAAGGAGCAAGTAAATTAGATAAATATTCACATGCTGCTACACCTTTTTCATTATCCCAGTTTACTTCATATTTAATTTTGGTTTCATCACCTGATTTAACTGTTTTCCATTGAATGGAATCTTGTCCACAAACATCTGGTCCAACAAAGATAGAGCAAGCATACCAACCATTTTCTAGATCAAATAATAATTTTTTGCCTTTAGCTTTAGCAACTTCAAGAATTTTTTCTAAGGAACCTGCTTCGCTATCTTTTAATTCTCCTTTATTGTACCAAAGGAAGAATCCATTATCGTTAGTTGCTGGATATCCATAAACTCTACCTTCATATGAAGCTGCAATGAGAGCTTTTTCAGTAACTGATGATTTAATATCATCAGCGTATTTACCTTTGATTTCTAAAATAATATTCTTTTGAGCTAATCCTGGAACATGGTCATCAGCGCATAAGAATAAGGCTGGAGAACCACTAACATTTGGGTCTTTTGCTAAAGTTGTGCCAGCTTCAGCTTCTGAAACTGCTGTAACTTTAATTTTAATTTTTTCTTTAGCGGTTTTATTATAATCTTCAACTGCAGACTCAATAAGTGATGTTTCCTCACTGTTAGCCCATACATTAATTGTTGGGGTATTATCTTTTTGACAGCTAGCTAAGGCTGCAATGCCTAATAAGCATGTACCTGCTACGACTAATAATTTTGATTTTTTAAATTTCATTTTTATATTCTCCTATTAAATTATTTTTTTAAAGTCATTACGATTGGGTTTTCACCTTTTAAATATGCATATGGATAAATATCGAAAACAACATTTTCATATGTTCCATTGAATTCAAAGTTGCTACGATTATTTTTATCACTTGTGTATTCTTCTTTAGCTTTTGGAAGAATAGAAACTTCAGATTTTTCAAAGTTTAAATCTTCAACTCCATATTGACAAGTCCATGTTCCATCTTGAACAAATTTGAATCCAAAATAATTATCATCTTCACTTTTCCAGACTTTATCGACTGTAAATGTGTAGTGTTCATTTGTTACTTTTTTAAATTTTAACTTTTCATCTTTAGCAGATTCGCCTGGATTCCAGTTTGCGTAATGGCTTCCTACAATTGAAAAATGATAGGTTTCGGAAGGTACTTCGGATTGTTCAAACATTCCTCCATCATCATTACCTCCCTTGTTACAAGCTGATAAGCCTATAACGCTTGTAGCTAAAAGTGCTGCAAGTAAGATTGATTTTCTCTTTAACATACTTTCTCCTTTCAATAATTTTTAAGGATCTAAATATAAACTATTTTAAATCCTATATATGTTATTCCCTTAATGGAAATGAGAACTACTTTTATAAAGCAACTTCTGTTTCAGGATCAAAGAAGTGAACTTTATCTAAATTGAATTTTAAGGTTATCTTATTACCATTTTTGATTGCTTTTTTAGCAGGTACTTTAGAAACAAGTTCTTCATTACCTAAATCACAATGTACGTAATATTCATTACCTAAAAGTTCTGCAACATTAATGGTAAATTTATTTCCTTCTTCGCTTTCGACAATATCTTCAGGTCTAATACCGAAAATAACTTCTTCAGGAATGTTTTTACCTTTAACATTCTTTTCTAATAATTGAAGTTTACTACCATCATTGAATGTGATTTCATTAGTTTCTTTATCAAATTTAACTTTAAAGAAATTCATTGATGGACTGCCAATAAATCCAGCAACAAATAAGTTAGCAGGATTATTATAGATTTCAATTGGAGCCCCAATTTGTTGAATAACACCACGTTTCATAACAACGATTCTTGTTGCCATGGTCATAGCTTCGGTTTGGTCATGAGTAACGTAAATTGTTGTTGCGTTTAAAGATTCGTGAAGTCTAATGATTTCACTTCTCATTTGAACACGTAATTTAGCGTCTAAGTTGGATAAAGGTTCATCCATTAAGAATACTTTAGCGTTTCTAACAATAGCACGTCCTAAAGCAACTCTTTGTCTTTGACCACCTGATAAAGCTTTTGGTTTTCTATCTAAATATTCTTCGATTTGTAAGATTCTGGCAGCTTCGTGAACACGTTTATCAATTTCATATTTTGGTAATCTTTTGATTTTTAAACCAAAGGCCATATTCTCATAAACTGACATGTGTGGATATAAAGCATAACTTTGGAAAACCATTGCGATATTTCTATCTTTTGGAGTTTTATCATTACATAATTCTCCATCAATGTAGAGTTCACCTTTAGAAATGTCTTCTAATCCAGCGACCATTCTCAATGTAGTAGATTTACCACAACCAGATGGTCCAACAAAAACAATAAATTCATGCTTTTTAATATCTAAGTTGAAATCGAAAACAGCTTGGACATTATTGTCATAAATTTTGTCGATATGTCGTAATGATACGTATGCATCATCATGACTATCTTGGGTTTTTTTGACTTTTGAAGACTTTACTGTCTTATCTTGAAGCACCCTTTTAGCTCCATTACCTTTTAAGGTATCAGTCTTTTTTGTAGGCATTTACTGTCTCTCCTTTATATTTAAATAATTAAATCCGTTTAGTTTTAACAACTAAGTCTTTAATTAATTTAACCAAATTTGAATTAATATCTTCTTTAGTTATTCTAAATGTCCAGTTAACATTATTTACTAAAGATGGATAATTCATTCTGCTTTCCTTCCCTAACGCTAAGAAATCTTGTATTGGTATAATTGCAGCTTTAGCGTTGCTTAGTAAGGTAAGTTCAATAATCTTATAAGTAATTTCTTTTTTATCATTTTCATTACTTATATATAAAGTTTGAAATCTATTACATTCTTCTCTTAATTCTTTAAGCATTAATTTATAAGAATCTTCATTTAATTCATCTATAAATTGTTTAGTTGTAGTGCTGTCATGAGTTGAAGTATAAGCGTAATAATTTCTTGAGTAATTATACGGTTTCCAGATACTATTTGGATCATTATCAAATCCTTGAATTGCTATTTTCATTCCTGGGTATTTTGTTTTTTCCATGAAAGAATAGAACTCATTATCTAACAAACCTAAGTCTTCTGCTACTATCGGTAAATTTATTTTATCTTGATATAATTTTACCCCAGGAGCGCCTTTCCAACAACCATTTATTGCAGTTTTATCTTTAAATGGTACTGAATAATAGCCACTGAAGCCTCTAAAATGATCAATTCTTAGTAAATCAAATAATTTTAAATTATAAGAAATTCTATTATTCCACCATTTAAAACCATCTTCTTCCATTTTATCCCAATCATATAAAGGATTACCCCAAAGTTGACCATTGCTATTAAAGAAATCTGGAGGACAACCTGCAACAGCAATAGGATCTTTATTTTCATCTAATTGAAAATATTCAGGATATTTATAAACATCAACACTATCATAAGCAACATAAATAGGCATATCACCCATAATCTTAATATCATGTTCGTTAGCGTATTTTTTTAAGGCAAAATATTGTTTTAAAAAGATAAACTGACTCCATTCATAAAAATCTACTAAATCTTTATTCTCTAGATAAAATTCATATAATATTTTTTTATTATATTCTTGATATTTAATATCCCACTTCTTCCATTCTTTAAAATCATGAACTTCTTTTAAAGCCATATATAAAGCGAAATCATGATAATCTCCTCTAAAAATAAAGGATAAATATTCTTGATTTTTTTTATCAAAATTTTTATAAGCAAGTTTTAAAACATTATATCTATTTTCCCAGATTTTAGAGAAGTCTACATGTTTTAAATCACAACCCCAATCAATATTAATATAATCTTCTTCTTTTAATAATCCATCATCTTTTAAGATATCTAAATCAATAAAATATGGATTTAATCCAATTGATGATGGTGATTGATATGGAGAATTTCCAAAACTAATTACATTTAAAGGAAGTATTTGCCAGATTGAAATTTTAGATTGATGTAAAAAGTCTATAAAATTGTAGGCTTCTTTCCCTAAAGTTCCTATTCCATATTTTGATGGTAATGAAGATATATGTAATAATATTCCAACTTTTTTGTTTTCCATAATTTAAATGTAAACGCTTTCATTATTATATTAAGTAATTTTACATAAATCAATTAAATTAGAACTTTATATAATTATTTATTGTAAAAAATTACAATTTTATTTAACAAAAACAAAATTAAAGTAAACTTATAAGAAATTTATGTAAATTTAAAAATAATTATAAAAAGTAATTCAAATATTTTTTCTATAAATATTATAGATATAAAAATCTATAAAGTTTATAATTAAAAAGAAATACGGAGGAATAAAAATGGCAAAAATAATGGTTGTTAACGCTGGAAGTAGTTCATTAAAATTTAAATTATATGAAATGCCTTTAGAAAAAGAATTATGTTCTGGTATTGTTGAAAGAATTGGTCATGAAGACGCTATTTTCACCATTAAAAATAAAGATTTTAAAGATAAAAAAGTTTTACCTGTTTTAGATCATTCTAAAGCTGTTAGTCTTGTTATGAATGGATTAATAGAAAAAAATATTATTAAAAATTTTGATGAACTTGATGCGGTTGGTCATCGTGTAGTTCAAGGAGGTGAATATTTTTCTAAATCAGAAAAAATAACTCCAGAAGTCAAAAAAATTATCGAAGATTTAATACCTTTATCACCTAATCATAATTTAGCAGAATTAAATGGTATTTTAGCTTTTGAAAAAATATTACCTAATATTGTTGGTGTTGCTTCTTTCGATACTGCTTTCCATCAAACTCAAGATATGGAAGATAAAGTATTTCCTATAGCAAAAGAATACACAGAAAAATATCATATATATAGATATGGAGCACACGGAACTTCTCATAAATATTTAAGCAATGAAGCATTAAAATATCTTGATAATAAAAAAGATGCTAAATTGATTATATGCCATCTTGGTAGCGGTGCATCTTTGAGCGCAGTTTATAATGGTAAATGTGTTGCTACCTCAATGGGACTTACACCAACTGGTGGAATTATGATGGGTACTAGAACAGGAGATATTGATCCAAGTGTTTTTTATTACTTATGTAAATGCACAGGTAAATCTTTTGAAACTATTTATCAAGAATTTTCTAAACAATCTGGATTAAAAGGTGTTTCTAATATCAGCGATGACTCTAGAGATTTAGAAAATGCTGCTTTGAAAGGAAATAAAGATGCAATCTTTGCAAATAAATTATGGGCAAGACGAGTTTCTGATTTTATTGGTCAATATTTTGTTAGATTAAAGGGATGCGACGCTATTATCTTTAGCGCTGGTATCGGAGAAAATAGTTCTATTTTCCGTAAATTAATCTTAGATAATATTAAAGATGCTTTACAAATTGAATACGATGAAGAAATCAATAATCAAACATTTGGTGGTAAAGCAAATGTATTATCTACAAATGATTCTAAAATTAAAGTTATCGTTATTCCAACTAATGAAGAAATTGTTATAGCCAGAGATACTTACGAATTATTATAGGAGAAAAAATGAATTTTTTAGAACCAGAAATCAAATTAAATCAAGAAAAGTTTGATAAAATACTATCATTAATTAAAGAAAACGATAAAATTATTGTTTTTAGACATATTATGCCTGATTTTGATGCTTTAGGATGTCAATTCGGCTTAGCTACTTGGCTAAAAGATAATTTTCCTGAAAAGGAAATAAAAACTGTTGGTGATAATCATGTAACTTTTACCAATAGATTATTTCCAGAAGTCGATAAAGTTAACGATAATTATTTAAATTCTGACTTTTTAGCTTTTATCTTAGATGTCGGTGATAAAAAAAGAATTGCCGATCCAAGATTTGAAAAAGCAAAATATGTAGTTAAAATCGATCATCATCCTTGTGTAGATAAAGTTGCTGAACTCGAAATAAATCAATTAGAAAAAGCATCGGCTGCTGAAATATTAGCTAATATGTTATTATATTTTAAAAATTTCGGATATAAATTAACCAAAGAAGCTGCTAAATATCTTTATATCGGTATGGTTGGAGATAGTGGAAGATTCCTTTATAATTCTGTTTCTCCATTTAGTTTCAATGTTGCAGCTGAAATTGTTAATACCGGAATTGAAATAACTAAAATATATGAAAATATGTACCAAAAAAACATTAAAGATTTAGAAATATTAAAATTTATAATGAACAATTATAAGATTTCTGAACAAGGTGTTTGTTATTATATTTTAAATCAAGAAGACTTAGAAAGATTTAATTTGACTTGCGAAAGAGGTAAAGAAAATGTAAATTTCTTTTCAAATTTTGAAGGTATAAATATTTGGTGTTCTATAACAGAAGATATAACCGAACCTTGTTATAGAATATCTATCAGAAGTCGTAACTATAGAATAGATTTAGCTGCCAATAAATTTAAAGGTGGCGGTCATGAACAAGCCGCTGGATGTCAAATCACAGATTTATCCGAATTAGATGAATTTATAAAGGAATTAGATCTCGTTGTTAAAAATAATGTGAGGTCATAATTAATGTATTTTCCTCTTCATTTATATAGCGAATATAATTTTTTAGAAAGTGGACTCTTACTTAAAGATGCAATTTTAAAAGCAAAACAAAATAATTTCAAAACATTAGCGTTAACTGATAAAAACACTTTAATTGCTCTACCGCTTTTCAATAAAATAGCTAAAGAAAATGATATTAAACCAATTTTTGGAATGGAATTTTCTATTGATGAATTTAATTTTATTGCTTATATAAAAAATGAAGAAGGTTATACTAATTTAATTTTACTTTCTACTTTGTTAAATACTTCTAACTATACTTTATCTATTGATGATTTAATAAAATATAAAAATGGTTTAATAATAGTTCTAACTTCAAAATCTCTTCTTTTTAAAGATTTAAATGACGATAAAATCGTTAAAAAACTTGCTAAACTTGTAATTAATTTAAACATTAATGAAGATTTTTATATAGGATTAGATATACAGTATAAAAATGAAAATATTATAAATTATTTCTTAGAGTTATCACAAAAATATTCTTATAAGTTAATAATTACTAACACAATTTTATATTTAAATAATGGTGATGAAATAGTTATAGATATAATAAGCGCTATTAAAAATAAATTCACTCTTGAGAGAAATTTTACTTCTAAATATAAATATTTTTATTTTAAAAATACACAAGAATTATTAGATATATATCCTGATGAGTTAATCTCTTCTTCTTATTACGATGAAATAATTAATAAAATTGATTTTGATTTAATAAGTAATAGAGGTAAAATGTTTTCTTTTGATGATAAAGAAAACAATCTAAATTCTGAATCTATTTTAATTAATAAAATATATGAAGGATTGAAGAAAAGAAATATTGATACTTCAAACCCAAATGAATATAACCCTATTAAAAATCGTTTGAATTATGAATATTCTATTATTAAAAAAATGGGATATTGTAATTATTTCTTAATTGTTCAAGATATTGTTTTATTTGCAAAAAATAATAATATTCCTGTTGGTCCTGGTAGAGGTTCTGCTTGCGGTTCTCTTATTTCATATATTTTAGAAATAACAGAGGTTAATCCTTTAGAATATAATTTATTATTTGAAAGATTTTTAAATCCAAAACGTATGTCAATGCCTGATATTGATATAGATTTTGCACATAATCAAAGAGAATTAGTTATTAACTATTTAAAAGAAAAATATGGTTATAATAAAGTTTCAAATATTTTAACAGTTCAAAAAATTGGTGCTAAACAAGCTTTATGGGATATTGGTAGAGTATTTAGATTTAATAATATTGATATAAATAATTTGTCTAAACTCATTAATGAAAAAAATAACAGTTCAATTACTTTAGATGAAGCCTTTAATAAATTTGAATTATTTAGGAACCAAATTGAATGCGATCCTATTAATAAAGAAATATTTATGAAAGCAAAACTAATTGAAGGTTTAGCTAGAGATAGAGGTATTAACGCAGCAGGTATTATTTTAAATGAAGATTCATTATTTAATAAGATACCTTTATATAATGAAAATAATTTTTTAATTACTCAATACGAAAAAGATTATTTAGAAGAACAAAACTTCTTAAAAATGGATATTTTAGGTTTAATAAATCTAACAAATATCAATAATACAATTGAATATATCAACAAAACCCATAACAAAAATTATGTTTATCAATCAATTAATAATATTAATTATAAAGACTCTAATGTATATTCTTTATTATCAGAAAAATATATTGTCGGAATATTTCAAATTGAAACAGATGCCGCAAATAGTGCTTTAAATAGTTTTGTTCCAAGAAATTTTGATGAATTAGTAGCGTTTATTTCGCTTGTAAGACCTGGACCTAGAATTCATTTAGAAAGTTATTCTAAAAGAGTTAAAGGATTAGAAAAAATAACATATCCAGATAAATCATTAGAAAACATTTTAAAAGATACTTATGGTATTATTATTTATCAAGAACAAATCATGTTAATTTCTAGAGCTTTTGCTGGATTTAGTTTTTCTGAAGCTGATTTATTAAGAAGAGCATGCTCAAAAAAGAATAAAATTGAAATGGAAAAACTTAAAGAAAAATTCATTCAAGGAGCTTTAAATAATAATCATAGTAAAGATTCCGCAATAAAAATATTTGATATTATTCAAAGATTCGCTGAATATGGATTTAATAAATCTCACGCTGTTGCATATGCAAAAATTTGTTTCCAAACTTTATATTTAAAGCATTATTATCCTTTAGAATTTTACTGCTCATATTTAAATTCTCAACATAGTAAAAATAATCCTAAATTTAATAAAGCTATTGAAGAAATTAAATATTTGAAAATTAATTTAGCTACACCTGATATCAACTACTCTTCTACTGCTTTTGAAATAAAAGATAATTCAATTCTCGCACCTTTAACATTAATCGGAGGCGGAAACAATCAATTCGAAACTATAAATAAAATTATTTTTGAAAGAGAGAAAAACGGATTATTTAAAAACTTTAAAAACTTTATCGGCAGAATGCTAGAAACTAAATTAGAAAATAATAATAAAATTTCTTTAGAACAACTCTCGACTTTAATTTCTGCAGGTTGTTTTGATAATTTAGAAACAAAATATAGTAGAAAAGCTTTAAAACAAACTTTAGGTGTTGAATATAACTCAAAAGCAAAAGATTTAGCTACATCTTATTATTTATTTAATAACGATGAACAATTAGAAAAATGCGAAGATAATTTTAATATTGATGAAACGATTAAAGATGATTTAGGAATTAAACTTCAAGAACAATTCGAAGCCATTGGATTTATTATTAATGACCCTAGATATCAACTTATTAAAGATAAATATAAAAATAGAGTTTTTACTAATATTACCGATTTGAAATTAAACCAAAATTCTTTAATCATTTGCTCATTATCTAGTAAAAAAACTATCAATACAAAGAATAAAAAAACAATGTGTTTTTTATCTGTATATGATGAATTTAAAAATATTGAAGTTACAGTTTTTCCTGATGAATATGATAAATATTGTATGGTAATAAATAATTTAATACCGAATGATATGTTGATATTAAAAGGAAGCTTAAATATTAATAAGAAAAATAATAGCACTAGTTTTATTTTAGATGATATTAAAAAAGTGGAGGATTATATTTATGAATAAAATTGTAATTGTTGATGGAAACAGTCTTCTTTTTAGATCATTTTATGGAACATATCGTCCTGATAAACCAATTTTAAAGACAAGTTATAATCTACCTACCAACGCTATTGTTGCTTTTACAAATATGATTGTGAATATTATGAATACTTTAAATGATGGCGATGGATTTTTTGTTGCTTTTGATAAAGGTAAAGAAACTTTTAGACATAAAGAATTTAAAGAATATAAAGCGAATAGAAAGAAAACACCTGAAGAATTATTACTTCAAATGCCTATCGCACGAGAATTTTTAGATTCATTAAATATAGTATTTTACGAAACTGATGAACTAGAAGCTGATGATATTGCAGGTATTATGGCTAAAAAAGCTGAAAATCAAAATTTTAAAGTAGAAATATATACTTCTGACCATGATTATCTTCAATTAATTAATGAAAATATTACAATTAAATTGATTAAAAAAAGCATAAATGATGCTATTAATTTTGATTTAAATTATTTTAAAAAGGAATATGAAGATATTGATCCTATATTAGTTAGAGATTATAAAGGTCTTGTTGGAGATAGCAGTGATAATTTACCTGGAATTCCAAAAGTCGGACCTAAAACAGCTTTAAAATTACTTAAAGAATATGGAAGTTTAGAAAATATTATAGATAATATAGACAAGAATAGTTCGAAAGTTGCAGAATCAATAGTAAACAATAAAGATATAGGATTATTATGTAAACTATTAGCAACCATAAGAGTTAATGAGCCTATAAATTTAGAAATAAACGATATTATTTATAAAGGCTATAATTTAGAGAAAATAAAGGAATTTTCTAATAAATATGAATTAAAAAGATTAATATCTCATCTACCTAACCTTTCTTTAAATATAAATGAAGAAATATCTATAAGATATGAAGAAATAGAATCTATTAAAAATTTAAAAATAAAAGATGAAATTACATTTATACTTGATTACAATAATGATAATAAACTTAATTATCATGAACTTGATTTTTATGGTATTTCATTATTATGTGAGGATAAATGCTATTACATAAATAAAGATAATTTAATAAAAGATTTAGATTTAATCGATATTCTTCAAGATAATAATATTAAAAAAATATGTTATGATTTTAAGAAAAATTCTTACTTATTATTAAGATATAACATTAATTTAAATAATTTAGGATTTGATTTAAAACTAGCTTCATATATTTTAGACCCTGTAACAAATTTAGATTTTATTGATATATTAAAAAATAATTATATTAATTTAAATCAACAATATTTAGAAGAATATAATTCTAATTTAAATAATAAAATTTATGTTTCATGTGTAAATACCTATTATTTAAACGTTTTAAAAAATAAAATATTATTAGAATTAAAACAAAAAAATCAATATGATTTATTAATTAATATCGAACAACCTCTTTCTCATATTTTATTTGAAATTGAAAAAGAAGGTTTCCCTGTTGATAAAGATATTTTACTTGAATTTAAAAAGGAATTTGAAAATAAATTAGAAAATATTCAATCTGAAATATTTAATATTTCTAAAGAAGAATTTAATATATCTTCTCCAAAACAATTAAGTTATATTCTTTTTGATAAATTAAAATTAACTCCAAATAAGAAAAATTCTACATCTCAAGAATTTTTAGTAAAATTAAGAGATGAAAATCCTATTATTGATTTAATAATAGATTATAGAAAATATTCAAAATTAATCTCTACTTTTATTGATGGAATTATTTCACACATAGATGAAAAGGATAATAAGATTCATACAATTTTAAATCAAACATCAACTTCAACTGGTAGATTATCTTCAGAAGAACCTAATCTTCAAACAATATCTATTAAAGATGAAGAAAGTAAACAATTAAGAAAAGTATATTATTATAAAGAAAATAATATATATCTTTTATCATTTGACTATTCTCAAATTGAACTTAGAATATTAGCCCATTTATCAAATAGTAAATCATTAATAGAAATATTTGAAAAAGATAATGATATTCATGAAGAAACTGCAAAGAAAATTTTCAACTTAGATAGAGTAGCAAATGAATTTGAACGTCGTAAAGCTAAGGCTATTAACTACGGAATAATTTATGGAATAAGTGTTTGGGGTTTAGCAGAACAAATTAATTGTTCTATTGACTACGCTAAAGATGTTATTCAAAATTTTTATAAATCATTCCCTGAAATAAAATCTTATTTAGATAATATAGTTAGTTTTTGTGAGACACACTCTTATGTAGAAACTATATTTAAAAGACGTAGATATATAGATAAAATCAATGATTCTAATCAAATTGTACGCCAATTCGCTAAAAGAGCTGCAATTAACGCTCCAATTCAAGGAAGTGCTGCAGATTTAATAAAAATTGCAATGATTAAAGTTGATAATTTCTTAAAAGAAAACAAACTTAAATCTAAACTAATATTACAAATACATGATGAATTAATCTTAAAAGTATATGCAGATGAAAAAGATATTGTCTATAAAAATGTTAAAGACATTATGGAAAATGTAGTTAATTTAAAAGTACCTTTAAAAGTTGATGGAGGTTATGCAAAGAATTGGTTCGATGCTAAATAAATATGCCAGAATTACCAGAAGTTGAAACTGTAAAAAATATTATAAAACCGCTTGTTATTAACAAAACAATTAAAAATGTAGATATATTTTTTGATAAATTAATTCTTTCAGATTTAAATGAGTTCAAAAATAAAATGAAAGATATTAAAATAATTGATATTTTTAGATACGGTAAATACTTATTTTTTAAATTAGATAAAAATCTAATTTTAATTATTCATTTAAGAATGGAGGGAAAATTTAGATATCTTAGTCCTGAATTTAAAAATCAAGCAAGAGGAAAACATACAACTTTAATTTTTAATTTTAACGATAATTCCACTCTTTCTTTTGATGATACGAGAAAATTTGCAATTATGTATTTATCTAACGAAAATGAATATAAAAATTTAGAGATGATTAAGAAATTAGGTTATGAACCTTTTAATCTTACTCTAAAAGATAAAGAAATAATCTATAACAAATTCAATAAAAAACGTAAATTAAAAGATTTGCTTTTAGATCAAACAATATTATGTGGAATCGGGAATATTTATGCTGATGAAATAGCGTATGCTTCTAATTTATCTCCATATATTTTAGGTAGTGATTTAACTAAAATTGATATTGATAACATCATATTAAATGCTGAAAAAATATTAAAAAAAGCTATTAATTTTGGAGGATCTACCATTCATAGTTTTCACCCTTCTGAAGGAGTTGATGGAAGAATGCAAAACGAATTAAATATATATGGAAGATTTAATCAAAAATGTAAAAAGTGCAATACTTATTTTCATAAAGATTTTATAAATGGCAGAGGAACAACATATTGTCCAAATTGTCAGGTAAATCCTTATATTAAAAAAGCAATAGGTATCACCGGTCCTATCGGTTCTGGAAAATCTATTTTATTATCATACTTAAAAGAAAATAACTTTAAAGTAGCAAGCGCTGATGAGATAATTCATAACTTATACAAAGATGATAAAATTAAAAAGAAAATTTCATCTATATTGAAGATAGAATTTGATATAGATAATAAAGAAATAACTTACAAAGCTAGAAAAATATTAATAAATGATACAGATAAAAAAGAAGAAATTGAAAGGTTCATCTATCCAATTTTAGAAAAAGAACTTATAAAATTAATTCAAGAAAATAATGATATTATTATTATTGAAGTTCCTCTTCTTTTCTATGCACATTTTGAATATATGTTTAAAAAAATTATTGTTATTGAAGTTAGTGATATTAAACAAATTGAAAATTTAAAAGTAAGAAATGAAAATTTTAATGTTGCAAAAAAATTTAATAATAATTTTTATTATGATAAAAATAATAAAGATGTAATCGTAATAAAAAATAATAAAACTAAACAAGATTTTTTAAAAAAATCTTTAGATATTATTAATAAATTGGTTTAGTGCTTGTTAACAAGATATTATTTTTAAACAATGAAATTAAAATATTGTTTAATTGTTTTGTTTTAATTTTAATTTGACTATTTTCCTTGTTTTCAAATAAAGAAATTAATTCGTTATATGAAATATCTAAAATAAGTACAGTGAGCAATTTATTTTTAAGTCTATATTCAAATAAAGGTATTATAATATTATCTCTTATAAATTCATTAAAATATATTGAAGAAAAATCATCCAAAATTAATACATCTATTTTCATTATTTCTTCAAGATTTTTAGCAAATCTCATTTTATTTTGAAACATTAAATTATTAAGTTGAGAAATTCTTTTTGGACTGTTAATGTATGCAATTTTCCTTTTATTTTCAATCATTACTTCATTAATTAAAGAGACAACTGAATAAGTTTTTCCTGTATTAATCGCACCATGAATGATAAAAGATTCGTTATTGTTATAATATAACAACATTTTTTTAGCAAAGTTTGGGTTTGTTTTTGAAACATTATTAAATGATGCATTGATATATTCTTCATCGAAATCTTTAAATAAAAAAGCATTATTATAAATAGTTAAATTTTCAATAGGTTCAAGTAAAGAATATTCATAATAAACATCTTTTTCAAATTTATTATAAAAAATATCGTATTTATATTTAATTTTATAACGTTTACAATCTTCAATAGTTTTTATTTTTTCCCATTTCAAAAAATCATTATAAAATTTATAACAAGGACCTATGTTATCGATAATATTTTGATCATTAAAACCATTATTTAATAATGTATAATAAACAGTTTGATTTTTTTTAATATCATTAAAAAAATTATTAATAGTTATTTCTAAATCTTTATTTTCTACTTTAAATAGTTTTATTTTTTGCATCTTTCAATAATTCCTCTAATGATATATCGTTAATATTTTTTCCTTTATATGAAATATTTTCTTCTTCTATTTTAACATTATTGTTTTTATTTTTAATCATCTCATTAAAATTAAATAAATAATTATAACAATCAAAAGCATTATTAATATTATTTCTTAAAATACTTGAAGCTATTTTCTCAATGTAGTTTTTATTTAATGTATTTAAATTTTTCTTTAAGCAAAAATCTAAAATAACATTAATAGTACCATTCGATAATCCTAAATTAGATGATAAATACGCTATTAAATTTAAATCACTAGAAATAGGTTCTATCCCATTTTGAGTTTGTTTTAAAAAATCTCTTGGAGATATATTTTCATAAAAATTAATTTTGTAAGCAATTTCTGAATTTGAATTAATATTGCTTTTACTTTTTTTCTTATTAAAAGCTTTATTTTTTCTAATTTCACTAATGCATCTTTTTTCACAATAAGAAAAATTTACTTTATTTCCATCTTCTTTTGAAAAATCAAATGAATCAATCACAATGTATGCTATTACATCTTCTTTTACATTATATAAATTAGCTAATTTCTCTATCTTTTGAAGTTCTTCAAAAGAAATTTCTTCTTCACTTATCTTAGATTTACTTTTTAAATAACTATAGAATTTATCTTTATTAAAATTACCATAAATTAAATTTTTATTATTTGTTATTAGATTAATTTTATTTTTTTCTTGTTTAAGTCTTTCTTCTTCTTGAAAATTTAATTCAAAACTTGCGTTCATATTAGCAGATATATCAATATAGTTAGGATCAATAAAGTCAAGCTCATATTTTTTTAAGGTTTTATTTTTATATTCTTCATTTACTTTATTTAAAAATAAATTAAATAATATTTCATTATTAAAAAAATCATTTGGAAACAATGGTGAATATAAAACGAATATAAAATTATTTTCGTTACTTAATGTTTTAATAAGACCTAATGATTCTAATGTTTTTTTACTTTTATAAAAATCATCAAAACTTAGATTATTTTTATCTAAAATATCTTTTATTTTTCCATTTTTTTCATTAAATAAATATTCATTAACTAGAAATAAATAAAGGTAGCAAGATTTATATCCAGTTAAAGGTAAATATAAATCAAATAAAAATTTATTAGTATCATTTGATAAAAAACTTCTTTTTTTAATGCTATAATTAGATTCAATAGTGAACATAAAATAATTATATAATTTTATAAATATCTTATCTATCTTAAAATTAAAATAAATCAAAAATATGATTTAATTTAATATAAACTAATAATCTTTACTTTTATACAATTTAAATTTTCATTTATATACAATTATATATAATTTTGTTGTATAATTTAGACGATTACGGAGAAATTTTATGATTAAAAAAATCGGAATATTAACAAGTGGTGGTGATGCACCAGGAATGAACTGCGCTATGTTAGGCGCAATAAGAGCTGGTTGCAAATTAGGAAAAGAAATGTATGTTGTTCGATATGGATACAAAGGACTAGTTGATAACTTGATTGAAAAAGTTGACATGAACTTTGCTCAATATAGTGCTCAAGATGGTGGTACGGTATTAAAATCGGCTCGTTTACCTGAATTTAAAGATGAAAATGTTAGAAAACAGGCTATTGAAAATTTAAAAAGTCACGGCATTGAAGCCTTAATTGTTATAGGCGGAGATGGTTCATATATGGGCGCAAAAAAACTTACAGAAGAAGGAATTAAATGTGTTGCTTTACCAAGCACCATTGATAATGATATATCTTCTACTGACTTTACAATTGGTTTTGATACAGCTTTAAATACAGTTGTTAAATGTATTGATGATATTAATGATACAATGTCTAGTCATAACAGATTAGTTGTTATTGAAGTTATGGGTAATAAATGTGGCGATTTAACTTTATATGCAGGAATTGCTACTCACTCTAATTTCATAATTACCAATGATAGACCAATGGAAATTGATCAATTAATTGAACAATTAAAATATCTTAAAACAAAAAATCCTGACCATGTTACAATTCTTGTTAGTGAAAAATTATTAGATACAAAAGCATTAGTTAAAAGAATTTGTGATGAAACTGGTTTTGATGCTCGTTTACAAGTGTTAGGATATGTCCAACGTGGTGGTAGACCAAGTGCCATGGAAAGATTTAACTCAACAAGAATGGGTGCATACGCAGTTAGATTATTAAATAAAGGAATTGGTGGAGTTTGTGTTGGTATAGTTCATAATCACCTAACATATCAAGATATTTATGAGGCTCTTGCTAAACCAAGAAATAAACATTACGATTTATATCAAGATTACGATGTTATTAAATAATGGGAAAGTGAGATAAAAAATGTTAAAGATTAATTTAAGTAAAAAAACTAAAATTATTTGTACCATAGGTCCAGCAAGTGATACTTTAGAAATGATTAAGAAACTTGCTGAAAAAGGAATGAATTGCATGAGACTTAATTTTTCACATGGAACATATCCTGAACATTTAGAAAAATTATCAAAGGCTAGAGAATTAGAAAAATATGGTGTCTATATGCCTGTTATGCTCGATACAAAAGGTCCTGAAATTAGATGTCATAATATGGAAAATAATCTAATCGACATCAATAAAGGTAATATTATTAGAATTTCTATGACCGAAGTTTTAGGTACTCCAGAAAAAATTAGTGTTAATTTCCCAGGCTTATACGATGATGTTAAAATTGGCGATAAAATTAAAATGGATGATGGTAAATTAAATTTAGTTGTTACCGATAAAGATGAAAATAATAGAGAAATTATCGTTGAAGCAATTAATAGTCATCAATTAGCTAGTAAAAAAGGTGTTAACTGCATTGGATCGAGATTGTCTCTTCCATTTATTAGTGATAAAGATAAAGAAGATTTAATCTGGGGTTGTGAAAACGGAATCGATTTTATTAGTGCTTCTTTTGTTCGTAACGGGAATGATATTCACGCAATTAGAAAGATACTTGAGGAAAACGGACATCCAGAAATAAGAATTATTTCAAAAATTGAAAACGTTGAAGCCTTAGATTCTGTTGAAGAAATAGTTAAAGAAAGCGATGGAATTATGGTCGCAAGAGGTGATTTAGGTGTTGAAATTCCTCCTGAAGAAGTTCCAGTAATTCAAGAAAAATTAATTACATTATGTAGAAAAGAAGGTAAACCAGTCATTACAGCAACTCAAATGCTTGACTCAATGTGCCATAGTCCAATTCCTACTAGAGCTGAAGTAAGCGACGTTGCAATCGCTATAAATGAATCTAGTGATTGTGTTATGTTAAGTGCAGAAAGTGCTAGTGGTGAATATCCTGTTGAATCCGTTGAAATGCAAGCTAGAATTGCAAAAACCATGGAAGCTCAATTAGATTTTGAAAAATTAGCTAGAGAAGCATATGAATCTAGTGAAAAAAATAACAATGATGCTATCGCAAACTCAATTGCTAATACTGCAAAACTTATAAACGCTAAACTTATTGTAAGTTTTACTGAAACTGGAAAGAGTAGCCGTAGAATTTCAAAAGCAAGACCTTGCTGTCCAATTCTATCTATCTCAAATAACATTCATACAGCTAGACAAAATGGATTATATTGGGGAATATATTCTACTTATATCCCTACAAAAATGCCTGACTTTATTGAAGAAATGGAAGTTTTAGCGATAGTTCACGCAAAAAGATTCGGTTTAAACCCAGGCGATCAAGTTATTATATCTGGTGGAACTCCAACTGGAGCAGGAAAAACTAACTTTATGAGAATTATTCAAATTCCTGGCGAAAAAGATATAATGTAAATAAAAAATTTAATATATTTATTGTATTTTAAATTAATAGTTATAAAATAAAATTGCATTGATAAAGACATGATTATAAATTAATTTGTTTAGAGATGGAATTGACTAATGGTGCAAAAATTCCCAAATTACTTATAATTACCACTTTGGAGCAGGTTTAAATTTACCTTAAAATTTATTAATTAAGTGATAATGAATTTTAATTCATTATAACTAAGGTGGTACCGCGTTATTAACGTCCTTAGAATTATTTTCTAAGGACTTTTTTAAAGGAGAATATGTTATGAAAATTACATTAAATGGTGAGATTATTGAGTTAAATAATAATGAAAATGGAATGGATTTAGCAAAAAAATTTGAGTTAGATAATAAAAAGGATTTATTAGCGTATAAAATTAATGATACTTTATACGATTTATTTACTCCTATCTTAAAAGAAGGCGAATTTAAATTTATCCAAAAAAATGATGATGAAGCTTTAAAGATTTTAAATCATTCTACTGCACATTTATTAGCTAACGCTTTAACAGTATTATATAAAGATATAAATTTAACTATTGGTCCTGCAATTGAAAATGGTTTTTATTATGATATAGATTTTAAAGATAATATATTACATGAAGAAGATTTAAGTAAAATAGAATCTAAAATGAAAGAAATTGCTAAAAAAGGTGATTATATCGTAAGAAAATCAGTAAGTAAAGAGGAAGCTTTAAAACTTTTTGAAAACAATCCTTATAAGGTTGAAATGATTAAAGATTTAAATGGAGATATTACAATTTATTCTCAAGGTGATTGGTTTGATTTATGCTCAGGAATACATCTCCCTTCTACTTCTTATATTAAACATTTTAAACTTGAATCATTAGCGGGAGCTTATTGGAGAGGCGACTCTAAAAATAAACAATTAACTAGAATATATGGCGTTTCTTTCTTTAATAAAGAAGATTTAGATAAATATTTACTTTTAAAAGAAGAAGCTAAAAAAAGAGATCACAGAAAACTTGGTAAAGAATTAGGATTATTTATGTTAAGTGAATATGGTCCTGGTTTTCCTTTCTGGCTTCCAAATGGAATGAGTTTAAGAAGAAATATTGAAAAATGGTGGTACGAACTTCAAGATAAAGAAGACTATAAAATTATCAACACTCCTGTAATGTTAAGTAAAGAATTATGGTTAACTTCTGGTCACTGGGAACATTATAAAGATAATATGTATACCACCAAAATTGATGAAAAAGAATTTGCAATTAAACCAATGAATTGTCCTGGTTCTATTCTTGTCTATAATTCTTCTCTTCATTCATATAAAGATTTACCTATTAGATTAGCGGAAATGGGCCTTGTTCATAGACATGAAGCTAGCGGAGCATTAAATGGATTATTTAGAGTACGTTGTTTTACCCAAGATGATGCCCATATTTATTGCAGAGAAGATCAATTAGAAGATGAAATCAAGAATTTAATTAGATTATACAATTATTGTTATACCTTATTCGGATTAGATTATAGAATTGAACTTTCTACCAGACCAAGCGAAGGATATATTGGCGATATTAATTTATGGAATAAATCAGAAAAAATACTTGAAGAAGCCTGTATTAATAGCGGTAAAGAATTCAAAATTAATCCTGGTGATGGTGCTTTCTATGGTCCAAAACTTGATTTTAAATTAAAAGATTGCATGGGAAGAATTTGGCAATGTGGTACTATTCAACTTGATATGAACTTACCATCAAGATTTAATTGCTTCTATATTGATAAAAATGGTGAAAAGAAACAACCAATCATGTTGCATCGTGCCATGCTCGGTAGTATTGAAAGATTTTTAGGTGTATTAATCGAACATTTTGCCGGTGCTTTCCCAACCTGGTGCAACTGGAATCAAATAAGGATTCTTCCAGTTAATAATCTATATCATTTAGAATACGCAAATAAATTAAAAGAAAAATTTAAAGAATTAAATTATCGCGTAGAACTTGATGATTCAGAAGAAAAACTTGGATACAAAATTAGAAATAGTCAAATTAGTAAAACTCCTTATACCTTAGTAATTGGAGATAAAGAAGTTGAAACTAATTCTATTACTTATAGAAAATATGGTGAAAAAGACCAATTTAATGTATCAATTGATGAATTTATCAAACTTATTAATGAAGATATTGATAATAAAAAAGTATTAACAGATTTATCAAAATTTAAATAAAAAAACAGCCTCTAACTATGTGTTAGAGGCTTCTTTTTTTGTTTATTATTTTGCTTTTCCTTGGTTTGCAACTTGTTGCATAGCAGCGTTGATTTTGTCTTGATCGCCTAAATATTTTTTATTTAAAACATTAAAATCTTCATCAAGTTCATACACTAATGGAACACCTGTTGGAATGTTTAAACTAATAATATCTTCATCAGAAATATCTTCTAAATATTTAACTAAAGCTCTAAGGGAATTACCGTGAGCTGCAATAATAATCTTTTTTCCATCTAAAATTTTTGGTTTAATTTCACTTTCAAAGTATGGAACAACTCTTTCAACTGTATCCTTTAAACATTCAGTTCTTGGGAGATATTTTTTATCAACATTTCGATACATTGATTGTAAAGCTGGGTTTCTTGTATCATCTTCAGGAATTTCTGGAGCAGGAATATCATAACTTCTTCTCCATAATTTAACTTGTTCATCTCCATATTTTAAAGCAGTTTCAGCTTTATTCAATCCTTGTAATGCTCCATAATGTTTTTCATTTAATTTCCATGATTTAGTCACAGGAATATATTCCATTTCTAAACCTTCTAATACATGATTTAATGTATGAATAGCTCTTCTTAAATAAGAAGTATAAGCAAGATCAAATGAATATCCTTCTTCTTTTAAAAGTAATGCGGCACTTTTAGCCTCTTCTACTCCTTTTGGACTAAGTTCAACATCAGTCCAACCAGTGAATAAATTAAGTTTATTCCATTCACTTTCACCATGTCTTATTAAGACTAATTTATATTTTTTTGTCATATTTTCTCCTTCTTATATATTTTATAAATTAATGTAGTAAAATTAAAGTATGAATTTAAAAGAAAGGTTATAAAATTATGGATAAAAAAGAAAACAATAAAAATAACAACGTAATTAATGATACATTTGAAGATATAAAAGATACAGTTAAGTCAAATAAAAAAACAATCGGAGCACTTTTAAATATATTACTTCCTATTGGAGGAATTGGTAGAATTTATTTAGGATATACAGAATTAGGAATAATTCAACTAATATTATCTTTCTTTGTAATCGGAAAAATTTGGTCCATCGTGGATGGAATATTGATATTATTATCAAAAGATTTTAGAGATAAAGAAGGTAATCCGATTAATTAAACTAGGCAATTAAATAAATACCAGAAAAATAAGGTGGAATAAATTTATTATAATCATCTTGATAATTAGAAAATATTAGATTTTTATCTTCTTGATTAAAATCTAATACATTTTTATTTGATAGATTAATTATTATTAAATATTTTTTATTTTTATAAGTTCTTATAAATTTAATAATTTTATTATTATATTTTACTAATTTAAATTCACCTTTAATAAATACTTCATCGTTTAATTTAATTTTAATAAGTTTTTTATAATAATTTAATAAAGAATCTTGATTTTTATTTTCATATTTAACATTAATATTTTCTTCTTTATAATTTTTATTAATTTTAAATAAAGTTTTACAACCTTGATTAAATCCTGCATTAATAGAGTCATCCCATTGCATAGGACTTCTAACTTTATCTCTGTTATAACGATTTAAAATTTTATATTTTACTTTATGTGGCATATTTTTATATCTTTTATTTTCAGATAACATCTTAACTAAAATATCATTTGATTCATTAATATCATTGATTATTAAGTTATTATCTTCCATTCCAATTTCTTGTCCTTGGTAAATAAAAGGTGTCCCTTTTAAAGAAAATAATAATGTAGCAAAAGCTTTTAAGCCTAAATCTCTATATTTATTATTATTAATAAATCTCGAATATATCCTAGATTGATCGTGATTTTCTAAATATAAAGCAATATTTTTTACATTTTCTTGATATTTTATTAAAGTTTTTAAAAAAGATTTAATATAAAAATGTTTCTTAAATAAAGGTATATATTTATAATAAATATTAGTTAAATGATCAAAATTAATGACTAAATCAAAATAATTTTCATCTATTAAAAAATTAGTTAATTTATAATTAGCGCTAGGATATTCTCCAATTGTAATCGCATTATATTTTTTAAATACATCATTATTTAATCTATTAATTAATTTATATAAACCTTCTTGATTATCGTAATGTTCACATCCTCGATATTTAAATCTAAATTTTCCATTTTTAAGAGAAGTTTTATAAGCATTATTAATTGAATCTATTCTAAAACCAGAAACACCTTTTTTAAGCCAAAATTCAATAATGTCTTCAATTTCTAAAATGACATTGTGATTTTTATAGTTTAAATCGACTTGTTTTTTAGAAAATAAATGAAGATAATAAGTTGTTTTATCATTTTCTAAAGGTGTCCAAGCACTCATAGAAAAAATAGATTGCCAATTATTTGGTTTATGTTGGAATTTTTTTCCTTTTCCTTTTTTAAAATAATAATAATCTCGATATTTAGTAGTAGGATGATTAATTGCTTCTTTAAACCAATAATGTTCATCGGGTGTATGATTTAAAACTAAATCCATGATAACTTTAATATTTCTTAATTTACATTCATTTATAAGTTTCTCAAAATCATACATTGTACCGAATCTTTCATCGATAGCCTTATAATCACTTACATCATAACCCATATCAAACATTGGACTTTTATATATAGGAGATAACCATATTGATGTAATACCTAAATCTTTTAAATAATCTAGTTTTGAAATTATACCTTTAAGATCTCCAAAACCATCATTATTATTATCTTTAAAAGATAAGGGATAAATTTGATAAATTACTTCCTTATTAATATCATATTTATTCATAATCAAATTATAATATGAAATAGATTTATTTAAAAATTATATCTTTAAAATTAAATATTTTTATCAATATTTTGACAGTATCAAAAATTATAATTTATACACTGTATAAAATATTTAACTAAAATTAATACTAAATAATTACTTTTTCTATAAAAATTCGATATTTTTATTTAAATAATTATAAGAAAATGAAAATGTAAATTTTAACAAAATTTTCATTAATTCAATTTAACTTTACTCGTATAAAATTAATATAGTTTCAAAAGGAGAAAATATAATGTTACAAGTTAAAAAAAGAGATGGAAAAATTGTTGAATTTGAATTAGAAAAAATTAAAAAGGCTATTGAAAAAGCTTTTATTGCTGAAAACACCCCATATAATAATGAAATTTTAGATTTAATCACTATTAAAGCTACTTCACATTTTAAAGATAAAGTTAAAAATAATTTAATTAGTGTTGAAGATATTCAAGATCTTGTCGAAATAACCTTAATTGAAACAGGTTATGTAAATATTGCTAAAGCTTATATGCAATATCGTAAAAATCATCAAGTATTAAGAGATGTTAAATCTACATCTTTAGATTATAAAAAGATAGTGGACAATTATTTAAAAGTAAATGATTGGCGTGTTAAGGAAAACTCTACAGTAACCTACAGTGTTGGTGGTTTAATTTTAAGCAATAGTGGCGCGATTACTGCTAATTATTGGTTAAGTGAAGTTTATGATGAAGAAATTGCAAAAGCCCACAGAAATGCTGATATGCACATTCACGATTTAAGTATGTTAACTGGTTATTGCGCTGGTTGGAGTTTAAAACAATTAATTCAAGAAGGATTAGGTGGTGTTCGTGGTAAAATTTCTTCTACCCCTGCTTCTCATTTATCTACATTATGTAACCAAATGGTTAACTTCCTTGGAATTATGCAAAATGAATGGGCTGGTGCTCAAGCTTTCTCTTCTTTTGATACATATTTAGCACCTTTTGTTAAAAAAGATAATCTAACTTATAAAGAAGTAAAACAATGTATTCAATCATTTATTTTTGGTGTTAATACTCCATCAAGATGGGGTACTCAAGCACCTTTCACTAATATTACTTTAGATTGGACAGTTCCGAATGATTTAGCTAATTTAAATGCCATTGTAGGTGGAGTTGAACAAAGTTTTCAATATAAAGATTGTCAAAAAGAAATGGATATGATTAACAAAGCTTTTATTGAATGTATGATTGAAGGCGATGCTAACGGAAGAGGTTTTCAATATCCAATTCCTACCTATTCTATTACTAGAGATTTTAATTGGTCAGAATCAGAAAATAATAAACTATTATTTGAAATGACTGCAAAATATGGTACTCCTTATTTTTCAAACTACATAAATAGTGATATGGAACCAAGCGATGTTAGAAGTATGTGTTGTAGATTACGATTAGATTTAAGAGAATTAAGAAAAAAAGCAGGAGGATTCTTTGGTAGCGGTGAATCTACTGGATCTATTGGCGTTGTAACAATAAATATGCCACGTTTAGGATATTTATCTACTGATAAACAAGACTTCTTTTATAGATTAGAAAGAATGATGGATATTGCCGCTAGAAGTTTAAAAACTAAAAGAAACGCAATTAATGCATTTTTAGAAGCTGGATTATATCCATACACTAAAAGATATTTAGAAAATTTCTGTAATCACTTCTCTACTATTGGTTTAGTAGGAATGAATGAATGTTGTTTAAATGCTAGATTTATTAAAGAAGATCTCACTACAACAAAAGGACAAGAATTTACTAAAGAAGTACTTAATTTTATGAGAAATAAATTAAGTGATTATCAAGAATTGTATGGTGATTTATATAATCTCGAAGCAACTCCAGCTGAGTCAACAGCGTATAGACTTGCTAAACATGACTATGAAAGATATCCTGATATGATCTTTGCTTCTTTAAATAATAAAGATAGTACTTCTACACCATATTATACTAACTCTTCTCATTTACCTGTTTATTTTAGCGATGATATTTTTAAAGCTTTAGATATTCAAGATAATCTTCAAACCTTATATACATCTGGTACAGTTTTTCATACATTTTTAGGAGAAAAATTACCAAACTGGCAATCATGCATGAATCTTGTTAGAAAAATTGCTAATAATTATCATATTCCATATTTTACAATTTCTCCTACTTATTCAGTATGTCAAGAACATGGATATATTCAAGGCGAAGTTAAAGAATGTCCAATTTGTCATAATGAAACAGAAGTTTATTCAAGAATTACTGGATATTATCGACCAATCAAAAACTGGAATAAAGGAAAAACTGAAGAATTTAAAGATCGTAGAGAGTATGTTGTTGATACTAATTCTCTTTGTTCTTTAGATAATCCTAATGGATGCAAAATTGATGTAGAAAATAATACTAAAAACTTAGAAAATTTAGATCAAATTCTTCTTTTCTCTACTAAAACATGTCCAAACTGCAAAATGGCTAAATTATTATTAAATAGAGCTAATGTTATTTATAAAGAAATTGATGCTGAAGATAATCCTGAATTAACTAACTCATTTAATATTAAAAAAGCACCAACTCTTCTTGTCCCAAAAGATTCAAGTTGTAATATTTATGATAATATATCTTTAATTAAAGAATATATAGAAAGTAATTATTAGGCAAATGAAAAAATCTATATATGATGTTTTAATAATTGGCGGAGGTCCTGCTGGTATGACCTGTGCTCTTTATTGTTTAAGAAATAATTATTCAGTTTTAATATTAGAGAAAGAATCTTTTGGAGGACAAATTGCAAAAAGTCCTCTTGTAGAAAATTTTCCAAGTATTGATACAATAAGTGGTCTTGATCTATCAAATAATATTTTTGATCAAATTATTAAACTAGGATGTGATTTTGATTTAGAAGAAGTTTTAAAAATTGAAAAAAATAACGATATATTTAAAATTAACACTAATTATAATGAATACTTAGCTAGGTATGTAGTTATTGCCAGTGGTTTAGAACATAAAAAAATTAATTTAGATAATGAAGATAAACTTATTGGTAAAGGAATATCTTATTGCGCTACTTGCGATGGTCCATTCTTCAAGGATAAAGATGTATGTGTTATTGGAGATGGTAACACTGCTCTTCAATATGCTCTTCTCCTATCTAGTTACTGTAATAAAGTTAATTTAATAACTCTTTTTGATACTTATAACGCTGATTCAATTTTAATTAAAAAATTATATAACAAAAATAATATTAAAATAATAAATAATTATGAATTGATTAAAATAAATGGAGAAAATAAGTTAGAATCTATTATTATTAAAAATAGATTAAACAATCTTGAAGAAAATATTATTACTTCAGGTTTATTTATCGCTATTGGTCAAATTCCAAATACCTTATTATATAAAGATTTAATTAAATTAAATAATGATGGATTTATCTTAACAAATGAAAATATGGAAACAAGTATTGAAGGTTTATTCGCTATTGGAGATTGTCGAGATAAAAAAATAAGACAGGTTGTTACTGCCTTAAATGATGGAGCTATTGCTGCCTTAAATATTTCAAAAAAACTAATAGATTAACTCTTATATCCACGTAAATTAACTTCATCTATATATTTTTCAAGTATTGCTTTAAATTTTAAAGCATCATTAAAATCAATTTCATGAAGATTTTCTTCAATACATGATTTAGAATTTACAAATTTTTGAAGATATAATTTTTTAGAACCTTTGATTAACTCACCTAGTTCTTTAATATTTTTTTCATTATGAAACTCTTTAACTAAAGTAGTTCTAAATTCATAATTTATTAAATTTTGATTAATTAAATAATTTATAGATTTAACAATTTTTGTTAAATCTATATTTTTATTTCCTATCGTAGTCTTATAATCACATAAAGAATTTTTTATATCCATAGCAACATAGTCAATATATTTATTTTCTATTAATTCTTTTAATAAATCAGGATTGGTTCCATTAGTATCTAATTTAATAAGATACCCTAATTTTTTTATTTCGATGATTTTTTCTTTTAAACTTGGAAGTAGGGTTGGTTCTCCCCCGGTAATAACTACTGCATCTAATAATTTTTTCCTATCTTTTAGATAATTTAATATATCTATAAAATTAATTTTATCAAATTTATTATAGTTAAAAACTAAATCTTTATTATGACAAAAAGGACATTTAAAATTACAACCACCTGTAAATAATGTCGTAGAAACATAGCCATCAAAATCATTCAATGAAACTTTATTTATTCCAATAAATTCATCCATAAAATAATTATATCAAAAATATATACTTATAATTTAATTATTTTATCTGAAATTGATAAGGAAGATAATCTATGTGAAATTATTATAAATGTTTTATTTTTAGAATTTTCTACGATTGAATTTAAGATGTGACTTTCATTAAATATATCTATATTAGAAGTAACTTCATCTAATAATATTAATTCTGAACCACTTAAAAAAGCTCTAGCTAATGATATTCTTTGTTTCTCTCCAGTAGAGAAATTTGTTCCAAATTCTTCAATAGTGGTATCATATTTATTTGGTAAAGACATGATAAGTTCATCTATATTAGCTTTTTTACATGCTTCTCTTACTTCTTTAAGATTTGCATCAGGTTTAACGAAAATTAAATTGTTATAGATAGAATCATTAAAAAGATGTGGATTTTGTGAAATTAAAGTTACTTTATTATATAAACTAGAAGTATTTATATTATTAATATCTATATTATTATAAAAAATAGAATTATCTTCAACCTTATAGAATCTAAGTAACAATTTTAAAATTGTAGATTTCCCTATACCACTTCTTCCATAAATACCAACAATTTCTCCTTTATTAATTTTAAATGAAAAATTGTTAAGAATATTTTTTTCATTACTTTGATATGAAAAATTTAAATTTCTAACTTCTAAATTAGTAAAATGATTAATATCTATTTTATTAGTTATAGGTAAAACTTTAGGATCTTCTTCAAGCAAATCTAAAATTCTATTACCACAGGCAAAAGTATGTACTAAATTTGAAGGTAGGTTTCCTAAAGACATAAATGGTCCAAAAGAAGAAAATATGATGGTAAATCCAATTATAAATTCTTTGAAATTAATTAAATTTATTGAAATTAAATTAATTCCTAATATCAAAGAAGACAATATGGTAAAAGATAAAATAAAGATACATAAACTACTTTCATAGATATTTATATTTCTAATCTTATTATTTATTTTATTTAAATTTTCACCTTTTTCTTTTATTTTTAAAGAAATTTTATTTTCATTTCTAGCAAAGATAATTTCTTTAATACCTTTTAAATTTTCTAAATAATATGAAGAAAAACTACTGAAATCTTGTCTATATTTTTCGCCATTTTTCTTATTTAATTTATAGAAAATAAGAGGAATAATTAAACCAATTGTTAAATATGAACAAAGGGCTAATAAAGCAAAAAAGATTGAAGAAAATATAGTTATAACTATAAAAGATGTTATTAAAATAAGCGTAGCAATTAATATTGGAGATATCGTATGAGCGTAGAAAACCTCGATTGTTTCAACATCCGCTGTTATTAAAGAAATTAATTGACCTTTTTCTTTATCTTCTAATTTAGAAGGAGATAAAATTCGTAATTTATAAAAAATATGATGTCTTAATTTTGAAAGAAGTTTAAAGGCAATTAAATGATTATTATATTGTTCTAAATATTTAAAAATACCTTTAAATAAAGCACATAAAATCACTATTAAATAAATCACAAAATAACTTAAACTAATATATGAAGGATTTAATAATTTAATAAAACCAATACTTGAAAAAACTATAATAGATATTGATAAAATATGTGATAAATAACCAGAAAAAACAGCAAGAACAATAATATACCAGCTTGATTGGATAAATGATAATAATTTAAAAATTGTAATTAAAGAAGATCTTTTTTTCATAATTATTTTAACTCCTTATATGAATTTTCAAGCTTTATTTGAGAAGTATAAAGTTTATTATAAAAATTATTTTTATCCATACAATCTTTATGTCCTTGATATTCTTTTAAAATATAATTTTCTAAAACATATAATTTATCTACATTAATAAAATTAGCAAGACGGTGTGAAATTAATAAAACAGATTTTTTCTTACTTAACTCTAAAATATTTTCCATTATATTTTTTTCACTATCAAAATCTATATTAGAAGTAGCTTCATCAAAAATATATAATTTTTTATCTAATAATAAGTTAATAGCTAAAATCAACCTTTGTTTCTCTCCACCAGATAAATTTGAACAATCTTCTTCAATTTCAAAATCTAATCCTTTATTATTATTAACAAATTCTAATAAATTAACTTTTTTTAGTGATAAATAGATTTCTTCATCACTTAAAGAAGAATTATAAAAATGAAAATTAGATCTTAATGAGCCTTTAAATAGATATGAAGATGAAGAAATAAGCGCTATATTTGAATATAAAGAATCTTTAGATATATCTTTTAAATTATAATCTTTAATAAAGATATCACCTTCATATTCTTTATTTCCTCCAGTCAAGATTGAAATTAATGTAGATTTACCACTTCCGCTTTCTCCGCATAAACCGACCAATCCAGTTTCATTTAAATTTAAATATATATCTTTCAATAAATAATTATTTGCATCAGAATATTTAAAAGATAATTTTTTAATTTTCAATTCAAAATCACTAATTTCTTTATTACCAAAGCTATTCTCTTTATAATCTAAAATTTTAATAATATTTTTACCTGCGGTAACTCCATTCATTGATACATGAAAAGCACTGCCTAAAGCTCTTAAAGGTAAGAAGAATTCAATTGAAATTAAAATAATAAATAATATAACAAAATTTGAATCTAAATAAATAAAACTATTAACATTTTTTATATTTATAAAAGAAATAATAATTCCAATTGCGCTACCTAAATAGGCTACTAAATCCATAATAGTTATACTTGAAAGTTGCATTGATAAAACTTTCATCGTAGCAATTCTAAATTCTTCTGAATCCTTATCCATTTTGTCTTGATATGCTTTATCAGCGTTAAATATTTTAAGATCGTTTAAACCCATTAAATTATCATAGAACTTATTGGATAATTTGTTATAAGTTACCCAGTATTTAGCGAATACTTTTTTTGCCTTTTTGCTAACTATAATAATTGATAAAGGAATTAAAGGGACACAAAATAATAAAAATAAGGCAGTTAAATGATTTAAAAACATAAAAATAATAAATAAAAATATTGGATTAATCAAAGAATAAAAAAACTGAGGTAAAAAGAAAGAATAATATAACTCTAGTTGTTCAACACCTTCAATTGATAATTGCATAAAAGAAGCAACATTAATATTTTTGTTTGAAAAACTTAATTTTAAATATTTATTAAATAATTTATTACGTAAATTTATTTTAGCTTTTAATCCTAACTTATTTGTTAATTTTCCTTTAATTAAATTATTAATAAAAATTAATATAAGGATTAATAAATTAAATAATGTGTAATATTTAAAATCACTTATGTTTAAAATGGTTGAGTTTTTAAATAATATTTGAATTATTAAACAAATTAAATATATAAAAACTATATTTAGTAATGAATTTAAGACATTAATTATTGTTATTAAATATAATAAATATTTATCTTTTCCTATTAGATTTATAATTTTCTTGTTAAACATATTTCTCCTTTTTACTAAGGTGCTAGAATATTTTAACATTTATTTATAAATCAGTAAAATAATTCACTTAATTTATATTTAAGTAAATATTATAAATGACTTAATTAATTTTCATTTAATAATACATCGATTAATTTTTTGGCTGCAAGTAAAGGACCTTGTTCGGGATCAATACTTAATCTAGAAAAAAGTCTTCCAATTTTTACTTTATTTTCATTCATTTTGTTAAAATAATCTTTTATAAACATTTCAACTTCATCTTGTTTTTGCATAGGACCAAAAGGATTAGCAAAATATGATGACACTATTCCTGTTTCATGTGTAGTTCCTTTTGCCTTTCTTTCTCCTTTTTTAAATTCATTTAGAGCTAAGTTTATATCTTTATAAAATAAAATACCATCCATAGAATCAGTAAAATTATCAGTTAAAAAGAAATAATCAACTTTAAAATCTTTACATGTTGTTAAATAGTCAATAATTGGTATAACGGTACGTGAATTAATAGTATCTATATTTAAATATATTGCACGGTCTACTGATTTTAATGGATATCCTTTATCCAAATCATCATATCTAACAAAAGCTCCTATTTCACTTCCATTCATGATAACTTCGTTGTTCTTAATTTCAAAAGAACCCATATCATCAAATATAGTTTTTACTTGTAAAACACGTTTATCATTAAGTTTTTTAATAGCTTCTAAAGTCTCACTTTTGCCAGCTCCACTATCACCTAAAAAACATAGATTATATTTCTTATTGTTAGATAATGTTAACTCAACACCTGCTCCATGAATTGGCAATATTTTATTATCAATATTGATTAAATTATATAATGTAAGAATAGTTTTTTTAAGATAACCAAAATAGTCAATATCTTCTCCATAAGGACAAACACCAATATAAAGATTATTGTCTTTATAAAAATATGGTTCTTTATTATCAACTTTAGCGCCAAAAAATACAATAAAACTTATCTCATTATTACAAGAATTTAAACTGTCAAATTCAAATAAATTAGCTAAAGCAGGAATATAATATAAATAATCCTTATGTATATTAATAATTCCTCTTTTATGATTAATTTTGATTAAAACATTTAAATAATCATTTTCGTTAATATTATATTCTTTAACTTTATTATTCAAAGAATAAAAGAAGCCTTTTCTTTTGTTTTGCAAAGTGTTAATCATAAATGGTGGTCTAGTAACTATGGTTTCAACACTTTTAATTTTATTTAAAAAACTATAATCTTGAGGTAAGTTATAGTTAGAATTATTTAACAAAATTCCTGAATTAAATCCAGCTGGTAATTCACGATAATTTATTTGATGTTTCATATTTATATATTCGTAAAAAAATCTATAAAATGATTCAATAAAATTATTGATGTAATTAAATAATTTTATAAGTTTGCTAGGGTCTTCTCCTTCATTAATATTATTTAATAAAAGAAATCTTTTTTTACTTCTCCAATAGTCAAATATATCATCTATAAAATTTAATAATCCTAATCTTTTTTCAATGTTTAGATTATAGATATATTCATAAACTTTTTCATCTCTTATAAGAATTAATCTTAAAAATTTAAGAGTATTTTTATAATTATGATTATATTTATAAATATCTTGATCTATTTTATTGATATTATTATATTTATAAAAATCTTTAAGAAAATTTTTGAATTCAATTGAGTTAATGAATTCAATTCTATCTAATTCTAGGTCGCTTCTGTTAATATTCAGAATATAAAGTTTATTATTTTTCATACTTTAATATTTTATATCAAAATAAAAATAATACGATAACTTTATTAAAAAAATAATAATATATAATATAAATAAACAAATTATTGTTATAAATATAATATTTTACTTATGTAATATATTTGCATTAGATTAATAATTAAAATAAAATATTAAATATAAAGGAGTTATTATGTACCATTTTGAGTTATCAGATTCTAACAACCTAGTAAATCTTTCTAATTCTATCTTAAAATTTTTTGATTGTGAAACATTTCATAAATCCCATTTAAAGATTGATGAAATTTTAAAAAAATCTAATAAAAAGAAAGTTTGTATTTTCTTATTTGATGGTTTTGGTAAAGCGATATTAAATAAATATAAAGATTTTGCACCTTTTATGCATAAACATATATTTACTACTATTCAAAGTGTTTATCCACCTACTACAGTTGCTGCAACTAATGCACTTTTATTAGGAAAATATCCTATAGAAACAGGATATATTGGCTGGTTTCAATACTTTAAAAAGTTTAATAAAACTATTGCTATTTTTCCTTCTGAAAGTAAAGAAGAAAATAAAGTAGTTATTGAACCAAGAATTACTGAATCTTTACTAAAATATGAAAGTATAATAGATATTATTAATAAAAAATATAATAAAAAAGTAGCCGATGGAATATTATCTTTCAACTATATTAAAGATGAAGATAAAGATTTTAAAGATTTTAACGAGAGATGGCTTAAAGAAGTTTATAATTCTTTAGATAATAATTTATTTACATATGCATATAATATTTCTCCAGATCATTTAATGCATGAATTTGGCACAAGTGATGAAAGAGTTAAAGAATTTATTATCTATATAAATAATTTAATGGAAAAGACAGTCATAAAATATCCTGATACATTATTTATTGCAATTAGCGATCACGGAATGGTTGATGTCAAAGAAACTTTATTTATCGAAGATATTGATGGCTTTAAAGAAACTTTAGAAAAACCATTAATTATCTTAGAACCTAGATTTGCTTCTTTATTTGTAAAAGATGAAGAAAAATTTAAGGAAATATATCGTAATAATACTAAACTAAATTCAAATTTCATCTTAGTTAGTAAAAAAGAACTATTAGATAAAAATATTTTAGGTTATTCATCTTATCTTAATCCGATTGCGTTGGATACCCTTGGAGATTATTTTTTAATCGCTCATGAAAACGTTATTCTTGGAGATAAATATTCAAGAGAAATATGTTTTAAAGGTCATCACGCTGGAATAAATAATGATGAAGTTTTTATCGATTTACAAATATATAATGATTAATAATAAAATTTTAAATATTATTTATTATCTTTAATAAATTAAACGTTAAAGGAGATATTTATATGAAACAAAAATTTTCAGTAGAAGGTATTAAATGCGCTGGATGTGTGGAGAAAATAAGAAAAAAAATCTTAGGTTTAGATGGAGTAAATGAATGTAATATCAATCTTGTTAATAAAATTATGATTGTTAACTATGATGAATCTAAACTTACAAAAGATGATATAAATAATGAAGTTAAAAATATAGGATTTTCTTCTTGCTTGTTTCAAAATAAAGATGTAATTAAAAAACAAGAAGAACAAGAAAAAAAATTACAAAAAGAAAAAAATAAAATTAAATTAACCTTATTATTTTTAATAGCGTTAATTATTACTTCTTTATTACACTTATTAATTTTTAAACTTAAAATAATAAATATAAATTTAAATCCTTTAATTCTTATTGCGTTTGAAATATTTTTTTTATTACCTATTTTAATAATAAACAATTCGTATTTTAAAAACGGGTATAGAAGTCTTTTTAAATTATCTCCAAATATGGATTCTTTAATCGCATTAGGTTCTTCTGCATCTTTTATTTATGCGTTATATGGATTAATAATGATTTTAATTCTTTCAAGTCAGAATAAGGATTATTCTTTCTTCCTTGAAAGAATGTATTTTGAATCAAGCGGTATGATTATAGCTTTTGTTAGTCTTGGTAAATTTTTAGAAAACAAAGCAAGTAAAAAAACTGGGGAAGTAGTAGCTAAATTAATGGCACTTCAGCCAGAATTTATCAATATAATTCAAGATGATAAAGAAATTAATATAGATATTGTCGACCTTAAAATTAATGATTTAGTTATTATACGTCCAGGAGAATTAATTCCTAGTGATGGAGTTATTATAAATGGTGAAGCTAGCGTTGATGAATCTATGATTACAGGTGAATCAAAACTAATAAAGAAAAGTATTAATGATAAAGTTATAGCAGGAACAATTAATAAAAAAGGTAGTTTTACTTATAAAAGTAATACTATTGGTGAAGATACAACCTTAAATAAACTTATCAAACTTGTAGATGAAGCATCTAGTTCAAAAGCTAAAATTGCAACTTTAGCAGACAAAATTGCTTCAATATTCACTCCTTCTATTATGGTTATTAGTTTTATAACTTTTGTTATTTGGTTATTGATATCTAATTTTGATTTTTCAAAAGCTTTTAATTTTTCTATTAGTGTTTTAGTTATTTCTTGTCCATGCGCTTTAGGCTTAGCCACACCTGTTGCTATAATTGCAGGAATGGGAATGGGAGCGAAAAATAACATTCTTATCAAAAGTGCATCAGCATTAGAAAATTTAAGCAAAGTAAAAACAATTTTCTTAGATAAAACAGGCACTATAACGGAAGGAAAAATGAATGTTACTAATTTTATTGGAAAAAATGAATATTTAAAAGAAATAGCATCAATAGAAAATCTATCTAATCATCCTATTGCAGAAGCAATTGTTCAATATTATTTAGAAAATAATAATAAAAATACTCTTATTGAACAAAATAATATTATTAATTTTAATAATATTGAAGGTTATGGAATAGAAGCAACAATTAATGACAACCATTTCGTAATAGGTAATTTAAAACTTTTAAATAATTTAAATATTATTCTTAGTGATAAAGAAAAAGAACAATATAATACATTATTAAATTTAAAAGAAACGATTGTATTTGTATGTAAAAACAATAATGTAATAAATATTATTTCGATTGGAGATAAAATTAAAGAAGATAGTTATAATGCTATTAAATATATGCAAAAATTAAACCTAAATATTGTACTTTTATCTGGCGACAATGAGTCGGTATGTAAAGAAGTTTCGAATAAATTAAATATCAAAGAATATTATTATAATGTTAATCCAAAGGAAAAATTAGAAATCATCAAAAAACATCAAGAAAAACAATCTGTTGCAATGATTGGAGATGGAATTAATGATGCTCCTAGTTTAAAAATTAGTGATGTAGGAATTGCAATAGGAGCAGGTAGTGATATTGCTATTGAATCTGGTGATATAATTTTAACAAGATCAAATCTATTAGACGCTTATAAGGCTATAAAGTTATCAAAGAAAGTCGTCCGTACAATTAAAACAAACTTATTCTGGGCTTTCTTTTATAATATAATAATGGTTCCATTAGCAGCTGGATGCTTATATTTTTCTCCATTATATATCGAACTTAATCCAATGATAGCATCACTTGCTATGTCTTTATCAAGTCTAACCGTCGTAACAAATGCATTAAGACTAAAAAGAATAAAATTATAAATATATATAAATTTAATATAATATCTAATTTTTTCGTTAGATGACAAAGTTATTTGAACAATTTGAATAAAAAATATTTAACATT
>JBQMZB010000004.1:0-52305 GCA_052171195.1 Caryophanales bacterium
AATTTCACTTCCATCATGATTATTCCATGTGATAGTGTATTTTCTATTTGCTTCAGTATATGTAGCAGTATAGGTTTTATCTCCATCTACGGCAGTAACTGCACTATCCCAGCCAGCAAAAGTATAAGTTTTATTAATTGTATTTGGTCTAGTTGGGTTTGGAAGTCCAAAGACTGGAGTTTGATGGTACTCATATTGTTGAGTTGCTAGAGTTGTACCATCGTAGTTATTCCAATTAATTGTGTATTTTCTTGTAGCTTCAGTATATGTAGCAGTGTAAGTAGTAGTATCACCGGTTACTGGCGCTAAAGCTGGAGACCATCCTGCAAACGTATATGTTTTAGTTGCAGTTGATGGTTTAGTTGGAATACCACTATAAACAGGCATAGAACCATGTTCTACTTGTGTTGTAGTTAAAGTTGTTCCATCATAGTTTTTCCAAGTAACAGTATGTTTAATGTTGGATTCATTAAATATAGCAGTATAAACTGTATCTTCTGTAATTGGAGATAAAGATTTATCCCAACCTGCAAAAGTATATGTTTTAATACCGACATTTGGTTTTACTGGGGTAGAACCACTATAAGATGGAGTTGTACCATGTTCTAATTGTTCAGAATATAAGGTTGTTCCATCGTAATTCTTCCAAGTAACTGTGTATTTATTAATTTTAAAACTTGGAGTTAAAGTTAAATCTTTTTTAATCTTGGTTGTTCCAAAAATAAATTCGTTGCCATCATGATCAATAAATTTATTCTCGAAAGTATATCCAGGTTTGCTCATTGATGAGGTGTCTGGAGCTTCTGGAGATGTTCCAAAATCTATATCATGAATTGTAGAAGGAAGATTAATAACACCTTCTCCTTCAAATTCTATCTTATATGTATTAATTTCATATTTAGGAACTAAATTATAAGATTTTGTAACTAAAGTATTAAAATCGAAAGGAACTAAGCCATCATCTTTATCAAGCCATGCTGATAAATGATATCCAGCTTTAAATTTTCCTTCAATATTAATAGCCTTTTCATTATTAGCTACTTCAATTACTTTATAGATATTTCCATCTTCATCAAAGTAGTTAACTTTATGTTTAATGGTAGAATCTGGAGTTACAATTTTATGATATTTAGCAGTTAAAGTTAAATCTTTATTAACTTCTTTGTTAAAATCAAATTTATTTCCATATTGATCATACCAACCTAAAAAAGCATATCCTTCTTTTTCAGGAGCATCAAAATGTTCAATTTTATGATTCTTTTTAATCTCTACTTCTTTATAAATTTCTCCATCAACATAAAATTTTAAAGTGTATTTATCCTTTTCTTCAGGTTCTTCTGGAGGTGTATTATCTTTTTTAAATACTGATTCAAATTTATAATCTCCATCCACTAATACATTACTAGAGTTTGTAAATATAGAACTTGAACCATCTAAAAGTTTCCATCCTTCAAAATTATATCCTTCTTTAACAGGATTTGATGGGAATAATACTTTATCAAAGAATTTATAATCATTTTTAACATGATAAAGACTTCCTTCATTAAAAAATTCTACCTTAAATAACTTAGGTAATTTTTTATCTTCAAAATCTTTTATGAATTCTTCAGGAGATTTATCATAAGAAGGATCTATCTTCTTATAATAATCATAAGCATTTGTTCCTTTTGAATCATTTTTCTTATCATTTATTTTATTATTATTTTTATCAACCCAATAACCATCTTCGTTAATTTTAGGTAATGAGTTTAATAAATGATTATATCTATTATTATTACATACTTTACAACCGAATAGAATTAATAATAATATGATAATCGCGATAATAAACAATAAGATTTTTCGTCTTCTTTTCTTACGTTTGTCATCATTATTTCGCTTATTAGCTTCCATAATAACTCCTTTCATTTAATTAAATATAAAATGACTTAAAAAATCATGATATATATATATATATATATAGAAATAAATTATCAAAAGCAACATTTTTCGAATATATGTCATTTTAAGAGTAATTTTCATTAATTTTCTAACAATTTTATAATTAGCATGTGATGAGAAATTCAGGTGGAATTTCACCTTTTTATTTCGAGTTTATAAATTATTAATAAATTTAATGTATAAATATCTATATAATAATTCATTGATTTTTTGAAACTTAATTTACTATATTGTAATTGGTATAAATTTATTATCTCATTAATATAATAAATAATATTAAAATGTTTTAATATTTTAACTAATTAATAAAGAAATAGTTAATAATTTAAAATCAAGTAATAAAAATATTGTTTGTTAATTGTGTCATCATATTTTTATTTAATATATCTTATATAAGAAATAAAAAAACATCTAATTAATAGATGTTTTGTTAAATAACACTAATTATAATTTATAAATCACTAAAGTGGATACTTGTTCCATCTTTAAATTTAATTTCTGGATTAGTAGAAATATATTCAAATGCATAAGGGTCAATATTAATAGCTCTAAACTCTGCTTGAGTTCCATTAAACTCTATAACATCTAGCTCTTGAAGATTTCCAAAAGCTTTTTTATCTATAGATTTTAATGTGGAAGGAAGTTTAATAATTTTTGCTTTTCTAGAGAAATAGAAAGTATTCTCTCCAATTGTTTCGATAGAAGTTAAAGATAAATCTATACTTAAGGCACTATAACAAACAGCGAATCCATAATTACCAATTTTTGTAAGAGTTGAAGGTAATTTTATATCTTTTAAAGCATTACATTGTCTGAAAGCACTATCTCCAATAGTTTCTACTGAAGTATTAAATAAATTAATAGTTTCTAATTCTTCACATTCTTCAAAAGCACTATCCTTAATTTCTTTAATTGATGAAGGTAGTAAAACAGTCTTAATTTTTTCACAATATTTAAAGCACTCTTGACTTATTGATTCTACTTGAGTTAAAGATAAGTCTACAGATAATATATTTTTACAATAAACAAATGAAGATTTAGATAAAAATTTAAATGTAGCAGGTAATTTAATAGATTTTAATAATTTATAACACCATTGGAAAGCTTCTTCTCCAATTGAAACTAATTTAGTGTTTTCAAGAGAAATAGTTTCTAATTTATTACATTCATAAAAAGCTTTATCAGAGATAGTCATTAAATTTGAAGGTAATAAGATTTCTTTTAAATTGGTACACCAATAAAAACAACTATTTGGTATATTAGTTACATTTGTAGAAGAAAGATCAATCTTTTCAAGTTTATTACAACCATGGAAACACATTTCTCCTAATAAAGAACATGATGAAGGGAGTTTAACATTTTTTAATTCTTTATTATTAAAGAATGCTTCAGAACCAATTGAAGTTACAGATGTATCTTCTAAATTAATATTTTCTAATTTATGACAAGCACCAAAGCATCTATCTCCAATAGTTTTTAAAGAAGAAGGTAATTTAACATCAGTTAACTCTACTAAACCAAAAAAAGCATTTTTTGAAATATTTTCTAGATTTGTTGATGAAAAATCTAGATTTTTAAAAATACATCCTTCAAATGCACTCTCATTAATAGATTTAAGCGTGGATGGGAAATTAATAGTTTCCATTTTATCACAAAATCTAAAGGCATAATCATCAATAACTTCCACTTTGGTATCTTCAAGATTAATTTTTTCTAAATTTCTATCTAAGTCAAACGCTTCTTTATCAATATATTTAACAGTGTTAGGTAAAACAACTTCTTTTAAATTATTGTTTCTATTTAAACCAGATATATTAGTTACTTCTTTATCATTAATTAATGCAGGAATAGTTAATTTATAATCTGGAGTAGATATATATGGTTCGTTTAGACCTACTACTTTAATATAAGAATCATTTTCTTCAATTAACACTACATCATCAAACATATCTGGATCTAATTTATAATATAAGGTTAAATCATACTTATTATTATATATAGTATCTATGTAGTCTTCTCTTACTCCATTATTATCTATTTGCCAAATAACTTTATGTACTCTATAGAAGTTAGGTTTAGCTACCTTAGCAAAATTAATTGGGCTATCAGTAGATACATTAACTTTATCATCTTCAATAGGATGACCATTAAAGTTAACAATACTTAAATCAGCATCTTCACAAATAAATTTAATAAATTTCTTATGTCCTTTAGGAATAAGATTAATATCTTTAGTTACAACAAACTTAAAATAATCTTCATCTTTAATTGTATCAAATTTATCTATTGTGTTATGTTCTTCATAATAATATTCATATACATAATCATTCGTATATCTTTTAAGTTCTATTTCAGTATCTAATTCATATATGTTCGAAGATACAATATTATGATTTTGATCATAAATATTAACTGTAAATTTATTAACACTGCCATTTGAATTTTTATTAAAGTATTTAGTTATTAATTTATAATCTTTATATATAGGTTGATTAAAATCAAATTTATTATCAAATTCATCATACCATCCTAAAAACATATTATTTTCTTTTTCAGGAGCGTTAACTTCTTCTATCTTTTCACCTTTTTTAACATTAACATGTTTAAATAAATTTAATTTATTTTCACTATCTTTAATATAGAATTCTACATCAAAATTATCTTTACTTGGTATCTCTCCATTAATATATAATGCTTTAAATTGCAAATTATCATCAACGATAACTTTATTATCTTTTGTAAATATTTTGTTTTCATTCTCTGTATTATTTAATAGTTTCCAACCTTTAAATAATACTCCTGTCTCCATAGGATCTTTAGGGAATTCTAATTTATCTAAGAAATTATATTCTCTAGATTTATATAAAGAATTATCTCTATTAAAAAAATCTATTTTAAATTTCTTTAAATTTTTAGAGTTATAATCTTTAACAAATTTAGCTACAGAATTATAACTATTATTATCTATAATATTATAATATTGATATGCATCAATATTATTTTTATTAGATTTAATATCAGTTAATTTATTATTATCTTTATCTATCCAATAACCTTCATTATTAAGTTTAGGTAGACTATTTAATATCTTATTATATTTATTATTATTGTAAGATTTACATCCAAATAGACCTAATAATAAAGATATTAAAAAACATATAAAAGTAATTATAATTATATTTCTTTTTTTATTAGATTTTTTTACATTTTTATTCATAATTTACTCCATTTACTTATAAATAAGTATATATTTTTTACTATTAAACTATATCCTTGTCAATATTATTTAATTAAACAATAAAAAAACCACATATTTTATAAAAAATACGTGGTTTTAACATAATAATAATAATAATAATAATAATAATAATAATAATAATAATTAAAAATAGTGTAAATTAACCTGAATTTTATCTAAATTTATAATGATTAAAGATTACTTAAATGTATACTTGTTCCATTATTAAATTTAATTTCAACAGTGTTAGGAGTACCTGTAAAAGCTTCACTATCAATGTTAATATTTCTAAACTCAGCTTCAGTTCCATCAAACTCAATTGATTCTAATTGAGTTTGATAACTGAATGATTCTTTTTTAAAATTTTTAACTGTAGATGGTAATTTGATGGTTTTTAATTTCTGACAACCTGCAAAAGTATTGGTTTCAATACTTTCAATTTGAGTCAAAGATAAATCAACATTAACAATATTCCTACATGAATTAAATACACCACTATTTAAAAATTTACATGTATTTGATAATTTAATATTTGTTAAAGATTCACATACAGAAAACGCAGAATCACCAAAAGTTTCTATATTTAAACTTTCAAAATCAATATTACTTACACTTCGATTATTTCTAAATGCTTGTTCACCAATATGTTTTAATGAGGTAGGTAATTTTATTTCAGTACAATTAATGCAATTAGTAAAGCAATAATCAGGAATAGTTTCTAGTTGTGTTGAAGATAAATCAATACTTGCAAGTGATTCACAATTATAAAAAGCTTTTTCTCCGATTGTTTCAAAAGTAGATGGTAATTTAATATACTGAAGTTTCTTACAACCAGAAAACGCTTCATTTGCAATAGATTTAATTGAAGTATCTTCTAAATTATTTTTTTCAAGTTTACTACATTCATTAAATGCTTGATAACCAATTGAATGTAAAGATGATGGAAATTTTACTTCTTTTAACATTTGACAAACCGAAAACGTTCTTTTGTTTATATCTTCAACATGAGTTTCGCTAAGATCAATTATTTCTAGTTTATCAGATGCATAAAAGCAATATTCACCAATATAATAAAGATCTTCATAAAATGTAATATTATTTAAACTGTAACAAGATGAAAAAGCATAGTCACCAATGTGTATAACTTTAGTGTTTTTTAAATCAACATTATTTAATTTATGACAATTCCAAAAAGCGTATTGGTATATATATTTTAGATCAGAAGGTAACTTTAAGTCTTCTAAAGATATACAATAACGAAAAGCATAGGCTGAAATATGTCTCATATGTGTTAAAGATAAATCTACTTCTTTAAGATTTTTACAATGTTGAAACGCTGCCTCATCTACAACGTTGCAAGTTGTTGGTAATTTTATTTTTTCTAAACTTTCACAAGCACTGAAAGCATTTTCTCCAATATATTTCAAATTTGTATCTTCTAAATTAATCTCTTTCAAGTTAGTGTTCCAGTGGAAACAATCTTTTTCAATACGTTCTATTGTTTTTGGTAAAACAACTTTTTCAAGATTATTATTAGTTCCTAGGTTAGAAATACTAACAACTTTCTTATCATTAATTATTTCAGGTATTGTTAAAGTGTAGTTAGGTGTTGAAGCATAAGGTTCATTTAAACCGACAATATTAATATGATCTTCGTGTTCTTCTATATTTAAAATATTATCGTACATACTAGGATCTTCTTTATAATACAAAGTTAAATCATAATTATAATTGTATATAGAATCATTAAAATCTTCTTTAACTCCGTTATTATCTATTTGCCATACTACTTTATTAAGTCTATAATGATTATCCTTTTTAACTTTAGCTAAAGTTATTGGACTTCCTGTACTTACTTCTATAATATCATTCTCTAAAGGATTATTAAAAGAATCAATAATTTTAATTTCATCATCATTAGTTATGAATTTAATATGTTTTTTATGACCTTTAGCAACAAGATTAATATCTTTTTCAATATTAAATCTAAAATATGTATCATCTTTAATTTCATCTATTTTTTCATAGATATCTTCTCTATTTTGATAATATTCATAAACATAATCGTCAGTAAATCTTTTTAAAACTACTTCTTCATAATGTTTATATACATCTGTAGATATAAGATTATTATTATGATCATATACATTAATAGTATGAGTTAAATTATGTAGATTAGGATTTAATTTATAGAATTTTGCTTTTAAAATATAATCTCTATTAATAATATTTTTATCAAAATCAAATTTATTATCAAATTCATCATACCATCCTAAAAACATATTATCTTCTTTGTTAGGATTATCAAACTTATCTATTTTATTTCCTTTTTTAACTTCAAATTCTTTATATGTTTTATCATCTACTAAAAATTCTACTTTAAAATTATCTTTAAGTGGGGTTTCTCCACTTACAAATATTGGATAGAATTTGAAGTTATCATCAACTAATAAAGTATTATCTTTAGTAAATACTATATTACTTTCATTTTTATAATTTAATAATTTCCAACCTTTAAAGAAAGATCCTTCTTGAGTAGGATTATTAGGAAAAATTAATTTATCTAAATAATTATATTCTTTAACATCATATATATCTTCATTATTTTTATAAAATTCTACTTTAAATTTATGCTCTAAATTATTAGAGTTAAATTCTTTAGCAAATTCATAAATAGATTTATTATAATTATTTTCTATCTTTTTATAATAATCAAAACTGTTAACGTTTTTATAATTAGATTGTTTATCAGTTAATTTATTATTATCTTTATCAACCCAATATCCTTCATTATTAAGTTTAGGTAGTGAATTAATAAGTTTATTATTATTAATATCTTGACATTTTTTACATCCAAATAAAGTTAACAAGAATAAAATAATTATAATTATAATATAGATTATTATTCGTTTTTTACGCTTATTATCTTTATTATTGTCTTTATTAACATTATTATTTTTCATAATATCCCCCCTCAAATAAAATTAAGTTAAATTATAAACCTAACTCACCTTTATAATACAAATTTTAAATTATTTGTCTATATATATATATATATATATATATATGAAAAAGATACTAAAAAGCTTATTTTTAGGTATTTTATGAAAATATTTTATTATAAAATACCTAAAAATTTATAAATATTTTTTTATTATATTTAAAGTTCATTTAAATGGATACTATTACCATCATTAAATTGAATAGTAGGATTTAACATAGCTCCGTCAATCCAACTATTTTTAAGTGTAATAGCTCTAAATTCAGCTTTGCTTCCTTCAAATGTAATAAGATTAAGTTTATTACATACTGTAAATGCATCAGTTTCAATCTTTTTAATTGAGTTAGGAAGTTTAATAGTTTCTAGATTTAAACATCTACGGAAGGAGTCTTCTTTAATTATTTCAATACTTGTAAGTGATAGATCAATAAGTTTAATATTTTGACAAGTATTAAATAATCTTTTACCTAAAGTAGTGCAAGTAGATGGTAAGATAAATTTATCTAATGCATATAAATCAAAGAATGCATAATCATCAATTTGAATTAATGAAGTTTCTTCAAAATTAACTTCTTTAAGTTGAGGACAAGTATAGAAAGAATATTCTCTTAAATATTTTAAAGTAGAAGGGAGAATTACTTTATTTAGTTTTGGTAAGTGGCAGAAACAACCACGTACTAATTCTTCTATATTTGTATCTTTAAGATTAATAGTTTCTAAATTTTTACATTCATCATACACTGAGCAAGCTAGATTTTTTAAAGTAGATGGCAATTTAACATTTACTAAACTATTATTATATTTAAATGCAGAATCTTCAATTTTTTCTACGATAGTTTCATGAAGATTAATATCACTTAATTTTCTACATCCACAGAAAGCACAGGTTTTAATTAATTTAAGTGTTGGAGGTAAAATAACTTTCTTAAGATTTTTACATTCATAGAAAGTACCATTCATAATAGAGTCAATTGAAGTTAATGAATAATCTACTTCTTCTAAAGCATTTAAATTTTGTAAGGCAAACATACCTATACTTTTTAAAGTTGCAGGGAATTTTATTTTAACTAAATTATTACATCCCATAAAACAAGCATAATTAAGATTTTCAATCATAGAAGTTTCTAAGTTAATTTCTTTAATTGAACTATATTGGAAACAACTATCTTTAATAGTTTTAACATTGTTTGTTAAAACTACTTTATTAATATTAGTTAAACTAGAAAATCCTCTGATACTTGTTACAATTTTATCATCAATAAGTTCAGGTATATTTAAATCAAAATCTGGAACAGTTTTATATTTATCATTTAATCCAGTAATATTAATATAATCATCTTCTACTTCATATAAGAATATATCATCAAATATAGATGATTCATTTTTTAAATATAAAGTTAAATCATAATCATTATTATAAATAGTTTCATTATAATCAGTCTTAACTCCACCTTCATCTATTTGCCATATAACAGGATTAATACGGTAATAATTATCTTTTTTAACTTTTGGAAGTATGAAAGCTTGATTTGTTACTACTTCTAATAACTTATTAGTTAAAACTTTATTATTATTATCAATAACTTTGATATTATTATCATTTGTTACAAATTTAATATGTTTTTTATGAGCTTTTACTTTTAAATCAAGATCTTTTTTAACATTAAAAGAGAAGAAATTATGATCTTTTATTGAAGCATAATGTTCACTTTCATCAGCGCTATTATAATAATATTCATAAACATAATCACTAGTAAATCTTTTAAGAGTAACCTCACCATTATAATTTAATTCATTAGAAGATATTAAATTATCTAAATGATCATAGACATTTATTTTACATACTTTGATTTTCTTTTTAATAGTTAATTCTATATCATGTTTAACTATTGTTTCATTAAATTTAAATTCTTGTTCAACCCCATTTTCATCATTATAAAATAATCCTGCTAACATAAAACCTTCATCACTTGGTTTAAATAAAGAATAGTTTTCAGGGAAATCTACTTTACTTCCATATGCAATATTATTAATCGTGGATGGAATATTGATAAAATCTGGATTATTCTTAAAGGTAATATTAAATCGATCAATTTCAAAAACTGGAGTTAAAATTAAATCTTTTTTAACTTTAGTTGTTCCAAAGATAAATTCATTATTATCTTGATCTAAATATTTATTAATAAAATGATAATGTTCTTTTTTCATTAAAGAAATGTCTGGTTCTAATAAAGTAGAGTTATAAGGAATATCATTTATTTCTGAAGGTAAATTGATAATATCTTCTCCTGTAAAGCTAACTTTAAATTTATTTATTTCATATTCAGGGACTAAAACATAAGATTTTGTTATTTTGGTATCAAAACTAAAAGTTTCTAAACTATCTCTTTCAATCCATCTAATAAATCTGTGACCTTCTTTAACCTTACCTTCAAATGGTTCAATTTGTTCAAAATTCTTAATATAAAATGTTTTATATACATTATTTAAATCATCTAAGAAAGTAACTTGATGTTTTTTAATTCCATCATCATAATTTTTAATATTAAAGAATTTTGCATGTAAATAAGTATCTTTTATAATAGGATTATTAAATTTATAAGGATTATCAAATTCATCATACCATCCTAAAAATATAGAGTTATCTTTACTTGGATTATCGAATGGTTCAATTACTTTATTTCTTTCTACTTCATATAATTTATAAATATTTTTATCTATATAAAATATGACTTTATAAGTTTCTTCTAATCCAGGATTTATATTTTCTTTAAATACTGAATAGAAATTAAGATTATCATCTATTAATATATTATTTAATGAAGTAAATAATATATCATTATTATAATTATCTAATCTCCATCCTTTAAATATATATCCATCTTTAATAGGATCTTTAGGAAATTTTACTGAACTTAAAAAACTAGCTTCATAACTATCATTAATTAATTTATCATCAACATAAAAATTAACTTTAAATTTATAATTTAATTTATCGTTATTAAATTCATTATAAAATTCTTTGATAGATTTATTATAATCTTTATCTTTTAATTTATAATATTCATAACTATTTAAGTTATTTAAATTACTTTTTTTATCAGTAAGTTTTTCTTTATCCTTACTAAACCAATATCCTTCTTTATTTAACTTTGGTAAAGAATTTATATAATTATTATTTAACTTATCATTATAGACTTTACAGCCGAATAGTCCTAATAACATTAAGATAATAATAATTATAAAAGCAATAATTATATTTCTTCTTTTTCTATGATTTTTATAAGCTTTATGCTTATTATTGTTTCCCATTACAAAACCCCCTTCATAATGTATATAAATTATAGTTTCATATCATGTTTTGTCAATATTTTAAAATATAATAAGTAAAATACTATATATATATATATATATGACAATTTTCAATACCCAAAATATTGTTTTTGTATACTTTTATAATACATACAATAAGTATATTTAAATTCAATTCTCAAAATAACAATTTTGTATACTTATCCTTATTAGATATTATAAACAAAATTTTATTTCAATTATCAAAATATCGTTTTTGTATACTTTTTAAACATAGATATTACAAATAATATGAATGTCAATTATCAAAATTGTCTTTTTGTATACTAAAATTTCTAAGTTATAAATAATATAAAAGTCAATACGCAATATGTTGTTTTTGTATACTTTTGTAATACATGCAATATATAATTTATTTCAATTCTCAATTTATATAAATGTCAAAATAAAGTAGCAAAAGTGTGCATATAAGATTCCCAACTAAGTTATTTCACAAAGATACTTTTTTGACATTTATAATTATCACTATTCTTATTTTTATAAATAGAAGATTAATTTACAAATCTAATAAATAATTTTTATAAACAATTTTTCCCATTATAATTATCTAGTTCCTTCGTAATATGATAGTTTTTGTTTTTTAGTTTTTAATACCATCTTTTTTTATAAAATTACTCTTTATTTAAATGATACATTAGGATATTTTTATATGTTAATATTATGAAACATAATCACTTACTAATCAAGAATGAATATTGTAAGTAAAAAAAATGATTGAAAATTTAACTTAAATCTGTTATATTAATTTTAATTAAAATAAATTTAACTTATAGGATAGAATTATGAAATTAGAATCAAATAGAGCAGGTATTTTAAAGAGGATGCAAAGTGACTATGAATGTTTTATTCCTCATAATTTAAAATATTTGAAATTTAACATAAATGAAGAATTTCAAAATTTAATAAATAAGGCTTATTTTCTTTTAGGTAGATTAGATGGTATGGCAACTACATTACCGGATATTAACCTGTTTGTATCTATGTATGTGCAAAAAGAAGCAGTTATTAGTTCACAAATAGAAGGGACACAAGCTTCACTGATTGATGTTTTGCAAAGAGATAGAAAAAATGAAAAAATAAGAGATACCGAAGAAATTGTCAATTATATAAAAGCAACAAATTACGCGTTTAAAAGATTAGAAAAGTTACCCTTATGTATGAGATTGATTAAAGAAACACATTCCATTTTATTATCAGGTGTTAGAGGCAATGAAAAATCACCTGGAGAATTTAGGAAATCTCAAAATTGGATTGGATATGCAGGATGCAAATTAAATACAGCAAGTTTTGTTCCTCCTGCTCCTGGTGAAATGGAAAATTCCTTAACTGATTTAGAGAAATATATACATGAAGATAGCTTTATTCCGAATCTGATAAAAATTGCTTTGATTCACTATCAATTTGAAACTATACATCCTTTTTTGGATGGTAACGGGAGAATGGGAAGATTACTTATTGTACTGTTTTTAAAAGAGCAAGGGTTGATTGAATATCCCGTTCTGTATTTAAGTTACTTTTTCAAAAAAAATAGAAACAGATATTATGAATTATTGAATAATGTTCGTATAAAGGGAGAATTTGAAGAATGGATTAAGTTTTTCATAAAAGGTATATGTGAAATATCCGAAGATGCAATTTCATCTATTCAAAAAATTATAGAGTTAAAAAAAACTGATATTGAAAAAATTCGTAATATACCAAAGGGCAATATTTCAAATCTTCTTATGGTATATGATTATCTATTAAAGCATCCAATCTTGGAAACTGAAGATATCAGACGATTGTCAGATTTAAGCAAACCAACAGTAAATAAATTACTTGAAACGTTGATAGAACTCGAAATATTGGAACTTGTCGAAGAGAAAAAACGATATAAACAGTATGTATATAGAAAGTACGTCGATGTTCTTTCAGAAGGAACAACATTATAAAGAATAATTAAAGAATTACTTAAAGAAATTTAGGTGATTTTTTATATCATATACTTCTCATTGTAAGGAAAAATGCATTTAGCAATTTCAATATTATATACAGTAGTAATAAAAAGAAATAGTGTTTATTTTATTAAATTTAGTAAATTAATAAACATATTAAAGAACACATACAATGAAAGTAGATTTGATAGAAAGATTACATAATTTTTAAATACAAAAATTATTTATAAATATCAATTCCCAATTGTTAATTTTGTATACTTTAATTTATTATGTATATCTTCGATGTCATTATAATACCCATTATAATTTTCAATTCATTTATAATCAGTAATGAAAATATTATCGGAATTTGTATTTTGAATTCCGTATGACGGAGCTAAAGCATTAGGTTTTATCATTGTCTCTTCATAGATTTGATAGCTTTCTTGATTTATATTTGCATCATGTAATTCAGCTTTTTCTACCGTTAAAGGTATAGATAAATTTAACGTTCCTATAAACAACATAAATAAAACAGCTAATCTACGCATAATCATTCCTCTTTTAAACTATCAATTTATAATTAATAATTAACTCATTAATCATTTGTTCTTTATTAATTTGACTACTACTTTCAGGAGATAACTTAACTTTCATAATAATACTTTTATCGTATATAAATGAAACTTCATAAGCACCATCGTAATAATCAACAAATTCATAGTTAATCTTTTTACTATCAAATGTATTATCTATTGAATAAAAAGGATAGAAATAAACACTAAATCTATTGTAAATTGGCAAAATTGTTGTATTTTCATTAAATATTGTTTCTATCCAAAATTCATCATATGTTGAATTAAATATATCTTCTTTATGAGAATTATTAATATCAATATGACCCGAAAAAGTTGTACTAAAATGTTTGTAAATGCTAGGTACTTCAAAATCAGAAATTCCAAAATTAAAATCTCTATTTTTTTTAGTGTTTTTTAATTCTTTAATAAATTCATGAACTTCAACCGAATCATCAAAGCCTTGATGCCACCAAACTTTATCTTTTCCTGGCAAAACTATGTTATTGTCATCAATGCTTTTTCCATTATTGAAATTACAACTTGTACACAAAAAAATTGGAATTGTTAACATTATTAAAAATCGTACTATTTTTTTCACTTAAATCACCTATATATATTTATATACCAATACAAAATCAAATACAATGCTAATCAAATAGAATGTAGCATTTTTGTGTGATTAGCAAGTGATAATGTCTCATTGTATTAGCATGTGAAAATCTAGGACATTTTCATTTGCTATTGAAATTATCAATTTATTATTTTTGTATACTAAATTTCTAATGTAATCACTAATTTAAAATGTCAATTCTCAAAATATTTATTTTGTATACTTTCATGACACAAGTACAATAAATGAATTTATATTTCAATTATCAAAATGTTCTTTTGGAGGTGCGGACAAAAACTTGGACTATTATAGAAAGGATGGGAAAATTATAATAATATATCAAATTTAAAAATAAGAAATTCATAGATTTAATATATTAAATACTAATTTAACATTAGGTGTATGGTCAGCAAAATCATAAAAATATTTATATTAGTTATATAATTTTAATATTAATAATATTTTATAAATCTTTATATTAAAATTATATATATTTTTAATTTAGAGCTTTAAAAATAGTAACAATTTCATTGTTAGAATTATTATGGAAGAATGTGAACGATAAATAATAATGAATATTTTTAAACATATATAGGCTCATATATCCAACAAAATTATCTTTAAAATAAATCTTTAACGGTTCGTAATCATTTTTAATAAATGTAAATCCTGGTTTTAAGTTATAAAACTCTAACATATGGTAATAAGTAGGATATTTAATTGATTTGTTTCCTGCTATTAAAAAACGAATAAAATATTTATTTTCATTATTAGAAGTTATAAATTTATCTAGTTTTTTATAATCTTCTTTCTTAACAGGACGTGTATTAAAAGTAGTGTCTTTATTAAAGGGTATATATTCATATTGAAAATTACCTAAATCAATATCACCATTTTTATTTTCTTCGAAAGATCTATATAATACATATTTTTTATTTGTATCAGTAAAACTATATTCATAAGATGTACTGGTGTAATCATGAACATCCTTAGGATCATATAAATATCTTTTATATATAAAATAAGATGGTATCGGTAAAATAATTAATGAAACCAAAATAATAATAAATGTTTTAATAATATTTTTCTTTCTTTTAATTTCCATTTTTATCCGCCTCAAAATACACAAAATATTCTTCAATTTTTTTGTTCCCATCATTATTTTTTTCTTTTAAAGTTAAAAATAATTTAATTCTTTCTTGTTTCTTTAAATCAAAACTATATTCTTCAACAAAATCAAAGCTATAAATCACTTCTTTATCATCAATACTATATCCCATAAGAGCGTAATATTTATCAATCTTAAGAGCAGGATGATAGATGTGTTTATATTTATATCTATCATCAAAATTAGTTAAATATACATTTTTATCAACATTTTTGTTAACTGGAATATTTAAAGTAAAACTATCATTATTAATATCATTATTATTGTGGGACTTATTTAAGAAATACATACTTGTGTTTCTATTAAATAATTTTAATACATTATGATTATAAGAATCTTCAAAAGTTTTTGATTTAAAATTATATACATAAGAAATATTATATTTTTTATAAAAATCCAAATTACTTTTTTTATTACAGGACGTCATTACAAAAAGTGAAATGAATAATAAATATTTGATTCCCCTAACCATGAACTAACTCCCCATTTACCATAAACATTTTTCTAGGTTTAACATTTTCATTATGATCATATATATGGAAATCGTACAAAAAACCTAAATTTCTACTATAAATTTTTTTACAATTTTTGTAATCGTCATTTTCCCATCCATAATGACATAAATACGTATCGTTCTTATGTCTATAACCATACGCAACAACATTATGTCCTTCCATTTTAATTAAGTCAGTAATAAAAGAAAGCATTACAGGTCGATTATTTTTAATAACATCAGCAGGGGATGCAAAAACTGAATATTTCCCAGCTACTGAATATTTGATATTTTTATTTTTTAAAAAGGCATGAGTAGCGTTTACAACTTGTGTACAATTAATATTATATGCCTTATTATTTTTTAAAAATAAATCGATAACTAATCGTTCGCTAACTTTCGGAATTGATGTTATTAGAGAAGGTGAATTATTAAATTCAAAATACTTATTAATTTCATCGTCATTAAAATAACCTTGCGAAACAAACATTTCATTATATTGTAATAGTAAACTTAAAGCAATATATTCGCATAATCCAACATTGCTATGTTGTTTTGCCCAATCTTGTATTTCTTTTGGCAAATTATATTTAGGATTACTTAAATATGAAACATCTGCATAACCAAAATTCGACTTAAAATTCTCAAAAAACCATGAGTTTTTAATTTTAAAATCCATTATAATTTCAGGATTTTCATCATTTGGAGCTGGATTATTGTTACGATTATATCTTTTTGTATAATTTTTAAAATTATTTTTTTTAATTAGTTCTATTTTGTTATCAATTGATTTTGAATAATCGAATTTATAGTATTTATTTTTATACTTTGTTAATGGTTTTCGTATTTCTATACCTTGAAGAGGAACATATGTATATTCATCTTCTTCACTCAAATTCTGCTTATTATAATATTCAATTTGTAAAGGTTCTAGAGTTTCTGTTGTTAAAATTGAATAACTATATGGCGAAAAAGATGCTAAATAAAATTTATTTGAGTAATCATCACTAATAGTTTTCAGAAATTTTAATTTGAAAAAATTGTTAGTATTGAAATTATCATTATGTTCTAATTCAACTATACGGCAAATCTCATCATGATCAAAAACACTATCAAAACTATCACTTAAAATATATTCACAAGAATGTGAATAGTTTTCACTAGTTTTTAGTGATTTTAACTTATTTATAATTGTTTTTGTTTCTTGATTATTAAAACTTGGTAATAAATTAAGTGAAACGGATATTAAGAAAATAGTTTGAATATTCATATTGCTCCTTTATCTTATATAAATATAATTCAATTATATACTTTCATATTACATAATTCAATTATATATTAAATAATATGTTTTAATTTTGTGTGTGATTAGCAAGTGATAATGTCTAATTATATTGGCGTATGAAAATGTCATAATATTATATCCTTAATATATGGATCATACAAAATGAGAAAGATATTAATTAAAGTAAAAATCAAGAAAAATATGAGATTACAAAATAACGAATTAATTACAACTGACAAAATAAATCTTTTGAATAACAATATCCAATAACAATAAAAATATTAAAATTCAATTCTTAAAATTTTGTTTTTGTATACTTTGAATTTATGAATACAATATTTTTTAAATTTCAATTATCAATTTAATGTTTTTGTATACTTTTATAAAAAAACTAACAATAAAATAATGGTTATTAATTCAAAAGTAATAAAAAAACTATATTCTTCTTATTAATAAATAATAAGTGAATATAGTTTTATATTTTATGGAATGATTATTTCATTAATTTTTAAAGTTCCATCAGAACAAACAATATCAAAGTTATGTGTATGTCCTGTTAACCATTTAACACCTTTAATAATATTTTTAAATTGATTTTTAGTTCCGTTAAATTCAATCTTATCTAAGTTTTCAGCTGCTTCAAAACAAGATTCTTTAATTTCAGTCAAAGTAGCTGGTAATTTTAAAGTTGTTAATTTCTCACACTTAAAGAAACATTTCTTTGGAAGTTTTGTAATTTGAGTTTGCGATAAATCAATTTCTGTAGCTTCTAAACAGTTAGTGAATGCTTCATCTCCTATAGTTGTAACAGTGCTTGGTAATTTAATTTTTCCGAGTTTTTTACATACATAGAAAGCTTTATTACCGATTTCCTTTAAAGAAGTTTCTTCTAAATTAATATCAGTTAATGCAGCGCAATTTAAGAATGCACTATCTTCAACTTTTTCTAAAGTTGTAGGAAGATTAATTTCAACAGCTTCACTACAATATTGGAAACATTCAGTTGGAATAGTTTTAATTTTTGAATCTTTTAAATCAATTTGTTCAACTTGATAACATGCTGCAAATGATCTGACTCCGAGTTTTTCACAAGTGCTTGGTAATTTAATTTTTTGTAATTTATTACAAGCAGCAAAAGCACCTTCTTTTATTTCAACAACTTTTGTGTTTTCCAAATTAACTTTATTTAATTCTTTACAATTTGAGAAAGCATCTTTATCAATATATTTTAAAGTAGTTGGTAAAGAAATCTTTTTAGTCTTTTTACAATCTTTAAATGCTTCAAGTGGAATTCTTTCTAATTTAGTCTTTGATAAATCAATTTCTTTAACACTTGTACATGAAGCAAAGGCTGATGTTCCTAATGTTTTTAAAGTGCTTGGCAATTTAATATTTTCAAGTGCATAACATTGGAAGAATGTATTAGTGTTTATGTGTTCAATTGAAGTATTTTCTAAATCAATATTTTTAAGTTTTTTGCAATTTAAGAAAGCGTTAAGTCCGATATTTTTTAAGGTTTTTGGTAATAATAATTCTTCAAGTTCTTTACATTCACTGAAGCAACCTTCTGGAATATCAGTTATTTGAGTTTTAGATAAATCAATTCTTTGTAAGTTTTTACAATTTGTAAAGACATGTTTTTCAATATATTTGAAATTATTTGGTAATTTAATTTCAACAACGTTATCTAAATTAGATAAATTACCTATTGTAGTAACTTCAACGTCATTAATTGTGGCTGGTACATCTAACACTAAGTTTGGAGAAACTTTGTATTTATCTTTAATACCTTTGATTACAACATGATCACCAACTATCTCATATAAGAATAAATCATCAAATACATGAGGTTCATCTTTTAAAGTAAGAGTTAAATCTAATTTAGAATTAAATATAGTTTCATTATAATCTACTTTACTTCCTCCAACTTGTTGTTGCCATACTATTGGAGTAATGCGGTAGAATCCATCTTTAATAACTTTAGGAAGTTGTAAAGGTTTGCCTGTTGCAACTTCTATTTTATTACCAATTATTTCATCACCATTTTGTTTAGTTACTTTAATATCACTTGATACTTGGAATTTAACAAACTTTTTATGACCTTTGGCTTTTAGTTTAATATCTTTATTTACTATATATTTAAAACTATCTTCATTAATTACATCATTAAAATGTTCGCTACTATTATCAATATTTTCATAATAATCATAAACATACTCATTAGTGTATCTATTTAATGTTAATTCATGATTATAATTATATTCATTTTCAGAAATTATTTTGCCTTCATGATCTTGAATTGTAACTTTATGTCTTTTAATAGTTTTTTCAATAGTTAATTCAATATTACTTTTAACGATTGTTTCATTAAATTTAAATTCTTTTCTTATTCCATCACTATCAGTATAGAATAAACCTTTTAAAGTATATCCTTCTACATTACATTTGAAATTATCATATCCAGCAGGTTTATTAACTTTACTTCCGTGTTCAATATCTGTAATCTCAGATGGAATATTATCGAATTCTGGATTTGCATTAAATTTTATTTTATATTTTTTTATTTTTAATTCTGGCTTTAAGATTAAATCTTTATTAACTGGGGTAACACCAAATTTAAATTCATTGTAATCTTGATCAAAGAATTTTCCAGTGAAGGTGTAACCTTCTTTATTAACAAAAGAAGTATCAATTGCAGGAACACTAGTTCCTGGAGCAATATCTGTTATTGGTTCTCTTATTTTTTCACCTTCGTTATTAATAAATTCAATTTTATATTTAGTTACTTCAAAAATTGGAGTTAAATTTAAGTCTTTAACTACTTTATTAACACCAAATACAAATTCTTGACCGTCTTGATCTCTATATTTATTAGTAAAAGTATGGTGAGGTTTACTCATTAATGAAGTATCTGGTGCAGCTGGAATTGAATTATATTCTACATTTTCAATATCACTAGGAACACTTGTTACATCTGCTTCTTTAATAAAAGTAATTTTATATTTGTTAATATTAAAGACCGGTGTTAATAATAAATTTTCATTAACTGGTGTTGAATTAAAAATAAATTCATTTCCATGTTGATCTAAAAATTTATTAGCGAATGTGTGTCCAACCTTACTCATTAAACTAATATCAGGTTTTGCTATTTTACTTCCGTGACTAATATTTTCTATTTTTGATGGAAGATTACTTACTCCATCTCCAATAAATTCTACTGTGTGGTGTAAAGCAAAATATTTAGCTCTAAGTATTAAATTTTTAGTAATTGGATTATCAAAATCATACTTGTTACCAAATTGGTCATACCATCCTAAAAATAAACAATTTTCTTTAACAGGACCTTCGAATTCAGCTATTTTTGAACCTTCTACAACATTAAATGTTTTATAGAGGCTAGCATCTACAAAAAAATCAACTTTATATTTATTTGTAGGGGTAACTGAACCAGAAGATATATACTTAGCTTTTAATCTTAAATTTTTATTAATTGGGTTATTAAAATTATACTTATTATCTAGTTCATCATACCATCCTAAAAATAAATGATTTGTTTTCTCTGGTGCGTTAAATTCTTTAATTTTTTCACCATTTTTAACGTTAAATTCTTTAAAGATTTTATTATCAACAATAAATTCAACTTTGTATTCATTATTAATATTTGGATCAGTATTTTTATCAAATATTGAATAGAATTTAAAATCATCATCTACTAATACATTACTTTGTGATGTAAATATAACATCAGAATAATATGGAATTAATTTCCATCCTTTAAAGGTGTATCCATCTTTTTTAAGATCTGAAGGGAACACTATTTTTTCAAGATAATTATATTCTCTTTTTTCTAATATATTAGAATCATCTTTAAAAAATTCAACACTGAATTTTTTAGGTAAGTTTTTATTTTGATAATCTTTAATAAATTCTTCTAAAGATTTATTGTAAGATGTATCAACTTTCTTATAATAATCATAACTACTTAAATTTCTAGAAGAGTTTTGTTTATCAGTTACTTGTTTACCTTTGTTATTAGTCCAATAACCGTAATTATCTAACTTATAAATAGAATCTAATAAACGGTTTATTTTATTATTATTATAAGTTTTGCATCCGAATAACCCTAATAATAACAATAATAACAAGGTAATAATTGCAATAATAACGTTTCTTCTTCTTTTAAATTTGTTCTTTTCTTTTTTATCTGTCATATCTTTCCTCCTTAATTTGATAATATATAATTTATAATATATATATATATATATATATATATATATATAAAATCAAGTAAAATACTTAATATAAATTTTATTTATTAAAATATACAATTAAAAATTGATATTTCTAGATAAAATCTTAATAAAACAAAAAAACTTCATATTTTTATGAATATGAAGTTGATATAAAACTCAACTTAAAGATTATAGTTATTAATGGTTAAACGTTCTTTCTTTTACGGTTACATATGTTGAAGATAAAGTATAGCTAGCTAATTTAATACATCTATAAAAAGCAACTACGCCTATTTCAATTACTTGGATGTTTTCTATTTATAAATTAGTTAAAGATGAAGCACCTATAATCGCTCTATCATTTATATATTTTAAACTGTTAGGTAATAATATATCGCTTACTTTATAACAATTTAAGAAACAATACTTTGATATACTGCTTGTGATTAACAAGTGATAATGTCTCATTGTATTGGCATATGAAAATGTCCCGAATTTATCCTTTAATAAAAGTGAATTTATATGAAAATATATTATTAATAATTAAATAATTAGATATAAACATAAAAAAACTATATCTTTTTTCAAGATATAGTTTTAGTTTATTTATAATCTTTTATAAATTGATTGTACCATCAGTGCAATATACAACTGGATCTAATGGTGCATGATAGTACCAGTCTGGATGTTTAATGATACGATTGAAATCAGCAACTGTTCCATCGAAATCAATTCTTGTTAATTTAACTAAATTGTCAAATGCTTTATTTTTTAAAGTTTCAATTGTTCCTGGAAGTTTTAAAGTAGTTAACTCTAAACATGTAGTAAAGCAGTTTTCAGGAATTTCTGTAAGAGTAGTTAAAGACAAGTCAATAGTAGTTACTGATTTACAATTTCCAAAAGCACCTTTACCAATTTTATTAAAAGTTGCTGGTAATTTGATTTCTGTTAGATTATTACAATTTATAAATGCTTCTTCACCAATTTCTTCAATATTTGTTGTATTTAAGTTCAAAGCAGTTAAAGCACCACAGTTAGCGAATGCTCTATTTTTAATAGTTTTAACAGTGTTTGGTAAAGAAATTGTTTGAATTTTTGGGCAGTATTCAAATGCTTTTTCACCAATTTCTTCAACTTGACTGCTAGAAAGATCTAAATTAAGTAATTCAACAGAGTTATTGAAAGCAAAATCTTTAATATATTTTAAGGTATTTGGTAATTTGATTTCGCTAGCCTTTTTACAATTATGGAAGCAATGTCCTGGAATAGTTTCAAGTTGAGTTAATGATAAGTCAATACTTGTAGCATTAACACATCCTCTAAATGCTTCATCACCAAGTTGTTTACAAGTTGCTGGTAATTTAATTGATTGCAATTTAGCACAATTCATAAATACACGATTACCAATTTCTTCAACATTAGTTGTTTCAATATTTAATTCTTCTAAATTTGGACAGTTATAGAAAGATTCTAATTTAATTTTTTTAATTGTTGTTGGTAATTTAAGTGTTTTAAGATTTGCACAGAGACTGAATCCATATTCACCAATTTCTTCAACTTGAGTGTTAGAAATATCTAAATTAAGTAAACTTGCACTATTTCTGAATGCTTGATTATCAATTTTCTTTAAAGTATTTGGTAATTTAATTTCAGTAACTTTCTTGCAGTTATTAAATGCATGTGTTGGGATAGTTTCAAGTTGAGATAATGATAAGTCAATACTTGTAACTTCAACACAAGATCTAAAGGCTTGTTCACCAATAGAAGTACATTCTGCTGGTAATTTAATGCTCTTTAACTTAGCACAATTATGGAAAGCTCTAACTTCAATAGTTTCTACTTTACTTGTATCAAGGTTAATAGTTTGTAAAGAAGATCCATCAAAGCAATCAGCTTTAATCATTGTTACAGTGTCGGGTAATGTTACATCTTTAATTTTTGTAAGATTATTTAAACCTTTAATTCTTGTAACATTAACGTCATTAATTGATGAAGGAATATTAAGATTAAAGTCTTCAATATTTTTATATTTATTATTTAAACCTGTAATTTCAATATATCCAGTGTGTTCTTCAAATAAGAATACATCATCAAATACATCTGCTTCATTTTTTAAATATAATGTTGTATCAAAATTACTTGAGTAGGTAGCTTCACTATAATCATGATAAACTCCACCATTATCTTTATATTGCCATACTATTGGTTTAAGTCTATAATAGTTATCTTTTTTAGCAGTTGGCAATGTAATTGGTTTACCAGTAACAACATAAATTGTTTTAGTTGGAATTAGAGTTCCACCTTGTAAAACATTAATATCATTATCAGTTAAAGAGAATTTAATATGTTTTTTATGAGCTTTTGGTTTTAAAGTAATATTTTTAGTTACTTCATATTTAAAGTTATTTGCATCTTTATCTTCATTATAATGTTCTGAAGAATTAGCTCCGTTATAGAAATATTCATAAACATAATCAGTTGTAAATTTTGGAAGAGTTAATTCTGTAAAGTGATCATATTCAGCTGAAGATACTTGATTACCTAAATGGTCTTCAATTGTAACTGTATGTCTCTTTATTTTCTTTTTAATTGTGATTTCAATATCACTTTCTACTACTGTGTCATTGAATTTGAATTCTTGTTCAACGCCATTTGAATCAGTGTAGTATAATCCATCAAGTTCATATCCATCAACATTACATTGTAAATTATATCCGGCAGGTTTTGAAACTTTACTTCCATGTTCTACACCTGTGATTTCATCTGGGATGTTATCAAAATCAGGATTTGCTTTAAATGTAATCGTATATTTATTAATCTTAAATACTGGAGTTAAGACTAAATTTTCAGTAACTTGAGTTGTGCCAAATACGAATTCATTACCGTGTTGATCTAAATATTTATTCATGAAATGGTAGCCAACTTTACTCATTGCGCTAACATCTGGTTCTACAAGAGTTGTTCCATGTGGGACATCAATAAATGAGTCTGGCAAGTTATTAATACCTGCTCCTGCAAATTGAACAGTGTATTTATTAATTTCATATTCTGGTTTTAAATTAGTAGGTTTAACAATTTGAGTATCAAAATCAAATGGTAATAAACTATCTTCTTCTAACCATCTTACAAAGTGGTAGCCAACTTTAGTTTTACCAGGTATATTAACTGCTTTACCAAAGTTTTCAACTTCAATAGTTTGATAAATGTTTCCATCTTCATCTAAATAATTAACTTCATGTTTTTTAATGCTGTTATTATAAGAATTTAAACTAAAGTATTTTGCTTTAATTGTTAAATCTTGGTTAATTCCAGTGCTAAATTCAAATTTGTTATCATATTGGTCATACCAACCTAAGAATAAATAATTTGATTTTGAAGGAGCATCAAAGCTATCAATTTTACTATTCTTTTTAACTTCAAATTCTTTATAGGTTTTATTATCAACGATAAATTCAACCTTATAATAATCTTTAATATTTGGATTAATAGCGTTTTCATAAACAGATTCAAATTTGAAATCTGCATCTACTAAAAGATTATTTTTATTGGTAAAAATAATATCTTTACTAGCGTTATCATCTAATAATTTCCATCCTTTAAAGTTGTAACCTTCTCTTTTTGGATCAAGAGGGAAAACTAATCTATTTAAGAATTTATATTCTCTTGAATCATAGTTTTTACCAAGGTCAATAAATTCAACCTTAAATACTTTAGCTAAATTGTTAGATTGATAATCATTAACAAATTCTTCTAAAGATTTGTCTTTATAGCTAGGATCAATATTTTTATAATATTCATAGCTATTAACTAAATTCTTTTCATTCTTATGATCTGTTAATTTTTCATTCTTATTATTAGTCCAATAACCTTCATTATTTAATTTAGGTATTGAATTAACTAAATAAGAATTTTTGTTATCTTTACATGCTTTACATCCGAATAGCCCTAATAATAACAAAACTAATAAGATAAAGAATAAAATAACAAATCTACGTCTCTTCTTTTTCTTTTTTTCTACTTCATTAATTACTTCTTTTTTCATAATTCCTCCTTAATATAGGCTTGCTCCTTTCTATTACAGGTATATATATATATATATATTATAAAATAAATCAAGTTATTTTTATCTAAATGCATTGATTTACATTGATAAAACAACGAATATTGTAAACTATATCAATTTTAATTAATAACAATATGCTTGATATAGTTTATTTTTGTTATTTCAATTATTTTCTAATTTTATTTAAATATCGAAGTTATGCAATTACTAAATTCATCATACTGACCTAGGAATTTATAATTTTCTTTCTCTGGTTTTTTTAAATTCTTGAAACGAATGTTTGTTTTTAACATTAATTTTTTATATATTACTATCTTCAATAAACACTGTATTATTATTTTCAATTACTGGAGGTAGGTTATCTAAAAATGAAGCTTCAAAATTAATATCCATATCCACTAAAACTGTACTTGAATTAGTAAATTCTTGAGGTGCACCTTCATTATTTTTAGGATGTATTACCCAGTTTGTAAATATATAATTTTCTTTAATTGGATCTTTAGGAAAGTTAATTTTCTCCATAAATTTATATTCTTGGCTCATATATAAAGTATTTGAGTCAAGATAATAATTAACTTTAAATTTATATTCTAATTTATTTGAGTTAAAATCCTCAATAAACTCTTTAAGAGATTTGCTATATGTATTATCTATAGATTTATAATAATCATAAAGATTTATATTATGATTATTATTTTTCTTATCAGAGATTTTAATATTATCTTGATTATACCAATAACCTTTATCATTTAACCTAATTAAACTTGATTCCAACTTATTATAATTGTAATTTTTATATACTTTATATCCAAAAGTACAACTTATTAAAAATAAGATAAATAAAAGCACAATTAAAATTATATTTTTCTGTTTTTTAGAAGTATTTAACAAATGTTTTATGTTTGTTTTTTTCATAAATTACTCCTTTCATATTAATTAATAAAGACAAATAGAAAATAAACAAAAACAAATACTCTTCTTATTTATATTATAATTTATGGATATATTACTTATAAAAATAATAATAATTATTTAATATTAATTTAACATTTATTATTTTATTTAAATAAGTTATCTAATTATCTAAAATAAAAAAATACCTAAATATTTAGATTTAGGTATTTAATTATATTAGATTTATATTGAATTATAATTATATGAAGTTCCATCGATAAATGAAACTAAAGGATTAACAACAGCAATATTTTCAATCCAGTTTTCTTCTCTTATAATATTTTTAAATTCTTCTAAAGTTCCATTAAATTCAATTTTATTAAGTAAAGGAACATCTTTAGCAAAACCTGTATTTAACTTAGTTAGAGTGTTTGGAAGAGCTAATGTAGTTAATTTTGACAATTCATTTATTGTATTTGTTTCTAACTCAGTAATTTGTGTTTCAGAAAAATCAAGTTTAGTTATCTTATGGTTACAATTGAATGCATTTTCTTTAATATATTTAACTGTGTTCGGTAATTTAATAGATGGTAAATCATTACACCAAAAGAAACATTCAAAATTAATTGCTTCTATTTGAGTTTCAATTATATTAATATCTTTAAGTTTATGACAACTACTGAAAATTCCATTTTTAATAACTTTTAAGGATGTAGGTAAAATAATTTTTTCTAAATTACGACAAATATTGAAGGCTCTATGTCCAATTTCAAATAAAAAAGTTGATGAAAAATCTAGTATTTTTAATTTTTCACAATTAGCTAAGGCATAATCTCCAAGATAAGTTAAAGTATTAGGGAAATTTATTGAATTAAGTTCGCCACATTCTTGGAATGCGTATTTATCAATTTTTGTAATATTAGTATTTATTAAATTTACAGTTTTTAAATTGCTACATTCATAGTAAGCGTATTCTCCAATATATTTACAAGTATTTGGTAAATATAAATTTTCAATTCCTATAACTCCTTGAAAAGCCTTTTCTCCAATTGTTTCTACTTGAGTGTCTTCCAAATTAATATTTTTAAGTTTAACGCAACCAAGAAAAGCATATCTTTTAATATGTTTAATTGTGAATGGCAATTTAACTGTTTCTAATTCAGGACATTCAAAACAAATATCATTATAAATTTCATCAATTGAAGTTAAACTGAAATCTAATTCAGTTAAGTTGTTACATCCTAAAAAAAAGACCTTCTTTAATTACATTGATTGATGGAGGTAACTTAATTTTTGTTAAATTATGACATCCTGAAAAGGCATATAACTCAATATTATTAACGCTACTTTCTTCCAGGTTAATTTTCGTTATTGAGGAATCTCTAAAGCAATATTTTTTTATAGTTTTAACAGTTGGAGGTAATATCACTTCATTAATGTTTGTCAAACTATAAAATCCACCAACTGTAGTTACTTCTTTATCATTTATAATAGAAGGAATGTTAAGGTTAAAATCTGGAATAGTTTTATAATTATCATTTAAACCAGTAATTTCGATATGGTCTTCTAATTCTTTGATTTTGTAAACATCACTAAACATATTAGGATCATCTTTATAATATAAAGTTAAATCATAATTATAATTATAAACTGTATCATTAAAATCTTGTTTAACACCGTTATTATCTATTTGCCATACAATTTTATTTAATCGATAAAAGTCAGCTTTAACTACCTTAGCAAATTCAATATTCTCTCCTGTAACAACATTAATTTTACCACCTTCTATTTCTTCATTATTAGAGTTAACAACATTTATCTCATCACTACCAGAAACAAATTTTATAAATTTTTTATGTCCTTTTGGAATGAGATTAACATCTTTGGTAACAACATAATTAAAATAATTTTCATCTTTTATTGATTCAAATTTATCAATAGAACTATCTTCATCATAGTAATATTCATAAACATAATCTTTTGTAAATCTTTTAAGTTCTATAACACTATCAACTTTATGTTTGCTAGATGAAATAAGAATATGGTTATGATCATAAATATTAACTACATATTTATTTAACTCTTCCGCTGGTTTCTTATTATAATATTTAGCTTTTAAAATATAGTCTTTATTAATTATAACTTTTTCAGGTTCAAATTTATTATCAAATTCATCATACCAACCTTGATAAATATATCCTTCTTTTTCAGGAGCACTAACTGCTCCAACTATTTCTCCTTTTTTAACTTCAATTACTTTATATAATTGTTCATCTACAATGAATTCTAATTTAAATTTATCTTTGATAGGTTCTTCAATTTTATTAAAAACAGGCTTAAAGGTATAATTATCGTCTACTATTACCTTATTATTTTTAGTGAATAATTTATTTTCATTTTCAATGTTATTTAAAATATTCCAACCTTTAAAAATTAATCCTTCTTCAAAAGGGTCTTGAGGAAATTCTAATTTTTCTAAGAAATTATATTCTTTAGATTTATATATAGAATTATCTTTATTTAAGAAGTCAATCTTGAATTTCTTTAAATTATTAGAGTTATAATCTTTAACAAATTTAGCAACTGAATCAGGATAATTATTATCTTTAGTTTTATAATATTCAAATGAATTAATATTTTTATTACTTGATTTAATATCAGTTAATTTATTATTATCTTTATCAATCCAATATCCTTCTTCATTTATTTTAGGTAAATTATTTAATATCTTTCTATATTTATTATCATTGCATGTTTTACATCCAAATAAACTTAAAAGTAATATAATAAGCGCAATAATAAAGTAAATTAATAATCTTAATTTTCTCCGATTTTTTGAATTTTTCTTATTCTCTTCTTTCATAACATCTCCTTTCAATTTAAAAGTTGAAATAAATATAGGTTAAGATATAAGAATAAACTAACTTTGTCAATATTTTTACCTAAAATTACTTGAATTACACTAATAATTATGAATTAATTAAAAACATAATAATAATAATAATAATAATAATAATAATAATTAAAAAACTATTAAAAATAAGGTTAATAACAACAGATTTTAATGTATAATATAGTCATAAAGGAGATTGATTTAACAATATGAATACAAGAAAAATACTTTTATTATCTTCGTTGTGCATGGCTATATTACCTCTATCAAGTTGTAACAATAATAAATTAAGATATGAAAAAATAGAAAACAATCTTATTGAACAAGAAAAAATTAAAGTCAAATTAAATTCTATAAAAATGTTTGATTCTAAAAACTCTTATTTTGAAAACAGATTTCAACCAAACCTTGCTAGTCCCACTATGCCATTTAACGCTAAGGCTAAAATTGATATTAACGTAAAAACTTCAATTCACAATCTAAAATTAGAAGGTGAAACGATTGGTAATTATTTAGATAACCCATATAGAATTAATTTTAACGGAACTATTAAACATAAAAACAATGACGTTATTTATTTTACTGGAGATAGCAAAGAAACAATATTAATTACTAATGAATTTAATATTTTTTGGATTAAAATCTTTGATGCATCTAGATCTAAAGTTAATAATATAAACACTAAAAAAATGGCTCATTTTTTTAGTAAAAGTACGATTAATTTAAAAGATTTTGATAATCTTTTTGGTGGTAATTATTTTGATAATAAAAAATATAACAGAGTTGTTGATCAAAATAAAAAAACTACAACTTACTTAGTTAGATATGATTATTTAAGAGATATGGAAAATTTTGCAGGAGCTCCTGAACAAATAAGAGATATTGAATTTGGACCTGTTTTATCAGATGAAACAAATGTTTTATTAGGTTTATCCTTTAAATTTAAACATTTTATATCTAATATAAGTGGTTCGATATTATTAAAATAAATATCTATATAATTAAAGTTTAACTTCAAAGTTAAACTTTTTTTATTCATTATTTCTTGAATATTAATAAATGATATTAAATAAATATAATATAAATTTATTAATATTATAAATATTTTATAATATAGATAGGAGGATATCTTATGAATAAAAAACTTAATAAAATCCTATTATTACCTTTATTAATTTCATTATCTCTACCTTTATCAAGTTGTAGGAAAAATAAAAGTAAATATGAAAATGTAGAAAATAATCCTATTGAGCAAGAAAAAATTAATCAAAAATTAAATAATATACATAGATTTAACTCAGATAATTCTTATTTTGATAATAAATTTGATATAAATAATGATACTTATAATCAAGATTTAAATATTGAAGCTAAAGTTGATATAAATCTCAAAGTTTCTTTTCTTAATTTTAAAATAGATGGAGATTTATATGGTTTTAAATTAAATGATCCAAATAATATCAATTATTACACTAAACTTAAATATAAAAGTAGTGATGTTGCTTATATTAATGGTAACACTACTGAAACCACTATAAAAACAAGTGAATTTAAGATTTTATGGTATACAATACTTCAACAACAAGATTATGTAATGGCAAGTGGTAATCTTAAAAATGTAGGATACTTTTTTACTAAACAAACATTAACAATTGAAGATTTTGATATATTATTTAGTGGTAAATATTTTAAAGATAAAAAATATAATAAAATTATTAATCCAAATAAGACCACATCCTATGTTGTAAAATATAATAAATTAACTGATATTGAAAATTTTAAAGGTGTAGATGATGGTAAAATTTCTAATCTAGAATTTGGACCTGTTTTATCTGATGAAACAAATGTCTTATTAGGATTTGTGTTTAAATGTAAATATCTAGTGGCTTATGTTGATGGCTCTATCTTATTAAAATAAAAATTAAAGTTGAAAAAAGAAGTCCAACTGGACTTCTTTTTTGTATTTAGATAATTTTACTTAGATATTTTCTACTAATTGTTCAAAAGAAGAAATTTCAAGTGATGCGCCACCTACTAAAGCACCATCAATATTTTTATTTTCTAAATATTGATGAATATTATTTGGTTTAACACTTCCACCATATAAAATTCTTACTTTATTAGCAATTTTAGCGCCATATTCTTTACGTATTAATTTACGAATATAAGCACAAATATCTTCTGCTATTTCACTAGAAGCATTTTTCCCAGTTCCAATAGACCAAATTGGTTCATACGCAATAACAACTTTTTTCATATCTTCAGGTTGAACATCTTTTAAACCTATTAAAATTTGATCTTTAATATGTTGTTTAGTTTTATTAGCCTCAAAAACTTCTAAGCTTTCTCCACAGCAATAAATAGGAGTCATATTATTTTTAAGAAGAGCTAAAATTTTAGCGTTACATTTTTCACTAGTTTCATTATCATAAGTTCTTCTTTCGCTATGTCCAATAATTGCGGAATCAATATCGATTGAAGCAAGCATAGGGATTGAAACTTCTCCAGTGTATGCTCCTTTTTCAAATTGAGAAACGTTTTGAGAAGCAACAATCATCTTCTTTTTAATAATCTTTTTAACACTATGTAAAGAAATATATGGAACTGCAATTCCTAAATCAATTTTTTTACTCTTAGCTAATTTAGCAATATTAATACTATTTTTAGCAAATTCAATACTTTCAGGAAGAGTTTTATTCATCTTCCAGTTACCAATTAATAATTTTCTTCTCATTTTATTAACCTATAACATCAATTCCTGGTAAATGACCATCATTTTCAATCATTTCGAGTGAAGCACCACCACCAGTTGAAACATGTGAGAATTTATCAGCAAAGCCGAATTCTTTAGCGGCAGCAGCGCTATCGCCTCCACCGATTACTGAGAAACAATCTTTATTTTCACTGATTGCTTTACAAACAGCTATTGTACCTTCAGCAAAGTCTTTGTTTTCAAAAACTCCCATTGGTCCATTCCAGAAAATAGTTTTTGCTTTAGCAATTTCTTCTTTATATAATTCTTGAGTTTTAGGTCCGATATCTAACCCTTCAAAACCATTATCAATATCGCCTTCAACTACTCTAATTTCAGTGTAATCATCGAAACCATTTGCTTCTTTAGTGTCAATTGGAAGAACGATTTTACCTGAATCATAACATTTTTTAGCGTATTCAAGTTGATCATCTTCGCATGGTGAATTTCCAATATTTTTACCTAAGGCTTTAAGGAAGGTGTAACTCATTGCGCCACCAATTAAAATTTTGTCGCATTTTTTAAGTAAACTATCAATAACTTTGATTTTATCACTAACTTTAAATCCACCTAAGATGGCTAAATATGGGTGATTATCACCTTTAACGCATTTACTTAAATTTGAAACTTCTTTCTCCATTAAATAACCTAAAGCAACTTCTTTGCCTTTTTCTTTTAATAAAGAAGGAACGCCATAAGTTGAAGCGTGAGCTCTGTGAGCACTTCCGAATGCATCCATAACAAATCCATCAAAATTATTTGCCCAATCTAATGATAATTCAGGATCATTTTTACTTTCACCTTTTTCATATCTTGTATTTTGAACAAGTAAAACTTCTCCATTGTTAAGTTTGTTAATAGCTTCACTTAATTTTTCGCCTTTAGTAGCGTTGGTAAAGTATACATTAACTGGTGCTAATAATTTTTTAACTTCTGGATAAACAAGTTCCATGTTATTTTTTTCTTTTTGTTTTAAGATTTCTTCATCACTAACTTTACCCCATTTAATTTTACCTAAATGTGACATTAAAACTAATTTACATCCTTTATCAAGTAAAGCTTTAATTGTTGGTAAAGCTGCTATAATTCTATTATTATCACGTACTTCACTTCCTTTTAAAGGAACATTAAAATCAACACGTAATAAAATCTTTTTGCCTTCAATATTTTTTAAATTTTCAATTGTATTCATTTGATATACTCCTTAATTTATAAATATACATTAAATAAGGCACAACATAAATTGTGTGCCTTATTTATAAAAAATTAATTATTTAAGTTCTGCGAAATATTTAATTGTACGAACCATTTGAGAAGTATATGAATTCTCATTATCATACCATGAAACAACTTGAACAAGATATGTTTCATCATCAACTTTGCTAACCATTGTTTGGCTTGCATCGAATAATGAACCTTCGCTAATTCCAATAATATCGCTTGATACTAATAATTCTTCAGTATATCCGAATGAAGCATTAGAATGTTCTTTCATATATTCATTAATTTTTTCAGCTGTTAAGTCTTTTGCTTTAACGTTAGCAACTAAAATTGTTGTGGAACCAGTTGGAACTGGAACTCTTTGAGCACTACCGATAAGTTTTCCATTTAATTCTGGAATAACTAAGCCGATTGCTTTTGCAGCACCAGTGCTATTTGGAACAATTGAGCAAGCAGCTGCTCTAGCTCTACGTAAATCACCTTTTCTATGTGGTCCATCAAGTACCATTTGATCACCAGTATAGGCGTGAACAGTTGTCATAATACCAGATTGAATTGGTGCTAAATTATTTAAATTATATGCCATAGGTGCTAAGCAGTTAGTTGTGCAGCTAGCAGCACTGATGATTGTATCTTCTTTTGTTAAAACTTTTTCATTAACACCGAAAACTACGGTTGGAAGATCTTTTCCAGCTGGAGCACTGATAACAACTTTTTTAGCTCCTGCATTAATGTGAGCCATAGATTTTTCTTTTGAAGTGTAAAAACCTGTACATTCTAAGACAACATCAACTCCAAGTTCTTTCCATGGGCAGTTATTTGCATCTTTTTCTTTATAAATTTTAATTTCTTTACCATCTACAACAATTGAATCTTCTCTAGCTTCTACTTTATCTGCTAAAGCATATCTTCCTTGTGCAGAATCGTATTTTAAAAGATGTGCAAGCATCTTTGGTTCAGTTAAATCGTTAATTGCGACGATATCATAACCTTCAGCGTTAAACATTTGTCTGAAAGCTAATCTTCCAATACGACCAAAACCGTTAATAGCAACTTTTACCATATTATTTCCTCCGTTTAAACTATTAATCTACTTAAAAAATATACCATAATTTTATATATAAATAAAGAAAAAGAAGATAAAAACATATTAAAAATTGATATTTTAACATTTTGATAATTTATTTAAATTAAATAAAATTAAGAAATAAAAAAGGTAACAAAAATTATCTTTTGGTAATTTTAAAAATTTATAATTTATGATATGTAATTAATTAAATAATAAATAAAAAAATGTGATAAGTTTATCATATATAGATTTACTTATCACATTTAAGATTATGGTAATAAAGTATAAATATAATTAGTATTATAAAATTTATTTAAAGGAATATCAATATCTGGACTCATTCCACCTTCTACAGGAAGAAGTTCGTCATTTAAAAGTTTTTTCTTTCTTAATACTTCTTGATTATCTGAAGATATTTGAATTGTGCTTCCATCTCCTAAAACAACTGGTAAAACAGAACACATACCTCCTCCACTTCTTTGTCCAAGAATTTTTGCAATTCCCATATGTTTTGCTATGGAAGTAAAGCTATTGGCTGCACTGAAGGTTGATGGAGAAGATAAAACATAAAATTTATATTTACTTTCATATGAATCTAAATCATCAAAATTACCATCAAGGTTAGTATCTAAAGCAAGATATTGGGTGAATGATTCATGAGATAATGAATTATTATGAGAAATTTCAATATTTTTATCGGTTAAAAAACCTAAACTTCTATACATTGCTGCTACATTACCACCAGTGTTTCTTGATAAGTCTATGACAACTTTTTTAATTGGTGATGAATGATTTTCAATAATATCAAAGGCTTTTCTTAAATAACAATATGTATCATATTTATATGCATTAGGTTTAATTTCATAATTAACTGTATCATAGAAAATATCTTCTGTTTTTCCAGTTTTAAAACTAGTTAAATTAATGATAGCTAAATCTTTATTAAATCTAACAATCTTATCATCTCCAGATAAACCTAATTCTTTATAATCATTATTTAAATCAATATATGAAGTATAGAATCTACGATATGTTTCATTGATAAATCCTCCAAGATTATCTAATTCTTTAGGATCTTTAACCCCTCTAAAGAAACCATATGAATTAAAGGAAGTATGTAATTCATCTAATTTACCATAAATTAGTTCATAATAGCCTTTCATATTTTCAATATATTTACTAGATTTAATGCTATGTTCTATATTGTAGTTAAAATAGTCTTTATTATCTTTAAAAGTATCTATAGCTTTATAATCTTTTAAACCATAAAAATAATCTAAAACAAAATTAAGGTGATTATAAGTTGCTTCTCTTATATCTTTTGGCGCAAGAGTGTTAAAATAAGGATTTTTTTCTCTGATACTAATTAATTTTGGATCAATATTGCTATCAAAGGCAGAATCTAAATCAAAGAAACTTCCATAATAGTCTTTGCCATTAAAATATACGTTATAATAATTGATAGATCCAAATAAAGTATTAGCTACATAAAAAGGAATTAATACATTTTCTTCTTTATTAAAATATATATCAAAACCATATTTGTCTAAATCAAATTCAACCTTCTTTCCTGTAATATAAGAATCTACATCTTTATATTTAATTCCATAAGAATAGTTCGTGGAAGAAGTTTCTTTGGTAATATCGAAGAAAGATAAATCATTAACTGTAATTGTATTTTTCTTATAATCAATATCTAAACTATATTGAAAATCTTCTCCTTTATATGACCAAAAAATTTTATAATTATTCTTTTTTGTATCTAATTCAAAATTAAGATAACTAGTATCATATACTCCATCTAAAGCATGTAAATATTGAGTAATATTAACATAGGGAACATTTGAATCTTCTAAATAATAAGTATCAATAAAACTATTATCACTTGTTACATATTCATCTGATAAATTAGTAAAACTATGTTGTAGCTTTTTAAAATTACGATGAAAATCATTTGACTCTAAGTTAAAATTAAATATTTTATTACAACTAGATAAACAAATTAAACTAGTTAATAATAAAGAAGACATTAAGAGAATTTTAGTTTTTTTCATATTTAAAACACCTTTCTTTTCTAAAATAACAATCTAATAACTATTATAATTTATATTTAATATATATGTTATTATTTTTTATATTAACTTTAGCTTTACATCCATTAATAATAGGCATACTTGGAGTAAAGTGACCTAAATCTATATCCATAACAATTGGAACTTTAAAAGATTTTAATATTGCTTTAGTAGCGTAGTAATGATCCATATTAAAAATTTTTTCTTTATAACACAATGGTCTTCCAATTAAAAAACCTTTAACGTATTTAAACCAACCAGCTTCTTTTAATTGAAACAAAGTTCTTTTTATACCTAACGGATTTAAATCACAACTTTCTAAATACCAAATAATTCCTTCTTCTTTATGTTTTTCAATATAATTTAATGTATTATCAAATCTTGTCCCACATAAGTCTTTTAAACAATCTAAACAACCTCCAAGTAATATTCCTTCAAATTCAATATTATTTAAATTTTTTGGATATATTTTAATAATCTTTTCTTCTTTTAATTTATATGGAGTTAAAGGATTATTTATTTTTTCTTCTTTATCTACATATCTTTCCCATTTATCATAACCTTTAATTTGTTTAATTTCTCCTTTTAAAAGATTAATGCTATCTTTTAAAAATTGAAAATCAGGATAAAAAGCAAATTGAGGAAAATTAGGACCATAAATAGAATAGATATCGCAGATTGTAGTTAATGTATAAGTTAAATTTGTGTTGTCTGAAAATCCCATAAAAAATTTAAAGTCTGCATCTTTAATTTTTTTAAAATTAATATGAGGAAGAATTTCAATCATAGTTTCCCCTCCCCCAACGCTTATAACACAATCAGAGTTAGATAAATATGCATCCATAAATTCTTTTGCGCATTTATAAGGAGTATTACTTCTTGCCTTATCTTTAGCAAGATAAATATTTTCTCCTTCATAAATCTTATAACCTAGATTCTTAAATTTTCTAATAGATTCTTTTAATAAAGATATATATGGTTCGGTTGTACAACCAAAACTAGGAGCAATTAAAGAAATTGCTCCTTTATCTTTTAAATAATTAATTTTTTTATTCATAAGACTATTTTAAAATATTTAGTCTAATTTTTTAAGCATTAAATCGTTTAAATTTTTAACAAAATTTGTTTTATCTTCAATATCAAAGCCTTCAAGAAGCATAGCTTCATCATATAATAATGATGCAAATTTACTAATTTCTTCTTCATCTTTTAAGTTTGAGATTGCTTTAAAAAGCTTATGATCTGGATTAATTTCTAAAATTTTACTTGCTTTAGGTGTATCTTCTTTATTTAAATTATTATTTTTTAATGTTTCTTCCATTTTTAAAGAAAAATTATCTTTTGTTGTAATACAAACTGGAGATTCAATTAATTTTGAAGAGAAAACAACCTTATCTACTCTACCTTTTAAACTAGAAGTTAAATCATCTAAAATTCTTTTATGAGTAATTGATAAATCTTCTATTTTATTTTTTTCTTCATCGGTTAGATTATCTAAATTTTCATTAGTTATATTTTTAAATTCAATTTTTTCATATTCTCTTAACATCATTAATGAGAATTCATCAATTTCTTCAGTTAAGAATAAAACATTAATTTCTTCTTTTTTATATTTTTCTAATTGAGGTAATAACTTAATTGAATCAAGTGAGTTACCACTTACAAAATAAATATACTTTTGATTTTCTTTCATATTTTCTTTATATTCTTTTAAAGAAATATATTCATCTTGTTTAATTAATGATTTATAAATTAATAAATCTTGAAGTAATTCTTTTTTGCTTCCAAAAGTTGAATAAATACCAAATTTAATATGATTTCCATATATTTCATAAAACTTTTTATATTTATCAAAATCATCTTTTTTAACTTCTTTTAACTTAGAAATAACTTTATTTTCTATGTTATCACTTATTCTTCTAAGTAATGGTGAATTTTGTAAAATTTCACGAGAGATATTTAAATCAAAGTCGTTAGAATCTACTAACCCTTTAACAAATTTTAAATAATCAGGAATTAATTCTTTGCACTTTTCTTTAACAAAAACACCTTTTGAGTATAAGTCTAAGCCTTTTTCATAATTTTCAGAATAAAGATTATATGGAGCGTGAGATGGAATGAATACTAACGAATTATAAGAAATAATTCCATCTACATTAATATTTAAACTAAATAATGGATCTTCATAGTCAGAGAATTTGGATTTATAAAAACTATTTAATTCTTCTTCACTTACATCATTTTTATTTTTCTTCCATAAAGGAATCATAGAATTTAAAGTTTTTTCTTCAATAACATCTTCATACTCATTTTCTATTTCTTTACCTTCATTATCTAATTTAGCTTTTTTAGAAGTTATATTCATTTTAATTGGATAACGAATATAATCACTATATTTTTTAACTAAATCTTCTATTTCATAATCTGATAAAAATTTATCATAATTATAATCTTCTTCATTATCTTTTAAATATATTTTTATTTCGGTTCCTAATTCATCTTTTTCAATTTCTTCAATTGAATAAGTTTCTACTCCATCACTGATAAATAAATAACCATTATCATCGAAAGTTTTAGTCTTAACTTCAATCTTTTTAGCAACCATAAAAGCGCTATAAAAACCAACACCAAATTGTCCAATGATATTAAGATCTTTATTATCTTTTATTTCTTTAAATTTAGATAGGAAATCTTTACTTCCACTTTTAGCAATAGTTCCAAGATTATTAACTAAATCATCTTTACTCATACCTATTCCATTATCTTTAATGGTTAAGCTACGTTCTTTTTCATCATAAGATAATTCAATTTCATAATCTACTGGTTGATATTTTCCTTCACTTGTTAAAGTAATAAATTTTCTTTTATCAATAGCGTCACTTGCGTTACTTATTAACTCTCTTAAAAATATTTCTTTATTAGTGTAAATAGAGTTAATCATTAAATTTAATAGTTGTTTAGATTCTGTTTGAAATTCTTTTATTTCTTTCATTTTATCATTCTCCTTTTAATTACTTTTATATTATAACTTAATATTTGGCAATGTAAAGATATGAGTGCTAAATATGCATTATTATTTAAAATAAATTAAATAATATAAAAAAACAAATACTAAAAACTAAATTATAATTCTTAAAAAATATAATTATAAAAATTAGTAATTCTACATAGAAGATGTATTAAATTCAAAAATTTGAATCAAAGTAAAAATAAAATAATAAAAAACTTAAATATAAAGTTTATTTTCCGTTATCTTTAATGATATTTTTAATTTTATTAAAATCAAAGATTCCATAATATTTATCATCCATTTTAATAAAAGCATCTTTAAATTCTTCTTTAAGATCATAATAAATATCATCAAAAAAACTGATGTCATTATTAGAATCAAGTAAATCTATAATGTTATTTGAATTTTGTCTATATCTTGGAAGTATTATGGTATTATCATTTAATACATTTACCCATAATGTGTATGGTATGTGTTCATTTTTAAGGCCAATTTTTGGACAATATGCAAAATCAAAATTTTCAAAGTCAATTGGGTAAGTTTCAATTCTTAAACCATTATAAGAAAAAATATTATCGATAATTTCAATATTAGTTATTTCTGGGGTATAAAACTTATATTTTTTTAAATTTTTATGAAATAAATCGTAACGTAATTCATATCTTCTAAAAAGCTTTATTTTTTTATTAATTTTATATCCTAAACTTATGTTTTCTACTATATTTAATTCTTTAGATTGTAAACATATAGATGGTATATATTCCTTATCAATTCTAGAAATATCATAAGGATTAGATGTGTGGTATACCTTATAATTTAAGATATTATTTTCTTGTCCGAATAAAAGATATTTACCATCTATTACATTAATATCATCAATAAAATGGTAATTTGTTAAATCATATGAGTTATTTTTATGATATTCAGTAAACCAATTAGAAAATTTTTCAATATCCTTTTTGTTAAAACAGAGCATATAGTAAGAATCTTTATTAGATTCATATTCAGTTAAATAAGTATAATAACGCTCATTCTTTTTGATTCCTGGAGGGCCAGGTACTACATCATATCCTTTCCATAAAACACTATATGTTACAAAATAAGATGGAATAAATATTTTGTAATTAAGATCGTATCTAAAAACTGCATCTTTAATATTTTTATCTGTTACTTCATAAAATTGATAACTTTTTTTGTTAACACATGAACTTAGAAATGAAAACGATACAATTAAAGTAATAATTTTAATAGTTTTTTTCATAATTTTACCTCTTAATTCATTAATATAATTATATCTTATATATAAATATACATAAACAAGATAAATAATTTTTTTAATTATTATCAATATCTATTTTGCAATTTCAAATAAATCTAACTTATTATCGTACTTATAATTAAAGTTAATATAACTACCAAATAAAATTACTTTTAAGCATCTCTCCATTATCGATAAGTAAATCTTCTCCAATCATTGACTTATTAATTACAGTTAAAAAATATATCCATTCAGCAATTTCTTTTGCTTCACACCATTTATTTAGCAAAGTCTCATTTTTAACTTGTTCATATAAATCTTTATTATTAATAATATGATTATTTAACGGAGTGATTACACCTCCAGGAGCAATAGAATTTACAATAATATTTTTCTTAGAAAGCCTTAAAGCTAAATTTTTCATATAAGTTACAAGTCCACCTTTTGACGTTGAATATAAAGGAAATTCAGCCCCATTCCTTGCAGATGCAGATGTAACAAATAAAATAGATTTTAAAGTTTTATTATTCTTAATATAAAATTCACACATGTTTATAGTTGCTAACAAATTAACTTCAATAGCATCTTTTTCATCTTGAACTCCTGCGTTTAAAACAAGAATAGATATATCTTCAATAATTTTATAATTCTTATCTTTTATATCATGTTTAATATGAATATAATTTTTATTATTTATTGAACTATCCAATTTATCCATTCCATAAACTTTGTAACCTTTTTCTAAAAATAATAAAGCAGTTTCTTTACCTATTCCATTAGATGTACCACTTATTAAAACATTAATATTTTTATTCATTTTTAAAATCTCTCTTATTTTTAATATATGTTAAATATTCTTCTCCAACTTTATTCTTTTCTAGTCTTTTAACTATTTTATATCCTAAAGGCGAAAATATAATTTCAAATAATAATTCTAAACACATACCGGTTAATGCACAAATAAAGCATTGAATTAATGTCCACCCAAAAAATATTTTAGATACTATAAGAGCAAAGACTAAATTATCTGCGAATTGTCCAATTGCAGTAGATACATAACTTCTTAAAGCAAAAGCAATAAAACTATTTGGATTCTTCTTAAATAATTTACCTATTAAATAATTTAGATAACAATTTACAACTGCACTTATAAAAAAAGCAATTGATGAACCTAGTAAAACATACCACGTTCCTTTAAAAATATTATCTATAGATTTATTAATCATATTCCAAAAGTTAAAATCATAATCAAAAACAGATGACCATGTCCCTGGAATAATTGAAGCAATAAAGAAAATAATTGCAAAACCTAAATTTACTAATAAACCAAAAATAGAAATCATTATCCCTTCTCTAGGACCATATCGTTTTGTTACGATATCCATTACAATAAAAACTATCCAAGAAAGAATAATACCGAGATCTAACGCTAAATATTTAGAATTAAAATCAATGGATTTATTTGCTAGTAAATTCATCGCTATAATTGAAGTTATAAAAATAGCCATTAATCCAGATGGAAAAGAACGAATAAAAAGATTACTTTCATAAAAGTAATCTTTGATGTTTTTACATATTTTTTTCATAAAAATCTCCTTGTTTTTTTGAAGATGGTTTAGCAAGGACAACATCTCCGACGATTAAATGATATATAATTTTAAACTAAAACTCAAACAGATTTATTAAATAAATAATCTTTACACGCTAATAGTTATTAAATTATATAAATTATTTATAAATCAATTATATTAACATCAAATCCTATATGTTTAATAAACTTAATAATATCATCAGTTTTTAAAAATAATGTTTTCGTATTAGTGTTTGGATGAAAACATATAATTTCTTCATTTATGATAGATTTATCATAAAATACTTTAATATCTTTTTCATCATTAAAGAGAAGACCAAAAGGAGAAACAACACCAGGTTCAAGCTTTATTTTAAGCATTAAAGAATCTGAAGAAGCCATTTTAATATTTTTTTCTTTAACTAGTTCTTTAAATTTATTAATATCTAATCTTTTAAATTCATCCATGATAATTAGATAATAATTAGTTTTCTTTTTATTAGTTAAAAACATTGTTTTACTTCTAACCCCATCAACTCCTTCAATATATTTATCTGCTAACTCTACTGTTATTGCAGGAGGATGATCAATTATTTTGTAATTGATATTAAGATTATTTAATTCTTCTACAACTTTATTAAATACTTCCACAACCTAACTCCTTTCTTATTACTTATCTATATTAATTATACTTTAATTATTATTTATTAAATAAAAAATGATAAAGAAATTTTCTTTATCATTGTTGTTATATTTATTATTTTGAAATTCTATATTTTTCAAGATTAACAATATAGTCAGTTATATTATTTAAAAACTCTATATCATGAGATACTATAAATATAATATTATTTTTATTAGATATTTCTTTGATTAAATTTGATATCCTTTGCATATTTACTAAATCCATACCAGATGTAGGTTCATCAAAATAAATAAATTCATTATCTTTTAATGAGGTATTAGCAATTAATGTTCTTTGTTTTTCTCCTCCAGATAAAGCAAATGGATGTTTATTTTTATATTTATAAATATCTAATTCTTTTAATACTTTTTCAATTTTATCTCTATCAATATGTTTTATTCCTAATTTAACTTCTTTTAATACTTCATCAGTGTATAACTGATAATTTACATCTTGCGCTACATATGAAGAATTTTTGAGTCTTTTTCTTTTTGAAATTTTTTTACCATTGAAGAAGATTAATTCTCTGCTTCTTTTACTTATACCAAGTAAAGAATGTAAAAGAGAAGTCTTACCACAGCCATTATATCCAACTATTCCATAAATTTTACCTTGTTTAAAGGATAAATTATTAATTAATATTTTCTCTTTATTTAAAAATGAACAGATAAGTTTTTTAATTTCAAATTCTCCTTCATTAAGAAATTCTTTATTTTTTAATACAGGTTTATTTATACTTCTTAAACCATAACTAACAAGTTGATTATTATTAAAACTTAAAAATTTATCAGAACTTATTTTACTTATTTTCTTATTATCCACCAGGTAAATAGTATCTATAATATCTTTTAAATAATAAAGTCTATGTTCAGAAATTATTAAAGATATTCCTTTATCTTTTAATATTTTTAACATATTAGATAAAATATTTATAAACTTATCATCAAGATTTGAAGAAGGTTCATCTAAAATTATAATATCTAGACCACTCATATAGCATGATGCTATTGTTAATATTTGTTTTTCTCCTCCTGATAATTTAAAGATATCTCTATTTAATAGATTTTCAATAGGAAATATTTTTAACATTTCTTTTAATTTTTTATCCATTTCTTCTCTAGAAAAACCTAGATTTTCTAAATAAAACATTAACTCTAAAGTTGTGTTGACATTAAAAAAATGTGTTTTAGGATTTTGAAATACGTTGGCGATAATTTTAGAAATATTATATATTTCTGAATCCATTAAATTTTTACCTTTAATTAAAATATTCCCTGTAATATTTTCTAAATAATATTTTGAACCTATCCCGTTTATAGAATTAATAATGGAAGTTTTACCACTTCCACTTTTACCAGTGAATAATACACATTCACCTTTATTGATATTAAAACTTATATTATCAATAATAAGATCATCTTTATAAGATATAGATAAATTTTTTACTTGAATCATAATAAACCACCTATAAATAATCCTAAGATACTCCCAGCATATAAAAAGTCAAATATACCAATTTTAATATTAATATATCTACTTTTTTTAATTGGATTTTCAATACATTTTACTTCAGCAGCTTTAGCAATATCTTCAGATACATTAGAAGAAATAATAAGTAAAGGAACTAAGATATATTCTAAAAATCTTATGGGATTAATAATGTTAATACCTCTAACTTTCATACATAATCTAATGTTTTTATAATCTTCTTTAAATGAAGGAAAAAATCTCAACATTACCGCGATTGGAATTGAAATTGATTTAGAAATTTTTATTTTATCCATAGATGCTAATACACTTCCAACATCACTAGTTTTTACTAGAAATTTACCAGCGTAAAATGGAAGATATAAAGTTTTAAAAAAGTATAACATTGATAAGGATATTTTTAAAACCGCTGGTAAACTATAGATATATTCATAATGTGGAATTTTAAATAATATAAGATAAACAATTAACCCACTTAAAGAATCTTTATAAAATCCTTGTAAGAGGAACATAAAACTAATAAAAATTACAATTCCAAGCGCGTAATATCCATTTAAAACATAAAGCGCTGTAAAAGACATTAAGATAAGAACAAATAATTTTGTAATTGGGTTAGGATTTAGTTTATTATTTATTATATTCATTAAGCAATATTTGCTTTCTTAAAGTGTTTTTTAAGAAGCAATACTCCTAATAACGCTCCAATAAATCCACCAACTATGGCGCCTAAATATACTAAAGGAATAATTTGGACTGAAAATAGTTTTACTAATTCATCAGTGTATTTTTCGCCCATCTCTTTAGTGCATAATTCAATATACCTATCTTTAAATAAAAAGAATTGCATAAATGTTGCACAAAGCCAAGCATTGAAAATAGTTGTAGCAGCAACATTAAATTTTATACTTTTAAATTTTCCTAATCTTCTAATTAATTCTGCAATAATAATAGGAGCAAAAGCAATTGGAAGAAGAGCAAGAGTATGTCCAAAAAGAACCATAATTAAAGGAGTGATAGCTCCAAAAATTAATAAATACCAAGGTTTTTGAACCTTCTCTAAATATAGCATCATAATTGGACCAGCAAAAATACCGAATATTGCAGGCCACATAAAATACATAATAGGTACTAAACCTACCAATCCAGTGATAAACATAGTAATTATATAAATAACTAAGAATACTCCAGTTGTAACTAATTCTCTAATTTTAGAATTTTTTTTCATTTAATTCTCCTTTTTAATATATAAATTCTTCAGCGCATTTTGTTTTACTAATTAAATTGTTATATGTTTTAGATTTTTCAATTAATTCTTTATGTGTTCCAAATGTTTCAACTTTTCCATTATTAAGAACAACAATTTTATCAACATTTTCTATTGATTTTAATCTATGTGATATAACAATAACTGTTTTATTTTTAATAAGTTTATTTAAACTTTGTTGTATTTTACTTTCATTTTCAGAGTCTAAGCTTGATGCAATCTCATCCAATATAAGTATTGGAGCATCCTTTAAGAAAGCACGCGCTATTGAAATTCTTTGTCTTTCTCCTCCAGATAATTCAGCACCATTTTCTCCTATAAATGTATTTATTCCATCAGGAAGTTTATCGATAAAATCCATACAATTGGCAAGTTTTGCAGCGTTAATTACTTCTTCATCACTTGCATTAAGATTACCTATTCTAATATTTTCTAAAATTGAATTATTAAATAAAGTAACATCTTGGAAAACTATAGAAGTTTTATCAAATAAAGAATCAGTAGAAATCTCTTTAATATCTTTATTATCAATTAAACAAGATCCTTCATCATAATCATATAATCTAGATATTAATTTTAATAAAGTTGTTTTACCACATCCTGAAGGTCCTACTAACGCTGTTACTTCTCCTTGTTTTGCGGTAAAAGAAACATCTTTTAATATTTCAACATCATCTTGATATGAGAACTTTAAATTTTTAAGTTCAACATCAAATTTTTTAAGTTCTACATCTTCTCCTTTTTGAAGAGTTTGTGTATTAATTTCTTTAATTCTTTTAACACTTGAAGATATATATAATATCTCAAGAATTGATTCATTAGAAATATCAATCAATTCTTTAATTTTAATCGTAGATAAAATATATCCAATTAATATAAGAACATTAATATTACCTTTTAATAATAAATTTGTACCAATAACTAAAACAATGCCTATACTTACATAAGATATTAAAGTTGATAAAAACATTATTTTAAAGTTTTGAAATTCTGCTTTTAAATGTTGTTTTTCACTATATTCCATTTGTTTATAAAGATTTTCTTTAGATTTTTTACCTAAGTTTAAACCTTTAATTTCTCTACTCATTTCAATGATTTCTTGAAATTGTTCACTATTATCTCTGGTAATGTTGTAGAATTTTTGATTTGTTTTAATTGTAGATTTTTTATAAATAAGAATAATAATAAATCTTAATAAATTAGGTATTATAATCGCTAACCCTAATTGATAATTACCAATTACTAATAATATTCCTACAATCGGTATAAATACTATTAAAGCAAAAACTTTAGGTAATGAATGAGATAAAGCATGCTCCATAGTTTCAACATCTTTCATTATTGTTTGAGATAAATCAGATAAATTCTTCTTCGAGAAATAACTTAAAGGTAAACTCTTAAGTTTTCTCGAAATACCTATTCTTAAATTCGATACCTCTTTATATGTGGCGTTATATAAGTTTTCATATTCAATAAATAAATTAATTAAAAGCAAAACTAATGTTGCTATAGCTAATCCTAAATAAATAAATTTATCATGTTTATTATTTAAAATTAACATATCCCCTAAAAACATTATTAACATAACAGGAAACATATTGATTATATAAACAACAAAACATGATATAGAAGATTTTATTAAACCTTTTGCCCCCTCATCTGTAAGTTGTAGTTTATTTTTAAAGAATCGTTTCATTATTAAGCCTCCATTCATTTGAAGTGTTATATAAGTTTAACAATTTTTTATATTCATTATTATTTTCAATTAATTTTGAATGATTGCCTCTCTCAATAACTTTTCCTTCTTTTAAAACTATTATCTCATCAACATTTCTAATACTTGATAAACGATGCGCAATCATTATAACAGTTTTGCCTTTCATTAAGGTTTTAAAAGATTGTTGAAGTTCATATTCATTATCAGCATCAATACTAGCGGAAGCTTCATCCATAATTAAGATTGGAGAATTTTTAAGAATAGCTCTTGCAATTGCAATCCTTTGTTTTTCTCCTCCAGATAAATAAACACCTTTACTTCCAATTAAAGTATTTTCTTTATCATTAAATCTATCGATAATGTCATCACATCTTGCTAATTTTAATGCGTTCAATACTTCTTCTCTGCTAGCGTCTGGTTTTGCTAATGCAACATTATCAAAGATTGAAATTTTGAATAATTTTGGATCTTGGAATACAAAAGATATTGATTTACTAATTGTTTCTTCGCTATATTCTTCAATATTCTTATCTCCAATTAAAATATTTCCTTCTTTTATTTTATAAAAACCACTTATTAGTTTTGCTAAAGTAGACTTACCTGATCCAGAAGAACCTACTAAAGCATATGTTTTCCCTTCCTCTAATTTTAAAGAGAAATCTTTGAAAATATTATTTTCTTTATAAGAAAAGGTAACATTTTTAAATTCAATATTATAATTATTTATAACAGTTTCACTACCGAATTCTAATTTATTTTGATTCATTTCATCATAATATTTTTCCAAATTTGTAACTGCGTATTTAGCGTTAAACATATATTGAGATGTATACATTATTCTCATATTACTAACTAAAACTAATCCTAGTAAAAAGAAACTCATTATAAGTTCGATCATTAAAAAACTTGGATTGTTTATTTTGGTTAAAAAGAAAGATAAAGGTATAATAGCTGCTGTTGTAGCACCTAAATATATAAATTGGTACATAACGTATGGAATTTTACAGCTTTTTGAGTAAGCGTAAGCATTTTTACCATAATCCATAATTGCTTCATATAAAGCTTTAAAAGACTTAACATCTGCTTTAAAAATTTTGATTACTTGTATTCCACGAACATACTCTACTGTTTCTCCACTTAATCTTTTTAAAGCATTTTGATATTGCTCCATAAAGGAAGTTTCTCCACCCATCATTTTCATCATCAATAAAAGACCAATAATAAAAATTATTAAAGTAAAAACTCCAATTTTCCAACTAATTAAAAAACCTAATACAAATATCAAAATAGGTGTAATAAACGCATTACCCAAATCAGGTATTAAATGCGCTACAGCCTGGTGAGTCATAGCTGCATTATCATCGATTGTTTTTCTTATAATACCACTTTCATTTAAATCAAAAAAACTAAAACCAGCGTTTATAAGTCCATCAATGCCCTTTTTTCTTAAATTGGTTTCAAGTCTAAATCCCAATATATGAGAAAATATACCAGATAAAATATATAACAATGCTCCTATTGTCAAAAAAAGTATTGCGTGTAATGATAATACATATGCACTTTTATAGTTAGGTTGAGTTAAAATTTTAACAAGTACTTGATATATGAAATAGTAGCCAAAACATATAGAAAAAGCTGAAGAAACTGATAATAATGTAGATAAAATAACATTAAATTTCAATTCTGGAACATATTTAAATAACATTTTATAAACTTTCATATAATCTCCTTTCATTAATAGAACAAAACATAATTGTTCTAATAGTAGATTATAATGTTAGAATATACTAATATCAAATTATTTTATATTAACTTTTATATTTACTCGATTACATCAATATATTTATTTTTAGAATTTTAATTATATTTAGCATGATTTGAAAAATGAACTATATTTTGTTAAAAAATAATAACTAATTATCATAATTGAAATATAAATTTAAATACTTCAAGATATAAAAAAATGTCAAATATTTAATTTGGCATTTATAATACCTATACAAGGTGAGGAAATTTATTAACTAAATAGGTAAAATATATCAATATTTATATCGAGTTCTGGTAAATAAAAAAGTGACATAAAAGTCACTCTACAGATATCAACATTAGCATATATTAATTTAATTTCTATTTAAATCATTTGTGTTATATAGAAATATACACTATTTAAATTTATAACCTAATAAATTAATTGCTTCATAAGTATTACAACTGATAAGAATAGCCCTTTTTAAGCAAAATTTAATACTCCTATCATTTGGCAAAGTAGAAAGTTGATAATCGTATAATTCTTTTGCTTGTTTTTCGCACTCAAATTCCATAAAATAAATTACATTGCCGATTCCTTTGTCGCATCCAATCACATTGGTTAAACTAATATTAAGTCCCATACTTTTGAATACTCTTTTTGCAAAATCATGATTTTCTTTATTATTTTCGAGATAAATAGCAAAATTATTTTTTTGTAACAAACTAACATCATTCAAAACATCATCCCAAGTATAATTAGATTTTATACATGATGTAAGTGAGAAAAAACTAATAACTATTAAAACAATAAAAGAAAAAATTTTTTTCATCTTTAAACACCATCCTTATTTATTTTAAAACAATGTTTTAATTTTAGCAAATATTATAGAATCCTAATTGAACACTTGCTAATCACGCATAAAAAAGTTGTCAAATTATTTAATTTGACAATTAAGTCACTTTTAAATTATATTGATTAAATTATTATAACAGGATATTAAATTTATATTATTGGAGCATGCGACGGGAATCGAACCCGCCTCCACGGCTTGGGAAGCCATTATAATAACCACTATACTACGCATGCATTAATGATTAACTTTTGTTAATCATCATTTTCTACTTTAAATTTTGATTTATAAAGACCTAAATCATCAATAATTTTATGTGGGAGAGAATAATATCTAATAATTCTATCGATAGTTTTATCACTCATTTTAGAAAATAAACTATAGCTAATTTTATCATTATAATCTGCCATCAATAACATAATTTTATTTTTAGAAAAGACAATACTTAAATGTGAATTAAATGTCTTATCAAATTCAATTATATTAATAATTTCTCTAGGTCTAATAACAAAGAATGTTTTATGTTTATCAGTGGTAGTTATGTTAAACTTTTTATTAAATTCTATTGATTCAAATTCAATTTTTTCTTTAAATAATGTTTTATTTACTACTCTACTATGATTACTTTTTTCAATAACACTTAAACCAAAATCAAAATTTTTAGGAATTTTAAACGCTAAATATCTTCCTGGGTAATTAGTTCTTGTTTCACGTCTATTACCTTTAGAATCTCTATACTCGTTAATGATAGTAAATACATAATTAGTTGAACAAAAATCTATATCTTTATATTTAGAAAAAATTGTTTGTGAAACATTAAATTCATCAGGTTGTTTAAAAATATTACAAAAATTCATATCTTTAAAGGATATACCGTTTCTATCAGAACATGTATAACCATTTTCATTATATAAACTTTCTATAATTTTATTTTCTAGATTAAGTTTAACAAAGGTACTATATTTTTTATTATACATTGTTGATGTAATAATAAAGATAACAAAAGCGCCAATGTAAAATAATAAAAATTCAAGATTTACTTCATGATTTTTACTAACAAGTTTGGAAACAAAAATAATTATTGTACCTATAACAATACAAACTAAACTTATAATGTTAACTTTTAAAAATTTAGAAATAATCTGCTTTCTTTCATTCTCAATTTTTAAAATTATATCTTCTCTATTCATTTAAATTAAAATTCTATTTTAACGTCTTCTCTCTTATGAGCTTCTGCTTCAAAGAATAATTCTTTAGATAAATGTAGTGCATTACCAACAATACTTGATGGGAATGATACTAATGTTTGATTGAAAGTAGAAACATTTGAATTATAAATTCTTCTAGATGCTTGGAGATTATCTTCAACATCAGCAATATCATCTTGTAATCTTAAAAAACCCTTATCAGCTTTTAAATCTGGATATCTTTCAACAGTGACATTGATAGCGTGACTAAGCTCGGATAATTGATTAGCAAATTCTCCTTTTTCAGTCATATTCATTTCAGAAATAGGTTTACCACTTCTTAATCCAACAATTTTTTCTAATGTTTCAGATTCATGTTTACTATAACCTTTAACAGTAGCAACTGATTTTGTTAATTGGTCATATCTTTTAGTTAACATAATATCAATTGAAGATTTTGATTCATCAATTTTTACTTTAGTTTGTCTAAACCAGTTAGAAGTTTTAATCCACCATGCAACTATTGATAATAAAATAAATAAAATAATGCCTAAAATAACAATAAAAATAATTAATCCTTCGGACATAAATAAGTCTCCTTTACTGATAAGATTATAACACATTATAATATATTGACATATAAAAATTATTAAAGATGCATTATTTTAAGATGTTGTTATTTTCCAAACTCATTTAAAAACTTAAAAGCATTTAATATTTTTTCTTTA
>JBQMZB010000005.1:0-37338 GCA_052171195.1 Caryophanales bacterium
GTAGAAATAATATCAAAAAAGTACCTTTGTGTGGTAACTAAGTGGGGAATCTTATATGCACACTTTTGGTACTCTTATCTTGACATTTATATTTGGACTAAGTCTGATAATAATTTAACATGAAATCCTTTGGTGATAAATAGTTTAATCTCTTCTTTATTCGCTTATTTTTGAACCATTCCAGATATTTGTTCAATTCGGTAATAAATTCATCGGACGTTGTATTCCTCCAATCTCTCGGATAGAAGAATTCGTTCTTTATTGTCCCGAAGAACCCCTCGCACATTGAATTGTCCGGGGAGCATCCCTTCTTTGACATCGATCTTTTATATCCATACTTATTCATGAGTGATATCCAGGAATCAAGCCTATAATGGAACCCCCCTGTCGCTATGAACTAGCAGCTTCGTATCCCCGACAATAAGGTACGCTTCCTTTAGCATCGTATTGGTCAGTTCTTTGTTTGGGGACTTGCCAATGGTCCAATTGATTGGAACGCCATCGAAGCAATCTATCAAGGGCGATAAATATACCTTCCCATCTTTCAATGCGAATTCAGTTATGTCGGTCAAGGCCTGTTTGTGGGGCTCTGAAACTATGAATTTCCTATTGACTATGTTTTCGACCTCCGGCGATATTTCCCCTTTGTAAGAAGAATACTTTAAACGCGATTTATGAACATAGACTTTCAGCCCCTCCTGTTTCATCAGCCTGATGACCACCTTTTCCGAAACATTGATTCTATAGGTGTTTTTAAGTTCGTTCTTGATCCTCCTATAGCCATAGCACTCATAATTGTTTGCGAATATTTTCTTTACTGCCTTCCTTGTATCTTTATATTTGTCGTACTTTTGTGCCTCTAATTCGTAATAATAGGTAGATTTCTTCAGGCCAATAGATTTAAGCAACTCTCTAATCTTATATGAATCCTTCAAGGCGCTGACTACGAGAGTCTTTTCTTTATTGCTTAGGAGTGAATAGTCCGCGCCTATTTCTTTTTTAATATTTCGTTAGCCTTCTTGAGGATTTTGTTTTCGAGTTCGAGCTTGGCTTTCTCCTTCTTGAGATTGCCTATTTCTAACTCTAGTTCTTCCTTTGTCTTCTTCTCTCTTTTCCCATTGGTTCACCAATCAATTCCTTTTGCCACTGATATAATGATACACGATTGACATTATATTTGTCTGCAATGATTTTGGCCGGTGAATCTTGTTACAAAGTCGATAATCGCCCTTTCCTTCTCGTCATAGCTTAGGATTGTGGGCTTTTTGTTGGTTTTATGCTTGCGTTTCCACCTTTTGTCTTGCATTACCCAGAGTTTTAGAGTCGAAACGGCAGGAAAGCCGAGTTTCCTGCATGCTTTAGTAGTGCTTTCCCCGTGATTGAAATAATACTCTATGGCCTGCTGTTTCCGCTCCTTGGTCCACTTAGACCACGAAGTCCTATTTGCCTTGAGCAGGGGTTCCTTCCTTTTCCTTTTGTCCCGCCAAGACTGTAATGTCCTTCTATTGATGCCTAACTCTCTTGACGCCTTTGACAACTGACCATCGTAACGGTCCAGCAATTCTAATGCCGCTTCAATTTGCTTGAGTTTGTACATAGCCTATCCTTTCTATAATAGTCCAAGTTTTTGTCCGCACCTCCCTTTTGGTACTTTTATTTTGACATTTATATTTGTGTTAATAGCAAGTGAAAATGTCCCAGATTTTTTTAAACATTAACGGGAAGTTCTCGTTAATGTTTTTTATTTGATTTTGAATTTATTGTGAGTTCTTTTCTGCTCTTTAAGGAAATAATTTAATCTCCATGGATGTGTCATTGGAGGAATGTATTTGGGTTTGATTGGTTGCTCTTTTTTAATATCATCAAACTGATCAGACATTAGTGCGTTTTTATTCAACTCCCTTAATTCATATACTTTGTCATCTATTGTAACCAACAAATTATTTTTAAAAGATTTTATTACCAAACATTCAGTTTTAGGTTTAAAGCATTTTAGTTCGTTGTTTAGGTATGGTTGGTAGTATTTATTTTTAAATTTTATTGCGTTGCCATTATCAATCTTTCTAGGAGTTAGAACAGCTAGCGTGTAATCAATTATTTTTTCATCAGGAGATTTTTCAAATACTGATTCAAACTTTCTAAAGTCTGCAGGAAACAATTTATTACAATTAGGGACAAAAACATTTAACAAGTAGTCATTTGCTTTTTCTATAGTAGTAATATTTTCTAGTCTTAACTCATTTACAAGTCTTCTTTGGAAAGTTTCATTTGTTCTTTCAACTAAGCTTTTTGCTTGAGAAACAGATGAAGTTTCTAAACCTACACCAAGTTGTTTACAAGCGTAAGCAAATTGAGTAAATACATCACGGTCAGATATTTGTTGACCGGATTTAGTTTAATATAATTAAAAATAATTCTATTGTCAGTGAAAAATCCGTAGGGTATTCCGTATTTTTTTAAAATTTGATAGAAAACATTATAATAACCTTTTAAAGTTTCTTGATTATCGAACCATGCGCCAACTACAGTGTTTGTTGCCTTATCAACGGCAAGATGAAGGCAGCTTTGAATTCCGTTAAACCATCTATGTATTGATCCATCCATTTCAATTATTTCACCGAAATACATAGGTTTTTCTTGTCGAGGATGACTGTCATTAATATCTATTTCATGGTTTATTAACATTTCTATTTCTTCATTAGATGTTGTGTTAATTATTTTGGTTTCTTCTTTTAATTTGTTTTTATAATATTCTCTTTTAGTATATTTTCTTGCTTTAGGCGATAGTATTTTTTCTTTTGTTAGCAAATCATAGACAAATCTATATGATACTTTAATATTTTCTCTTTTCTCTAAGAATTCATGAAAATGTGTAAAATTAAAATCATAGTAAATATTTTTGTATAGATTTATAATAGCCATAGAGAGTTGTGTATCGAAAGCTATTTTAGGTTTCCTAGACCGGTTCCCATGCATAAAGCCTTCCTTACCTCTCTCTTTATATTTGATTATCAGGCGATTAACTTGCCTCTTTGATAAATTTAATTTTTTGGAAACTCTATTTTTGTTTCCATCGTGATCTACTAGTTCTTTTATGACCTCATATTTTTCTTGTTCTTCCAATTTTAGTAATACCTTTCTCATTTTGTATCCTCCTCATATTAAAGGATACACCATTGGGACATTTTCACATGCCAATATAATGAGACATTATCACATGCTAATCACACTATCGGCTATTTTTAATTATTTATAATGGAAAAATATGTTTAGAAATGGTATAATTACATATTTAGAAAATAGCTTAAAAAATATAGAACTTATATTTGTATTATTTATAAAAGAGAGGAGATAATATGGCTATTAATTTTTCAAAATTGAAGTCTTCTTCTAACCAAGCATTTATAGAACCAAGAGATATTTTTATGGCATTGCCTACAAAGGATAAAAGCTATGGGTATCCTCGCGATGTTCAGACAGAAGTTTGGAAACAATGGTTTGATAAGCGCAATGAAAAAAATACAATAATAAAAATGAACACTGGAAGCGGAAAAACTGTTGTGGGACTAACAATTTTGCAGAGTTGTTTAAATGAAGGAAAAGGTCCTGCAGTGTATATTGTTCCAGATAATTTCCTAATAAAGCAAGTTTGTGACGAAGCAATAAAACTAGGAATTAAGGTTGCTTATGATAATGAAGTAATGAAAGGAGAAGATGATTATTATTTCAATCATAATAAAGCAATTTTAGTAACAAATATACACAAATTAGTTAATGGCAAAAGTTTGTTTGGATTACGTTCAAGCAATAATATTAAAATTGGTAGCATCATAATTGATGATGTACATGCTTGTTTGGATACAATAGAAAAACAACATACAATAGTTATTGAATCTAATCATGCTTTATATAAAAAAATAATTTCATACATATCTAACTATACAGAAGTCAAGGAAAGCCAAAATTTTTGTGATATAAAAGACAAAAATGATCCAAGATATAGTTACTTGGTTCCATTTTGGGTTTGGCAAAAAGAATGTCAAAATATATATAATAGTATTTCTGATGAAGATTATAAAAATGAAACATTCGTATTGTTTAATCTTCCACTGATGCGTGATAATTGGAAAACAGCTAATTGTGTTATTTCTGCCCGCAGAGTTGAAATAACATTAAAGGGCACTCCTATAAATAAAATAACTAGTTTTGAAGAAGCTCAACGTAGGATATTTATGAGTGCAACACTAGCGGATGATAGTGTATTTGTATCTAGTATTGGATTAAAAGAAAAAGATCTTTCAAATATCATTACACCAGAAAAGGCAAATGATATTGGTGAAAGACTCATAATTTTCCCTAAACATTTAAACGCCAAGATAACAGATGAAGAGATAAAAAATGAAATTTGTAATGTTGCGAAGCAACATAATGTTGTAGTTATAGTACCATCTTTTGATAGAGCTAATTTTTGGAGTGATATAAGTCCTAGTCAAATTCTCTCATCAAATGCAGATAATATACAAAGTGGAGTTGATAAATTAAAAAGTGGAGAATTCGTGGGAATTACAATTCTAGTAAATAAATATGACGGAATTGACTTGCCAGATGATGCTTGTCGAATACTTGTTATTGATGGATTACCAAGTATACGGAGTGAGTATGATTTGGCAATACAAGGGATGAACCCAAATGACAACAGATTATGCCGAGAACAAATTCAGAAAATTGAACAAGGCATGGGGAGAGGTGTCAGATCAAATAATGATTTCTGCACAATAGTATTAATGGGAGAGAAACTAGCTGATGTAATTGTAAATCAACATGGTAAAGAATTTTTTAGCTCAGCAACATTAGTGCAATGGAATCTTTCTCAACAGTTATGGGACCAACTTATGGAATCAACATCAAGTCCTACTATAGAAAATATTTTTGCTTTGACTAATTATATGTTTGAGCGTAACCCAGAATGGATTTCTGCTAGTAAATCTAATTTATCTAATGTTGTGTACAATAAATCTGGTAATGTAGATTCTTTGATTCTTACGATGCGGAAGGCTTTTGAAAAAGAATGCTTAGAAAATTATGAAGAAAGTTTTTCAATTATAGAGCAAGAAAAGAATAAGATAAATGGTGACAAAACTAAAGGACTGTTGATGCAGTATATGGCTGAATATAAGAACTTTAGCAATCCAGCTATGGCACAGGAAATATTACTTTCGGCAAGAAATCTTAATTCCATGGTTCTAAAACCAATTACAGGAATACAATTTTCAAAATTAAATAGTACAAATAATGGGCAATCTAGCTCGGTTATAAAATATATTGTAGAAAATGGATTAAATGCCAATGAATATATTCTACGTGTATCAGCTATATTGGAGGATTTAAAATTTTCAGATGATCCCGCAAAACGATTTGAAAAAGCACTTAATGATGTGGCATCAGTTATCGGTATTGCATCATCTCGCCCAGAAGTTCAGTTTGGAGGAGAAGCTCCTGATAACTTACTAGCATTTTCAAATTCTGAATATGTAATTATTGAATGTAAGAGTAGAACGACAACAGAAGCAATCTCAAAAGGCGACTGTGAGCAGTTACTTAGTTCGATACAATGGTTTAAGAATCATTATATTCTTGGAGAAAAATATACTCCAATTATAATTCATAACAGTGATACTTTCCGAACTGAGGCATCACCTAGTCCAGACATGAGAATTATGACACCTGAATTATTGGATGAATTTTCACGTGCAATAAGACGATTTGCAGAAGGCGTTGTTAAAAACGGAGTATTTGGGAATAATAAAGAGGTTGAAAAATTATTAAACTCATACAACTTAAATGGATCTCAGATAATCAATCAATATACAAAGCAATTTAATAAAAATAAATAGCTTTGGAATTCTGCACCTATAATTTATATAGGTGTATTTTTCTTGCATAATTATATAAATCTGGTTATCAAGAAAGATAAATTTTCACTATTAAAGTGTAGGGGGAATTTATCCTTTTGCTTTTGAGGTAGAAGAGAAAATCTATTCCATTACTAAACAAAGAATCTTACATAGCAGAAGCTAATTGATCTTTGACAACTGAATAGACTGAGGTGGGACGTTATCCATTTGTGGTAATTATGGCCTACGCCAAGACTTTTCTGCTAAGAAATTTGGTTTAAATGAATACTGGGAAGTGCCAAGAATAAAAGAAAAAGAGCGATAAATAGAAAATACATAAAGGATAGGTGTGGCAATCTATCTCTGCGATGTGAATGGTGATAATGATACTTCAATAGTTTAAGCCGGTTTGTCTTAATAAGAGGCGCTGGTGAGATTCCAATGTAGCACCCAATGCACCTACCAATGTCATAAAACTTATTACAAATAATAGTGATGTTAAGACTATGAATAGAAAAAAAGAAGTTAAGAAAGATAAGGATAGGAAGCAAATAGCCGATGATTATTCTAAGAAAATAACCTACTCTACAAGCGAAAGTGAAAAGCTTGATTTACTGGATATTGTTGAGATGTATCTATGTTATAAATGTCAAAATAAAAGTACTAAAAGTGTGCATATAAGATTCCCTACTTATTTATCTCATATTGTTAGTTTTTTGATATTATTTCTTAATTGGTGAAAAACTAAATATGTCATAAATAATATTAAATATAATATATAAAAAAGTTGAGAACTAATTTTCAGTAAATCTTTTAAATAATGAAAGAATATATTGATTATATACTATCTTTATAGGTTTGTGAAAACAAAATATTTAATTAGATGTAATAAAGTTATTTTAAAATTTTTATTAGATCAGATAATGAATGAAAAATATATTTTATATTAATTAAATATTAGATATTTAATAATCTTTAATTTATTTGTATAATATTGATTAAGTTTAAATAAACATTTTAAATAATTAAAATGATATAAAGGGGGACAATTATGTTAAAAAAGAGTCTTATAAAACTAACAAGACGTAAAATAAGACATTCTATTGTATTATTTATTAATCTAGTTATCTTATTACTTTTATTACTATTCGGACGTAAAGTATATAAAAGTAATAAGATTAATGAAATATTAAATTCTTTACCAAAAATTAATGAGAATGGTTGTTGGGTTGATAAAGATAATAAGCAAATTAGTGATATTTCTAATAATTTAAAAAATATTAATGTTTATGAATATTATAAGAATTTAGATTCTACTTATAATAAAAATTTAAATGAATTTAATAAAGAATTTAAAGATAAAAGTTTACCTAAATTATTTAATGTTAAATTTTATTATGATGATAAAATAATTCATGAAAGAAATGACTATAAATTTTTTGATAAACTTGATTTTCCTCGTTATCCTTATAAGGAAGGATATAATTTTGTTGGATGGAAACTATTAGATAGTTCAAATAATAATATTTACACAAACTCTAATAATATTTTAATTGATAATGATTATAAGTTTGAATATATTTATGAAAAAATAGATAATCCTGATGATCCGAATAAACCTACTCAAGAAGAATTTAATGTTAAATTTTTAGTAGATGAGAAAGTTATTAAAGAATTTAAAGTTCAAAAGGATGATAAAATTGAATATTTAGAAGCACCTATAAAAGATAATCATGACTTCTTAGGCTGGTATGATCAAAATGATATTAAATATGATTTTAATAATACAGTAACTAAAGATTTAATATTAAATGCTAAATATCAAAAGAAAAATATAACTCCTACTCCAGTAGAAAAATTTAAAGTTAATTATTTAGATTCAGATGGAAATATTTATAAAACATTAGAGGTAGAAAAAAACTCTAAAGCAATTAATATTGAAGGGAAAGCTAAAACTGGTCATCATTTTGTTAGATGGCTTGAAAAAGATAGTTTAGTTCCTTTTGATTTTAATATTAATATTAATAAATCTTATACTTTAGTGCCTGAATATGAGATTAATAAATATCAAGTACAATTTAAAGGAGAAGGAATTAATAATTTACCTGACAGTTTTATTGATGTACCTTATGGAACTAAATTAAGTGAACCCAATGTTTCCTTGATGAATAAAGTAGGTCATACATTCTTAAATAAATATTTAGATCAAGATAACAATGAATTTATCTTTGGTACAACTCCTGTAACAAATAATTTAACTTTAACTCCAGTTTTTGAAATTAATAAATACACTGTTACTTGGAAAAACTATGATGGTAGCGAGATTTTAGTTGAACAAGTAAATCATGGTACAACCCCATCGTATTCTAAAACTAATCCAATAAGACCAAATACCGCTGAATTTAACTATACATTCACCGGATGGGATAAAGAGTTAGCACCACTTACAGGAGATATAACTTACACAGCTCAATTTAGTGAAGTTAAAAATAAATACTCAGTAACATGGAAAAACTATGATGGAACAACTCTTAAAACAGATTTAGTAGAATATGGATTAGCCCCATCATATACAGGTGTTATTCCAACAAAACCAGATACTGCTCAGTATAAATATACATTCACTGGGTGGAATCCAGTAATTAGCAATGTTACTAGTGATGTTACTTACACTGCTCAATTTTCTGAAGTAACAAGAAAGTATAATATAACATGGAAAAACTATGATGGAACTATCTTACATCAATCTGAAATAGAATATGGTACAATTCCAACTTACACTGGAAGTGAACCAGTAAAACCTAGTGATGGAACAAATAACTATGGATTTAATGGATGGAGTCCAAGTCCTGTCGCAGTTACAGAAGAAACTACTTACATTGCAACATTCAATATTATTTATAAAGTTAGTATTTATGATCACGAAGGTAATTTAGTTGAAACTAAAGATTGTGCTAAAGATAAGGAGATTGATCTTATTAAATATTCTAACAGTCACGTATATGAATATTATTATAATGTAGATAATCCTTCTGAACATTATAGTGAAAAAAGTGATGACGATAACTTTAAATATAAAGTAGAAAAAAATATTTCTTTAAGACCAGAAGCTCATAAAAAACATATTGAATTTATAACAAGTTCTAACACTAAAGTTCTTGATGAACATGGAAATGAAATTGTTAGTAAAACCATCGATGTTACTACTGGTATTCTTGTCAATTTACCAACAGTCAAAAAAGATAACTATTATAGAATTAGAAATACTGTCTGGGAAGTAGAAATAGATGGTGAAAGAAAAGTATATGATGAATCAACATATACAAGTAATTTTGATACAAAACTATATTTAAAAGATGAATCAACTTTATTTGAAGATTATTATAAATTTGCTGAAGATGGTGATAGTGTAGATATTATTGGTTTAAATAATAAATATAAAACTGTCCCTGATTTTGATTTAAATATTCCTAATTTTATTAATGATAAACCAGTTAAATCAATAAATTGGTTCCGTGATTTAAATAATATTAATTCAGTAACTTTACCTGATAACGTCAATGAAATTAAGCCTGATTGTTTTGCTCATTCTAGTATTAAAAGTATAAATTTAGAAGATTCAAAAGTAACAAGTATTGGTAATGGAGCATTTGCATATTGTGACAATCTTACAACTATTAAATTAAATCCAGAATGTTTATCTTTAGGTAGATTCCCATTTGCTGGTAATAAGAATTTAGTTAAGGCTGATTTATCATTAAGTAAAATTGAATCACTTCAACGTCAATGTTTTTATGAATGTTCTAATCTTCAAACTGTTTTACTTCCTAACACATTAAAACATATTGAAGACTATGCTTTTGAAAATTGTACAAAACTTAACAAGATAAATTTAGAAGACACTAAAGTAGAATCTATTGGTAATAAAGTTTTTAATGAATGCAAAGGACTTATAAATATTAAATTACCATCAACTTGTAAATCATTAGGAGATGAGGTATTTAGATTTTGTTTAAACTTAAATAATGTCGATTTATCTTCTACCAAAATTGAAACAATACCTTCTAATTGTTTTTTAAGAAATGATAATCTTGAAACTATATCACTACCTAATGTTTTAAAACATATTGGTGATGGTGCATTCTCAAATAATTCCAAACTCACCAATATTAATTTAGAAGATACAAAAATAGAAGTTATAAATTCTTATGCATTTTGGAAGTGTAAAAGTCTTATAAATATTAAGTTACCATCAACTTGCAAAACTCTAGGTTCTTCAGCTTTTAGTGAATGTGAAAATATTACTAAAGTTGACTTATCATCTACTAAAATTGAAGAAATTAATCATAGCTGTTTTGCAAAATGTATAAATCTTCAAACAGTCTCTCTTCCAAATAATATAAAACATATTAAAAATGAAGCATTTAAAGAAAATAAAAAACTTATTAATATTAATTTAGAATATACAAAAATAGAAACAATTGGAAGATACTCTTTTAACCAATGTCTAGAATTAACTAAAATTAAATTACCAAGCACTTGCCAATATATAGATGAAGATGCATTCTCTGCTTGTATTAAAAATGAAGTAATTGATTTATCACTAACTAAGATACATACTTTACCAAATTTCTGTTTTGATGCTAATTCATCTGTTAAAGAAATAATCTTACCTTCCACTATTACATCAATTAGATATATGTCATTTAGAGACTGTGAAAATTTAGAAAAAATAAAATATGATGGTAGTAAAGATCAATTTAAACATATTAATTTTGGAGAAAACTGGATGCCTGATATTACAACAATTAATCCTTTAATAGAATTTAATGATGGTACATCCTGCCATTATAATGAATTATAAATTACATAACATTTATCAGTTATTAATAATTGATCTGAGAGTTAATTATGTTAACAATTAATTAATAACAAAAATTATTTTAATGTTTGATTATATTACAATTTATTTATAAGATTTTTTAATATTCATCACATTTTTGACAAGCACATATAATTATTAAATATTATTTTGCTTTAAATGGAAAAAATTAAATTTGTAATTAATATATGAAATAAATGATTTAGTATACAAAATTCATTCAAAATTTTGTAAATAAAAATATTAAAATAATAAAAGAGGAGTATAAACGTATGAATGAGTCAAATATTGTAAATACTTTAATTACTGGTTTATGTTGTTTTTTATTTATTGTTCCTTGCATAATTATTATATTTGGAATTAGTACTTTAATAATAAAACCAAAACAAAATAAGTTATTTGGATATAGAACAAAGCTACACTTTCTTCAAGTAAATTGTGGGAATACGCTAATAAAGAATTTGCTATTTACTCAATTATAATATCAATTATTACTATCATATTATTAATATCTAATTACTTTATATTTTATAAAAACTTAATTAATATTTTCTTAATTAACACTTTAATCTTAATTACTTTAGATATCTTTATTCCTATAATAATTATAGAAATAAAGATAAGAAGATATAAAAAGATAAATAAGATAGATTAGATAAGTTAAAGGTTACTAATAATATTAAAATTGTAGTATACTTTTATTATGAATAAAAAAATAGAATCTTTAATTAATAACGAATATAAGAATTTAGATAATAAAAATGTTGTGCTTACTGGCGCTAATGGAGGATTAGGCTTTTATATTGCTAAATATTTAGCTAGATTAAACGCTAATCTATATATAACAGTTAGATCTATAGATAAAGGAGAAGAAGTAAAAAACTTAATCTTAAAAGAATATCCTAAATCTAATATAAATATATTAATATTAGATTTAACTAACATTAATTCAGTGAATAATTTTATTAATGATGTTAATAAAATTAATATTAATTATTTTATTCATAACGCAGGAGTCTATCATGTTAAAACTAATATTAATGATAAAGGGATTGATATTACATCTTTAGTTAATTACTTAATGCCAGCGTATATTACTTTAAAATTAAAAGATAATATTATTAATAATAATGGTAAATTTATTTATCAAACATCAATCAGTACTCATTATATAAAACATTGTAATTTAGAAGATTATCAATATATAAAAAATAAGAATCTATTTTATAGATACGCTAATTCTAAATATTTATTAACTAACTTTGCTTTATATTTAAAAGAAAATAATATTCCAATAGAGTTTTCTCATCCAGGTATAGCAATGACTAAATTATTTGATAAGTCACGTAAGAATTTTAATGTATTATTTTATTATACGATTGTTCCTTTTATGAGATTGATGTTTATGAAACCAGATAAAGCATGCTTATCTACATTATCTGCCTTAAATAATAAGTCTAATAATAATGAATGGTATGGACCTAGAGGTTTATTTCAATCTTGGGGTTATCCAAAATGTATAAAACTTAAAAAGAATTTATTAAATAATAGTGAACATAAATTAATTTATAAAAAAACTATTGAGATATTAAATGAAAAATACAATTTAAATTATAAATAATTCTAATAATATCGGTTTAAATAGAGTATTATATCTATTAGATAAATATAAAGGAGAAATTTATGTTACATGTAGTAGATCATCCACTAATTAAAACTAAGTTGAATATTATGCGTGATAGCAAAACTAACTCAAGAGATTTTCGTCAAATTCTTGATGAGATTGCTTCCTTAATGACTTATGAAGTATTTAAAGACTTAAAAACACACGTTAAAGGTAAAATTGAAACTCCAACTGGTTGCTTAATTGATGAAATTAAACTTGATAAAGATTTAATTATAGTTCCTATTTTAAGAGCAGGTATTGGAATGAGCAATGGAGTTGTTAACATGCTTCCTACCGCTAAAATTGGTCATATTGGTATTTACCGTGATGAGACAACTTTAAAACCAGTTGAATATTTTTGCAAAATGCCACATGTTGCAAATCCATTAGTCCTTCTTTGTGATCCAATGTTAGCTACTGGAGGTAGTGCATCTGATGCAATTACTCAACTTGAAAAAAGAGGATTTAAAGATATTAGACTTCTTTGTTTGGTTGGAGTTAAAGAAGGTATTGATAAAGTATTAAAAGAACATCCAAACACTGAAATATACATTGCTTCTGTAGATGAAAAACTTAATGAAAAAGGTTATATTATCCCTGGATTAGGAGATGCAGGAGATAGAATATTTGGTACTTTATAAAATATTCTAACTAACTGGTTTATATATAAGCAGGAATGGCGGAATTGGTAGACGCCTTAGTTTCAGACACTAAGTTCATAATGAAGTAAGAGTTCAACTCTCTTTTCCTGCACCAATATAAACAATATATACCCTGATTATTAATCAGGGTTTTTATTTTAATATCTATAAAATTATTTTATAATATTTGTAGATAATAGGAGGTAGTTATGGAATTTAGTGATGTAGTCTTTTTAAGAAGAAGTTGTAGAAAATTCTTAGATAAAAAAGTAGAAGATAAAGATATAGAAACTTTACTTCACTATGCTATGTCTGCACCTTCAGCCTTAAATATTAAACCATGGAAATATCTTGTTATTAAAGATGAAAATATATTAACTAAGATAAGAAATTTTAAAAGATTTGCTAATTATAACGCTCCTTTAGCTATTGTTCTTCTTGGAGATTTAAAAAAAGATCTTCTTTTAAGAAATAAAAAATATTGGTATTTAGATTTAGCAGCTTCAACAGAAAATATCTTACTTGGAGCTACATCCTTATCATTAGGAAGTTGTTGGATAGGAATATATCCAAATGAAGAAAGTGTTAATAAGTTAAAAGAAATATTAAATATTGAAGATAATAATCTTATACCATTTAATATAATTTATATAGGATATCCTTATAACGAACCTAAATATAAAGATGGTTATGACAATAAGAATGTAAAATATTATGAATAAAAAAGATAACAAAAAATATTACATATTAAAATTAAGTGGATATATCTTAATTTCTATTTCTATTTTAATATTTGTTATAACTATATCTTTAATGAATATATATCCACTTAATCAACTTATAGGATGGATATGTTTTTTTATGTTTATTTTAGCTTTTTTAATTTTTATTTTTGCTATATATTTATTAAAGAAGGCTAATTATATTAAATTTTATATTAATGATATAGAATGATAATATTTTAATATTTCAAAATACTAAAATATTATATATAATCTTATTATCTGCGAGTGTGGTGAAATTGGTATACACGATTGACTCAAAATCAATTGACAGCGATGTCGTACGGGTTCGACTCCCGTCTCTCGCACCAAATAGAAACTATAGGTTTGACGCAATGTGTCAAACCTTTTTCTTATCTTATTAGTTTTTTGATTTTTATTCAAAATCGGAAGTTAATTATAATTTGTATGTTAAAATAAAATTAAGGAGGATAACTATGAAAAAATATAAATGTCTTGCTTTATTCATTTTGTTTTTTTACTTTTTAAATGTTCTCCAAATTATGATTGGATTAAGGTTGGAGATAGGGATACTCTTACATTTACAAGTGGCGAAGGAAGGAAATATGATATTGAGTTTATTAATAGGAAACAAAATAAAATAGAGTTTAAAATAACAAATTTAAATGAAGTTATTAGTAAGGTAGGAATTTTACACACTGAATCAATTGTATCTTTTTACTCAAATGGTATTAAAATAGATACTTATAGTACACAAAGTCTAATTTTTTCAGCCACTTTGTATCCTGTAACTTTTAAAGATAATATTTCTAACATTGTTATTGAGTTATCAACATCAAATTTTACTTATGTTGCCTTTCAAGAAACTCATTACGGAATTGATCGCATCAACGGAAGTTTTCATTCTATATCCATAAATTTTAAATAGGCTATGAACACAACGTATAGTTCGATTTATCCGTGTAAAGTCATTTCAAATTTTTGCTATATATATTACAAGGATCAAAAATATAAAACTTGTAAGCAAATTACTCTAAGAAAGATATCTCCAAAAACTGATGAAGAGAAAGAAATATTAGACTTTTTTAAATATTTTCAGTTAATTTATTCTTTAGATTTAAATTCATTAGTAGCAGAATATAAAAAATTTTTTATATTCGTTTTTAAAAGAAGTGTCTCTAAAAAATTAGCTACATTAATTGATAACTTTCAACTAAAAAATGATTTTACTTGGATAAATAAAGCATTGGATAATCTATTAACATTTTCAAATAGTGAAGCTTTTGTTATATATAATTTCATTTTAATCAATTTATCATTTATTTTTGGTTATCCATGTAGACTTCCCCTAAATATTATTGAAACAGATAATACTATAGAAAATCAAAGTGTACGTCACTATTTTAATATTGGATATTTAACCTCTTTATTAAAAAAAGACTTTATCGATTTAAAGAAAGAATTAATCGAATACCTGGAATCAATAAAAGATGATTTAAAAGGCAAAGGAGTCGAAGAGTTATATTTATTTGGTTCGATAAATGATAACGAATATCATGACGCAAGCGATATAGACTTAATAATACAATATAAAGAAAACATAAATTTTGATGAAATTATAGGTATAGAAAAAGAATTACGCAACATGTTACTAAATAAGTTTTATAGAAAAAGCGATATTCAAAACTTTACTCATTATGTATTAATTGGGAATATTAAAAAGACAACTCGCATTTTTTAACCCTTTAAATCAATTATGAATTTACCCAGTACTGCATGTCCGAACATCAGAAAATTGAAAGTAAGATTTTGAAAATTCGATTTTTTAAAAACCATATTGAAAAATCATAGCTAAATTAGAAAGTAGTGTAAAAACTAATTTTTTATAGAATAGAGTATATATTTATCAGTTTTAGAATGATTTACATGAATAATATTACACCATTGAGACATTTTCACACGCTAACATAATGAGACATTATTGTATATCAGTCAAAGTGTTATTGCACTTTGGAATTGCACTTTAAGAATAATATATTATAATATTAATATGAATAATGATAATTATAATAAATATATTATAGAAACTGGAATTGGCTTACAAGATGTTGATAAAATTAAAAATTCTACTTATTTTATAGAAAAAACAAATAAATATATAAAGGGTGATATATCTTTAGAAGAATTAGATTTAATAATATCTAATTATTATGATAATAAACCAGATGTGGAATTAAGAAGTGAAGAAGCAGATAAGATATCAATAAGAATAGCTAAAATTATTTCTGAAAATTCATTCACTTTTACAATAGGTCAATTATTAACTATTCATAAATTACTTTTTAATGGAATATTAGAAAATGCAGGAAAATTAAGAAATTATAATATTTCTAAAAAAGAATGGGTTCTTGATGGCGACAGTGTTATTTATGGTGATTATAGAGAGTTAGAAATGACTTTACAATATGATTTTGATTTAGAAAAAAAATTTAAATATAAAGGTTTATCTATAGATGAGATAATTGAACATTTAGCTATCTTTATATCTAATTTGTGGCAAATCCATGTATTTGAGGAAGGAAACACTAGAACTATAGCGGTTTTCTTTATTAAATATTTAAGAAGTTTAGGCTTTGATGTAACTAATGATACATTTGCAAAGAATTCCTGGTATTTTAGAAATTCACTTGTAAGAGCAAATTATAATAATATTATTAAAGGAATATTTATAGATAGAACTTACTTAATAAAATTTTTAAGAAATCTAATTTTAAATGAAAATAATATTTTACAAAATAGAGATCTTCATGTTAAATCAATAGTAGTAGATAAAAACATCTCAAAAGAATCTAGAATATTAGAACTCATTAAAAATAATCCTAAAATTACAACTCTTCAACTATCTAAAGAGATTGGTGTTTCTTTAAGAACTATAAAAACTATTTTAAAAGTTATGGTTAATAATAATCAAATTAAAAGAGTTAATGGAAAACGTTATGGTTTTTGGTTAATCTTATAAATTTATTAACTAATATTTAAATTATTAAATATATTTTATATCTTATTTTGAATAATATAATTTAATGTATTTTTTTTATTTTAAATTGTTAAATAACAATAAAGTAATATTTAACTCATTAACAGTTTTTGATATTTAGGGAATAAAATGATATATTTAATGTATAAATGTTCCCTAAGGAGGTGTAATATGAATATATTTGAAAAAACACAAGAACTTTTAAGAAATAGAGCTGAGTTAAATTCAAAACTAGCACTTATACCTTATGATGGAACTGTTGAAGTTAAAACTATAGATAATAAAAAATATCTTTATATCAGAAAAAGAGTAGAGGGAAGAGTTACATCGACTTATGTAGGTTCATATACAGAAGATCTTTATAATTTGTTGCTTAAAAATAGTAAAGAAGCTAAAGAATTACGAAAACATATACGTAAGATTGAAAAAGATTTATCGAATCTTGGATATCAAAAAGAAGAACTACCTGCGAAAATATTATTAAATCTTGATTTCGCAAGATCTAATATGAAGACTATTATTTATGATCAAGCTATATTAGAGGGTGTGTCAACAACATTTCCTGATACTGAATCGATTATAGATAATGGGAAAGTTAATAATATGAAAGTAGATGATGTGCAAAAGATTATAAACTTAAAACATGCATGGGAATTTATTTTAGATAAAGATGTAATACTTTCACCTTCAAATTATTACCTTTCTTCATATATTGCTAAGATTGTAAATGAAGGATTTTACCAGGATGGAGAAAGAATTAGAGTTGTACCAGTAACAATTGGTGGTTCATTGTATATTCCACCTATACCAATAGAATCAAATATCAAAGATGATATCGATAATATAATTAATTCTAATATTGATAAGATTGATATTGCTATAGAACTTATTCTTTATGTTATGAAAAAAACAAATCTATTATGATGGAAATAAGAGAACAGCAGTTATTTTTGGGAATCATTATATGATCAAAAATGCACTTGGTTTAATAATTATTCCTTATGATAAAGTTAATGAATTTAAACAGAAATTGCTCTTATATTATAAGGATAAAGACTTAATGTCTGTTAAAGAATTTTTAAAAGAATGCTGGGTAAAAATATAAGTTATATGTTGTTTTAGTTAAAGGAAAATTTGGAGGTATTAATGGAAAAAGATAAAAATCTTACAATTATTGAAAATATAGAAATACAGAAGATGATTTATAGAATTAGGGATAAACACGTAATGCTTGATAGTGATCTTGCAGAATTATATAAAGTTACTACTGGTAATTTAAATAAGGCAGTAAAAAGAAATATATCAAGATTCCCAGAACATTTTTATTTTCAATTAACAGAATGAGAATATAAAAACTTGAGATTCCAAAATGGAAGCGCAAGTTCAAATAATTATGGTGGTAGAAGATATCTGCCGTATGTTTTTACAGAGCAAGGCATAGCCATGCTTCCCGCTGTTCTTAAAAGTAGTGTAGCAATTGAAGTAAGTATTAAAATTATTGATAGTTTTATAGAGATGAGAAAATTTTATTATTCAAACAAAGAAATGTTTGCACGGCTTGATAGAGTAGAGTTAAAACAAATAGTAACAGATAAAAAGTTAGACAAAGTATTTAATTATATTACAGCCAATACTGAAGTAAAACAAAATATATTTTTTAATAGACAAATATTATCACTTGCTAATCACATATATCTATTGAAAATCTATTATAACTCTTGATTATATATATATATATATATATATAATTGAATAAGGAGGTTTTATGAATAATCAAAGACAAATAAACGCATATTCTATCGTTGCACTCGTATTAGGTGTATTAGCAGTTGTTGGTGCTTTTGTGCCGATTATAACTTATGGTGCTTGGATAGTTGGTGTTCTAGGAATAGTGTTTGGCGGTTTAGGCATGAAATATTATAAAGAAACTGGTAAAGGCTATGGATTAGCAGTAGCTGGTTTAATTTTAGGAATCATTGGTACAGTTATTGGATTCTTAGGATTTTTATGTATCGTTATATGTGCTACAGTCTATAATACAGCTCCTTGGTGGATGACAAAATAAATGTTACCAGATATTAATATATTTGGTAAAACTATTACCTTTTATGCTATTTCAGCTTTAATTGGTATACTTGTAGTATTTGCTTTTAGTCAAATATACACTAAGAAGAAAGGGCATGATGAAATATTTATGCTCTTTATTCTTTTATTTTCTACAATAGGTATATTAATAGGTGGTCACTTATTATATACGATTACTATGAGTAGATATATTGTTGCTTTTTTTCAAAATTTACATAAAATAACTACTTTTAAACAGATTTTTGAATGGTTGATTACTATATTTGGTGGTAGTGTATTCTACGGAGGTCTTATTGGAGGTATTATCTCTTCTTATTTATATATGAGAACAAAAAATAATATTAATTTAGATCCATATATTGGAATAGCTACCTTATGTATACCATTATTTCATACATTTGGAAGAATAGGTTGTTTTTTATCAGGATGTTGTTATGGAATACAATATATACATGGTTTAGATTTTAAATATTCTCCTGCTCCTGGATGTGCAGGAGTATTAAGACTCCCTGTTCAATTATTGGAAGCTAGTTTTAATTTAATATTATTTATTACATTATTTATCTTATATAATAAAGAAAGAATTTCTGGTAAAAATACTTTCAAATTATATCTTATCTTATATGCGATAATTAGATTTTTTATAGAGTTCTTACGTGGTGATTATTATAGAGGATTTGTAGGTCTATTATCTACATCACAATTTATATCATTAATTATAATATTTATTATTATTCTATATGAGATAAGAAATATATTTATTAAACAAAGATATATTAAAAATTAAATTATTATTTATATAATTTAGAACTATATTAAATAAATTTCTATATTGTTAAAGTTAAATGCTATATTATTTTAAAATTTAATATAGCATTTTTTATTGTTATATTTTAAAAGTAATATATAAAATAAAATACTTTATAATATAGTATTTTTTAAAATATTTATATCTAATATTTAACAAATATTATGAGGATTAAGGTATAATATTTTTATAAATAATAAGGAGATTATAATGAAAACTTTAAAGGTAAGAATTGAAGATAAAACGGTTTTAGTGTTAGAAGAAGAAGGACATATTGGAGATAAAATAGATTTAAAAAATCTTGAAAGTATAGATGATTCATTTATTAATAAAGCTATTGAAAATAAAAAAGATGAAATTTATCAAAATAAATTAAATGAGAATAATAAGTTATTAGAAACTGAATATAAATTAAATCTTCAAAAAGAAATTAAAAGCAAGGAAAAAGAAGTTCTAGATTATAAAAATAAATTTGAAAGTATTCAAAGTAAATATAATGATTTAGAAAATTTAAAAAATAAGGAAATTGAAAATTTAAAAGAATCTATAAAAAATCAATATATTTTAGAAATTAGTAATTTAAAGACTGAGATAGATTCAATTAATAACAACATAAAATTAAATGAAGAAAAAACAATCTTAGAGTTAGAAAATAAATATAATGATTTAATTCATAAAAATGAAAATGAATATAATAATAATATAAATAAACTAAAAGATGAAAATAATAATAATATTAAATCATTAGAGCAAGAAGTTGAAAAATATAAAAACACCTTATCTTTAAAAGAAGATGAAATAAAACAAATAAAAGAATATAAACAAAAATTATCTACGAAAAATATCGGAGAAAGTCTTGAAAAATTCTGTGAAAATGAATTTAACTTAATTAGAAGTTTTTCATTTCCGAACGCTATATTTGAAAAAGATACTAAGGCTATAAATAACTCAAAAGGTGATTTTATTTATCGTGATTTTGATGAAGTTGGAAACGAAATAACTTCCATTATGTTTGAGATGAAAAATGAAAGTGAAGAGACTGAAAAGAAACAAAAAAATGATAAATTTTTTAAGAAATTAGATAATGATAGAACTAATAATAAATGTGAATATGCAGTCTTAGTTACAACGTTAGAAGAAGATAATGAATTATATAATCAAGGTATATTAGATATCTCTCATAAATATAAGAAGATGTATGTTATTAGACCTCAATTTTTTATTCCAATCATTGGTTTAATAAAGAATGCTTCACTTAATTCATTAGAGTCTAGATTAGAATTAGAAGAATATAAAAATCAATCTATTGATTTAGTTAACTTCCAAAATAATTTAAATACATTTAAAGATGTATTTGGTAAAAATTTTAAGAACGCTAATGATAGATTTAATGATGCAATTAAAGAAATAGATAAATCTATAGATGCTTTAACTAAAGTTAAAAATAATTTAACTACGTCATTAAAACATTTAAACGCTGCTAACAATCATTGTGATGAATTACAAATAAAAAAATTAACAAAAAACGCTCCATCAATTAAACAATATTTTGATAATTTAAATAATAATAATAATAATAATAATAATAATTAAAATAAAGATATGTAATTTAATTTTTCTATATTAATTTGTAATATTGATTTTAAATTACAACTATAACTTATTTTATAAATTTAAAGTAAATTCTTTATATAAATATTGACTTTTATTCTTATAAAATTTATTATTTAAGAATAAAAAGGTGGTGATTAAATGAATAAACAAGTATTTTTGCTTAAAAAAATTAAAGATAATAATGGAATTATAACAACAAAAGAAGCTTTAAATCTAGGTATTCATAAAGATACTTTAAAAGCTTTGATTATTAAAGGAGAAATTGAAAAAATAGCTAATGGTCTCTACACACTACCAAATGAGAATATAGATGAGTATCTTTATTTTTCGTTTAGAATACCAAAAGGTATTTTTTCTCATGAAACAGCAGCATATTTACAAGGATTAACAACACGAATACCTAACATTTACGTGATAACTGTGAAAAATGGAGATAATGTTAGTAGAGTTAAATTGATAAAAGATAATATTATTTTCAAGTATGTTAAAAAAGAATATTATGATATTGGTAAAATAAGTATAACTAGTCCTTTTGGTAGGAAGATATCGATATATGATAAGGAAAGGACAATACTAGATATTATTAAAGATAAAGATAGAATTGATACACAAGTGTTTTGCGAATCTATAAAATCTTATTTTTCAAGTAAAGAAAAAGACTTATTAAAATTATCAAAATACGCTATCAAGATGAATATGGAACAAATATTAAAACAATATACGGAGGTTTTATTATAAAAACATCAGAACAAACCTTTTTTATTAAGTTAGAATTTATTTATTTTTGATAACTTAAAAAAATACCCTATTGTTAGATAACTAGCAAGAGGGTATTGTTTAATAAATATCTATATTATTTCTAATATTTGATTACATAGATTCGTGCATGGTACGTGCAATAACTTCATCTTGTTGTTCTTTGGTAAGTTTATTGAAGTTAACAGCGTAACCAGAAACACGAATTGTTAATTGAGGATATTTTTCTGGATGTTTTTGAGCATCTAATAATGTTTCACGATTAAATACGTTAACATTTAAATGGTGACCTCCATTTTCAACATATCCATCAATCATATCGACTAAATTTTCTACTTTTTTTTCTGACATAATTATTCTTCCTTTCCTAAAGTATCTGGTACAATACTGAATGTATTTGAAATTCCATCACGTGAATGTTCGTATGGTAATTTACTAACTGATTGTAATGATGCAAGAGCACCTGTGTGATCTCTTCCATGCATTGGGTTTGCGCCTGGAGCAAATGGTTGTCCAGCTTTTCTTCCATCTGGTGTTGAACCTGTCTTTTTACCATAAACAACATTTGATGTAATGGTTAAAATTGACATTGATGGCCAAGAATTACGATAAGTATGATGTTTACGAATTTTATTCATAAATCTCTTAACTAAATCTGTAGCGAGTAAGTCAACACGGTCATCGTTGTTACCATATTTTGGGAAATCTCCTTCGACTTCAAAATCAGTAACAATACCTTGTTCATTTCTGATAGTTTTAACTTTAGCGTATTTAATAGCGCTTAAGCTATCTGCAACAACTGATAATCCAGCAATACCTGTTGCGAATAATCTTTTAACTTCTCTATCATGTAATGCCATTTGAGCTGCTTCATAACTATATTTATCATGCATGAAATGAATGACATTTAAGGTATCAACATATAATCTTGCTAACCATTCAAGCATTTGGTCATATTTAACCATAACTTCATCGAAATCAAGATATTCAGAGGTAATTCTTTCATATAATGGAGCAACTTGTTGATTTTTAACTTCATCATATCCTCCGTTGATTGCGTATAATAAACATTTTGCAAGGTTAGCTCTAGCACCGAAGAATTGCATTTCTTTACCAATTCTCATTGAGGAAACACAGCAAGCAATTCCATAATCATCACCCATATCAACTCTCATTAAATCATCATTTTCATATTGAATTGAGCTGGTATTAATTGAGATTTTAGCGCAGAATTTTTTAAATCCTTCTGGAAGACGAGTTGACCATAAAACAGTTAAGTTTGGTTCTGGTGCAGGTCCTAAGTTAACAAGTGTATGCATGACACGGAAAGAGTTTTTAGTAACTAAAGTTCTTCCATCAATACCCATACCACCAATTGATTCTGTAACCCAGGTTGGATCTCCAGAGAATAAATCGTTATATTCAGGTGTACGCATAAATTTGATTAAACGTAACTTCATAACGAAGTGGTCCATTAATTCTTGAGCTTCTTGTTCGGTTAAGGTTCCTTCTTTTAAATCTCTTTCAATATAAATATCAAGGAAAGTAGAAGTTCTACCTAAACTCATTGCAGCACCATTTTGATCTTTAACAGCAGCTAAATAACCAAAATATGTCCATTGAATAGCTTCTTTAGCGTTTTCAGCTGGTCTTGAAATATCATAACCATACTTACTTGCCATATTAATCATTCTTTTTAAAGCACGAATTTGTTCGCTATGTTCTTCACGGTCACGAATGTTTTCATCAGTCATTTCATATGAAAGCAATTCCATATCTTTGACTTTTTCTTCAATTAAACGATTAATTCCATATAAAGCGACTCTACGATAGTCACCAATAATTCTTCCACGACCATAAGCATCTGGAAGACCGGTAATAACTCCGCAGTGTCTTGCTTCTCTCATTTCTTTAGTGTAAGCATCAAAGACACCTTGGTTATGAGTTTTACGATAATTAGTGAAAATATCTCTAATTTCTGGATCAATTTCAAATCCATAAGCTTTTAAAGCACTTTCAGACATTCTGATTCCACCAAATGGTTGAAGAGAACGTTTAAATGGTTTATCAGTTTGGAAACCTACAATTGTTTCTAAATCTTTGTTTAAATAACCTGCATCGTGAGTATCGATTAAGCTAACAACTTTTGTATCAGCGTCTAAAACTCCGCCTGCTTCTCTTTCTTTTTGGTTAAGTTCCATAACTTGAGCCCAAAGTTTATTCGTGGCATCAGTAGGTCCTTTTAAAAAAGAATCATCTCCTTCGTAAGGGGTATAGTTCTTTTGAATAAAGTCTCGAACATTAATTTCACTAAGCCAATGTCCTTCGACAAAATTACGATATGCATCCATATTAGTTGCTCCTTTCTTTGGCTTTTAACCATTCTTCTAATATAAATTCAGGTTGATATCCATATAAGATACCAACTACATTATCACCATCTAATAATACTAAAGCTGGAGTTTTAATAAGATTATATTTTTTAACTAATTCATCATTAACGTAAACTTCCTCAATTTCATATTTTTCTTTAAATTTGTTAAGTTCAAAATGCATTGACATTTCGCAAGCTTGACAGTTTCCATTAATACTTAATAACTTCATTTTAAACTCCTTTCATTAATATCTTTTTAGCGTGTTCGATTTGCTTTTTATCTGGGGGTTCCATATCTTTTAAAGGGTAGGGAATATTAAGAGATTCATATTTTACAATCCCCATAGTATGATACGGCAAAATCTCAATTTTTTCAACGTTTTTCAAGGTTTCTATAAACTCTCTTAACTCTTTTAATTCCTCATCAGTTTCATAATTATTTAATAAGACGTGTCTAATCCATACAGGTTTATTTTTCTTATCTAAGTATCTAGCAAATTCAAGAATTTGTTTATTTGATGAGTTTGTTAGTTTAATGTGAGCATCTTCTCTAATTGTTTTTAAATCGAGAAGAATTAAATCTGTATATTTTAATAATTCATCCATTTTAGCTGTGTTATTTTTGTTAAAAGTAATTCCTGATGTATCAATACATGTATGAATATTATTTTCTTTTAATTTTTTAAATAACTCTATAATGAAATCTATTTGAAGAAGAGGTTCACCTCCAGACATGGTAACTCCACCTTTTTTTATATAACTCCGATATTTTAAAATTTCTTTTAAAAGTTCATCACTAGTCTTGTTAATGCATTTAGCGTTTATTTCCCATGTATCTGGATTATGACAGAAGAGACACCGCAATGGACATCCTTGCATAAAAACAACAAATCTAATCCCAGGTCCATCAACTGTTCCAAAACTTTCAAGTGAATGTATTTTTCCAATAAGTTGTCCCATTGTTATACCTTTAAGTTAAAGTCAATAAAGACTGGGTTATGGTCGCTATATTTAAATTTATAGTCAAGAGTTTTGCACTTATTAATTTTAATATTTGGAGAAGCAATACATCCATCTATTATGTAATGATATGTATTCTTATCATGGTTAACATATGGTTGGTTATTTGATCTACATGAAGGGGTAGAATCATCATATACTTTTTGCCAATCTTTAAGTGTAGATTCATTTGGAATTGTTAACATAGGTGTTTTCCAAACTGTGTTAATATTATCTGGAATATTATACTTATCTGAGAAAGATTGATTATAATCACCAATAGCCATTACATAATTTCCTTCTTGATATAATGAATTTAAATATTTAATAAGTGTTTGAGTTTGTAAGATTTTAGCATCATTATTATCAAAAGCTTCAAGATGAAGATTTATTATATATAATTTTTTATCACTATCTTTTATTTCATATTCATTAATTAAAAGACATCTTTTAAGATTAAACATACTTACTGGCCATTTAAAAGTAGAAGGTAGTTTAATTCTTTGAGATTTAGATGCTAGATATCTTGAATAAGTTGCAATTCCTGAATCTACTTTACCAATACATTGTTTGAAAGGATAAGGAACATAATTAGATTTAAAATTTCTTGCGTAATTATAAGAATTATAATGAAGATTATCTTTTAAATATTCAAGTTCATTAATATAATATGATCTTTTACTTTTATAATCTATTTCTTGTAGGGTAGTAAAATCAGCGTTAATTGTTTTTATTTGTTCGGCAATATTTTTTAAATTATTTTCAACTTGTTTTTTTGATTTAGGTTGAACATTCTTTCCATAATCCATAAAAAAATCTTCAGTTTCATCAAGTCCGCAATAACCAATATTATAAGTTAAGATTGAAAGATTATTATTAAGATATAAAGTAGAAGAATCTTTTTTATAATCATTATTTTTAATATCTTCAACATCTTTAGGTTTATATTCAAGAATAGAAGAGGTAGCTAAAAATACGGTAAATGATAAAACAGGTACGATAATTAATATACAGATTAAACTAACAATAATTTTTAATACTTTTTTAAATTTAAACACTTTACTTACCCCCTGCTTAATAATTATACCACTAACTAATTATATAAATAACAATATGCTTATAAATAATAATTAATAAAATATGTTGCTAGATTTTAAATAGAAGAAGAATATTAAATAGAATGGCAATAAAATTAAAGATATAATCGTAGAAACAAAATATATCGATGCTGCCATTTCTTCTTCAACTTTATAAGATGCACAATAAGTTAAAACTACTGTAGATGTTGGAGATTCCCACATTAAAGTTGTTGCTAAAACTGTATTAAATGGTACTTTAAAGTTAGGTATGAAATTTAATAAATATAATATTAAAAAGTTAATTGAGGAAGTAGCAATTACTTTTAAAAGAGAAGATAACCATACTTTTTTATTGGTTAATGAATCTTTAATTGAAGTTCTTCCTAAGATTGCTCCAATAGAAATAAGCGCTAAAGGTAGAGACATAGAAGAAAGTGTTTTCATCGCATTATATAATGGAGGGAAAGATATTCTTATATTAAAGAATGGACCTATTAAACCTTTATTTTCAATTATCCACCAATTATTTAAATCTTTATTATCTCCAATAAATGATAATAAATAGATGATAAGACCTAAAAATGTAGCTACAATTATTGGATTAGTAAATATTTTTTTAATAACTGATAAAGCTTTACTTGTTTTATTATCATTATCTTTATTATTATTTTTATTTGATTTAGATAAATTTAAAATAGTAAAAAATACATAAGTATAAACATATAATCTAAAAGGCATGGTGAACATTACTGAATCTTTTAAAGCATCAGGGAAACATTTCATAATTATAGGTTGAGCAACAAAAGTAGCGCTACCAAACACTGTTAATATCTCTAATACATTTCTTTTAGATTTATCTTTAATATATGAGAATATTAATTTAGATATAAAAAAGTATATCGTGTAGATTATCATTCCATATATAAAGGTAAAACCTAGACCTTTTAAACTTTCTTTATCTACATCTCCAAGAAATGAAGTAAAAGCAAGACAAGGAATAGAAAGAGTTAAGACAACTTTTAAAAGATATTCATCAATATTTTTAGGAAAAATTTTAATTCTTGATAGGAAAAAACCTAAAAAGATAAATAAAACTATCTCTAATATAGCAGTCCATAAGGTTATATTTGTTAAGATATCATTTATATCTACTTGATTAATTAAATAAGATAAATATGTATTCATAGATTAATATTATATAAAAATATAATATTTCTCAATAAAGATGCTTAAGTAAATAAATATGATTAACATTAAATAATAAATAAAATAAGAGAATATTAGAATTTTTAAAAATATGTATTGATTTATCTTATTATATTAGGTATGATATTTAAGCGTTGGACCAGTGGTGTAGCGGTTAACATGTCACACTGTCACTGTGAAGATCGCGAGTTCGATTCTCGTCTGGTCCGCCATTATTTTTGGGCCGGTAGCTCAGTAGGTAGAGCAAAGGACTGAAAATCCTTGTGTCACGGGTTCGACCCCCGTTTGGCCCACCATCGTTGTTAATTAATCAGATTATAAATCTGATTTTTTTTATATAAAAAAATCCTTATTAATAATTTAATAAGGATTAAAAAGGAGTTATATTAAATAATTATTTTTTAAGTAGGGAGTTTTCTTGAATAATTTTATCAACCATATGTTCTGGAACTTGTTGATAAGATGAGAATTCTCTATTAAAGAAACCTGATCCATGTGTTAATACTCTTAATTTAGAGACATAATCTAATATTTCGGCTTCTGGAACTAACGCTGTGATTTGTTGTTGACTTTCAGGTTTTTCATCAATTGATAAAACTCTAGCTCTTCTTTGATTTAAATCATTTAAGATGTTACCAGTGTATTCATTATCAACATTAATTAAAACTTTCATGATTGGTTCTAAAATAGTAGGTTTACATTTTGGATATGCAGCTTTAAATGCAAGTTGGGCAGCCATCTTAAATGATAAATCATTACTATCTACTGAGTGATATTTACCATCTAAAAGAGTAGCTTTTACACCTAAAACTGGGAATCCTGCTAATCCTCCTGATTGAAGACCTTCGTAAAAACCTTTTTCTACTGCAGGAATATAGTTTTTAGGTACACTTCCTCCAAAAATTTCTTCAGTAAATGTATTATTTTCACTTGGTTCAAATCTCATAACAACTACACCATAGAATCCGCTTCCACCCGATTGTTTTACATATCTTCCTTCAGCTTCAGCTTTGTCTCTTATAGTTTCTCTATAGACTATTTTAGGATTTGATAAATTTAAATTAACATTAAATAGATTTTGCATTCTTTCTTTAATGAAATTAAGGTAAGAGTCACTTAAACCACCAATAAGAAGTTGTTTAGTTTCAGGATTTCTCTTAACTTCTAAGCATGGATTCTCAATTTGTAATTTAGCAATACCATTCATAATTTTTTCTTCTTCTTTGCTATCTTTAAATTCAATTGCTTTAAAATAAACAGCAGTTGGATATTTAGCTTTTGGCATTACAAAATAATTATTTTTAAGAGAAATTGTATCGCCAGTTTTAAGTTCATCACATTTTGCAATTCCAACAATATCTCCTGCTAAAACTTTATCGATAGAAGTATATGTATTGCCACAAACACTAACTAAATTATTTAATTTAATTGTGGAATCTAATCTTGGAATTAAAACTTCATCACCACTATTTAAAGTTCCTGATAGAACTTTAATCATATGTACTACGCCTTTAAATGGATCAAAATATGTTTTAAATACATAAGCACTTAATGGATCATCAGGATTAGTGTATCTTTGTACAAGATTTTCTTTATCATCATAACCAGAATATGGTTTTAAATCATTTGAACTTGGAAGATAATCTATTAACATTTCAAGCATTGTATGTAAACCAATATTTTTAGTAGCGCATCCACAGATTACTGGAGTTAATTGACCACTTAAAACACCGAAATGTAAGCCTTTATGGATTTCTTCCATAGTTAATGTTTCGCCAGAGAAGTACTTATCTAAATATTTATCATCAGTTAAAGCGACTTGTTCTTCAATTTTAGTGTGTAATGAGATAACTTTTTGTTTTTTATCTGGATAAATTTCATCATCTTCACAAGTTTTGCCGTTATATTTTCTTGCTTTCATTGTAATAACATTAACAAAACCATCAAATTGATCTTCATGACCCATTGGATAAACAAAAGAAATTGGTCCTTTTTTGTCTAATTTTTCTAAAATATCTTCTAATATTTCATCATAGACAATATTTTCTTTATCCATTTTATTAACATAGATAATTGTAGGAATGCCATGTTTTCTTAATAGTCTATAATGTTTAATTGTTTCTACTTCAACCTTTTTAGTAGCGTCAATTACTAAAATTGCACCTTTAGCAATTTGTAATACTCCTAAGGCTTCGTAGATAAAATCATCATTTCCAGGAATATCAATTAAATTTAATTTATAATCCTTATAAAAAATAGGAACAATCGATAGCTGACAAGAACTAAGTCGATTTTGTTCCTCTTTTGTGAAATCACTTATCGTGTTTCTTTTTTCCACCGATCCTTTTTCATTACCGTTAGCAATAGAAAAAAGTGATTCAGTAAGTGTGGTTTTACCACTTCCTTGGTGTCCTAAAACAAGTATGTTTCGGATGTTATTTGAAGAATATTCCATATGATCCTCCCTTATTTTTTTAGAATGTATTATGTATTCTTTCGACAACAACTTATAACTTTATGATACACTACTTTTAAAAAAGTGGAAGATTTTTCAATAAAAATTTTTAATTTTTTTCTTTGCTTGATTTAATTTTTCTAATTAAGTTTTTAAATAATTCTTTTATATCGTGGGTAATTCTTCTAAATCCATATATAAATGCGTAAATCTCTAATCTACCTACAAACATTAAAATAATTATAATAAATAAAACGATTTTATTTTGGTCGGAAGAAGTTATTCCTGAAGACAAGCCGGTACCACTTAATGCACTAGCACTTTCAAAAAGAGCAAATAAGAAATCTTCTCCTGGTAACAATAAAGTTATTAAAAATGAATTAAATAACAAAAAGCCAATATATAAAGCAATATAAGTAACAGCGTCACTTAGTTCTTTATCACTAACTTCTGAACTGTTACCAAATTTTGAAATATAATGAGGATAAATAAGGTTTTGAGTGAAATTCTTTTCTCGAATATTCCAATAAATTCCTTTTAAGCCAAGTCCAACTCTATAAAGTTTAATACCGCCACAAGTAGAACCTTGTTGTCCACCCATTGACATAATAATTGTTAGTATTATAAAACTAGCTTTAGGATAAATATCTTTCATATTTGCAACATTGCTTGAACCAGTAGTAGAAAAACAGGATATATAAAAGAAAATATTATTATGAATATTTTCTCCTAATGACATTAAAGAAGAAGAATTCATACCTTTATTAAATAAAGAAATTAAAGTTAATATTGGTATCCAAATAAAACTGAAAAGTAAGCCAAGTCTAACATCTAAATCTTTAATTATTTTTTTAAATTTTAAAGTAATTAAAGAAAAGATTATTATAAAGTTAGTTCCTGCAAAAATTTCCATTATTTCAAAAACTAACTCTAATAATTTGTTATTATATGCATAAATACCTAAATCTCTTGTGGAAAATCCTCCACTTGATAAATGCGTCATAGACATACATAAAGCTTCAAAATAAGATGCATACTGAGGATCTTTTAAGCATTCATTAGGTAAATTAATTTTTGTCCAAGGATTCATCCCAATAAAAAATAATAATAAAGAAAATATAATAACTAAGCTTGAATATAAACTTAATATAAGTTTTGCAGATTTATAAAGATTAGGTAATAATCTATCTGTATGACCTTCAGAATAATAAAGATTAATACCATAAGCATCACTTATAATACATGTAATAATTAAAACGAATCCAATTCCTCCAAAAAACATGATTATACTTCTATAAAATAAGAAACACTTTCCGTGATTTATTAATAAATTTGATGGAGAAATTTCTTTTTCTAAAATTGAAAGACCGCATGTTGCAAAACCTGAAACTGTTTCAAAAAGACTATTAATAAAATTAAGTCCTAATCCGCCAATTATTAAAGGAAGCATGAAAGGAAGAGAACCAAATAAACATGCAGAAAACCATATTAAAATAAGTAAAACAAGATCTTGATATTTACCTAATCTTGCTTTCTTTTTTCCTTTTAAAAATAAAGTAAATGTAATTCCTATAGATATAGAAAAAATACCTGGAATTAAAAAGGCTATAATATGAAATAATTCATCTCTATATATAAAAGTTATAATAATAGGTATTAAAATTATAATTCCTACGGTGATTAAAAATATACCTAAATATCCTAACATCAATTTAATTCCACTGACTATGTTAGGTTTATTTTGTAATATTGTCTCGGCAATTTCTCTTTGCTTTTTTAGAGTTTTTCTTTCTTTGAAATAGTTTATAATTTTTTTCATAATTAATTATTAATCTATATTAATAGATTATATAAAATAAATAATGTTATGTTAAATATTAAATAATTTTTTTAATAATGTATTGATAATTTAAGTTGATTTAAAATTTCTTTCCCTTTTAAGGTTTCAATAATCAAAAAAGCAAATTCAAAACTAGCTCCAGGAGCTTGCCCGGTTATTAGTTTATTATCTATACATGCTTTAGAATAAGTAAAATTACCTTTAAAATCTTCATTCATTTCAGGATAACAAGTATAGTTCTTATTAACTAATAAATTCTTATGTCCTAAAATAGTTGGAGCAGCGCATATAGCAAAAACATATTTATCATTATTAATAAATAGATTAACTAAATTTATTAATCTTGAATCATTTATTAAACTTATATAATGAGCACCACCTGGAATAAATATAGCATCATAATTATTTACATCAATATTTGTAAATTTAGTAACATTATTAACAACAATTTTAGATGCACTGGTAACAGGTATATTTTCTTGCAACGTAATAAGGTCATAATTAATACCTACTCTATTAAGTAAGTCTAATGTTAAAAAACATTCAATATCTTCAAAATAATCGTTAATAATTGTTAAAATTTTCATAAAATTTACCTTCTTTGTTTATATTCATTTAATTATAAAATATTTATTTATATTAATAAACTATTTAACAGCAAGGACATCTAATTTTTACATTATTTTAAAAATTACTATTGAATAGTAAAGCTTTATTATTTATAATATTAAAGCGTTTTGCATTGGGGCCATAGTTAAATGGGATAACGTTAGCTTTGCAAGCTTAAGTTCGGGGTTCGATTCCCCGTGGCTCCACCATTATGCCAGCGTAGCTCAGTTGGTTAGAGCAGTCGGCTCATACCCGGCTTGTCGGGGGTTCAAGTCCCTTCGCTGGTACCATTAACTGGACCATTAGCGCAATTGGTTAGAGCGGACCGCTCATAACGGTTAGGTTCTGGGTTCAAGTCCTAGATGGTCCACCAAATTATTTATAACTTGGAGAAATACCCAAGTGGTTGAAGGGGTCGGTCTTGAAAACCGATAGTGGGGTCAGACTCCAGCGAGGGTTCGAATCCCTCTTTCTCCGCCAGATATAAAACTTAATCTTGATCTTAGAATCAAGATTTTTTTATTATATTGTCAGTATGTACAAACATTAAAACGTATTATTTGGACATATTACTGTTTTTTTAAAAAAAATGATGTTATTATAATATTGTATTCAAATTAGTTATATGATTACTATGAATATTCCTATTATTTTTTTATATTTATTTTAATTAATTTATTACCAACTTTTAATAATAAAAATATAAATAAATTATAATAACTTAAAAATAAGTAATAATTATTTATTATAATCGAAATATAAAACCTATAAATATACTTATGGTAAATGAGGAGTTAGTTAATGCTTAGGAAAATCAAATATTTGTTATTCGTTTCACTTTTTATAATAACATCCTGTAATAAAAAAAGTAATTTAGACTTTTACACAAAATATAAAATTTCTTATATATATAATTTTAACTCAAAATCTTTTGAAGAATCTTTTAATCATGATGTTTTAAAAATATTTAATAAAAACACAAGTATATATTTCTTAAATAAGTCTAATAATATTAATGATATAAATAAAGATAGTTTTACCTTGAATATTCCAGTTAACAAAAATGTTAATAAAAATGTATATTTAACTAATTTTAACGATATTTATAAATATAAATATATCTATACTCCTAAGTTTGAAAAATATTTCGCTCTTATGGGATGCAATATAGATAATAAAAGAATGATTTACAGCTTTGATTTTGTTGAAGAATATAACTTTGATTTAAAGAAACAAGAAAGAATTAAATTATTTTTAACTTTAGAAGAAAAAAATGAAGATGGACATAGTAAATTTGAAGAATATTTTGTGTATTTTGAGGCGGATAAAAATGAAAATTAATACAAAGAAAAACATTGTTAAAACATTTATTATTATTTTAGTTTCATTAATTGTTTTACCAATACCATCCTATTTTATATATAAAAGATATTTATATGATCCTAAAGATGTTCATGATTACACTAGTACATCTTATGAATATAGTTTTACTAGTTCAAATAAACGTTATTTATTATATAGAGCTTATGAAGAAAATAAGAACGGTGATATTGATTTAGGTAATTTTCAATATGAATATATACCTTTTAATAATGATTCAACTTTTAATACCCGTTTGGTTAAAAAAGAAGATTATAAGAAAATAGATAAATTTACAACTTCTAATAATGAAAATAAATATTATATTCGTTTTCTAATTGCAGGAAATAAATCAATTAAATACCCAACTTATTACCATATGTTAGAGTTTAATAACTTAAAACCAGGATTTACATTTATTAAAAATGATTACGAACCGTTAAAAATTTATTTTAAAGAAAATTTTGTTGGCTATATGAGTTTATATATGTTTAAACATGTTACCTATTATTTATCATTCACATTTTTCCATAACAATTCTAATAAAGAAATTGTTACTATTTTTAAACCATTAAATTAAAACATATAAATTTAATATAATAATTTAAAACATATAATTTAAATGAACATTATATACTTAATTGAATAATTAACTATTAATTAGTAATTTTAAATGAAGTTAATTTTATAACTCATACTATTTTAATATAATAAATTTAGTTTATTATTTCACTTAAAAAACTATTTTTGTTAGTTAAAACTAATTAATAATTATTTATGTAGAAATTCACACTTACTGATTGCAAATCGTATTACTAAAGAAACTGGATTTAGAATAAGAAAACTAATAATTATAATGAGAGAAAAAGTAATATAAAAAGTCCCTATAATTTGGTAGTATCCACAAACATCGTTAATATAATTTCTTTATTTGACTTATAAATATTTTTTTGATATAAATATTTGAAAGGAGAAAAAATATGAAAACATTTATTATTCTAGGTGCTTTGATTTCGAATACGCTTCCTTTCAATAACTGTATTACGCCTTTTAATTCTAGGAAAGTAGGTATGAATGAACTAAATCCATCATTTAGTGTAGATTATTCAGAAAAGAAAGTATCAGAATCTAAAGTCAATTTTATAATTACAAGAAACAAATATGTTAAGGTTGATAAATGTTGTTTTAAGGGCTTTTATGCTATTGATTATTTCACCCCATTCATGATGGGGGATATGGGAAACTTTTCTTTTGATAAAATTGTTGAGAAAGTTAATGAAATATCTCTTGGATTAACTATGGAATTTTCACTTGAAATTCATTCAGGCTTAGAATCTTCATTCGGTATTAACAATGCAACGATTCAGCAAAGTGTTAAATCTATGTATAAAGTAGCAGGTAATTTTACATATACTACATCTTATAAAGAAAGTTCACATGTAACTGTTAATATATACAATCACCTTATTAGTGGAAGACTTTTTAGAATATCTTTAGTCTCTGCAATATATGATGTTGAATGTCAAGAATGGGAATGCGATCAATATTGGTGGGGATTAACTGAAGTAGAAAATAGCAGAAAAAAAATAAAAGCTTATATTTTAAACAGACCTTTTGTTACAATAGAATATGGGAATGGAGATTTTTACTATGGAGATTAAATTAAAATTATTAGCTAGTAGTTTTATTATTTTCGGATTAACATCTTGTGTTTCTAAACAAAATGTTCCTGATAATTCCATAAGTTTAAAATCTAACAATTATTATATTATTGATAGAGTAACTGAGCAAGAAAAGGAATGTATGTACCCTTTTTATGCTTTACATATGTTAGTTAATATTGATATAGCTCAAGATAATGCCTTTGGATTTAAAAATATAAATGTTCCTGTTTCAGTTACAAATTTCTTAGTTACTATGTATCAAGATGAATTTATTACTAGTAAGAAAAATATAGATTACTTATACAACTCTTTAAATATTCATAATTTTTATTATGATTATAATTATGAAATTAATGATGAAGATTTTACGAAATTATTTCATAGTTCCAAAATATATAATAAAGTATTACATTATGGTTTTTATAGAAAAGGTGATTATAAATTTCAATTAAAAGAAGGCTCTCATGGTTTTTACTGCAGTTATTTGGTAGCAAATAAAATTGCAAAATATACAATATTTTATAATGAATTTAATTCTAATGGTACTTTTATCCAAATCGGAGTAACAGAATGTTATATCTTGAAAGATGTTAGTATTAACGTTTTAACAGCAGAACAATCTAACGCTCATTATAATTTCCCGGATTTTTAAAAGGAGTTTTAATGTGAAGAATACTAAATTTATATTAGGATTATGTTTTTTATTATTAACATCATGTAGTGAAAATAATGAAAAAATTGAATTAAAAAATAATCAGTTGTTAATTGATAATAAAATTATAAGAGAATATAAAATATTAAATACAGAAATCAATAAAAAAGATGTTGTTCTCTATAATATACATGATTTTGTTGATTTTACTACATTAAGAAAAATTTCATTAAATACTTTTTCTCCAAATCAACTTAGATATATTTTTGTATCTGAAAATAAAAATTTAACCAAGGAAGAAGTTCAAAAAAACTATGATTTAAATGATATTAAATATGAATTTAATAAACCTCATAGTAGCAGAATAATTTTTTCCGCAAATTATGAGTTATTTAGCAATAATCACGTTTCCCGTAAGTGGACAGTTATAGATAGTTATAAAAATGAAGAATATTCTCTTCCTCAAAAATTATGTACTAAATTAGACAATAATTTATATTATTATTTTGATTCTTACTGCAAATTTGATATTAATTATAAAATTCATCATCAAAATAATGATTTTAATGATAGATTCGCATTATGTTTTGTTTCTCATAAATATAGAGTTATTGAAATAGAAACAAAAGATTATATTGATAATAAGTTAATAAATACTTCAAAGTATAAGACTTACATATTAGAAGATATAGCTATTGAACTATTAAGTAAACATAATTATGATATTATGGATAGAATAAAGTAAATCGTAAAGATTTACTTTTTTTGCATTAGGTGATAAAGTTATTTAAACATTTTATATATATTCCAAATATTTTAATTATCCTTATCTTTATATGTGTAATATCAATTTTAAATAATATTACTATATTTTTATTGTTTTTTATATTAAAAGTAACATATTGAGTAGAGCAAAAAACTGTTTGTTATTTTCCAAACTCATTTAAAAACTTAAAAGCATTTAATATTTTTTCT
>JBQMZB010000006.1:0-36250 GCA_052171195.1 Caryophanales bacterium
TAAGCACTACAGTGGTGAAGGTAGCTTTATAAGTGAGAATAGCACGTTGCTAGGCTTTTTTTATTAAATAAAATCTCTTATTTCGAATTAATTATTAATTTATTTTTATCTAAATCAAAGTATGATATAATAGATAAGACATCAAGGAGAAGAGATGGAAAATCAAAAAAGAAACGAAGAAAAAAGTAAAAACCAAGATTTAAATCTTAAAGATATTAGTGGTTACATCGGCGATATTTGCTGTGAAACTTATGGTGTTTTAGGTTTAGTATCTAGCAAACATCCTCTCGATGTAATTTTAAAACGTGAAAAATATAGTGAAGGAATAGGAATATATAAACTTGGTATACGTTACAATGTTGATATTCATTTAATTGTAGCATATGGAGTCAAAATTACCGAAGTAGCAAGTGAAGTTTCTAATCGTATTTTATATTTTTTGAATAGAAAATATCCTGGACTTTTTAATAAAATTAATGTTTACGTTGAAGAATTACACGATCTTTAGATGACGGAGTTTAAAAATGAAAATTATAAATGGACAAAATTTTAAAATGTTAGTTATCTCAGGAGCGAATAATTTATATAATCATTATCCTGAGATTGATGCTTTAAACGTTTTCCCAGTACCTGATGGTGATACTGGTATAAATATGAATTTAACTATGTCTAGCGGTGCAAAAGAGATTATGAACCGTAATGACGAGAGTATATATGAAATTTCTCAAATATTTTCACATGGACTTTTAATGGGCGCTAGAGGAAATAGTGGTGCGATTACAAGTCAAATTTTTAGAGGTATATCGAAATATTTAAAAGGGAAAGATGAGATTAACGCTATTCAATTAGCAGAAGCTTTTGATAGTGGTCGTACTTGTGCATATAAAGCAGTTATGAAACCTGTTGAAGGTACAATTTTAACTGTTATTCGTGAATCTAGTGCTCATTTACTTAAAGAAGTTAATGAAAAAACTTCAATTGAAGAAGCCTTCGCTATTATTTTAAAAGAAGCTAAAGAATCTTTGAAAAGAACACCAAATCTTTTACCTGTTTTAAAAGAAGTTGGTGTTGTTGATAGTGGTGGTGCTGGTTTAGTACGTATTATTGAAGGGATGGAAAAAGCTTCAAGAGGAAAGTTTATCGAAAAAGCAACCGCTACTGTCCTTGAAAGTTCTTCATCCGATATTGATGCAAGTGATCTTAAATATTCTGTTGAATTAACTATTAAATTAGGATTAGGTAAAGATAAAAAAGTATATCAAAAAAATCGTTTTGAAACAGTTTTATGCTCTAATGGTGATAATTTAAAAGTTGAAGAAGAAAATGATATATTAAATGTTAAAATTGATACTTTAAATCCTGGTAATATTTTAAATTTTGTTCAAAAATATGGTGAGTTTACAAGTGTTAAAATAACTAATAATATTTTAGAATCTCAAGAAGAAACTTTGGAACAAGAAGAAAAAACTCATGAAGTAGCCGAAGAAATTGAACCAGAAAAAGATTTTGCTTTAATCGCTACAAGTTCTGGTGATGGTATTAGTGACATGTTTAAAGAAATAGGAGTTGACTATATTGTTTCAGGTGGACAAACTATGAATCCATCAACTGAAGATTTTGTAAATATTATCACAAAATGTAACGCTAAAACATGTTTCTTATTTCCAAATAATAGTAATATTATTTTAACTGCTAATCAAGCTAGTGAATTAATGAAAGATAAATGTAATGTTGTTGTTCTTCCAACAAAAACAATTATGCAAGGTGTTGTCAGCGCAATGATGTTTACACCAAGTTTAGATGCTAATGATAATTTTGAAAATATGAAAGAAGCAATAAATTCAGTTAAAAGCGGAAGTGTAACTTTTGCTATTAAAGATACTGATTTAAATGGTGTCCATATTAATAAAGATGAATTTATGGCTATTAGAGAAACAAAAAATATTATTAATTGCTCTAAAAATAAGATTGATGCTTTAAAATTTTTAGTAGATGATATGATTGATGAAGAAAGTTCAATCCTTACTGTTCTTTATGGCGAAGATGTAAGTGAAGATGAAAAAAATATAATTGATGAATACTTAAAAAATAAATATCAAAATATTGATATTGATATTAAAAATGGTAATCAATCAGTGTATTCCTTTATTGTAGGGGTAGAATAAATTTAATAAATTAAATTAAATAAAGAAAATCTTTAAGATTAAATCTTAAAGATTTTTTTATTGATAATATTAAATATATCTTCTTGGTTTTTATTTAAATTATTTAATAATTTTAAATATTCACTTACATTTATTTTTCTTGTTTTTCCTATACTTATAAAACTTAATATTAAATGTACGTGAAGATTTATTAATATTTTATTATTTATATATTCATTATCTTTTATATTATTTTTATGAATCATATTCATTAAAATATCTACGCAATCATCAATAAATTCCTGGTTTAAATATAATCTCAATATTCTTATGCTTATATTTGGATATTTTATAATATCATTTAAAATATCATTAATCAGATATTTTAAAATATTAATAATAAGTTTATTTGTTTCTAAATAATTAAAATTAATCATTAATTCATAATTTGATAAAATCCTTTTAAAGTATAAATTAAGATAAACTTTATTAATACAGTATTTACTATCATCTACCAGCTTATACAAAGTTTTCCTTGATACTTTCAATGTTTTTGATATTTTACTAATATTGATATTTTTTTCATCCTCAATAGCTAGTAAATAAAAAAATAATTGTTGATAAATTCTTTGTCTTTTCATAATAACTCCTTTAAATTATCTAAATATTTTTTAAACTCTCTTTTTTATTAAAAAGAAAGTTATATTTATTTTATTATTAAATAAAAACTCATTTATAAGTTGTATTTTTAATTATTGATAAATATTGATTATAAATAACAATGTTTCTTTAAAATATTGATAATAATTTGTTATAATATATTAAAAATTAAAGGAGTTTTTTAATGAAATTTGTTATAGATATGATGGGAGGAGATAATTCCTTAAAGGCTAGCATTCCTGCTTTAAAAAAATACTTATCAATTAATAATGATGCTTTTATTTTTTGTGTTGGTGATGAAAGCTTAATTGATGAATTCAAAAATGAAAAAAGAGTAAAAGTTATATTATCTAAAACCATTATAAAAATGGATGCAAATCCTTTAGAAGCTTATAGAGATAATGAATCTAGTTTAATGGTAGCAATGAATACATTTATTGAAAATTCTTGTGATGCATTAATTTCTGCTGGATCTTCAGGAGCTTTATTAACAGCCTCTATTTTTAAAATTAAAAGATTAAAAAATATTTCAAGACCAGCCTTTATCACTTCTTTTCCTACAATTAAAGAAAATAAAAAATTTGTTTTATGTGATTTAGGAGCGAATAACTCTAACACGAAAGAAGAATTACATCAATTTGCTAAAATGGGTAGTATTTATTATGAAATTTTATATAAAGATGAATTCCCAAAAATTCACCTTTTATCAAATGGAACTGAAGAAGGGAAAGGTTCTCCCTTAACTAAAGAAGCTTATGAATTATTAAAAAATGACTCTAAATTAAATTTTATCGGTAACACTGAAGGTAGAGATGCTTTGTTTGGTGATTTAGATGTAATAGTTGCGGATGGATTTTCAGGCAATATATTTTTAAAATCTACTGAAGGTACATCAAAAGCGTTTAAATTTATGTTAAAAGAAGCTTTTACTTCATCAATAAAATCTAAAATAGGATATTTATTATGTAAAAAAGGCATTAACAACATAGCTAAAAAAATGGATTATAAAAATGTTGGAGGTGCCTTGCTTGTTGGAGTTAACGGCGTTGTAATTAAAGCACATGGAAATAGTGATGAGCAATCCTTTTTATCATCTTTAAAAATTGCTGAAAATTTAGTTAAAGCAGATATTATTAATAAATTTAAGGAAAAATTAGATGATGAACAATAATTTAGATTTATTTTTTGCTAAATTTAAAATTACACCTAATAATAAAGATATATATTTATATGCTTTTACTCATTCTTCTTGTAATGAAAATAATCTTAATAAAGTTGATTATGAAAGATTAGAATTTATGGGAGATAGTGTTGTAGGTTTTGTTGTTGCTAGTTTAATTTTTAAACATTATAAGAATATGAGCGAAGGAGAAATGACCAAATTAAGATCGGTTTTAGTTTGTAGAAAATCCTTAGCTAAAAAAACTCTTAGATTAGATTTAATTGAATATATCAGAGTTGGAAATAGCATTACAAGGAATGAACTTATTAATAATGAACACATTTTAGAAGATGTTTTTGAAGCTATGATTGGCGCTATTTATATTGATTTAGGTTTAGAATTTGTAATTAAATTTGTTACAAATTTATTTATAGATGATGTAATAAATTTTAAATCTGAATATTATAAAGATTATAAATCTATTCTTCAAGAGGCTTTACAAGCAGAATATAGAGGAACTATAGTATATAATCTTATAAATTCTTATGGTCCTCCTCATGATCCTACTTTTGAAGTAAATGTAACTTTTAATAATCAAATTTTAGGAAAAGGGAAGGGAAAAAGTAAAAAAGAAGCAGAACAATTAGCTGCCAAAGATGCTTTAAGTAAGGTGTGTAAATAAATATGAAATTATTTAGTTTTATTAAAAATAAATTTAAAAATAAAGATGTTATAAAAAAAGATGAATCTTTAAAAAAATATAACAAAGGTTTAGCTAAATCTAGAATAGAATTCTCTGATAAACTTGCAAATTTAGAAAAAAAATATAGTAAAGTTAATGATGAATATTTTGAAGAACTTGAACAAATTCTTATTGAAGCAGATTGCGGAGTTTCTTTTACATTATCTATTATCGAAGAATTATTACAACAATCCTTTAAAGAAAATATTAAAGATCCTAAATTATTAAATGAATCACTTATTGATAAAATGTTTTATAATTATTTAAAAAGTGGCGATGATATCCAAAATGATTTAACTTTTACTAATAAACCTGAAGTTTTATTAGTGGTTGGAGTTAATGGAGTTGGTAAAACAACCTCAATAGCTAAAATTGCACATAGATATCTTGAAATGGATAAAAAAGTTCTTTTAGTTGCAGGAGATACTTTTAGAGCAGGTGCAGTAGAACAATTAGAAATTTGGTCAAATCGATTAAATTGTGGATTTGTAAAGGGTGAAATTAATGAAGATCCATCAAGTGTTGCTTATAAAGGTATTAACATAGGCATTCAAAATAATTATGATTTAATCATTATTGATACTGCAGGAAGATTACAAAATAAACAAAATTTAATGGATGAACTTTCTAAGATTAAAAGAGTTATATTAAAACAGGTTGATACTTTGACATGTTTTTTGGTTTTAGATGCTACTACTGGTCAAAACGGAGTTAGTCAGGCTAAAGCTTTTAAAGATTTGATTGATATTGATGGAATTGTTATCTCAAAAATGGATGGAACTAGTAAGGGTGGAATAATTCTCGCTATTAGAAATGAACTTGAAATACCTGTTAGATTTATCGGCTTAGGTGAAGGGATTGATGATTTAGAAGAATTTGATTTAGATAAATATTTATATGGATTATGTAGAGGTTTGATTGAATGAAAAATGAATTAAAAGAGTTAGAATATTATAACAGTCTATTAGATATTTATGGTTCTCTATTAACCAAGAATATGTATAAGATAATAGAATCATATTACATATACAATTTATCAATGTCTGAGATTGCAAATAATTTAAAAATATCAAAAAGTGCTGTTAAAGATTCATTAGATAAATCTAAATTAAAATTAGATCAATATGAAGAGAAATTAAAGTTTTACAAAAAAAGAAAAAGCATTATTAAAATATTGAATTTGAATAATATTGATGAAAATATTTTAAATAAAATTTTAAAGGAGTTGATGTAAATGGCATTTGAATCGTTAACAGATAAATTTTCTAAAATAGTTAAAAAAATTAAAAATAATAAAACCCTCGATGAAAAAAGTGTTGATGAAGTATTAAAAGATGTAAAATCTGCCTTACTTGAAGCTGATGTCAATTATAGAGTGGTTAAAGATTTTATTAATTCTTTAAAGGAAAAATCAAAGAATCAAGATATCATAAATAACCTAAATTCTTCAGAAACAATGTTAAAAATTGTTAAAGATGAATTGGTTGAACTTTTAGGCAGTGATAAAAGTAATTTAAAATTTAACAATAATAAACTTACCACAATTATGATGGTTGGTTTGCAAGGTAGTGGTAAAACAACTACTACTGCTAAATTAGCATATTTATTTAAAAATAAAAATAAAAAGAAAGTATTGTTAGCAGCATGCGATATTTATCGACCTGCTGCTATTGATCAACTTCTTCAATTATCTAAAGAAATTGAAGTTGATATTTATTACGATTATAAAGATAATAATGTGTTAAATATAGTTAACAATGCTTATAAAAAAGCAATTGATAACCATTATGATATTTTAATTTTAGATACAGCAGGACGTTTACAAATTGATGAAATTTTAATGGAGGAATTATCCGATATTAATAATTCAATTAAGCCTGATGAAATATTACTTTTAACTGACGCTATGGCTGGTCAAGACAGTGTTAATGTTGCTAAAATGTTTAATGAAAAAATACCATTAACTGGCGTTATCATGTCTAAAATGGATGGCGATAGTAGAGGCGGTGCTGCTTTATCTATTGCAAAGGTAACTAATGTACCAATTAAATTTATTGGTGTTGGTGAAAAAATTAAAGATTTAGATGTTTTCTATCCTGAAAGAATGGCTGAAAGAATCCTAGGAATGGGAGATGTTTTAACATTAATAGATAAAGTAGCTGAAAGTATTGATGAAAAGGATGCTAAGAAAACTATTAAAAAAATGGAAGAAGGTAATTTTTCATTAAATGATATGCTTGCTCAAATGAAACAAGTTAAAAAATTAGGTAATTTGTCTTCATTAGTAAAACTTATTCCAGGAATGCCTAAAATTTCAAAAGAACAATTTAATATGGTTGAAAATGAAATGAAAAATTTTGAAACTATAATGAATTCAATGACCCCGTATGAAAGAGAACATCCTGAATGTTTAAAAAATTCAAGAAAAATTAGAATCGCAAAAGGTTCTGGTAAAACTAACGCTGATATTAATAAAATATTAAAAAAATATGAACAATCAAAATTAATGATGAAACAAATGAATAATTATAAAAAAGGTGGAAAATTTCCACCTGGATTTAATGGTTTTTAATAAATTTTTTCCCTTTTTCAATAGCATCAATTTCCCATTTAGGTTGAATGTTATCATTTAATTCATTAAGAAGTTTTTTATCTTCTTTTGAAAGATTAATTTTATTAAACAGATCTATACGATTATTAAGAGTCAACTTTAATGACTCTTTTTTTCTATATTTATTTATCGCATTATGATTTCCTGAATATAAAATATCTGGTACTTTATCTCCATTAAAATCATAAGGTTCTGTGTATTGAGGATATTCTAAGAGATTGTTATTAAAAGATTCTTCTTTAATTGAATCTTCACTAATTACATCTTTTATTAATCTTGAAATGGCATCAATTAAACAAAATGAAGCAGTTTCACCACCAGTTAGGATAAAATCACCAATTGAAATAGATTCATCAAAGTATTTATAAACTCTTTCATCTATTCCTTCATAATGTCCACATAAAATAGTAATCTCTTTAAGTTTAGATAATTTTATTGCCTTATCTTGGTTAAATATTTGACCTCTTGGAGATAAAATAATTTTATAAGAATCATCTTTTATTGAATTTAAAGAATCAATAATTGGTTGAGCTTTTAAAATTAATCCAGCACCTCCCCCAATAGGAGCAGAATCAGCACGGTGATGTTTATCTAATGTATAATCTCTAATATTTACCAAGTTAACTTCTAATAACTTCTTTTTAATAGCTTTATTTATTATTGAGGCAGATAAAAAAGATTCATAACATTCTGGGAATAAAGTTAAAATGTTTATTTTCATATCATTCCTTCAATAGTGTTTACAACTATGTAATTTTCATTAATATTAATTTCATCAATAAAAACATCAATAAAAGGAATATAAAATTCTTTTTTATTATTAGATATACACTTTAAAGTTATTTGGGCTGGAAATTCTTCTACTGAAATAACTTTTCCAATATTTTCTTTAGTTAATTTATCAATAATGTTTAAAGAAATTAAATCATCATAATAATATTCATTTTCATTTAATAAGTTCATATCTTTTAAAGCGTATAGATCTTTGTTAAGAAAAATATTAGTTAAATTAATATCTTGATAATCTTTAAAAGATATAATAAAGAAATTTTTATTTAAAACTCTAGATGTTATAATTTCTAATTCTTTATAAGTATTATTTTCTTTTATGTATACTTTTTTAGCTAAATCATATCTTGAAGAAAAAGAAGAGCATTTATATATTCTTAACTCTCCTTTAAGACCTACTTGCTTGGTTATGGTTCCTATTTTTAAATACATAATTAAATTAAAAAACAAGAAGCGAACTTCTTGTTATTTATCTCCATCAAAAGATTCAAATTTTAAATGAATATGAGTGTTCTCTAATTTACCTTTTACTGAAACAACATTTCTAATAGCGTTTGCAATAACACCTTTTTTTCCAATCAATCTTCCAGTATCTTCGCTTTGTGAAACAATAACAATTTCTAAATCTTTTTTGTTTTCACTTAAATTTTCACGAATTAAAACTGATTTTGGATCTGTTACAATTGGATCGATTATTGTTTTAATAAGACTAGTGTATCCCATATTTACGCTTTCTTAGCTTTTGTTGAAACAACTTTAGCTTTGGTTGGACGATTTTCTTTATTTGCTAATTTAGCTTTGTTAATTAAATCTTTTTTACTAAGAATTGATTTAACTGTTGTGCTATATTGAGCACCATTATTAAGCCATTTAATAGCTAATTCTTCATCTATAACAGCGCTATCGATTCCTTTTAAAGGATCATAATATCCGATTTGCTCTAAATATCTTCCATCTTTTGAATAACGGCTATCGGCAGCAACTACTCTATAAAAAGCTCTTTCGTGTCTACCAGCTCTAGCTAATCTAATTTTAACTGACATAGTTTTTCCTCCTTGAAACATAATAATTATAGCGTAAATATAACTAGAGTCAAGTATTTTTACTTAACTCATTTATAATTTTGATAACATGTAAAATTTGCTCTTGTTAAAGATTAAAGAATTATGATATCTAATTTATTGAATTACAGTATACATTTTAATATAATATAAAAAAGGAGTTATTTATGCTAAAAATTTTTTCTGTAGTAGGCTTTTTATGTTTATCATCATTAGGTAGTTATAACAAACAATCTGTTGATACTACTTTTGGTTATAAAGAAACTAGGTATTTTTTAAGAAATTCAAATTATAGTCGTAATGGTATCTATATTGAATGTAAAATACATACTGATAATAAATTATTGTCTGGTGATGATTCTGTATCTTTTGAATTATTAACTAATCATGTTTAAGTTATTATTATTTCATCTAAAAAGAGATATCAAAGAAACTAAAGTTGTTTTTATTCTATTACTATTAATAGAAATATCAATTTTTCTATTTGCCGCACATGTTTCTAGAGATCTTTTAGATACCTACAAACACGCTAAAACATTTTCGTTTAAAGCTTTAACTTATCAAATCATAAAAACTGCAATCATAGTCTTTATTTATTATTATTTCTTTGTTTTAAGTTATAACATTTATAATAAAAAACTTTCTCAAAGATACAAAATTTATAATATTATCGGATTAAAAAAGAAATATATAGTATTCTTTTGTTTTATTGAAAATCTACTAATTCTTTTAATTGCCTTATTATTCGGATATATGATTGATACATTGATATATAAACTAACTATATATTCTCCAAATAATCCAAAGGAATATTTTAGATATAATATATCTTTAATAAATATGGATATATTTATTCTTACAGTAATTATAATAATGATACCAATTATTATTAGTTTTTCTGTTAGTATATCTAAATTCTTATTTAATAAAACACGAAAGGTTAAAATAAAATGAAACGTTTTTCTTATATATTTAGAAAATTATTCTTTAAAGGTTTTTTTATAAATTTAATTTTAACTTTCTTTTTAATTTTATTATCATTAATTGCAATTAAAGAAACAAGTATAAAAAACGTTAAAATATATAATTATATTAATCAACCTCAATATAATAATGCATATTTATTTAGAGAGATATTTGATTATGATAATCCTGAAAATAAAAATATAATAAAAAATTACCTTATCAATAACAATATAAAACATTATACATCATATAAAATACCTCCACTATCAACGTATAATAAAAAAGAAAATAATAAAGCTTTTATAAGTGGTTTCGACATTATACCTTTATCTTTAATTAAAGAACATCCTTTTGAAATTATTTATGGCAACTATATTGATAAAGATTTAGCTTTTCAATTAATAGATAATAATCAAAATAAAAATTGTATATTGAATGAAAAATACAAAATATCATTATATATTGATAAGCCAAATGACGAAACTCATCAATTTGAAGATGTTAATATTTTTGAAATTAATGATGTTCCATGTGTTGGTAAATATACGATTGGACCTCTTATTTCTCCTAGAATGTATACTAGTAGTAGACCTATTTTAATTGTTAATGATGATATATTCTTAAATAATATAGAAAAAAAATTTTATGATTTAAATATCAATAAATTGTTTTATAGATCTATAGTTACTTACACTGCTAATTTAACCGATCATCAATTTAACAAAATCAATGATTTATATAAGTCTTATAAAAATGAAAATAATAAAGACATTAAAGACATTGTTTTATTAAAAGATTATTTAAAAATTTTTTTAGAAAGTGCTTTGGATGAGCATAAAACAAAAGAAGTTCTTAATAAAACAATTTACGTTGTGTATTTTATAACTTCGTCTTTAATTATTCTTTTACTTATATACTTTTTAGATAGTAATGGAAAAATTAAAAAAATTAATTCAATTTATTTACTAAGTGGTTCGAGTAAAAATAATATTGTTTTAGCAAAGATTATTCAATTATCTATATATTGCGTTATAAGTATGAGTATGACTACTTATTTAGTTATACGAAATGAAGTATATGGAATTATTAATCCTTTCCTTTCAAATAACGGATCTATTATTTATTTTCCATCTACATACATTAAAAATCTTAAAACAGGATTAATTATTACCTTAATAACTTTTATAGCGATTCTTTTAATTCAAATGATTCCTATGTATAAAAATAGTATTGTAATAAATTTAAAAAGAGAGGATTAATTATGAATGAAATTATAAAAATAGAGAACGGATCTAGATATTATAAAAATGGATTAAATAACACTTTAAAAGTTCTAGATAATTTATCTTTTAGTATTAACGAAGGTGATTATATTGCAATTACAGGTGTTTCTGGAAGTGGAAAATCTACTTTGTTAAATATAATTGGTTGTTTAGATAGGTTAACATCTGGTAATATTTATTTTAAAAATAAAGAAATAACAAAATCTAATGATAATGATTTATGTATTATTAGAGGTAATGACATAGGTTATATTCTTCAAGATTTTTCTTTAATTGAAAATTATAAAGCAAAAGATAATGTAATTATCCCATTATTCTTATCGAAAAAATTCAAAAATAATAAAGATAAAAAGAATAAAGTTGAAGAAGTTTTAAATAAAGTAGGCTTAAAAGATAAAATAAATACAAAAATAAAATATTTAAGTGGTGGACAAAAACAAAGAGTTGCAATTGCCAGGGCAATCGTAAATGATCCGATTGTAATCTTAGCGGATGAACCAACAAGTTCACTCGATAAAAATACAAAATTAGAAATTATGGAATTATTTAACAAATTAAATAATGAAGGTATTACCATTATTATGGTTACTCATGATGATGAAGTTGCTAAATATGCTAAAAAGATATTAAAAATTGAAGATGGTAAACTCGTCTAAATAAATTTTTATATTTCTAAATAATATATTATTTATCTTGTATTTTTATATGCATTTGTGCTATTATAACAAAGTATTTTAAATACGTAGGCGCTCCGCTATAAAAGTCACTTATATGAACGCTGGTAAACGATATGAAAGGAGACTAGGTATGAATAAAAATTTAGCTAAAGAAATTGCTTTAAGTCAATTGAAAACCGACATCCCAGAATTTAATTCAGGTGATACTGTCAAAGTATCTGTAAGAATTACTGAAAATGGTAAATCAAGAATTCAAATTTTTGAAGGTGTCGTTATGGCTCGTAGAGGTGGAGGTATTCATGAAACTTTCACCGTTAGAAAAATTTCTTCTGGTGTTGGAGTAGAAAGAATTTTCCCTCTCCATTCCCCAAACGTTGTAGCAATTGAAGTTGTAAGACGTGGTAAAGTTAGAAGAAATAAGATTAACTACTTACGTAAATTAAGTGGTAAAGCAGCACGTATTAAACAAGTTTTATAATTTAAATATTAATTAGTGACTAACAGATGGCATTGCCATCTGTTTTTTATTAAAATATAAATACAAATTAAAGAAAGGAGTCTTCTATGCAAAATATTAAAAATATTCATTGGTTTCCTGGTCATATGAAAAAAGCTATAAATAAAATTATAGAACAACTAAAATTAGTTGATTTTGTAATAATAGTTTTGGATAGTAGAATACCAATTTCAAGTAATTGTAATTATATTGATAAATTACTTGGAGATAAAAAGAGATTATATTTATTAACTAAATCTGATTTAAGTGATGATATTGAAACTTCTAAGTGGATAGAGTATTTTTCTAAAAACGAAAATAGAGCAATCGCAATTGATTTAACAAAACAAATAAATCAAAAAACGTTATTAAATGAATGTAAATATTTTTCAATTCTTAAACGCGAAAAATATTTAAAAAAAGGAATAAAAAATATAAATACAAGATGTATGATTCTAGGTATTCCAAATGTTGGCAAATCTACTTTAATTAATCTTTTAGCAAATAAGAAAATCACTCAAACAGCAAACAAACCGGGAGTTACAAGAAATATAAGATGGGTTAAATTAGGTGATTTTGAATTTTTAGATGTTCCTGGAATTTTAGAACCTAATTATGATAATTCTATTCAAGCCTTAAATTTAGCTTCGATTGGATCAATTAAAGAAGAAATCTTGCCTTTAGATGATGTTGTCACAAATGTTATCAATATTTTAAAAAAGTACTATTATAAAGAATTTAATGATAAATATAATTTAGATTGTTTAAATGAAAATAATAATGAAATTTTACTTAATATAGCAAAACAAAGAGGATTCATAAATAAAGGTAATATATATGATATAGATAAAGCTAAATCTATTCTTTTAAATGAATTTAGAAATGGAAAAATTTGTAAAGTTTCTATAGAAAGAATTGAGTAAATACATGTTAAATTATGAAATTAATAATCTCGATGAAGAAATAAATTTTGTATTAGGAATAGATGAAGCGGGTAGAGGTCCTTTATGCGGTCCTCTTGTAGTAGCTGGTGTTGTTTTTCCTAAATCATATCAAAATGAACTTATTAATGATTCTAAAAAATTATCAGTTAAAAAAAGAGAACATTTATTTAATATAATCAAGAATGATGCCTTATTTTACGAAATTAAAATAATTGATCCTTCAATAATTGATAAGTTAAATATTTATCAAGCAACAAAAAAAGCAATGGAAGAAATTATTATTAATCTTAAAGATAAAGTAGATTATATTTTAACTGATGCGATGAAAGTGGACATTAAGGATATTAATTATACTCCTTTAGTTAAAGGGGATAGCAAGGCAATAACTATAGCAGCAGCAAGTATTTTAGCCAAAGTTACAAGAGACAATATCATGGATGAATTAAATATAAAATATCCAGAATATCAATTTAGTAAACATAAAGGATATCCAACCAAACTACATCTAGAAATTTTAAATAAATACGGACCTATCAAATCAATTTATAGATTTTCATATAAACCTTTAAAAAATAAGTAAAAAATTTTAAATTCTATACGACTATTTAGTAAAGGATGGAATTTAAGATGGAAGCAAATGAAATTGTATTATATTTTTCTTTAAAATATCAAGGAGATTGGGAAAAGATTTTTACTGCGATTAAAAATAAGGAAGCGATAGATGATGATTCTTTTAACAAATTAGTTTCTTCAAATAAAGATAATTATATAACTATAATAGATGATAATTATCCAAATTGTTTTAAAAATATTAATAAACCACCATTTGTTCTTTATTATAAAGGCGATATTAATTTATTAAATAAAGAAGCAAAATATCTTGGAATTGTTGGGAGTAGGAAAAACACTAATTATGGAAGAGATGCTGTATTTAAAATAATTGATGGTTTGAATGATGATTATGTAATTATAAGTGGTCTTGCCAGAGGTATTGATTATTATGCCCATAGTGGAGCATTACATAATAAAATTAAAACAATTGCTGTTTTAGGTAGTGGAATCAATAATTTATATCCAAATATAAATAAACCTATTTCTGAAAAGATTATCAATGAAGGCGGATTAATAATAAGTGAATATCCTTATAACACTGAGATAAAACCTGAAAATTTCGGTATTCGAAACAGAATTATTGCAGCCTTATCAGACTTTCTTTTAGTCGCAGAGGCTTATCATCGTAGTGGGACTTCTATAACTGTCAATTTTGCTTTATCTTCTGGAAAAGATGTAGGATGTATTCCTTATGAAATTAATAAAAATAGTATGTGTAATAAATTAATTAAAGACGGAGCTTTTTTAATTGAAAATAGTGAGGATATTATTGAATATTTTAATAATAAATAATTAAATTTTTAATTTTTAATTTGACAAAGTATTAAGCAATAAATATGATTTAATAAATAAGAGGGCGTTATATGAAATTAGTAATTGTTGAATCTCCTTCAAAAAGTAAAACCATTCAAGGCTATTTAGGAGATGAGTATTTAGTAGAAGCAAGTGTAGGTCACATAAGAGATTTAGCCATCAGAGGTCATGGTGGTTTTGGTGTAGATATTGAAAATAATTTTGCTCCACAGTACTCTGTTATTAAAGGGAAAGAAAAAGTTATTTCTAATTTAAAGAAACTTCAAAAAAAATGTGATGAAGTAATTTTAGCAACCGACCCTGATAGAGAAGGGGAAGCGATTGCATGGCATTTAGCAGATGTATTATCTTTAGATGTTTCTCAAACTAAAAGATTAGAGTTTCATGAAATTACTGAAAATTCTATTAACGAAGCATTATTAAATCCTAGGACAATTAATAACAACCTAGTTCATTCTCAAGAGACAAGAAGAATTATTGATAGAGTATTAGGTTTTAAAATATCGCCTTTATTAATGAATAAAATAGGCTCAAAATCTGCTGGTAGAGTTCAATCTGTAACACTTAAAATGATTGTTGAACACGAAGAAGAAATTAATAAATTTGTTCCAGAAGAATTCTGGGAAATAAACGCAGATATTATTAAGGATAAGAAAAATTATTCACTTTTATTAACAAAAGTTGGTGAAGATAATTTAGAAATACATAATGAAGAAGAAGTTAAAAATATTATAAGTAATTTAAATAATAGTTTAAAAGTTAGTGATATTATAGTTAAAGAAAAGAAATTATCACCAAAATTACCTTTTATTACTTCAACCCTTACTCAAGAAGCTAACTCTAAATTTAAATACTCAGCAAAAGTTACTTCTCAAATTATTCAAAAACTTTATGAAGGTATCGAAACTGATGAGGGTATTGTTGGTCTTATAACTTATATAAGAACCGATTCCACCAGATTATCTGATAGTTTTATAGAAGAAGGCGAACAATATATATTAGATAATTATTCTTCAAAATATTATCAAGGTTATAAAAATAAGAAGAAAAAAAATTTAACTCAAGACGCACATGAAGCTATTAGACCTACAAGTTTATCAAGAACTCCTGAAAAGATGAAAGCTTTCCTTGATTCAAAATCTTATAAAATATATAAATTAATTTTTAATCGTAGTATACAAGCTTTAATGAGTCCTAAATTATTAGAATTAACTAATATCAGTTTTTCATCAAACGATTATATATTTTCAATACACGGAGCTAAAACATTATTTGATGGTTACTCTATTTTAGATGATGATAATGAAAAAGATGAAAATTTACCTGAATTTCAATTAGGTGAAGAAATTCCATGTAATGAATTTATACCTACTCAAAAGTTTACAAAAGCACCTGCTAGATATAATGAAGGTAAAATTGTCAGCATTATGGAAAGCAAAGGTATTGGTAGACCTTCAACATATTCTTCAACAATTCAAACATTATTTGCAAGAGAATACATAATATCAACAAAGGAAGGGATTGTACCAACAGAACAAGGAATTAAAACTGTCAAAGTTTTAAACAAATATTTTCCTGATTTAATGAACTATAAATATAGTGCAGACATGGAAACTAAATTAGATGAAATAAGTGAAGGAGAAACTTCTGAACTTAATGTTTTAAATGATTTCTATTATCCTTTTATTGAACATTTTGATGAAGTTAATAAAGTATTTTATAAAGACGAACCAAAATATTTAGAAGAACTTTGTCCTCTTTGTAATAATAAATTGGTTGTTAAAAAGAATAAAAAAGGTAAAGAATTTATAGGTTGTTCCAACTATCCAAATTGTCATTATATTAAAAAAGAAGAGCCTGAATTGGTTGGTAGGGTATGTCCTAATTGTGGTAAAGATTTACTTTATAGAAAAAATAAAAAAGGTGATAAGTTTATTGGATGTTCAAATTTTCCAAAATGTCATTATGTAGAAGGAATAAAAGAAGAAGACACTAATGAAACTAAAATTTGCCCAGATTGCGGGGCATTACTTGTTAAAAAGAAAGGTCGAAAAGGGTATTTTTATGGTTGTTCCAATTATCCAAATTGTAATCATATGGAACCTTATTCAAAAAAATAAATGTTAAAAATTAATGTTATTGGAGCAGGTCTTGCTGGATGCGAAGCTGCAAATTTCTTAGCAAATCATAATATTAAAGTCGATTTATATGAGAAAAGACCAAAAGAAAATACACCAGCCCATAAAACTGATTTATTTGGAGAACTTGTTTGTTCAAACTCATTAAAAAGTATAAAATTTGGTACACCAAGTGATCTTTTGAAAAATGAGATGTCTTTGATGGGCAGTTTAATCTTAGAATCAGCATATATAAACAAATTAGATAGTAGTGAATCATTAAATGTTGATCGTATTAAATTTGCTCAGTATATAACAGGTAAAATTAAAAATAACAATAATATTACCATACATTATCAAAATTTAAATAAATTACCTGAAGGTATTAATATTATTTGCACAGGACCTTTAACAAGCGAAGAATTACTAGAAGAGATTGCATCTTTAACTAAATTAAAATGTTATTCGTTTTTTGATTCTTCTGCTCCAATCATTAAAAAATCATCTATAAATTTTGATAAATTTTACAGAAAATCAAGATATAGTGAAGATAAAAGTTATTTAAATTCGCCTTTAACAAAAGAAGAATATTACAAACTTGTCGACGAAATTTCTAATGGGAAGAAAGTCATATTACATGATTTTGAAACTAAATTTTTTGAAAGTTGCTTACCAATTGATGAAATGGCTAGAAGAGGCAAAGATACCTTAAGATTTGGTCCTTTAAAACCTGTTGGATTAGAAACAGACAATATTAAACCATTTGCTGTTGTTCAATTGAGACAGGATGATTTAATAGGAGATTATTATAACTTAGTTGGTTTTCAAAATAATTTAACATATCCTGAACAGAAAAGAATATTTAGGATGATTCCTGGACTAGAAAATGCTGAATTTATCAGATATGGATTAATGCACCGTAATTCATATCTATATTCGCCAAAAATACTTGATAGCGAATTGCGTTTAAAAGTTAATAATAATATTTATATTGCTGGTCAATTATCTGGTGTTGAAGGTTACATGGAAAGTGCTGCATCAGGTTTATTAGCAGCGTATTATTGTTATTTGAATATCAAAAAAATTGAACATAAACCACTAGGATTTAGAAGTATCTTAGGAGCATTAATTAGATATATTACTCATACAGGAGTAAATAATTTCCAACCGATGAATGCAAATTTCGGCTTAATTTATAAATCAAATTTATTAACTAATGATAAAATTTATGATAATTCTAAAGAAGATATAGATAGATTTATTAAACAGGTAAAATAAATGGAAGAAAATATTTTAGCTTTCATAAGTTATTTAAAATATATTCGTAATTATAGTCAACATACGATTAAAAACTATTATATAGATTTAGTTTTCTTTAAAAATTTCATCAATCAAGAAAATAAAGACTATTTAAATTTAACTTTGCAAGATGTTAGAGATTTTGAAACTTATAGAATATTATCTAATGATTCAAAAAGAACTTTATCGAGAAGAATAAGTAGTTTAAAACATTTTTATAATTATTTAATAAAGCAAAAAATTATAAAAGATAATATATTTTTATATACTGAAAAAATTAGATTTACAGTAAAAAATCCTGAATGTTTATTTTCTTCAGATATTGATAAATTAATTGAATTAACTTTATGTAGAAAAGATAAATTGATGCAAAGAGATTTGGTCATCTTATATCTTTTATACACTACCGGGGTTAGAGTAAGCGAATTAATAAATATTAAAACTTACGATATAGATTTTTTTAATAATAGTATTAGAATTTTTGGGAAAGGTAGTAAAGAAAGAATTGTATATTTCTCAAAAGAATGTAAACAAATTATGCTTGATTATTCAAAAAATTACAGAAAAAATTATTTAAAAACAAATAACAATGATAATTATTTTTTAATAAATAAAACTGGAAATAAGTTAACTTCAAGAGGTGTAGAATATATTTTAAAGCAAATGGAAAACAAAGTTGGTTTAAATTTAAATCTACATCCGCATTTATTAAGACATACTTTCGCTACTAATTTATTGGAAAAAGGAGTTGATTTACGAACTATTCAAACTTTATTAGGTCATGAATCAATTAACACTACTCAAATATACACTACAGTAACCACTGAAAAATTAAAAAATGAGTATAATGAATTTTTTCCAGATTTAAATAATATAAAAAAAGAGTAAATTCTTATAAAAAAAATCTTTTTATTTGATTTATTGTTTAAAATTTAGTAGTATTATATGACTTTTGATTTATCAAAAGAATACGCACATTATGAATTCATTTTCCACGTCTCATAAATATGAGGGAAAATGTTCGAAGTAATGGAGGCTTAACAAATAGGAGGACTCTAGAATGAGTATTGAAATTAGTGAAGATATCGTTGAGTTTGCAAAACAAAACGAAATCGAGATGAAAGAAAATGAACTTAAAGTTCAAAATGAAGATGTAATGGCTACAGTAATCCATGATCCAAATGCAGAAATCATTACTGTTAAGAAATTACTTGAACACGGTGTACATTATGGACATCAAACAAAAAAATGGAATCCAAAAATGAAACCATTTATTTACTGCCCAAGAAACGGTATTTACATTATCGACCTTGTTAAAACTAAAGCTAATGTTGAAGCTGCTTATCTTAAATTAAAAGAAATTGTCAGTGAAGGTGGAAAAGTTTTATTTGTAGGTACAAAACCAGCATCTAAGGCAATTATTGAAGCAGAAACATTAAGAAGCGGTAGTTTTTATATCACAAACCGTTGGTTAGGTGGTGTTTTAACAAACTTTAAAACAATTCAATCGAGAATTAAAAAATTAAAACAACTTGAACAAGATGAAGAAGCTGGTGTTTGGGAAAAATTACCTAAGAAAGAAGCTATCGATCTTAAGAAAACCCAAATCAAATTAGCTAAAAACCTTGCCGGTATTAAGGAAATGAGAAAACTTCCAAACGCTATTATTGTTGTTGATCCAATTTCTGAATATAACGCAATTAGAGAAGCTAATAAGTTAAAAATTCCAGTTTTCGCTTTATGTGATACAAATTGTGATCCAGATAATATTGATTATGTTATCCCAGGTAATGATGATGCAACAAAATCAATTCAATTATTAGTAGGTTTATTAAGCGATGCTATTGTTGAAGCTAAAGGTGGATTACCAGTCTTTGCTTATACTAAAGAAGAAGGCGAAGAAGCTACCATGAAAGATGCTTTAAGACAAGCTGATAGAGAGAATGCTTTAAGAATTGCTGCTCGTAGAGAAATGCATCGTGAAAGATTAGAAAGAGAAAAAGCTCGTAGAGAACAATTTGAAAATCGTTTAAGACAAAAACAAAACGCTAAGAAAAATAAAGAAGAAGTTGAAACTGAAGAAACAGTTGTTACTGAAGAATCAAAGGAGACTAAATAATGGCAAATATCGAATTAATTAAAGCACTCCGTGAACGTACTGGTGCTGGAATTATGGATTGTAAAAATGCATTATTAGAAAATGGTGATGATTTAGAAAAAGCTTGCGATTGGTTAAGACAAAAAGGTATTGCAAAAGCTGCTAAAAAAGCAACTCGTATCGCTGCTGAAGGTCTTGCTCTTGTCCATGTTTGTGAAAAATGTGGTAGAGCTTCTATTGTAGAAGTTAATTGTGAAACTGACTTTGTTGCTAAAGGTGATGCATTTAAAGAAATCACTGAAGAATGCGCTAAAATCGTTTTAAAAGATAAATTAACATCTATTGAAGAAGCCAAAGAAAGAACCCAAGAATTATTTACTAACGCTACTGTTAAAATCGGTGAAAAATTAGATTTTAGAAGATTTGATATTTTAGCAAAAGAAAATGAAGGTAATGGAATCGGTAGTTATATTCATATGGGTGGTACACATGCTGTATTAGTATTACTTGAAAAAGATGATGCTGAACTTGCAAAAGGTTTAGCAATGCATATAGCTGCTAGTAACCCAAAATTTATTTTAGATGAAGATGTTCCTGCTGAATTAAAAGAGCATGAGGCAAAAATTCATCGTGAAGCCGCTAAAGATGATCCAAAATTACAAAATAAACCAGAACAAGCTTTAGCAAAAATTATTGAAGGAAAAGTCCATAAACATTTTGCAGAAGTTACTCTTTATGACCAACAATTCTTACTTGATCCAAGTAAAACTGTTGCTACAGCTTGCGCTGAAAAAGGTAATAAAGTCTTAAAATTTATTCACTATACTGTTGGTGAAGGCATTGAAAAAAGAGTAGATGACTTTGCAGCAGAAGTAATGAAACAAGCAAATTTATAAAACCAGAAAACTCTTTGAAAAAAGAGTTTTTTTAATGTTTTTAATTTTATTTTATTAAAAGTATAAAAACTACCGATATATTTTATAAATTATTATGAATTAGTTTAATTTTCTATTATAATATTTAAAGGAGTTGATTATGTTAACAAAATATAAAAGAATTATCCTTAAAATCAGTGGCGAAGCTTTAGCTGATGAAAAGAACTTAAATGTATTAGATGGTAAAAAAGTTGAAGAAATAGCTAAAACCATCAAGTTTCTACATGAAAACGATGTTGAGATTGGTATTGTTATTGGTGCAGGGAATATTTTTAGAGGCAAATTAGCAGATGCTTTAAAGATTGACCGTACAGATGCTGATTATATGGGTATGCTAGGAACTGTTATAAATTGTTTATCATTATCTAGTGTGCTTGAAAGAATGGGAGTAGAAACAAGAGTTTGTAGCGCTATTCAAGTCAATCAAGTTAGTGAACCTTATAGATATAAAAAAGCTAGATCGCATCTTGATCGTAAAATAGTAGTATTATTCGCTGGAGGAACAGGAAGTCCTTATTTCACAACAGACAGCGCAGCAAGTTTAAGAGCGTTAGAAATGAATTGTGATGCTATTTTAATGGGTAAAAACGGTGTTGATGGAGTTTATGATAGTGATCCAAGGATAAATAAAAATGCTAAATTTTTAAAAGAATTATCTTATGATGAAATTATTCAAAATAATCTAAAAGTTATGGATCAAACATCAATTGCTATGTTAAAAGGTAGTGGAATTGTTGTTCGTATATTCTCTATGTCGGATAGTAATAATTTCTTAAAAGTTGTTCAAGGTGAAGACATTGGTACTACAATAAAGGAGTAAAATATGAGTGATATTTATAATCAAGTAAAAACAAGAATGATAAAAAGTTTAGAAAATTTAAAATTAAATCTTAATACATTAAGAACAGGAAGAGCAAACGCTTCAATCTTAGATAATATTGAAGTTGATTATTATGGTGACAAAATGCCTATTAATCAAATTGCTACTGTTAAAGTTCCAGAACCTAGACAACTTTTAATTACACCTTATGATAAAAACGACGTTAAAAGTATTGTAGCAGCTATAAATGCTTCTCAACTTGGTATAAATCCCGTAGTCGATGGAGCAAATATTAGACTTATTATGCCTGCTTTAACTGAAGATAGAAGAAAAGAATTAGCTAAAAAAGCTAAATCATACGGCGAAGAAACTAAAGTTACTATCAGAAATATTCGTCGTGATGAAATTGAAAGTTTAAAAAAATCTGAAAATGTATCAGAAGATTTAATTAAAAGAGGTGAAGAAGATATTCAAAAAGCAACCAATGAAGTTGTTTTAGATATTGATAAATTAATTAAAGAAAAAGAAAAAGATATAATGGCTGTATAATATGTCCGATAATAATAACCAAAAAGAAAAACGCATAATCAAAACTATTAATCCTGAAACTAAAACGTCTATGATTTCTAGACTTTTAATGTCTGCTATTTTAATAGCTATTGTTTTACCAACCTTGTTTATAGGTAATTATGTATATTTTACCTTGATTTTTGTGATAGCTTTAATTTCTTGTCATGAATTAATCAAGGCACCTCAATCAATAAGTAGAAAGTATAAAAATTGTGTTTATATTTTTGCATATTTTATGATGATAGCTATTATATATTGGATTTTTATACGTAATAATCTAAGTTATTATAAAAAATTATCATCTCTAAATGAGAGTCATAAATTTATTTTTTCATTAACTAGTGGATTTAATTTACCTCAAATTTCTTTAACAGCGTTTTGCATATCAATTGGCTTTTTCTTTTTTATGGTCTTTATTGATAATAATTTTACTATAAAAGATGCATATTATTTTATCTGCATGTTGTTTGTTGTATCAATGGGATTACAATGTTTTTATTTCTTAAGATATTTTCCTTTATCTGAGGCAATTAATAACGAAGTTTCAATTACACCAAATCTTAAATATTTTAAATCAGCATTACTTGTTATATATGTATTATTTGGTGTTTGCTTTAATGATGCAGGAGCTTATTTTACAGGATTATTATTTGGAAAACATAAAATGATACCAAATATCTCTCCAAAAAAGACATGGGAAGGTTTTTTTGGAGGTATTTTAATTTCATTTTTAATTAGTTTTACATTTGCTTTTATTTTAGCTATTTATGATATACCTTTAGTTAATTGCTTAGATAAAAAACATTGGTATAATATTTTAATTTTATCATTAATAATGCCGTTTACAGCAGTCTTAGGAGATTTAATGTTTTCTTCAATTAAACGAGAATTTAATATAAAAGATTTTGGAACAATTTTAAAATCTCATGGAGGTATATTAGACCGTATCGATTCATTAATTTTTACTTCAATTTCTGTTAGTTTATTGATTGTTTTAATGAGTCAAAATTGGGAGATACTTCTTTAAATGTCTAAAACTATTACTGTTTTAGGAGCAAGTGGCTCTGTCGGTAAGCAAGTTATTTATTCACTTCTTGATAGAAGTGATTTTAATTTAAAGGCTATTTCCATATATCAAAACATTGATGAATTAAATAATATTTTAAACAAATTTAATTCTATTAAATATATATATTTAAAAGATAAGAGATTGATTGATATAAATAATATATTATATAAAAAATTAAATATTTATGACGAAACTGATGGAATAGTTAAATTTTTAAATGAAGTTGATAGTGATGTTTATATAAATTCTATTCTTGGTTTTGAAGGTTTACTACCATCGCTTGAAATATTAAAAAATAATAAAATATTGTTATTAGCTAATAAAGAAACTCTAGTTATTGGTGGTGAATTAATAAACAATATTTTAAAAACAAGCAAAGGTAAAATCATTCCTCTTGATAGTGAAATGATGGCGGTATATAAATGTATTAAATCTAATAAAATAGGAGAATATAAAAATATTGGAATAACTGCTAGTGGTGGATGTTTTTACGACCTAACAAGAGATGAATTAAAAAATGTATCATTTAATCAAGCAATTACAAATCCTAATTGGAATATGGGGCATAAAATAACAGTAGATAGCAATACCTTGATGAATAAAACCTTTGAGATAATAGAAGCTTCATATTTATTTGATAAAGAATTTGCTAATATTGATGTTAAAGTTTGTAGATCTAGTATGGTTCATGGCTTTATTAAAAATAATCAAATTGATATTTCTCATATATATAAGCCTTCAATGTTAATACCTATTAACTACGCATTAGAACTTGCATCTAATAATAATTATAGTAATTATGATGATATTTTCATAAATAATATGAGTAATTATGAGTTATTAGAATTAGATAATAAAAGATTCCCTATATTAGATTTAGCTCAAATAGTTATAAGAAATAAAGGTGATTCAGGTTGTATTTTAAACGCTATTGATGAAGTAGTTGTTGAAGCATTTTTAAATAAAGAATTATTATTTTACCAGATTGATGAAATTATAATTAAATTATTTAATACATATGAATTTAATAAAAATTGTGATTATTCTCATTTAAGAAAAGTTGATAAAAAAGTTAGAGAAGAAACAAAATCATATTTAAAAAAATTAAAAAAGGAGATTTTATGAATAGGTTATTATCAATCTTATTATTCTTATTAGCCTTCAGTTTTTTAATAGCAATACATGAATTAGGTCATTTTATTGCAGCAAAAAAATTTGGTGTATATTGCAGTGATTTTTCCATTGGATTTGGTCCAAAAATTTTCAAATTTAAAAGAAAAGCTCCAGACGCAGAAACAACATTTTCGATTGGTTTATTACCTTTAGGAGGTTATGTAGGCATGCTTTCTGAAGGAAGCGAATTAGAAAATGTTGATAAAAAATTAGATTTAAAAGGTAGAAGTGTAGAAGAAAAAAAATATTACCAAAAAATTATTATAATGGGAGCAGGTATATTTAATAATTTTGTTTTAGCTTTTTTTCTATTTTTGATATCTGCTGGTTGTTTTAAACAAAAACAAATAATAAACCTAAGTTTAATGAGTAGTTATAATCAAGAAATTTCATCTAAATCTTTCTTTTTAGATAAAGAAATGAATAATATTTTAAAGTTTAATGAAGTTGAAATAAAAGATAATTCAATTTATTCAGGAACAATTTTTAAAAATCAATATTTTGATCAAAATAATAAAAAAATCATATCTTTAAATAATCCAAAATATCCTATAACTATAGAAGAAAATTCAAAAAAATACTCTTTAATATTTGATAATAGTTTATTTTATTTAAATAAACCAGATTTATCAAATTATTTAAGACTAGTAGAATCGTTTGAAAAAGAAGTTGACGGAATAACTCATTATTTTCCTAAAATCGTTAGTAATAATTTTGTTTATTATGACATTTTAGAAAAAAATAAATTTCCTTCATCTATTGCAAATAATCTTATTAATATTTCCGCTATTCAATATGCAAAATCAAATAAAACAGAACAAGATGTTTTTTTAAAATTATCCGTTAATAAACTAGGTCAATTAAATCCTCTAGGAGTTGGTACTTATATTTATGAATATTATAATGGTTTAAATTCTTTTAAAGTAGCAGCAAAACGTTTTAATAATTCATCCTCTGCTATTTTTAAAGCGGTTATTAGCCTATTTTATGATAAAAATACATGGGGGCAAGTTGGTGGCCCATTAGCTATATTTAGACAAACAGATATGATTTTAGCTAATTATCCATTTTATATGTATTTAAATACTTGGGCTTTAATTAGTGTTAATTTAGGTATATTTAATTTACTACCTTTCCCAGGTTTAGATGGATGGCAAATTTTAACTTCCACAATTGAAAAAATTGTTAATTCATTTAAAAATATTAAAAGGAAAAAGAATAAAAAGAATAAATATAAAGATAATAATGATAATATTAAAAATTTAGATAATATTGAAATAGGAGTTAAAGATAAAAAAGAAGAAGAAAATATTGAATGGAAGATTAATCCAAAAGTTAAACTTATTGTAAGTTATATCGGAATAAGCATTCTTATATTATTAATGATATTATTTTTTATTAAAGATTTATTATGATGGATATTAATGAATTAACAAAAAGATTTGTATGTAAACTAAATTTAAATGAAGATATTTTAAGTGATTTTAATATTGAATCATGCTCTTTTGATAAAGAAGTGAATTTATGTACTTTTAAAGTAAATAAAAACTACCTTTGGTCTTATAATGAATTATTATTATTTCATGAATCTTTATTAAATTTAGATTTTAAATGTTCATTCATCTATAAATATGAACAAAAACTTAATAATGAATATCTTTATGAATTTATTAAAGATTTTAACTTAGAAAACAAATATTTTGATCTAGAATTTAATTTAAATTTAACACAAGATAATGAATTAAATCTTGAAATTTTAAATATAGATTTAGATATTAATAAATATTCAAAAGAAATAAAAAATTTATTTAATGATATTTTTTATTTATTTAAAAATATTAATATTTATCAAAAAGAATTCGTAGAAGAAGATGAGTTAGAGCAATTAAAACATAATGATAATATTGAAGAAGATATATTAGAATTTAGTAAAGAAGAAATCTATAACAATAAAGAACTTGAATATGAAAAAGTTATTAAAATAGAAGCTGAAGAAGAGTTAATTAAAAATTTACTCTTAATGAAAGAAGAAAGAGAAAAATTTAGACGTAGCAAAATAGGGGAATATATTCCTTTAGAGATTAATGAAATAGACTCAGATAGTGAATTTGTCGATATTAACGGTAAGATTTTTGATTGTAATTTTATCAGCACTAGAAAAGGTGGATTTTTAGTTAAATTTGGTATTAGCGATACAAAAGGAGCTATCTACGTTATCTTTTTTGCAAATAAGACAAATAAAAAAGAAGATTTATCTAAACTTCACGATGGAATGAACTTAAGAGTTAAAGGACAAATTCAATTAGATAATTTTAGAAAAGAATTAACAATTATGGGTAGACATTATTATCTTTTACCAGATACACCTTTAAGAGATGATAATTCAAAAGAGAAAAGAGTAGAACTTCACCTTCATACTAAAATGAGTGAAATGGATGGAGTCACATATTTTAAAGATTATGTTAAACTAGCTAAACATATGGGTCATAAGGCTATAGCAATTACCGATCATGGAAATGTGCAAGGTTTTCCTGACGCTCAAGAGATTGCTAAAAAAGAAGATATTAAAATAATTTATGGAAGTGAATTATATGTTATTGATGATTATTTACATGGCTCTATAAATCCTAATAATACTAAATTGGTTAATAATCAATCTTATGTTTGTTATGATACTGAAACTACTGGCTTATCTATTCATAATGATAGAATTACTGAGTTTGGCGCTGTTAAGATTATAAATGGGTTAGTTGTAGATAGAATTGATATTCTTATTAATCCAGGCATTATTATTCCTAAATTAATTGAAGAAAAAACCAAGATTACTAACGAACTTATAAAAGATAAACCTAAATTTGAAGAAGTTGCAGATGAAATATTAGATTTTATCAAAGATAGTGTTTTAGTTTCTCATAATATTGAATTTGATAATGGTATGCTTAATGCAGCTTTAAAACGATGTAATAAAGGTGAAATTAAAAATCCAGGAATTGATACTTTAGCACTATCTATGTATATTTTCCCAGAAAATAGATCTCATAGATTAGGTGCTTTATGTAAAAGATATGAAGTTGATTATGATGAAAAAACTGCTCATAGAGCTAACTATGATGCTGAAGTATTATCTAAAGTCTGGATGGCAATCCAAAGAGAGTTAATTTCAACTAACAATGATATTAATTTTAATGATTTAGCTAATCTTAAAATTCCTAGTGCATTATTGAAACATTATAGAAGACATAATCAAGTTATAGCGCTTGTTAAAAATTATGATGGAGTCAAGGAATTATACCAAATAATTAGTGATTCACATATTAATCATATGGGTGTATATCCTTTTGTAACAAAATCTTTTTTAACTTCTCACCGTAGCAATTTATTATTAGGTAGTTCATCTTTTAATGGTAAAGTATTCAATGATGCTTTACTTAAAAGTGATGATGATTTAAGAGAAAGTATAAAATTTTTTGATTTTATTGAAATTCAACCTTTAGAAAATTATTCATATCTAATAAATATAGGTGATATAAGTGATAATGATAAATTAATTGAAATTTTGCAAAGAATTATTAAAATAGCAAAAGAAGAAAATAAATTAATTGTAGCTACTGGAGATTGTCATTATTTAAATCCAGAAGATAAAGTTTATAGAGATGTCTTAATTAATCATGGTCTAGTTGGTAAAATGGACCATCCTTTAAATCCTTTTTATCGAAAAGATTTACCTTTTTTTGAAAACCCAAATCAACATTTTAGATCTACAGATGAGATGATGAATTCATATCCTTATTTACCATACGATGAAGTGTATAAGTATGTAGTAACTAACTCTAATAAAATCGCAGATTTAATTGATGTTATTAAGCCTGTTAAATTAGATACATACACTCCAACAATTGAAAATAGCGAACAATTATTAACTGATTTAGTTTATCAAAATGCACATAAATTATATGGCGAAAATATTCCATCTTTAATCAAAGATAGAATTGATTCTGAACTAAACGGTATTATAAAACATGGTTATAGTGTTATTTACTATATTTCATATTTACTTGTTAAAAAAGCAAATGATGATGGATATATTGTTGGAAGTAGAGGTAGTGTTGGATCTTCTTTGGTAGCAACTTTATCTGAAATTACCGAAGTTAACCCTCTTCCTGCACACTATAGATGTCCTAATTGTAAATATGTAGAATTTTACACTAAAGATAAACAAATGTCTGGATATGATTTAGAAGAAAAACTATGTCCTTATTGCCACACTAAAATGATTGGAGATGGTCAAGCAATTCCTTTCCAAACATTCCTTGGATTTAATGCTGATAAAGTTCCTGATATTGATTTAAATTTTGCTGCTGATTATCAATCAAGAGCACATGAATACACAAAAGTTTTACTTGGTGAAAAAAATGTTTTCCGAGCTGGAACCATATCCGCTGTTCAATTTAAAACAGCATATGGTTATGTGCGAGATTATTTTGAAAAATGGTTAAAAATGGATCCGAACAAAGTTCCATCTGCTTTAATATCTTCTTTAGCGTATGGATGTGTAGATGTGAAAAGAACAACAGGTCAACACCCTGCTGGAATTGTTGTTGTTCCTAATGGATATGATATTAATGATTTTACTCCAATTCAATATCCTGCTGGAGACACTTCTGTTGCATGGCAAACAACACACTTTGATTTTAAAAGTATACATGATACCTTATTAAAATTAGATATTTTGGGTCACGTAGATCCTCAAGCAATTAAGATGATGTGTGATTTAACTGGTGTAAATATCCATAATATTCCTGTAAATGATAAAAAGGTACTTTCCTTATTTACAAGTGATAAAGCTTTGAATTTATCACATCGATTTATGAGTGAAGATAATGGAGCTTTAGGCTTACCAGAGTTTGGCACTGATTTTGTAAGACAAGTTTTAAGAGAAACTAAACCGACAACTTTTAGAGATTTAGTCATTATCTCCGGATTAACTCATGGTACTGATGTTTGGAATAAAAATGCACAGGATTTAATTAAGAATAATATCACTGATTTAAGAGGTGTTATTGGTTGCCGTGATGATATTATGGTTTATTTAATATCTCAAGGTTTAGATGATCATAATAGCTTTGTTATTATGGAAACTGTAAGAAAAAAAGACAAACATTTAAGTGAAGAACAAATTCAAATGATGAAGGAAGTAGATGTCCCTGATTATTACATTGATTCATGTGAAAAGATACAATATTTATTCCCTAAAGGACATGCAACTGCATATGTTATGATGGCTTTAAGAGTTGCATATTTCAAGGTATATTATCCTTTGGAGTATTACGCAACATACTTTACTTTAAGAAGCGATGAATATGATATTCAATCTATGTCGCAAGGTATTGAAAAAGTTTACCAAAAATTAAATGAATTAAATTCTCGAAGAGGTCCTAATAGCATTAAACCTTTATCAGATAAAGAAATTAAAATTATTTCAACACTTGAAATTGCATTAGAAATGTATGAAAGAGGATATAAAATTGAAAATATTTCGTTAAAAAAATCTCATTCATCAAATTTCTTAATTAATAAAGAAAATAACTCAATAATTCCTCCGTTTAAAGTTATAGATGGAATAGGTATAACTAACTCTGAAACTTTAATTAAAGCAAGAGAAGAAAAATTTTTTACAAGTAGAGAAGATCTTCTAAAGCGTGGAGGTATTTCTAAAACAAACTTAAATACTTTAGAACAACTAGGATGTATTGATGATTTAAAAGAAAATGACAAGATTTCTTTGTTTGATTTCTCTTTTTAAATTATTGATATATAATAAATATGTTGCCCTCGTAACTCAGCCCGGATAGAGTAGCAACCTCCTAAGTTGAAAGTCGACCGTTCAAATCGGTTCGAGGGCGCCATATAGAAAGGAATTGTATTATGATTTTATTTATTTTAATTTTGAAGTTCTTTGGTGTTATTTTTACATTTTTTAATGAATTAATAACTAACGGAGTACCAAATGATAATATGTATGCTTCTTTATTAATATTTTTATCTATTTTATTAATTATTGTTGCATTAATATCTGCTTCATTAAATATATTAAAATTAATTGGATTAATAGGTATTTTTAGAAAAGCTGGTAAGCCAATTTGGAGAGCATTTATTCCATTTGTTAATTCTTATACTTATTTTCAAATTATCTATGGTGAAGGTTGGAAATTTTTATTTTTATTTGTACCATTCTTAGATATTATTACTAATATTATGGTTCTTATTAGATTACCACAAGCCTTCGGTGAAAAAGATTATTATTCTGTATTAAATTTCTTTTTCCCAAGAATTACTCACTTAGTTATTGGTTTTGATAAATCAAGTTATATTGGTCCTATTAAATCATTTTTATAAATCATTTTATAAAAATATCATATTAATATAACATAATATATGTTGACAATTTTAATATTCTATAATAATTTATAGGTAGATAAAGGAGATATATTATGCTTACAAATTTAGTCTTAGAAGGTGAAGTAGGGATAGCATTAGGATTCTTTTTCCAATTCTTTTTAATAATGACTGTTAACATTATTATCATTATTGGTTATTACAAATTATTTACAAAATGTGGCGAAGCAGGATGGAAAGCAATTATCCCATTCTATAATCAATGGGTATTCTTTGAAATAATTTATGGTAAAGGTAATGGATGGAAATTCTTATTAACTTTAATTCCAATCTTTGGATTTGTTGTTAATACTGCATCTTTATTAAGATTATGTAATAATTTTAAAAAGTCAGTCTTATTCACTGCTGCAACTATTATCTTTTCACCGATTTGTATTTTAATCCTTGCTTTTGACAAATCTGAATACGAATATCAAGAAGTAACTGAATTTATTTAAATATATTAACTTAAATAAAATAAATGTGTCATTAATATGACACATTTTTTATATCGAGATTAATAAATAAACCTTGAATTATATAACTTATCTATGATAAAATATAAAAGTTAAGGGCCTTTAGCTCAGCTGGGAGAGCGCCTCCATGGCATGGAGGAGGTCACCGGTTCGATCCCGGCAAGGTCCACCATTTAGATTTATACACCTTAACAGGTGTTTTTTTATTATAAATATAGGAATATAGAGGTATTAAAAATGAAAGATTTAAATAAAAAATTAAATAATATATCAACTACTCTTTTAAAAGCATTTTTAGCAGGATTAGCCATATCTCTTGGAGGTATTCTTTTTTATTTATCTTTATATTTATTTAAAGATAATATATTTATTAATTCAAAAATATTAGGGTCTATTCTTTTTTCTATTGGACTTATAATTATATGTAAATTTAAATTAAATTTATTTACAGGTAAAATAGGATATTTATTAACTTCTAAAAAAGATGAAAGAAATAATTTAAGTAAATTTAGTTATTACTCTTTAATTTATATCGGTAATTTTATTGGTGTTTTTTTAATTGGCAGTATAATTTCTATATTTATTAATAATTTTGAAATATTTAAGGATATTAAAGAAATTATTAAGAATGTATATTTATCAAAACAGTTTAATTATCAAAATATTAATGATTATATTATTTATTTATATAAAGGTATTTTTTGTGGTTTTTTAGTATATATAGCTATATATTTTTATAATAATCTTAATAATAAGTTATTTAAAGTAATTGGAATTGTAATTCCAATTACTTTATTTGTTCTTGCAGGATATCATCATTGTATCGCTAATATGTTTTTCTTTTTTTCTTATTTTAAATTTAGTTTAAATAATTTTATTTCATTATTAATAACTATAATTTCAAATTCAATAGGATCAATCTTATTACATTATTTAACTTTGAAACTAAATTAAAATTATTAAATTTAATATTAAATAATATAAAAAACTCTATGTTTATATAACATAGAGTTTAATTATAAGTATTATTTTGTTTTAAATTTTTTAATTGAATAATAAATTCCTACAGATATTAATGGTAAACCTATAGCAATTCCAGCAACAGTAGAATAGACAACTATTTTATTATCTTTCTTATTTTCTTCTTTATTTGGAAGTTCTGGGTTACTTGGATTTTCTTCATTATTATCTTCTTTAACTTTTTCTTTAACTTTTAAACCCTTATAAGTAACTTCTTTGCCTTTATATTTAAATGTAATTGAAGTAGTAGAAGTTAATAATGGAGAAGTAGAATATTCAACATCGTTAAGGTTAAGTTCAATTACTTCATTGTTAGAGTAATGTGCCTTAATTATTAAACCTTCTGGATTGAAAACATCACCTTCAACATATTCTTTTTGTTTTAAATCACCTTCAATAGTTAATTTTTCTAGTTTTGGAGTAGCTTTTCTAACTTTAATTCCTTCAATTGTTACTTCATATTCTTGATAAGAAATTGTTACTTTTTTATCTCCTAATTTAAATCTAAATGGATCGAATGTACAGATGTTTAACGGAATTGTAGTAAAGTTTCCATCGCTATAACGAATAGAAGCAATTAATCCTTCTGGATTGAATTTTTCTCCTTCTTCATATTCTTTTTGTTTTAATTCTCCTTCAATTTTAAATTCAGTTACTTTAATATCTTTACCTTCATTGAAATCAAAGTTTTTAACTACGATATTATTATATGTATAAGTTAAATTTTTATATTTAATTTCAACTTTAGTGTCACCTAATTTAAGATTTAATGGGTTAAATTCTAATTCATCATAGGCTAAATTTACTTTATCGCCATTTTTATATACAGCTTTTATAGTTAATCCATCTGGATTAAATGTTTCTCCATCTAAATAAGACTTTTTATTAGCATCTCCAGTGACTTCTAAATTAATTAAATCATTTTTAATTACATTAATTCCATTACATTTACATGTTTTATCTTTATATTTAATATCAACACATGTAGTACCTAATGTTAGTTTGTTTGGTGTAAATGTTAATTCATTATGATTTATAATTTCTCCATCAGTTTCACCTTCATAGAATGCTTTTATTGTAAGTCCTGATGGATCGAATTCTTCATTTTCAAAGTAATCTTTTTTATTTAAAGTACCATTAAGTTCAATATGTGATAATATTTTATCTTTTTTAGATACATTTACTTTGAAAGTTGTTTTAACAGAAGGGTTAGGTATATATTTAACAGTAATTTTTTTAGTACCTAAAGTTAAAATTTCAGGTTCTATTTTAAATAAAGCTTCATTTTTTAAATCAAGTTTACCTTTTGTACCATCATCATAAACTACAGATACGTAATTAATTGTAGTTCTATCAAATTTATCACCTTCAAAATAATCTCTTTTTACAGGATTGGTGTATTGTAATTGAATTTTTGTAACAACCTTATCAACATTTGTAACAGTAATACCATTTATTGTGCAAGTTTTATCTTGGTATTTAATAGTAACTTGTGTTGTTGCTAAAGTTAATGGAGTTGGTTCAATTACTAAATCACTATGATTAACTGTTTTAGAAGTACCATCTGAATAATGAGCAGTAATAGTCAATCCGTGCGGATTGAAATTTTCACCTACTTTATAGTCTTTTTTACAATCTCCAGAAACAGTTATATTTGTAATGGAAGCAGGTGTTGGATTATCAATTACAGTAATTCCATTATACTCACATGTTTTGCCTTTATAAGTAATTGTAACTTTAGTTGTACCCTTTGTTAATGGTGTTGGAGAATAGGTGCATAAGGTTAAATCAATTTCTTCAGTTTCACCATTATCATAATTAGCGTTAACTTTTAATCCAGTTGGTTCAAAATTTTGACCAGTAAAATAATCTTTTTTATCAGGATCTCCTGAGCATGTGATATTTGTTAATTTTTTAACTATACCACCGTTTTCAAAAGTTCCATAAAGTAAATCGGTTTCAGGATTTGCTGGTTTTAATTTATCTCCCCAAATTGAATCTACCCATTGTGGGAAATCGATAAATGGATTTCTTGAGAATTGGAAATTATTAAAGATAAGATTATTACGATGAATTTCATGTTTGCTTTCTAAATCATCTTGTTTAACAGGATCGTTTTTGTGCCATTCAAGTAAATCTTTAAGATAACCATATTCTGCTGCACCGTTAGAACCATTACAATTTTTCTTTGTTCCTTCAAAAACATTTGATAATTTTAAATCAGGTTCGAAAATAGTAGCGTTACTTGCATCATCATTTACAAAGTTATATCTAGCTGCCATATAAAATAATGCTCTAGCTACATCGCCTTTATCTTGATTTCTAGGTTCAAATAATACTTTTTTTCCAGATTTACTAGTTGTACCAGATTTATTATTTAAAATTGCGTTTTCACCACCGTCATGTTTTATTAATGTTTGTTTAGCTTTATCAGACATTGTTTCTACATTAGCAAAACAGTTATTACTATGATTATTACTGTTAACACTTGAATCTGCAGCTACTAAATGGTGTAAATCAGTTCCTGCACCAGTTTTAGGTCCCTTAAATCCTATAGATTGTGACCATAAGTGTTCTTTATCAAATAACTTACGTGGTTTCTTATTACCGATATCCTTGGTCCAGTTATATTTTTTAGCTGTTGTCTTATTAATATTATCATCACGATAGTATGTATAAATATAAGGTTCCTTACCATCTTCGAATTCATTTTTATCAGTTGGATAACCATCGAAATTCATAATTTTATCATTGGTTGAATCATAACTTGAAAATTCTTCTTTTGGTGAGAAAGCCCAGTTTCTATCTGTTACACAATAAATTTTATTAATTTCTTTTTGATAATTATAAAATTTTTGTTTTTTTGATGGATTAGATGGATTATTTTTAATGATATGTTTAAGATGTTTTAATAAATTTTCACCTTTTCTTTGATCTTCAGGTAAAGTATTTAAATAAGAATAATAATTTCTTATTTCACTTTGATCATTATCTTTACAATCAATGACAGTAGGTAAATCCGATTTGTTATCTTTTTTATTTTGTAAATTTAAATTATTAGGGACTTTAAAAGAAGTAAGTCCTGCTACACTTAAAAATAGCAATAAAAATTTTGCTTTATTTGTTTTGATTTTTTTCTTCATAAAATAACCTCATATTTAAAATATAATAAAATCATACGATTTTCAATATATTTAAAAAAATATGAGCAAAAAATTAGATATTGTTATTTTCCAAACTCATTTAAAAACTTAAAAGCATTTAATATTTTTTCTTTA
>JBQMZB010000007.1:0-29184 GCA_052171195.1 Caryophanales bacterium
TCAATGTTAAATATTTTTTATTCAAATTGTTCAAATAACTTTGTCATCTAACGAATGTTTTTAAAAATTTGATTAATATATTTGTATTGAGTTTAATGAATTTATTTTTATTCATCGTCATAAGTTTAAATAACTATTTAAAAAATCATCTGATGATATTGTCATTACTATAATTTTATGAAGATTTGTTTAATACATAAAGTATTCTTAGATTGATTTTAATATTTATCTTTTTATGTTTATTCTATTGAACGTTTAAAATGTAGATTTGGATATATTTTATCTCTCTGATATTCATAACTAACCATCTATTAATATTGTTTTTATTTATTTTTTCTTCTTTGATAGAATCACTTCTTTTTTCTAAAAAAACAGTAAATCGATTTTATTTACTGTCCATGTGTTAATCATGTTAAATTTTAAAGTGAAAAACTGGTTTTTATGAATTTCTTATCTTATTTACATTACGATTCATTAAATGTCTTCCTAAATTTCTATACGCAAAAGCCTTGATTCCTGATAATTCTTGATGATGATTTTTTATAAATTCATCAGGAGAATTAAATACTCCTAAATCATTAGTTATTCCTTCGCTTTGTATATATGTGTTATTCCTATCAAAATCAATTATTGGATGTTGCAGGTTCTTAACTGCAACGCCATATCCACAAAAAGATCCAGTACAATTTGCAAATTTCTTCTGCAATTTAGACAAATATTTTCGATCTAATATAAAAGCCTCCAACTCATACCATTTATTTTCAAAATATACTTCTACCCAGCTATGAAGTATATTCTTTGGAGCATTTTTATAAACAACACCACTCATTGCTCCTTTTTGTAGTTTTTTATCTATTGTAAATCCATGAATTCGGCAAGGAATTGCACAGGCACGAAGCAATGCCATAAAAAGGGTTCCTTTTGTATTACATTGGCCATATCCATCTCTAAGAACTTTTGAAGCAGGAATATTATCATCAACATTATATCCAAACATTATTTCATCTCTAACAAAATTATAAATAGCTTTAAGACAATCAAATTTGCTTAATTTTTTCCAACACTTCGTTTCAATCAGGTTTTGGATGTACGGATTTGAAAAATCTAACATTTTAGTTTCTTCCAAATAATTATTCATTTCAATTTCCTTTATAGATTTAAACTTTATCTAAATTCTTATCATATTATACCATTTTAGACTTTTTTCTAAATCAACTTCTTATAGCGATTGGATAATTTTATATGAATTTATTTGAATTATTTAACTCTTATAAATAATTTATAGTTGAATAGTATTAAATTTAAAAAAAATACTATAAAAGTAATAAAGATTATAAAGTTAAAATACTTTAACATACATGGATGTTTGATAACTAACTTTATAATTAAGAATTGTTAATAAATATTAATTATAAGATTTATGAATCAAAAGAATCGAATAGAAATATATAAAAATTATAATAACTGCTTTATATACTTTATATTACAGATTAATGATAACTATATATTAAACAATTGATTAATTAAATTTATATAAATTAGTTTTAATATACTCTATTGCATATTTAATGTTTTTTTCATAAAGCATAAACGGATAATCCATACGAACATATATTTTAAAAAAATTATCGCAAGTTAGTTTAATGCAATACTTAGAAATATTGACAATTTCAATATTATTCAAATTAATATTTTTATCATTAAATGGGTAAAAACTACAATTAAAAAACATTAACGGATAATTACCTTCCATTTCTGGCATCTCGGGATCAATTATTCTAATTTTTGAATCTGAAATATGAAAACTTTCTTTAAAACATATATCAATATATTTTTGATCAATAATCTCATTATAATACAATTCATATAATGGTCTTGTTATATAAGGGAATACTTTTATAGGATGTATTAAATAACAAGATTCTTTATTATATTTTGAAAATTTATTACATAAAAAACTTTCAAATTCATTTATATCAAAAAAATTATAACAGTGCTTATAGAGGTTATATTCGTTTACATTATTATCTATAAGTTTAGGTAATAATTCTAGTTGTAAATGATTACACACTTTACATTTTCTATATCTTGAGCCTTCATTTTCCACTGTTGGAATAGTGTTAACAGTCCAATCTGTATAATCATGAGCGTTTTTATCTTTGATTTTAATAATTCTACTACTATAATTCATTTCCCATACTGTTTCACTATGCCAATGATATTCATCGTCTTTAAACCAATTATTATTTTTATTAGAATTTGCGCAAGAACTAGTTGATATTATCAAGAAAAATAATGTTAATACTTTATATAACTTTTTCATTCTGACCTCCATAAACTAATATTAATAAAATTTTAGCGTTCCATTAATATATTCGTTAATATCTTCATCTACAATTACAAACATGCCATTTGATAGAATATAACTTCCATTTTTACTTCTTTTTATAGCATTAGATGATTTAATAAAGACAATATTATTATCTAAATTAACTTCTTCATTACAATCGATGCATTTAGCAAATGTATGGCCATCAACAATATAAGTACTACCAGCCTTTATCGCATGCGGTGATAAAATATATTCTCCACACTTACAAAATGATTTATGTTTACTTTGAGAAAATTGTTCAAAGTATTCATAGTATGAGTTGTGAGTGATATAACTATTTTGAGTATAAATTGATCAATCATGATAACAATACGTGTTGATTACAGGATTATTATTAATGAATGATGTAACAGCGTAATTATTTGAATGACTGTGTTGAATATTAAAATTAATAGTTAAAGCAGACTTATATTGAATGTTTATTATATTATCTAATGTTACATTTGTAGGATAATTATGCCAACCTTTATGAATATATAGCTTATCCGTTTTGGAATCATAATCATAAGCAATACAAGCATGAGATTCATCATCATAACTATATGACAAAAGAACAGGTTTCCCATTTATTATTTGATTTATAGCAAATTTTCTAACTTTTTAATTGTTATCAAAAATATATTTCCTACAAAAATCAAGACTATAATGAATATCTTTTTTATAATTTGTACATTTTGCAAAATAATCACTTATTATCACTAATCTTTCATTAAAAAATGTTCAGCAAGGAAATTTAAAGTTTTCACTTTTATAATAACCTCTTTCATAACCTAACTTAATCAATTTTGCATGTAGTGATATTTCGGTTATTTTTTCAATCTCTTTATAATAATTATCTGGACTTAAATTAGTTGCGTAATTTTGAACACCAGGTTTAATAATTACATCCTTCATAATACCAGGTGAATTACTTCTCTTTGTCATGTCGCTTTCATATCCATTTGATATAGCATCATACTTTTCAGGTATTATATTGTCATTAAGATACGTATCATAATATGAAAGAAGCATCCCTATAGCCACATAACCACATGATCCTTTATAATTACAGCCAAAATTTGTTTTAAGATTATCATAATAAGATGTTAGAAAATTATGATAACTGTCTTTATTTCTTTGAATATTTTTTTGGTTATAATTTCTTGAATGAATACAAGTTTCACCTGGGTTTAGAAAAAAAACATCATCATTATTGTTAAAAATTGATACTGATATTGATAACCCATTAATTATTATAAACTTTTGAATTAATATTATAAATTTATTTAATATACTCATTTTAATTAATAACTCCATACACTCTCACTAATAGAGAATTTTATAAAACCGATTACATCACTTATATTATTTAGATCAGGTAAACCTACATTAATAATAAATAAATCTTTATATTTAACTTGAATTTTATTTGGATTAATATAAACAATATCAATATTTTTAAATACTTCAGATTCGTTTATATCTTTGTCTTTAAATGGATAAAATAAACATTCAAAAGAATATTGATATTTTTTAACCAGACCATTTTCTTCAATTAAAGTTCCTATATAAAAATCGTCTATTATAAAACTTTCTTTAATTAAAGGATCTAATAAAACATTATTTTTATCTTCTGTAAAATGAATTGAATAATTAGGGTTAATAATTCTTTTATCATATATATTTGGTTTAAATATATAAAATATATTATCATTATATTTATTATATGTATTTTTAATATAATCCTTAAAAATATCATAATCATCAAAACTATATTTATTAGTAGGAACTATCATTTTATCAACATTATCAATACTTATTTTTGAAATCTTTTCAATATTTAAATAATGACAAACACTACATTCTCTATATTTTATACCATCTGTTTCTACTGTTGGTATTTTATCTACAATCCAATCATTAAAATGATGAATTTCTATATTGCGAATTTCGTTTCGCCCATTATTTTCTATAAAATGATAATGATAATCTTCATTATAATACCATTTGATATTATTTTTGATGTTGAAAATATTAGTACATGAAAATGAAGATATTATTATAAATAAAGATGCAATTGATTGGATAAATTTTTTCATAGTATTTACCACCTTTATAAAAATAATATAACTTCTAGAACTATAATTCAACTTTTGGTTCTTAATAAAAAAAGACAAAGCAATAAACTTTGTCATAATTTTTATTATATTTATCCAATTTTACTTTTAATAAAGTATACAACTATATAATAAAGGATTGGAACAAACATAGCGGGTAATAAATCTCCACATTTAATTTTTTTAATCTTCATCATATTTAAAGCTATCGCAAAAATAATTAAATAACCAACCATACATACGCCGCTTAATATATCATTACCTAACGGAGTTTGAAGTATTGATTGCATATTTTTAGCTGCTAATGTTAATCCACCTTCATATAAAAGGATAGGAATTGATGAAAAAATAACGCCATAACCGAGTGATGCAGTAAATGCCATTGAAGTTACAAAGTCAATAATAGCTTTACAAAAGAATATATCATATTTATGTTCCACACCTTCTTGAATTGATGCAAGAATACCCATTGCTCCAACACAAAAAAATAATGTAGCAGTGATAAATCCAGTTGAAAAATTTGCTAGATTCATTTTCTTTTCTATCCAGCCACCAAAACGATCTAGATTATCATTAATCTTTAATGCATAACCAATTAATGAACCAATAAATACAGAAAGAATAAGACAAAGAACGCCTACTGCTTCTAATTTATTGTTATTGATTTTTATCATTGTAGGGATAATTCCAGTTATCGCAACAAAAATTAACGACAAAGCCATTACTGTAATAAGCATTTCGGTTAAATTTTCTTTAATTTTTTTCTTTAAAATTAAACCAATTAAACCTCCTACTATTACACTAGCAAAATTTAATAAAGCACCCATAAAACACCTAATTTATTTCTCAATAGTTTCATTATATCTATCCATACATTCTTGAATAATTTTTTCAGCTTCTTTTCTTCCAAAAATATTTGTGATAGAAGTAGATTTTCCTTCAAGTTGTTTATAAACTTTGAAGAAATGACAAATTTCATTTAAAACGTGCACTGGTAAGTCTGATATATCAGTGTAGCAATTTAAATCAGGATCATCATAACATACTGAGATAATTTTTTCATCAGGCAAGCCTTGATCACTCATCTCCACAACTCCAATTGGAAAACATCTAACCAAAGTTAAAGGAACTATTGGTTCTTGACACATAACTAAAACATCTAAAGGATCATTATCTCCTGCTAAAGTACATGGAATAAATCCATAGTTATGTGGATAGTGAGTTGATGTATATAAAACACGATCCAATATAAGCATACCCGATTCTTTATCTAATTCATACTTATTTTTACTACCTTTTGAAATTTCGATAACACTTAAGAATTTAGAAGGTGTTATTCTTTTTTTATCAATATCTTTCCATGCGTTCATAATTTATCCTTTCAATATTGTTAATAAATATTTAATAATTGTATCTTTTGTTTTATAAATAGTGTCAATTTCTACATATTCATTTGGAGAATGGTAATTACCTCCATCTACTCCATATATAAATACTATCGGAGATTGACCATTTTTATTTTTCAATCTAGTTGCAAAATAATTAAAATCTCCCACGCTTTTAAAATAATCTAATTTACATTCATTATTATTTTCTATCTTTATTGTCTCAATAAACTTTTTAACAAACAAGTTATTTTTATTAATATAATACGGTTTATAAAAAGAAGATTCTTTATCTGGTGCTTCTCTTAGATAAATTTTATAAGGAATACTAATTTTCGCTTTTTTAATAATTTCTTCTGCTTCTTTTTTTATAAAATCGAAATCTTCACCTTCAACAATATGTCGATGGATTGTTAAAGTGCATTTTTCAATTACATTACATGCACCCCCATCAGCTTCACATTTTAAAATAGAAAATGATCCTTTACCTAAATATTTATGTTTTTTAAATTTAATATTTTTAGATTCTAAAATAAATTTACTTGCTTCAAATAATGCATTAATTCCTAATTCAGGGTTAGAAGCGTGGGCGCTTTTACCATAAAAATCTATTTTATAGACTAAAGCGCCTCTAGCTCCTAAACATAAGACAGGATAGTCTTTGAAAGAAAAAGCTGCACTAGGTTCTAAGGAAAGAACTACATCTACTGTAGGTAATATATTTTCCTTTAATAAGTAGTGAGTTCCTAAACCATAAGGTCCTTCTTCATCACTAACTAAAGTCAATATAATTTTTCCTCTCCAAAGTTCTTTATGTTCATTAAAATAAATAGCAATAGCAATCAAAATTGCGCTACCACTTTTCATATCACAACTGCCTAGACCATATAATTTATTATCAATTAAAGTAGGAACAAAAGGATTTGTATCCCAACCATTAGAAATATTTACAGTATCTAAATGTCCATTTAAAAGAATAGTTGGACCTTTCTTCTTACTATCTATTTCTAAAACAAGGTTTTTACCTTCATAATGTGTGATTAATTCTTCTTTATACTTATAAATTTTTGGTTCTAAATTCTTGCTTTTTAAAAAAAGATTACAAAAATTAATCAAATCGTCTTCATGATAATATTCACTAGGAATAGATATAATCTTTTTTATAAAAGAGAATAATTCTTGATTATTCATTTTTTACCTCATTAATAATTTAATATAATCTTTAAAAAACTACTTAACATTATTAATTTATAAAGTTGTAAATTTTAATAAATTGAATAAAAAACTAATTATTTTTTATAAGTTCTTCATAAATACTTATATATTCTTTAACACTATTCTGCCAACTATGATCTAGTTTAATAGCGTTATTTTTTAACTTATTTAATAATTCTTTTTTATCATAAACAACTAAAGAAGCACTAACAGTTCCTAAAGCTTCAATTAAATCATAATTTTTAAAGCTGAAACCATTTGCAATTTCTTCATTTTTTAATTTTTTATCATATCCTAAAACTGTATCATTTAATCCTCCAGTACTTCTAACAATTGGAAGACAACCATATTCTTGAGCAATCATTTGAGATAATCCGCAAGGTTCGAAAGCAGAAGGCATTAATAAAAAATCACTCCCTGAATAAATTTTATGTGCAACTCGATTGCTATATCCTAGATATGTATAACAATTTTTTGGATATTTATTTCTAAGATTTAAGAATGCTTGTTCAGCATCTTTTTCTCCGTTACCAAGAAGAATAAAATTCCCTCCACAATATAAGATAAAATCAGCCATTTTGATTAATAGATCTAATCCTTTTTGACTTGTAAGTCTACTTACAACCGCGTAAGTTGGTTTATTTTGTTCTAAATTTAATTCATCTAAAAACAATTTCTTATTATATTCTTTTTCTTCAATAAATATATTTTTATTATATTTCTTATAAATGTATTCATCTTTACTAGGATTAAATTCATTTAAATCAATTCCATTTAAAATACCTTTAAAATCTAATTGTCTTAAAGTTAAATCATAGTCTAAACCTTTCCCACCTTCTGGTGTTGTTAACTCAAAAGCATGGGTTGGTGAAACTGTTGTAATTTTGTTCGCATAAAAAATACCAGCTTTTAAAGTGGAAACTTGATTGTCTAGTCTAATTGAACCATTTTCAAAAAGATAATAAGGTAAATTATAGAAATTCTCTAAACTAGAAACATCAAAATAACCTTTAAATAATGGATTATGAATTGTTAATACAGTTTTAATATTTTTAAATTGTTTAAAATTATTAAATCTATTTACAATTAAACACGGAATAATTGAAGATTGCCAATCGTGTACATGTACTATGTCAAAATTAAACGCTAATGATTTAATAAAATTACAGACAGCTACAGAAAAAAAGGCAAATCTTTCTCCATCATCAAAATAACCATATAAATTTTCTCTATTAAAATAGTCATCATTTTCAATAAAGAAATAATTGATATCTTCTTTCTTTAAAAGATAGATATTAGTTTTATAATTATGTTTATTAAACTTTAAATTAATATGCGAAAATTTAGTGATTGATTTAAAATCTTCATGATTAATATTTTTATAATAAGGAAGTATGATTGAAACATTATGTTTTAAATTGACATATTCCTTACTTAATGAATAGACTACATCCGCTAATCCACCAGTTTTATAAAATGGGTTAGCTTCACTTGATACCATTAAAATATTCATTATATTTGTGCTCCTTGAGGAATATAAATTGGTGCGTTTTTATCACCTTCTATTTTATCTTTAACTTTAAAGCGGCAGTGTTTATCTATAACACAATTCTTTAAATGAATACCTTTTGATACTTTTGTATCAGTAAAAATAATACAGTCTTCCACAACAGCACCTTCTTCTATAATAACATTTCTTGAAAGAATAGAGTTTTTAACCGTACCATTAATTTTACAACCGTTTGCAATTAGACTACTTGAAACTTTCGCATTTTCTCCATATAAAACAGGTCTTGAGTTATGTGTTAAAGTAAAAATAGGCCAATCTTCTCTAAATAATGTATCTAATGTTTTTGTAGAGTTTTTTAAAAATTCCATAGAGATTTTATAATAAGAATTTAAAGAAGCAATTCTTCTAACAAATCCTTTATATCTAACAGCGTTAATCTTTTCAATATAACCACCTAGATATTCTAATAAATCATTAATTTGGAACATTTCGCTAATTTTAGGTGCTTTATTTAATACTTCCCTAAAGAAATCAATATTAAATACATATGTTTCAAGATTAATTGTAGCTTCCTTTGTTTTACCATGATTTGTTTCAAATTTTTGGACATCACCCAAAGCATCTACAACAACTTTGCTTGCATTTAAATATTGCTCATCATCTGCATTTTTTATATCACTAACAAGCATTGAGACTTGTCTATTTGATTTGATGTGTTCCTGAATAAATTCACTATAATCTAGGTTAAGTAAATATTGACATGGACATACAATAATGTATTTAACATTAGTATCATACATAAACCAATCATTTTGTAATATATTATTTATATCTGTGTTAAATGTTTGGTTTGTTAATCCTTTTTCATTTAAGAAAAATGATAAGAATCCAGTTTTTGTATTATGAAGGAAGGTATTTGAGCCTCCTAAATGTTTAATTATTGATCTTGAATGATCTTTAATTAAAATGCCAAATTGATCTATTCCACTATTTGTAAGATTAGACAAAATAAAATCTACAAAAGCGTATCTACCTAAAAATGTTGTTGAAGCAATTGGTCGATTTTTAGTTAATTCGCCAAGCTCGGTTGTATTATGTAAATTTATTAACGCAATTACATTATTCATTCTTGAAGACTCCTTTCTAAATCAATTAATATAACTTTGTCACTATCTTTGTTAATAGAGGAATCTTTTTTAATAACGGTGTATGGTGAAATAATTGCGTTATTAACATAACTTCCCTCTTTAATAACAACTCCAGGCATCAAAACACTATTTTTAACGACAGTATTTTTTTCAATTATGACTTCATTACTAATTACACATTGATAGACATCTCCGAAGACTTTTGCTCCTTGATTTACTAAACTGTCAACGATTTTGCCTTGACTAGCAATAAATTGAGGAATTGAATAAGTATCTTCGCTATAAACAGTTGGAAAAATATCAAAGTCTATTGTTTCATTTGTTCTTTTGGATGGAAGAAGTTCCATGCTAGCTAAATGCAAACTCTCAAGTGTCCCAACATCTCTCCAATAACCTCTAAATCTATATGCATATACATCTTTATTTTGTTCTAAAAATGATGGAATAATATTTTTCCCAAAATCGTGACTACTTTTTGAATTTTTATGATCTTCTATTAATTCTTTTTTTAAATCTTTGTAATTAAAAATATAAACACCCATTGATGCTAAATTTGATTTAGGTTCTTTAGGTTTTTCTACAAATTTAACTATTTTGTCACGCGAATCAACTTCTAAAATACCAAATCTTGAAGCTTCTTCCCACGCAACTTCTATAACCGAAATAGTACAACTGGCTTTTGTTTTTTCATGGACTTCTAACATTTCATTATAAGTAGTTTTATAAATATGATCACCAGATAGAATTAATACATACTCAGGATTAATGCTATCTAAAAAATCTAAATTTTGATAGATGGCATCGGCTGTGCCTTCATACCAGTTTAATCCTTCTTCTGTTTGTCGTGGAGGAAGAGGCAAACAAGTCGAGTTAACACCATTAAAACCCCATTTCTCTCCGTCCCCAATATAGTTATTCAAAATAACTGATTCATATTGAGTTAAAACTCCAACATTATTAATACCAGTATTTGACACATTGGATAAACAAAAGTCAATAATACGGTACTTACCCCCAAAATAAACTGCTGGTTTAGCAATTTTTTTAGTAAGAGCTTGAAGTCTAGTGCCCTTACCACCTGCTAAAATCATCGCAACAATCTTTTTAGCCATAATAAGTATCCTCCTATTTGAAATATATTATGAACAATAAAGTTTACTTAATTTGCTGGTATTCTCTAACACAACTACTATTTTTATCATGTAATGTTACAAGAGTTTGGTCTGCTAAAGCGCTAATATCTCCTACTTTATCACTTGGAGCACTTAAAATTACTTGTAAATTAAATTTTCTTAATAATCTTACAGCCTCTTTAATTCTTGAACGATCCATCTTTGAGAAAGCTTCATCAAATATTATAATTCTTGATGTGTTCGAGAATTCTCCATCTTCGTGAACATGATAAAGTTGAGCAAAAGATGCCAAAACTGAAATGTAGAAAGGTGTTTGAGTTTCTCCCCCTGATTTCTTTTTAATCATTTTAGATAATCTTTGTTCTGTCTTACTATCTATATTATATACGATTAAATCAAAATCCAAGTAATTTCTGTAATCTGTAAATTTTTCTATATTACTCATTAACTCACTTGTCTTATCACCGCTTGAGTTAATTTGGACAATTTGTTTAAATAAATCTTCCATAACATCTTTATATTTTTCAATAAATTCAGTATCATTTTGATCACTTGTTAAAATTAAATCATCTTTTAACATATCATAATATCTACGATAAACTTGAGATGGTTTTACAGTGAATTTATATAAATCTTTACCAAATTGAGATTTAACTAAAGCTAAATTAAGATTTTCGATTTGATCTTCGACTTCTTCAATAGCGTTTCTTAATTTGAAAATAAAGTCATCTTTAAATTGTTGAGTTGCTTTTTCATAGCTGTCTTTAATTTTTAAAGTATACGCAGGAAGTTGTACTTCTTTAAAATCAATAAGTTCTTGATCAAATTCTTTGTTAGATTCATCACTTGCATTATATGATAAATGATAATCATTAATATAATCTCTTCTTAATTTAACAATTTGGTTATTAAGATTTGTGATTAAATATTGTAATTTTGCTAATTTAATTTGATACTCTTGTAAGATTTCTAATATTTTAAGACCTTTTTCAATCTCTTCTTGATAAAGTTTATTAGCTTCATCTTCAATTAAAAATGAGCTGTAGTTAGTGTTTAAATTATTTTCTTTTTCTTTAATAACAAGATTAACATTAACTATCTTTTCATTTTCAATATTTTCAATTTCTTTAATAAGATTACCTTTTTCTAAAATTAAATTATCTTTATCAGAATTTAAATTTTTAATATCAATTTCTACATCATTTAATCTCTTATCAATACTTAAAATTAATGTAGTATCATGATCTTTTAATTGTTCATCATAATAAGCAATTGAATTTTCTAAACCTTTTATTTGTGACATTGTTTCAATAACTTTAAAGATAGCAGCAATTTCGTTTGAGTTAATATTTTCAAGATTGTTTGCATCTGCGATAATTTCTTTTAAAGATTTATATAAATTTAAGTTAGCTATATTATCTTTTAATTCATAACTCTTTTCTTCTAAAAATCTTTGGTCTAATGTAGAACCAATAAATGAAAGTTGATATAATTTTGGATTAATTTTTTGAAGAGAGAAACTACGATACAAATCACAATCTTTTGTTATACCGTTTTGTGAATTTCTTGCTTCTTCAATATTGTTAGCCTTGTATAACCTACCTATTAAATAATTTGTGTAAGCTCTTGCACCTTCGTGTTTTGTAGAAATTTCTTCTGCAAGACTATGAGGTTCACAAGAGTAATTTTTTTCAATTATTCTTTCTTGGTCAACAAGTGATGTATGATAATACTTATATTGTAATAATAAATTTTTAAGTATGTTATAAGCATCTAAAAAATATTTTGGTTCAACAAATAAATTAAATTTTTGACCATATAAAAATCCTTCTATTGCGTTAGACCATGCAAGATTATTAATATCGATTAAATCAGCGTAAAAATCGACACGAATATGTTTATTAAATTTATTAAATAATCTTTCTTCAAGTTCTTCTTTAATTTCTTTTAATCTTGAATCATAAGTCTTGCTTCCTTGTTTGATATTTTTTTCTTCTTCTCTTAAGGAAGTTATTTTTTTCTCAAAATTATGAATAGTTCTTGAAATAGAAACAGATAAATTAGCAATTAATGATTTAAAATTATTTAATTCTTCTTTAAATTTTTCTAAGTCATCTTTATTAATTGATTTTAACTTTTCTAAATCATCAACTTTATAATTAATGACTAAAGTATTAACAGATTTAGCTTTATCAAGTAATTCAGTTAATTCTCTTTCTTTATCTTCATCTAAAAATTCGGTATTAAAATTATTTAACTCGTCAATTAATTTTTTGGTAACATCATAATAGTGATTGCAATATCTATTAATGTTATTTTTTATATCTTCACTATTTGCTAAAATTTGATTAATTTTTTGTTGTGCCTTATTTTTTTCTTCTATTAATTCATCAGTTAATCTTAAAGTATCATTGTTAGCTTTATCTTGAATAAGATTAATTCTTCTTTTCTCAAGTTCTGCTAAATTACCAGAGAATTCCGCAATAGATAAATCTATTTCATTAATTCTTTGTTTTGCATTATATAACTCATTTTTATAAGTATTTAATTTATCATAATTTTGTGAAATTTCACATTTTTCAATAATATATTGACTTATTTTCAAATTCTTTTGATGTGAAGTATAAATATTATGTAAATTTTTAATTTCTTCTAACCTTTCAACTCTTTTTGAAATATTTTCGGCTTCAATCTCTAATCTTTTGTAGTTTAAAATATTTTCTTGAAGATGTGATAACTCAATATTTTGTTGAGGGTCACAAACGTATTCAGTGATAAATGAGGTAATATCAGTAATTGGAGAAAATGAGGTAGATTTTTTAAGAAGTGAAAAATATTTATCTTTTAAACCACCGAATTTTCTTTTTAAAAATGTTTGATATTGTTTATTCGAATCAAAGAAATTGAATTTTTGGTTATAATTTTCTGAAAAGAATTTACTTAAATCTTTATAATCTAAAGGTATATTATTACTTACAAAATTATTTGAAGGTATTTTATCTTCTAAAATAAAGAAATGATGTTCTTCACTACCATCTTCAAATGAATCAAAAACGATACCCATACAAAAGTCAGATTTATTTACATCATCGTTAAACTCTAAAACAATATAAGAAGTAAATCTTCCATTTCTTAAATATTTAAATCCATTGTTATCTAAATCATCGCCAATCTCACCTCTTAGATAGCCTCTTAAGGTACGACTAGATTTATCCATAGCAGCTTTATTGAAAGATCTACCGCTAGTATCACCTAACAAAATAACTTCAATAGCGTCAATTAAAGTTGATTTACCACTACCATTAACACCAGTTAAAAAAACAATAGGTTCAACATCGATTGTTTCGTTCCAGAAATAATGCCAATTAATTAATCTAATTTTTTTAAGTAATTTCATATACTAAACCCCTAAATCTAAATCAAGAGAGTTATTATCTTGATTATTTTTTTCATTAATTTCATCAATTGCTTCACTCATAGCAACAATTTTTTCATTATCTAAAGCGTAAATAATAGATGGTAAAATATAAAAACTAACACTTCCATCATCATAACTTCCGCTAACTTTATTTAATATATTATGATTAACTAAAAATCTAATAGATCTTGAAACTTGTCTTGCAGTTAATTTTTTTCCTGGCATAGAAATACCATGTTCATACATAAATTTAATTAAACCTGGTGTAGTTAAATAAATAGCCTCATTTATTTGACTACCTTCTTTCTTTTCTTCTTCAAAAATAAGTCTTAAAGTAAAAAGTATTAAACTAGTTTCACGGTCAATTTTAATTCTATTATTTTCATACTCATTAGATAAAATAATAACACCATTAATAATATCTTTTTCTACTCGCCATCCGCTGTATTTTAAATAACTTTCAAATAAAGGGAAATATCTTTCAATAAATCTAAAGTTAGGGTTTATACACATCATTTTCTCTTTGCTATCAAAAATGTCACGCACTATAAAACCTTTTAATAATAAGTGGTTGACAACACTAGCAAATTCTTTTTGATCACTATGAGGTATTTTTGTAATTTCTTCTTCAAACATATTTATTTCCCTTTCTTGTAGAAAATTAAATTCGGTACTAAATAATTATTATTAACTAATTTTGTATCATCAACTATTTCTACTGTATAGAAGCATGCAACATCATCTTTTTTAATTGTGGCTAATATTAAGCATATGAACGCATCAAAGTTTGGTAATGGTATATCTAAGATTTTTAAAGTATCGTCAGAACCAAAAGCATTTTCCATAAATTCAAATATTCTTTCATCTGTGTAAATATTTTTTGTCTCTTCAAGGAAATTATTCATTATAAATTCACTAGCATCGGAAAAATCTACTAATTCTAATGGATCTGAATCATATCTGGTTCTTCTAAGAATTGGTAAAGTAACAGAGTTTGAATCGATATATCCTTGTTCATAGAAAAAAACAGTATCTTGCATTGAACTCAAAATTTTTGTTAAATTTCTTGGATATGAGATATTTTTTGCATAATATTTAAAAATATTTTCTAAATGTCCTTTAATACTACGGTCACTATTATTTAAATAAATAATTTTGTTAGCGCTAGATTTTGTGTAAACACTATTTTCTTTATCAATTTGCAAAATTAAAGAATTGATAGTTTGATATGTATCGCTTATATAATTTATTTTAGCTATTACATCCTTTTCAATTTCTTCTTTATTATTAAATCTTGAAGAAAAAGCAGCTTGGGTGATAAGTTTATTTTTTATATCTTTATTTAATAACCATTTATCTAAAATTTTAATAATTGGTCTTCGATATTTAGCTACACTATCGAAAGTTTTAAGAGGGTGATAATATCTATCACTAATTTTATTTTTATAAATATCAAAATAAGAATGTAAAACATTATTAGTTTCAAACATCTTTCCAAGTTTATTTTGAAATATACGAATTGAATGAATTAAAGTTATTAATTCTACTTTTAATTTCTTAGTATTTTGATAGCTTTTTTCTAAACTTACATACATTAAATCGTCTTGTTCTTCATCTTCTAATTTAAGTTCGCTATAAGTTGAATGAACAAGTGAAATATATGAAGATGTTTCATCAGAAATAATGTCATTAATTGCTTTTAAATTACATATTGAATATTGAGGTAAAATAATGGTTTCATCAAAATTTTCTGGATCAATTGAGATATCTATCCAACCAGTTTCTTCTAATCTTTTAACTATAAATGAAGCATTTGAAGATAATGAAGATGCAAGAATACCATCTTCACTTTCAAAATCAGATAAATCTTCCTCACTATAATCTAAATCACTTAGATAATTGGCTCCTTTATCTTTTAAAGCTTTGATATAATCTTCTTTTTTAATTAAAGACTCTTCATCTTGAAGTAACTCAAAAAGAATCAATAAACTTTCAGCGTATATTTTTCTATTTTTACCTTGAAATATTGAATAATAATTATTCGGAATGATATCAAATAAATTCATTAATTTAAATCCTACAATCTTTTTAATTATAACATAATAGGCACTATAAATTATAATATTTTTAAAATAATTTTCTCTTTTTTTAATTCTTATATATTTTTATTATTGGTTGATATTAATATAAAAAAAATAATAGGATTTTATCGTTTATTTTAATAAAACTTGTTGCATTAAAGTTTTTAAAATGTTAATATAAATAACGCTGATTTAAAGGAGGTAAAAGAAATGTCAAGAGTTTGTCCTATTACTGGAAAAGGCCCATTAACTGGTAACGCTAGATCACACAGTTTAATTGCTACTCGTAGAAGATGGAATGTAAATTTACAAACATATAAAATTGAGATCAATGGAAAACCTTATAAAGTTAGAATGAGCGCAAGAGCTTATAGAGCCCTCAATAAATCATCAAAAACTAACTAATAAATGCCTTCTTATGAAGGCTTTTTTATTACATTATAAATATGAAAAAAACTAAAGTTATAAAAATTCTAGAACAAAATAAGATTCAATATAAATATTATGATTTAAATGATGATAATTTTATTGATGCAATTAATATAGCAAATAAAATAAATAAAAATCCAGATACTGTATTTAAAACTTTACTAGTTGAATCAATCAATAATTTAAATAAATATTATTTTATGCTTATTCCTTCAAATAAAATTTTAAATTTAAAAAAAGCAAGCAAAATATTAAATGAAAAGAAGCTTAAATTAGTAAATATTAAAGATTTATTTAAATTAACTTCATATTATCATGGAGGATGTAGTTTTATAGGTAGTAAAAATAAATATTTAACAATAATTGATAAATCATGTCTTAATTATTCATCTATTTTAATTAGTGCAGGAAAAATTAATGCTTCGGTAGAAATAAACACAGAAGTTTTAATAAGTAAATTTAATTTATTAATAGATGATTTAATAGACTAATTAACAAATTTAAAAACAAAATTATCTACAATTTGCTTATATAATTCAGGGTTAGATTCTTCGCTTTTACAGTGTCTTGCATTTTGAAAAACATGTTTTTCAAAATATATATTTTTAATATAACTTGCATTTTTCTCCAATTCTTCAAAATTAACAATCTCATCTTTATCACCATGTATTAAACAGATAGGATATAAAGCATTGGATAAATGTTTTTTTGTTTCAGATTTCATAGAAAAATGTCGATATGTTTTAAGATAAAAATTAAATAATTTATATTGCAAAGCAGGAAATCTTATTTTAATTTTATCCATATATTGAATAAATTGACTTTTTAGGGAAGAATATGCACAATCAGATATAATACATTTAATATGATTTTTAAATAAAATTTCATCGCTAGCTAAAAGAACAGTATGTCCTCCCATAGAACGTCCAAATAAGACAATTTTTGCTTCTTTATCTTTTTCGATTATATAATTACACCAAGAAATTAAATCTTTTCTTTCATTTTTACCCATAGTAAAGTATTTACCTTCACTTTTATTATGTGCTCTTTCATGAATTGCGAGAACATTAAAATTAAGTTCATGAAAATGGTTAATCATTGAAGAAAATTCTTCGATAGGATGACCTCTATATCCATGAAAAAATATAACGTAATCATGATTACCCTCATTATTAAACAATTCTTCACCACATAAATTTAAATTATCAAAACTTTTAATAAAAATTGTATTAAATTTTAGATTACATATAAAAGAATTAAGTTTTTGGTTATTGATATTTTCAATATTTAACTTATCCATCTTTTTTTGATATCTTTTTTTAATTTTATCTAAATTTAAATTACCAAAAATTACCTTAAATAAAACTTCGCTTAATACGTAATATAAAATTGTTAAAAAAATTACAAGTATAGTAATTATTATTATAATTATATATTTAGTTTCCATTTATAAATTTACTCTTTGCTTGATAAAATCTAAAACTTTGTCATATTCTATTTCATATACAATGGAAAATTGACCATATACTATTTTTTCTGCTTGGGCTAATAGCTCTTTATCTTTTGCAGTTAATTGATCCTCAAAATCTTTTTCATGAAATAATTTCATTAGGGCGCAAAGTTTTGTAAAATCTCCCTCTAATAAAATTTGTTGAAAATCACTAACTCTTTTTTTAGATAATTTAATCCATTCACAAGAAAAATTTTTAGCATCTTCAAGAATTTTATCAGCTTCATCTCTACTAATTATTTTAGATAAGGAAGCACATTTATTAACAGGTACTTTTAAAGTCGCATTTTGTTTAGATTTATTAAAAACAGAGGTACATACATAATAGTTTTGAACATTACCAAATATTTCTATTTCTTCAATATCTATAATCTGTAAAACTCCATATAAATTATGCATGACATATTCATTCAAATTAAACATTATACTCCTCCAAAAACACCCCTTTTTTATATTTTACCATTTTTTATAAATCTTATAAATAAAATCACAGATTTAAATGATTTATTAATATTATTTATAAATAAATATATAATTTAAATATTTATTTATATAAAAATCCATAATAAAAAAGACTGAATGTAATCAGTCTCTAAATATCAAGAATGGAGCAGGTGACGGGAATCGGACCCGCGTAACCAGCTTGGAAGGCTGGAATTCTACCATTGAACTACACCTGCATGCTTTATAATTTTATAAAATTTCAAGATATATTTCAAGTAGTAATTTATAAGTTTACTTTAATTTACATTTATTACGATTCGTAAAATTTATAACAGCATATACAATATCCAATGTGTTGATTATCATTTATTAAAATATAAACAATTATGGTAATAAAATAATATAAAGTAAATTACTGATTAGTTATCAAATAAAGAAATTTGGTTGTTGGAATTACTAATATTTGCTACATTTTCAAATAAAGTAATAATAGTTTCATAATCTTTAATATCGTTATTAGATATCCTTATAATTTTTATTCCATATTTACGTGAAATTTCTTCTTTTTCTCTATCATATTTTACAGTTATCTTACTCCCAACATGTTCTCCTCCGTCTATTTCAAAAGCAATAATAGTTCTATATCTATTAATGATATAATCATCTTTTACTTGAACAATTAAATCAAATTCTTTTTTGCCTATGATTTGTAAATCGTATTCTGATGCATCCTTAATTGCTTTTTTAACTGGAACATTACGTTCAATTTTAAATTTAGAATTTCTTCGGTTAAAATATGGCTTTATTGTAAAAAAGAACATTCGTTCATTTTTGGAGTTATTAGAAAAATCACTATTTATTACTTTGATACTACTTTGTACTTCGTATTTACCATTCGCATATATATAGTTTGATAATTCTTTGATATCGGTATCTTTATCTTTATTTAATAAATCTATTGCTTCTTTATCAGCAACAAAAATAAAATTACGTTTAGCTCTAGTTATTGCAACATTTATTAATTCTTTATTATTTTCTACCCATTCCATAGTTCTTTTTGCTGTTTTAAGTGATAAAGCAGTTGAAAGAATTATCGTTGATTTTTCAGACCTTTGTACTGAATGTACAGTGTCTGCTTTTACATCTTTAATATTATATTTAGCAAGATATTGATTGATTAAGTCTGCTTGAGAATTGAAAGGAGTAATAATTGCTACATCTTTATAATTATTTTCCTTAATAACTTTAACTATCGCAAGAGCTTCTTCATGATAAGAATTTCTATCTTCAGCTCTATCAGAGTTTTTAACATTTATATATTTCAATTCTCCTTCCTTATTGAAGTCGAATTTAAGTTTTTTATTATAGTATCGTTGGTTAGAAAAATTAATTATTTTTGTAGGACAACGATAGTGATAACTTAATAGAATATTTAATGAATTTGGATCTTTTTTTATCATCGTTGATAAAATTGAGTTAGTGGTATAATTATAATCATCAGAAATATTATATTTTTTCATTAAATGTATATTAATATTTTCTTCTAAAACAGTTATTGGCTGAAGTTGGTTAGTATCTCCTACTAAAACTAAATCATTACATCTTACAATCGATACTAACGAAGAAGCAATATTACATTGTCCTGCTTCATCCATTATTGCAAGATCAAAATGAGGATTTGGTGATCCTAATTTACTGCAAGATAGGTTTGTGCAAAGTATAATTGGAAAAACTGCTAAAAGTCTTTTTAAATTAACATCATCTTTAAGCCATTTATTAAATTCATCAACAGCTGTTTCAATATTTTCTAAAAGAACTATCTCTCTTAATTCTTTATAGGTAGGTTGTAATAATTTTTTAAATCTAGAAAGAGATGAATAATAAAGAAATTTTTGGAATTTTGCATTTTCAGATGCTGAAACAACATTGTTTAAAATATCTTCATAATTTATTTTTTCATATTTTATTATTTCATTTTCAGTTAAATTAATTTTGTTTTTAATTTCTTTATTAATTGAATCAATATCACATATTTCTTGTATTTTTTTATAATTATTAATTTCAGATATTAAATTATAATATTCTTCATAACTCTTTAGAGTTTTCTTTACCTTTTGAAAATTTGAAAGAGAACTTTTTTTAGTTATTTCAGTTAAATTGTCTTTTAAATTTATATTATGCTTTTCAATATATTCTAATAGACTTTTAATATAAATAATGGAAGATTTTAATTCAAGCATATTTCCTAATCTAAGCATAGGAAATTTTATATCTTCATTAAAATTAGATGAGTTATTATCTTTTAAAGAGTTTTGAATTTTGTTATATAAATCGTCTACTGGATGATTATTATAAGAACATACCAAAACAGTTTTATTATTTGCGTAAGCAGATAAGACAACATTAAAAATAGTTTCAGTTTTACCTGTACCAGGTGGACCTTTAACAAAGGTTACATGGTTAATCATGGAATTATAGATAACTCTCAATTGATCAATATTAGTTTTGTTTTTATCATAAATTACGATATCTATATCTTCTCTTTGGGTGCCCTTACTTCTATTTCTTCCAAAGAAAGATTTTAAAGGGAATGTTAATCTATTGTTTTCAGAATTATCCATATCAAAAATTGAATCAAATGTATTGATAATGCCTTTATTACTAAAATTTTCTATAACAAAAATGGATGGCTTTGTGTTAATTAATTCACCATTTGTCATTTTTTGTTTAAACATTTCGATGTATTCTTTTTCTCTTTCATCAAATGATGTAGAAAATACTACCGGATCCATATCAAGATATGAGTTCAAAGTTACTTTTTTCTTTTCAGTAATCAAAAAAGATTTATTGATTAAAGTTTTTGGATTTAATTTAAGAGTTCTATCTTTAAAATTTAGAGTTAAAAGTTTATATGCAACTACGTATTGTTTCCCATTGATATCAATGGATAATTTATTAAATGCAAGTTTAACATTTTGATTAACTTTTTCTTCACCATACCAATTATTAATAAATAAATTTTCTAATATTAAATGAAATTGTTTATCATCTAATTTATATTCATTTTTTTCTGTTAAAGTATGTAAATCAATCCCATCTATTTCAATTTTATTTTTTAAATAAGGATCAGTATCATATTTAAAACATTCAGTAAAATACATTAAGATATTATTATCATAATTAACTAATTCAAAAAACTTTACTAAATCTTTACTATTTTCTAATTTATCTTGTAATTTTTTTGGTATTAAGTAAAAACTTTGTTCAATAACTGATGCAGATTTAATTTTATCAATATGGATATTTACTTTTCTATCAATAACATCTAAACTTTTAAAATAATTAAAAATTTCACAATAAAGAGTGCCTTTCTCAAAATTAATATCATAAATTCCAACAAAAAAGTTAGTTGTTTCATTTTTACTATTAATATAAGTTATATCTAACCATTTATGTTCATTTATAGCTTGATAAATTTGATTTTTAATAGGCAATTTCATATAAATATTATGCAATATATATGTTTTTATTTCAAACCATAATTAATAAAATAAAGTCATAAAAACAAATTTTTTAGTTATTTAATAAAGGTCTAAAAGTTATTATTATTATTATTGTTGTTGTTGTTGTTTTTTAATATAATTATCAATAATTTCTCCTATTATCATATAATGAGGTTCCCAGTTATCATGAGATTGATTTGATGTTACATTTGGAAAAATCTTAGGGCTTTTTTTATAATAATCTTTAATTTCATCATTTAAATTATTAATATTAAACTGATTCATATAAAGTTTTTTGCAAACAAAAGTTACTTTTGCTTCTTTATATGTAATATTATTAAAAATTTCTAAAGGTGTTAAGTTAGAATTTAAAACTTTATCTTCATTTTTTCCTGAATGAGTACCCATATAGATTAGGGATTTTTTATATTTTTCTTCATAAAAACTAACAGTAAAACTATCATATTTTTTTAAAAATTCAGATGTAAATCTAGCTGGATGAATATAAATTGTGATAATCTTTCGATTAGTTTCATTGCACCATATATTGCCTATGCTACCCCATGAAACAGTGCATGAATTAAAATTATTTATATTACCTGAAGTTACTAATGCCCAATGTTTGTTAAATAAATCGTAAGCATTAAAATTTGTTAAATTAATTTCCATACTTTTTTCCTTAATTTTATTATATTAATTTTAACATGATTAATAAATTTTGTTTTAATAATAGTTATTAATAATTTATATTGATATAATTTATTATATGGAAATCTTAATTGCTACAACAAATCAATTTAAAGTTGAAGAATATCGTGAAATTTTTAAAAATTATCCTATTAATTTTTTATGTTTAAAAGATATTAATTTAAATGTAGATATTGAAGAAAATGGAAATAATTATTATGAAAATGCTTTAATTAAAATTAACGAAGTTAGTAAATATTATCATGGATTTATTATTGCAGATGATGGCGGAATTGAGTTAAATCATACTAACTTTCCTGGTATATATTCTCAAAGATTTATGTCTAAATTCCCTTCTCGAATAGATTGTTTAAATTATGTTATTGATAACTATTTAAATAAGCCAGCATCTTTTAAATCTAACATAGTTTTTAAAGATACTAACAATAATATTTATTCTTTTGAAGGAGAAATTAAAGGAACAATAGTAAAGATAAGAAAATTGACACCTTTTGGTTATGACCCAATATTTCTACCTTTAAATAATAAGAAAACTTTTTCTGAATTAACTGGAGATGAAAAAAATAAAATATCTCATAGGTATTTAGCTAGTAAAAAATTACTAGATTATTTAGTAAAAAATAATTTCTATAATTGTTAAAAAGGATATTACTTGGTAATATCCTTTATTTTCTTCCTTGATACAATATAGATAATAAGCGCTAATAAAACATATAAGAACATAAAATATAAGAAAATATTATTTTTAAGCGTTAAATATAATATAAAGAAAACAACCATTAAAATTGCTAATATTACATATAAAGCTATAAGGATAAAAGTAATTTTACTTACATCTTGATTTAAAGTTAATAAATTATAATCTATTTCCTTATTTAAATTTAAATTATATTCTTTTTTTATTATTTCTTTAACTTTACCATTCTCTATTTGAATATCTCCAACATTATTTATTTTATATACTGAATTTAATCTAGTCTTAATCCCATCTTTCATTGTTTTTAAATTTGTAACAAATAATTTATTTTCTTCAATGTAATTTTGATATTCATCTTTATCTAATAATGGGAAAGTTTCTTCAAAGAAATTTAATAAATCATTCATTTCATTTACATTTTTTAAATATAAATCAAATAAATCTTTACTTATAAATATTTCATTTTCAACATAGTTTTTTATAACAGATCTAAGATAATGTTCCATTAGATATATTGATTCAAAAACAAAACCTAAAAATGTGAAACTATTTTCTTTATCTAACTCTATATCATATTTATTAATAGTATCTTTAAATTCTTTAAAAGAAATTTCATTTGTTTTTTTAGAGTAAAAATCAGATAAAGTATAAGCACAAATAGTAGGAAAATAATTTGGATCATATTCTAAACAAGATTTATATTCTTCTTTTGCTTTTATGTAATTATGTTCAAAATAGAAAAGTTTATAAGCTTTATTAACATGATTAAGATAAATTTTATTACTATTTTTAAAAGCATCATTATAATTAAAATATTGATTACACTTAGGGCATTCTATCATCCCATTAATTTTTACTTTTTCTTTGTTTACTTCTATTAATTCTTTACAATTAGGACATAATATTTTTTTCATATTTTAAATTATACCATTATTTAAAAATAATTTTACAAGAATAAAAAAAGAGTTCTTGATAGAACTCTTTAATTATTTAATTAGTTAGTAAACTATTTAAGAATTTCGGTAACAGTACCGGCACCAACAGTTCTTCCACCTTCACGGATTGAGAATTTAGTACCTTTTTCAACAGCAACTGGGTGAATAAGTTCAACGTTGAAAGTAACGTTATCACCTGGCATAACCATTTCAGTACCAGCTGGTAAAGTAATAGTTCCAGTAATATCAGTTGTATGGAAATAGAATTGTGGTCTATAGTTGCTTAAGAAAGCAGTATGACGTCCACCTTCTTCTTTCTTTAAGACGTAAACGCTACAAGTGAATTTTGAGTGTGGTGTAATACTTCCTGGTTTTGCTAAGACTTGACCTCTTTCAACTTGGCTACGATCGACACCTCTTAAAAGAGCACCGATATTATCACCAGCTTCAGCGAAATCAAGAGTTTTTCTGAACATTTCTAATGATGTAACGACAGTTTTTTGAGTTTGTCTGATACCAACGATTTCGCATTCATCGTTTGGTTTAACAGTTCCTCTTTCAACACGACCAGTAACAACGGTTCCACGGCCAGTAATTGTTTCAACGTCTTCGATTGGCATTAAGAATGGTTTATCGTTATCACGTTCTGGATCTGGAACATAGCTATCAACAGCATCCATTAAATCTAAGACAGCTTGTTCATATTTTGGATCACCTTCTAAAGCTTTAAGAGCACTACCTCTTAAAACTGGGGTATCATCACCTGGGAATCCGTATTTGCTTAATAAATCACGAACGTCCATTTCAACTAAGTCAACGAGTTCTGGGTCATCGACCATATCGCATTTATTTAAGAATACAACAATGTATGGAACACCAACTTGTTTAGCAAGTAAGATGTGTTCACGGGTTTGTGGCATAACACCATCAGTAGCAGCAACAACAAGGATACCAGCATCCATTTGAGCAGCACCGGTAATCATGTTTTTAACATAGTCAGCGTGCCCTGGGCAGTCAACGTGTGCATAGTGACGTTTTTTAGAGGTATATTCGATGTGTGAAGTATTAATTGTAATACCACGAGCTTTTTCTTCTGGAGCAGCATCGATTTGGTTATAATCTCTGATTTCTCCTGAATCAATTAATCCATTTTTACTTAAAACGTGAGTAATAGCAGCAGTTAAAGTTGTTTTACCATGGTCAACGTGTCCGATGGTACCAATATTCATATGAACTTTACTTCTGTCAAATTTTTGTTTTGCCATATTTAATTTTCTCCTTTATATATGCATATAAGCATGTAAATATTTTATAATATATATCTTTTTTATTCAAGAAATACAAATCCAAATTATTAAATTTTTGTGTAATTTATTGAATATTAAGCGTTATGAGCGCCATTTTTCTTAACAATTTCGTCTTGTACGAATTTTGGTGTTTCACCGAAGTGAGAGAATTCCATACTATAGCTTCCTCTACCTTGTGTGAAAGAACGTAAATCAGTAACATAACCAAACATTTCAGCAAGTGGAATTTCAGCAACAACAACTTTAGCGTTTCCTCTTTGCGATTCGCCAACCATGTTACCTCTTCTTCTAGAAACATCACCAATAACGTCACCGTAATATTGTTCTGGAACAGTTATTTCAACTTTCATGATTGGTTCTAAAAGTACTGGATCACATTTTGTAGCAGCTTGTTTTAAAGCTAAAGATGCAGCAATTTTATAAGCAGATTCACTACTATCAACATCGTGTGAACTACCATCAAATAATGTAGCTTTAACATCGATAACTGGGAATCCTGCGATTAAACCACGATTCATTGAATCTATTAAACCATCTTGAGTTGGTTTAATGTATTCTTTTGGAACACTACCACCAACAACACCATTAACAAATTCGAATCCTTTGCCTTCGTTTGGTTCAAATCTAAGCCAGACGTGACCATATTGTCCACGACCACCAGATTGTTTAATATATTTACCTTCACATTCAGCAGATTTTCTGATTGTTTCTCTATAACCAACTTGAGGTTTACCAACGTTAACTTGAACATTGAATTCTCTTCTCATACGGTCAACAATAATATCAAGGTGTAATTCTCCAACGCCTGCAATAATAGTTTGACCACTATCAGGATCGGTATGAACTTTAAATGTTGGGTCTTCTTCTGAAAGTTTCATTAAAGCAATACCCATTTTTTCTTGGTCAGCTTTAGTTTTTGGTTCGATTGCTTCTTCAATAACTGGTTCTGGGAATTCCATTTTTTCTAAAGTAACATCTAATGAAGGATCACATAAAGTTTCTCCGGTTGTAGTATTTTTTAAACCGATAACACAACCGATATCACCAGCGTGTAATTCTTCTACTTCTTGTCTATGGTTAGCATGCATTAAAACTAAACGTGCAATTCTTTCTTGTCCACCTTTACTGCTGTTATAGACATAAGTTCCGCTCTTTAAAGTTCCGCTATATACACGAACATAAGCTAATCTACCAACAAAAGGGTCGGTAGCAATTTTGAAAGCTAAGCTAACTAATGGTGCATCATCATCTGGTACACAATTATATTCTTTACCAGTTTTTTCATCGATACCTTTAGCGTTAGGAATTTCAATTGGAGATGGAAGATAATCAACAACACCATCTAATAATAATTGAACACCTTTGTTTTTATAAGCACTACCGCAGAAAACTGGATAGAATTTTTCAGCTAAAACAGCTTTTCTAATAACTGCTTTAATTTCTTCAACACTTGGTTCTTCACCATCAAGAATTTTCATCATAAATTCGTCATCGAAAGCTGCTAATGTTTCTAAAAGTTCAGCTCTTAATGATTTACATTTTTCTAAATATTCTTCTGGTATTTCAATTTCATGTGGATCTTCATGTTCTTTACAGCCAGTATAATCATAACCTTTCATTTTAATAAGGTCGATAACACCACTTAAAGTTGATGAAATACCAATTGGATATTGTACTGCTTTAGCATTTGCACCTAACTTTTCTTTAAGTGATGCAACAGACATATCAAAGTCAGCACCAATTGCGTCTAATTTATTAACAAAAACAATTCTTGGAACACGATATTTACTACCTTGTCTCCAAACAGTTTCTGTTTGTGGTTCAACACCACTTTTTCCATCTAATACAGTAACAGCACCATCTAAAACTCTTAATGAACGTTCAACTTCAACTGTAAAGTCGACGTGCCCAGGAGTGTCAATAATGTTTATACGGTTACCTTTCCAAAAACAAGTTGTGGCAGCACTAGTAATTGTGATACCTCTTTCTTGTTCTTGTTTCATAAAGTCCATGGTTGCTGCACCTTCGTGAGTTTCACCGATTTTATGAATTTTACCTGTGTAATATAAAATTCTTTCTGTAGTAGTAGTTTTACCGGCATCAATGTGGGCCATGATACCAATGTTTCTAGTATGTCCTAAGTCGTATTCTCTTTTAGCCATATCTAAATCCTTCTACCTTACCATTTATAATGTGCGTAAGCTTTATTTGCTTCAGCCATCTTAATGGTATCTTCTCTTTTCTTAACACTAGCTCCGGTATTATTAGCAGCATCAATTATTTCATTAGCTAATCTTTCTTTCATAGATTTTTCTTTTCTTAATCTTGAATAATTAACTAACCATCTGAGTCCTAAAGTAACTTTTCTTTCTGGTGAAACTTCAGTAGGTACTTGATAGTTTGCTGCACCAATTCTTTTAGCTTTTAATTCTACTTCAGGCATAATGTTATTAATTGCTGTTGCAAAAACATCCATGGCTGGTTTTTGGGTTTTCTTTTCGATTAATTCAAAAGCACCGTATAAAATATCTTGGGCTGTACCTTTTTTACCATCATACATAATTTTATTAATTAATCTAGTAACTAATTTTGAATTATATATTGGATCTGGTAAAACATCTCTTTTAGCTACATTTCCTTTACGTGGCATATTCTATTCCTCCGCCTTTGGTTTTTTAGTTCCATATAAGGAACGACCTTGTCTTCTAGCTTCGATACCAGCGCAATCGAGGGTTCCTCTGATAATGTGATATCTAACACCTGGAAGGTCTTTACATCTTCCACCACGAATCATAACAGTGGAGTGTTCTTGTAAGTTATGTCCTTCACCACCAATATAAGCAGTAACTTCATAACCATTACTTAACTTAACACGAGCGTATTTTCTTAAAGCTGAGTTAGGTTTTTTTGGAGTCATTGTACCGACACGGGTACAAACTCCTCTTTTTTGGGCACTATATTGAGTTGTTTCTTTTTTCTTTAAAGAGTTGAATCTCTTTAAGAGTGCTGGTGCCTTAGATTTGTAGGTAGCTGTTTTTCTACCTTGTCTAACTAATTGATTAATAGTTGGCATTTATTTCTCCTTTTAATAACTAATTTATATACACAATACCTGGTGTATCATGTAACGTTGATAAAAAAAATCAACGACTTAAAGAATATAACAAATTAATAAAACAAAAGCAAGAATAAAATTAAAAATTTTCATGAAAATTTGGTGTTTGTTATTTTCCAAACTCATTTAAAAACTTAAAAGCATTTAATATTTTTTCT
>JBQMZB010000008.1:0-27081 GCA_052171195.1 Caryophanales bacterium
AAATAAATTGACGTTTTCTATTGTACATCTATATAGTTTTCAAAGATCTCATGCAACGCGTCATCTCTTTCGCGTGCTTTTATATTTTATCATTTTACAAGAGATTGTGTCAAGATTTTTTTAATAATTTTAACACATAATTTCATTCTTATTTTTCTTGTAAAATAATAAATATTTTTTAGCTAATAAATTAGCAACGTTTAAGAGTATAGCAAATATAATTAGATAAATAAAGTGTTTTTTTAAAAATTTTAAATTATTTTTCTAAATTAGTTAAAATGATAAAATTAATAATAAAACTATTAATTTTAAACGTAATTTATATTATCATACTGGTTAAATATCTATGGTAATTTTAAATTTATATCATATTTAATCTATAAGATTGAATATCTTGATTTTGTTAAGTAAATATTTATATTTAATGGATAAATTATCAAATATTTAGTTATTTTTATATAATATTCAAGATAAAAAAAGAAGTTAGAGAATCTAACTTCTTTAAAGACTATTTTATAATACAGCGCTTATCGCGTTACTTGCATCATTTAACCACTTAAAGTAATTAGTAACCGTGGAAGAATAATCTTTTTCAACTCCTTCAATAATATTAACTTTGTTAAAGTATTCTAAATAAGTTTCTTTAACTTGTCTTGATACCATTAATTTATTAATAATATTTGGATCTGTAGCAATTGCATTTAATTTAGCTTTATAAATTTCTTCAAGCATTATAGGCATTTCTTTAACTAAATAATTTAAAGTGTTTTGATATTCATCTTTAATAGATTTTAAGCTTTCCTTATTATCTACTTTTTCAAAATTACATAATTTCTTTTTAAATGAATCAATTAATTTAAATTCATTGCTATTTTCATTATTTAAATAGGCATTAACATATAATTCATCTTTAGTTTTCATATCATTACAATAATCAATATAATCTTTATTAAATTCAACAAGATTATTATAAATATTTTGTAATTCTACATTATAATCTCTTATTTTAGTTAAAGTTGGTTGAGTAGAAATTAAAGGACCAACACCTTTAACAGTACCTGAATACATTCTTCTAATAGCGTCTTTAAAATAGTTTTCATCTCCTTTAATATGTTTTGTGGATGAAAGAGTAATATAATTAGAAGAATTTTTAACTAATTTATTTTTATAATTAGGAGTAAGTGTTACAGTTTTCTTAGAACTATTATAATTACTTATATAGCTAAATTCTTCATTATCATAATTTTTTAATTTAATAACTTCTTTAAGATAATATTTTTTAATAGCGTTTGTTCTGCATCCGGTAATTTCTCCAGTATCAATTTTCTTAATAGTTTTAAAATCTTTATATTTAGTAGAATTTGGATTCATAACTTCTTCTACTAATTGTTTATGTTTGTTAATAGCGTTACAACATTTCTTTAAAGTATTATCAGTATTTAATTTACTGTCTTTATCTAATAATAATTCATTATAAACAATGTCAGAACCTAAAACATCAATTAATTTATTATCTAATTTTTCTTTAGCTTCTAATCTTAAAATACCTATTAATTCTTTATAAAAAGATAAATATTTATCTTTTAATAAATTTTCTATTTCTTTATACCAACCATCTTTTGTAAAGTTAATATATTTGGAATATTCAAAAGGAGTTGTAGAATTTAAATCAGTAGCGTTTTCTAAGAACCATTTTGTTATAACAGTTTCAATTTGTCCTAAGCAATTCTCTTTGGCATATTGACTTTCAAAAGAATTAGATTCATCAATTCTAGTTTTAAAGATATCAATTTCTTTAATAAGTAGTGTTTTAATAAAACTTTGATACATTTTAACTAAGTCTTTTTCAAAATTAGAGTAATAATTAAGATCTTTTTCAATATCTAAAAATGTATTAACTTCAGTCTCATTAAAAAGCATTCTTAATAAATTGGTCGTATAATCATATGGTAAATTATCAAATTTAATACCTTGTTTAGTAAATGATTTCATAAAAGATGTATATTTATTTAAACTCTTTTTATTATTATCTTCTACTTCTACAGGTGTTACTCCTTCTTCAGGATCATCCATAGAAAGACTATCATTATTAGCACGCCATTTTAAATCAGGGTTAATTTTAAAGATTTTTTCTTCAATATTAAATAAATTCTTAATTATATTCATACGATGGTACTCTAAAAGATTTAAACTCCCAACCATTGATGAAAAATCTCGTTCACTAATTTGTAAGAAATTATTTAATTCTTCTAAAGTTCCAATTTTTTTAAGTTTGGATTTAGCAATAATTAAATTTTTAGTTCTTTCGCTATTGGTCATGAAACTTCTATAGTTTCCTTCTAATGGATCAATAACATTTTTACCTTCAGGAATTAAAGGATATAATCTATTTTTAATATATTTTTCTACTTTAGCTTTAGCTTCATTAATAGATTCATAATATTCTTTATATATAGAATCGCTTTCTTTATCAAATACTTCTTTTATAGCCTTCACTTTGGAAGATAAATCTAAATCACTAGATAAATCTAATTCATTTAATTTTTTATAAAGATTAATGGTTTTATTAGCAATATCAGAATTAGCGTAATCTCCATAACCTTCTGCATCAATATAAAACTTATCTTCATCTAATTTATATTTAATTGATGCTAAACCTTTATCTTTAGTAAATAGTTTATCATAAAAACTATTTACTAATTTATATTTATATTCATCATATGTAATAAATGAAGCGTTAAGAATTTGATATCCTTTATCTTCATCACTTGAGTTAAACTCCATAACTAAAGAAGTAGGATCTTCATTTATTACTTCTTCTCCGTTAATATTTACACTATAAAGAAGTTGATAACCTGTATTAGGTATAAAATATAATTTAAAACTTTCTCCAGGTTCAATAAAATATTTATCTTGTTTTATAATTCCATTACTAACTGAATTATTTAATGTAATGATAGGAAGATATGAACTCCCTTTATCTCCTTTTGTTCCTACTTCACCTTTTGGACCAACAGGACCTTTTTCACCTGGTTTTCCTTGAATACCAGGTTTACCTTTGCAAGATGATAATAAAGAAACAGTTAGAAATGATAGAGAAAGAATCTTTAGAACATGTTTATTTTTCATATTAAGAAACTCCTTTATAGAAAATATACATTCATAATTATTAATAAAATAACATAAAAATCGTTAAAAGTAAATATCCTATAATTTTCACCTGATCAAATTCATCGATTACTAATTTATAATAAAAATAATAATTTATAAATATATTTTCTATTTATTATCTAAATAATATTTTTTATTAAGAGAGTTAAAAAGCTTATCTGAAAAAATATGAGATGCTATTACAACACAAGTATCATCATCCAAGTTTAAAAGTACTTTTTCAATAATCAATCTATTATTTTCATCTAAAGAAGCAAAAGGTTCATCTAATAAAATAAACTTTGGTTTTGAATATAGAACACGAGCTAAACAAATTCTTCTTGCTTCTCCTAAACTAAAATTTTGTTTTTCAGTATCAATTTCAAAATCAATATCCTTGAATGATTGATTTAATTTTAATTTATTGAAAATATTATAAAATTTATCTTCATCAAAAGCTTCATTTAAAATAATATTATTCTTAATGGAGTCATTTAAAAGAATAGGTGTTTGTGTTAATAATTTGACATCATTAAAATAATCCTCATCTGTTAAATCTCGTAAATTTATTTTATTATTAATAATGATTTCTCCATTATAAGTATCAATAATTTTAGAAATAATTTTTAAAAAAGTAGATTTCCCTGATCCAGATTCTCCAATAATACCTACATAGTCACCACTCTTAAATTCAAAAGAGAAATTTTCTATAATATTTGTATTATTAACATAAGAATATGAAATATTTTTACCTTCAATTTTTGATATATTAATTAATTTATTTTCTTGATGATTTCTAGAAGAATTTAATAATTTTTTAATTTTATCTCTAGTTGATTTTGTATTACTCATAGATTTAAAAACAAATGAAATAACGAAAAATGGTGAAATTACAGTGCTACATACTTGAATAATTGAAACAATTTCTCCGCCATTTAACTTTCCTTTAAGCGCTAACGCTACAGCAATAGTGTATAGAAAAATAAATAATATTAAAGAAAGAACACCGTTTGCTTTTGCTAGATATAAATCGAATCTGCTGGTTTTCATTTTTTGAATGTTGTAATTTTGATATTCGTTATCAATATGATTAACAAGATATTTCTTATACGAAAACATTTTAGAAATAAGAAAGAAATTAGATATGTTATTTATCATTTTAATAATAGAACTATTTTTTTTAAATAGAGTTTCATAATTAGAATTAATCTTATTTTTACTCAAAAATAAGATTAAAAGTAAGATAATAATTGTAAATAAAATAGGAATAATAAAATAAAAACTAAGACATGATAGATAAATTAATCCTAATATAATGGAGCATGCAACACCAAATAGTTGAAAAAAATAATTATAGTAATTACTTACTAAATTTTCAATTTCATTATTAATAAAATTAGTCATTGATGATTCAGTTTCATTTTTTAAAAAATCACATATTTCTAATTCTAAGTATTTAGATAATGAATCGTGAACAAGCTCTCCTCTTATACGTTTTAATAAACTAGATACTAAATAACTGGATAGAAATGAAAATACGTAGAAAAAAATAATAAAACTAACTCCTATTACCATTAATAACCATAAAGGATAATTATTTATCCCAAGGGCTGTATTCATGAAAATCATGAATAAAAAACCTTGAACAACATCTAGTATTGAAACTAAAAATATAGTCACCATAGTAACAAAAAATAAAAATTTATAGCTTCTGTTCAAGCCTTTATATAGATACTTTAACATATAGATATAATAAATCTAAAATTTAATAATATCAATAGCACACTATTCTTTATTATTAAAAGAAGTTCCTTATCCAAAAAACATAATACAATATCCAATCCTTATTAGAATATAAGAACATAAAAAAAGAGTTGAATTAGATTCAACTCTTTTAATTTGTTAATTATTTAATAATTAAGCAATAACTGGATCAACAACAGCTTTGAAATCTGCGAGCCATTGTTTATAGTTCTTGAATGAAGCAGTGTAATCGTATTCACCTTCAACTTTGTTACCTAATTTAGATTCGAATTCTAATTTTAATACTCTAAGTTTTTCGGTTTTTTCGATATATTCAGCTTCGGTTAAGGTTGCAGCTTGATATTTGCTAGCTAAGACATTTCTTCCGTGTTGATAATATAATTCGAATGAATTGATAGTTTCTTGTTTGAAACTAACTAATGATTCTTCATATTTACTTTCAAAACTATTAGTTAAAGCAGCGATATCAACAGTGTTACCTTTTAAGAGTTCAACTTTAGCATCTTTAACAGCTTTTCTAACAAGTTCACCTTCAGCTGCATCAACGTAGTTTGCATATTCGATATCTGCAGCCTTTTTAGCATCGTAATATTCTTTATATTTTGCATTTAATTTTTTAATATCTTTAATTGCTTTATTTAATAAAGTTTGATTATCTCTAGCTTTATCGAATGTATCAGTTGCGTTATCTTTGAAGAGTTTATTGATACGTTTTTCAAATAAATCTTTATCTCCAGCAACGAAACCAGTAGCGTGTGGTTCATGGAAATTAGCACCATCTTCAACTAATGTAGTTAAATCACCACATTTTACTTTATCTGCACCATCAGCAGTTAAGAATTTTTTAGAAGTGCTTTCATTTTTTAATTCTAAATCTAATAAATAACTACGGAGTGCTGTTTGATGTGCTGTTTTAACAGCTGCTATAGCAGTTGATTCATGGTTAAGTATAGCAAGGACATTACCTAAACCGTTTAAAGTTGTGATTTGAGCTTCAGCAGCTTTAATAACACTTTCAGTTGGAGTTGCATATGCACCACCTTTAAGTAAAAGGGCATATTGTTTATCTTTAGCTAAAATGTCATCTTTTGTAGCTTTGATTTTAGCTTCAACTTCAGTTTTCTTCCAACCTAATCTTTCATTATTGAAAGCACTATAATTAGTAGCTAATTCATCTTCGACTCTAAATCTGCAACCATTTGGACCAACTAAACTTAATAATTCGGTGATATTGTGTTGAGGAACAGTGGTATCTTCAAACCAACCAGTAATAATTGTTTCAATTTTACCTTTACAGTTTTCTCTAGCGGTAGCGCTAATGAATGAAGTAGCTTTATCAACTTCTTTATGATATTGTTCAATTAAATTAACTTTTAATCCAGTAAGGATTCTATTGTAAGCTTCACTAATTTCTTTAACACCATCTGTTTGATGTTTTGGAGTTGCATCGTCTTTTGATGTTTTTTCAAATTTAACTTCTTCAGCAACAGTTTTTAACCATTTTTCATAAACTTCATGTGGCATATTTTCGGTTGAAATACCTAAATCATTTAATTGTTGTTTAAGTTTAGTATATGCTCCATCAGGTTTTGTTGTTGTTTCATTAACTAAGAAATTACCATCTTTAGTAACAACAGCAGCTTCAGCAGCTTTTAAAGCACCAATAACATTATCTCTTGTTTGTTCTAATGTATTGAGTTCTTTCTTTAAAGAATCAAAATTAAATAAAGTTTTGGTTTCATTTAATAAGCCTTCTGCTCTAGCTTTGAGACTATTCTTTTGTTCATCGGTTAAAGCATCTTTACGGTGTGTGTTATGTAAAATCATAGCAGCTTCTAAACCATATAAATTTTCAATTTCAGCTTTAACATTAGCTTTTGCAGCGTTAATTTTGTTGTTATATTCTTTACTAACTTTAGCTTTTTCGCTTTCCCATTTTTCTTTAACTAAAGCGACTTTTTGAGTTGAAGTTTTTCCAGTGAAATCAATACCTTGTAAAGCAGCAACTGAAGCAATGGCTTTAGTAAGAACGCTATCAGTGTTAAATTCACCTTCTCCTTCAGCTTTTTTAGCAATTGTGTTACCAGCAACTTTAGCGCTAGCTAAACCTTTATCACCTTTTACTAAACCATCATAATATGATTTAACTAAGTCTCTTGAGAATTCGTTAATGTTTTGGAATTTAGCGCTGGTGATTTGGAATCCACGATCACCTTCTTTAGCGGTGTAGCTATAAGAAGTTGCATCTGGTGCTAAGTTAATTTCTTCACCGTTAATGGTTAATGAAGATAAAATATCTTTACCAGTGTTTGGAGCAAATGTTAAAGTGAAAGTATCACCAACTTCGATGAAGTATTTATCTTGAGCGATAACACCACCATCAACTTGGTTAACTAAAACGATAACTGGTAAATAGGTGCTTCCTTTTTCACCTTTTTCACCTGGTTCACCTTTTGGACCAACTGGACCAGTTTTACCTGGAACACCTTGTTCGCCTTGAACTCCACAGCTAGTGACTGCACCTACTGAAAGAGCGAGCATACTAGTAAGAGCAAGACATTTTAATAAATTTTTCTTTTTCATATAATCTCCTTTGATTAATAAATGATAGAGTTTTCTATTATATATGATATAAATAAACTCATCATTTCAAATAGAATTCCACTCTATAGCAATATTATATAGGTTATTTTTGAGAAAACAATAATTGAAATGAAATTTTTTTTAAATATTTTTCAATATTAGTTGACATAATTATAAATATGATATTTAGATAAATAATTTTGACTAAATTATAATTGATTTTTTCATTTACTATTCTAAAAATATTGATTTATTCTAGATTTTTTAATTTGATTATTTTATCAGTCTAACAAGATTATTATCATAATTTTTATAATATTTCTTTTATTAAATACAATTAAAACTTGTAAAAATGGTAAAAATAGCCATTTTTAGGCATTAAGATAACATTAATTTTTACAAATCAAGTAAATAATTCTTATTTTTGATAAGATAAATAGAAAAAGTGATAACTTTCAAGTTATCACTTTCATTATATTTAATAGAAATTACAATATTTTATAGTTTTTTATATAAAATTAAGAGAAATTTTATATATATTTAATAAATATTTATTATTAACTATTTTCTTCAATATTATCTATATTATTATCTAAAAGATCAGACCAACCTGTGTTTATTCTTTTAAAAGTAATAACTAAATCTAACGCTCTTGCTATTAAAATAATAGTTTCTAGTTTTGGATTAGATTCTCCTTTTTCAAATCTAGCAATAGCGCTTTGTTTCATTTTAATAATCTTAGCTAAATCTCTTTGAGATAACTTTTTTTCTATTCTTCTAAACTTTAAAGTTTTTATTATATTTTTAATATCTCCATCAATTCCATAAAACATGAAATCATTATCAAATTTATTCTCTTTATTATCCATATTTTTATTATAACAAATATATATAATATATAGATAATAAAAATACCTAAGTAATTCTAATTTACTTAGGTATATATTTTATATAGATATTAGATTAAATATCTTTATGATAATTTATATAGTTTTAAACTTATATATAAAAAATATTTTAATTTAAATTATTTTTGTTTTGTAAATCTACATTTAGGAAAATTTTCACAACCATAAAATTCTCCTTGTCTACCATTTCTTAATATTAATTTACCTCCACATCTAGGACAAATATTTTTATCTACATCTTTTTGAGTTTTTTTAATATTTTGAACATGTTCTTTATTTGAAATATTAATTTTATTCTTAAGTAATTTATTATATATTATATCTATTTCTTCAATAGATAAATTAACACCATTATTAAAATCTTTTAAAAATCTAGGTAATTCATTTAGATCAATTACATTACCACAGTTTATCTTATCAGAGTTATTACCAACCATTACCACAACTGAGTTTATTTTATATTTATTATCTAATAATTTAGATAAATGATAACAATGTGATTTATTTTGTTTTACAGGGTTATAAAACTTAAATTTATCTCCATTATAAAATGTTTGAGTCCAATATGTATTATTTTCATTTCCATATACATACCCTGAATAGTTTTTAGTTTCAATACAGAAAATACCATTTTCTCTTATTTCAATATGATCTATCTGGTATGTTTTACCTTGCTCATCTTGAATAATATAATTATTAATTTGTTTATGATTAACTTTACCAAAAATTAAAGGATTTAATTTTTTATCTACTTTAGCTTCTCCGATAACTCCGTTGACTTTTGATCTAATTGGTCTAGTTGCTTTTCTTACAATTAAACTTAATAAACCCATATATTTCTCCTTTATTTTATAATATAAATAAGTGTTTTAATAAGTGTAATTATCTATTATTAAATATAAAATCTTATCTTAATAGATTGTTACATTTAGTTATATTATCATCTATATAATTAAGATTAAATAAAAAATGTGCAGTTTTATTTTATAAATGCACATTTAAAATATATTCAATATATTAATTATTTATAAATCATTATAATGACATGAACTACCATCATTAAATTCTATTAATGGATTTAAAACACTTATATTAGATATCCATTGATGATGTTTAATAATAGCTATAAAAGATGCTTTGCTTCCTTTAAAGATAATCTTGTTAAATATAGCAGGATTACATTTTGAGAAAACAATCTCTTCAATATTTTCAAGACTAGATGGTAAAATTATTTCTTCAACATTTAAACAATCTCTAAAAACGCGTTGAGGTAATAGTTTAATTTGAGTTAAAGATAAATCAATTTTCTTAGCTTTTTCACAATACGCGAAAGCTTCTTGCCCTATAGTTTTGCAAGTTGAAGGTAGTTTGATATTTAATATTTCAAATGGTTGATAGAATGCTTGTATGCCTATATCTTCAACTTGAGTATTTTCTAAATTTAAATTTACTAATTTCTTCGGTCTAACAAAAGCGCCATCTTGAATAGATTTAAGACAATTTGGTAATAAAATATCAGTAACATTATTACAATCAGAGAAAGAAAATTTTTCTATTGTTTTAATTTGAGTTGAAAGAAGATCTATTTTCTTAACTTTAAAACAATACGCGAAAGCTTCTTTTCTTATAGTTTTACAAGTAGAAGGTAATTTTATATTTAATAATTCTTCTGGTTGGTAGAATGCTTGTATGCCTATATCTTCAACTTGAGTATTTTCTAAATTTAAATTTACTAATTTCTTCGGTCTAATGAAAGCTTGAGACTCAATAAATTTTAAACTATTAGGTAATTTAATATCTGTTACGTTATTACAATCTGCGAAACAATTTCTTGGAATTTTAAGAATTGTTGTAGCAGATAAATCAATCTTTTTAACATTTGTACAATATGCGAAAGCACGATTGCCTAAATTTTTACAAGTAGATGGTAATTTAATGTTTAATAATTGATAAGGTTGATAGAAAGCTTCCTCACCAATTTCTTCAATTTGGGTATTTTCTAAATTTAAATTTACTAATTTCCTTGGTCTGACAAAAGCTTGAGACTCAATAAATTTTAAACTATTAGGTAATAAAATATCTGTAACATTATTACACTCTCCAAAAGCGTGTTTAGGTATTGTTTCTAATTGAGTATTTAATAAATCAATTGTTTGAACTTTATAACATTCATTAAATGAATATGCATCAATACTTGAGCAAGTAGATGGTAATTTGATATTTAATAATTCATTACAACCATTAAATGCATATTTTCCAATCTCTTCTACTTTAGTATTTTCTAAATTGATATTAATTAATTTATTTAATCTATTAAAACCAAAATTTTTAATTTTCTTAAGATTTGTTGGTAATTTAACATCAGTAACTTTGGTGCAACCAGAAAAACTAGATTGATTAATAGTTGTAATTTGAGATAATGATAAATCTATTGTTTCTAAATTAGTACATTCATTAAAAGCATTATTACCTATCATATTACATTCAGGATTTACTTTAATATTTAATAATTTTTTACAAATACTAAATGCATTTGCTTTAATTTTTATAACTTTGCTATTTTCTAAATTTATGCTTTTAAGATTTGAACCAAGAAAACATGCATCTAATATTTCTTCAACACTATCAGGTAAGATAACGTCTCTTATCTTACTTAAGTTTTGAAGTCCACCTATAGTTTTAATTATTTTATCATTAATGGTAGCAGGTATATTTAAATCAAAATCTTCAATCGTTTTATAATCATTATTTAAACCTGAAATAGAAATATAACTTCCATTATCTTGATATAAAAATACATTATCAAAAATATCAGATTCATCTTTTAAATATAGATTAGTATCAAATTTATGAGAGTATACAGTTTCATTATAATCGTGATATAATCCTCCGCTATCTTTATATTGCCAGACAATACTTTTAATACGATAATAATTATCTTTTTTAACTTTAGCTAAAAATATAGGTTTTCCAGTTTCAACATGAACAATATTAGAAGAAAGTAAACCTCCTAATTGATTAGTAAGTTTAATATTAGAATCATTAATATTATATTTTATAAATTTCTTATGTGCTTTTACTTTTAAAACAATTGGTTTTGTAACTTTAAATTTATAATTATCTTCATCTAAATTTGCATAATATTTTTCACTTGTATCATCATTATTATAATAATAGTCATATACATAATCATTAGTGTATTTTTTAAGTGAAATATAAGAATTATGATTATACATATTTGAAGATATTAATGTATTGTTATGATCATAAATATCTACTTTATGTCTATTAAGTTTTGCTTTAATGGTAAGTTCAATATCATGTTCAACCACTGTATCATTAAACTTAAATTCTTTTTCAACTCCTCCCTCAGTATAGAAAAGTCCTTCAAAATCATAAGCAGGATCATTACATGTTAAATTATAAGGAGTTGGTAATGGAACTTTACTACCATGAACTATATTTGTAATATCATCAGGAATATTATTAAATTTAGGATTTTGTTTAAACTTAACAGTATATTTATTTATTTCAAACACAGGAGTTAAAGTTAAATCTTTTTTAACTAAAGTAGTACCAAAAATAAACTCATTACCATCTTGATCAATAAATTTATTAACAAAATGGTGGTGAGGTTTACTCATCGATGTTACGTCTGGCTGTGCAGGACTTGTACCATAATCTATATTATTAATAGTAGATGGTAAACCACTTATACCAGCTCCAACAAAATTAATAGAAAATTTATTAATATTTGTTTTAAATACAGCTGTATAAGTAGCATCTCCAGTTACATTTACTAAATCTGGACTCCATTTTTCAAAAGTATAATTATATTGAGCTGTGCTTGGTTTAGTTGGAGCTGTACCTGTAAATGCAGGCATAGTTCCATATTCTACTTGTTCACTTAATAAGGTTGTACCATCATAGTTTCTCCATGTAATAGTGTATTTTCTATTTGCTTCAGTAAATTTAGCAGTGTAAGCTTTGTCTCCATCTACTGGAGTAAGAGCTGGATCCCAGCCAGCAAAAGTATAAGTTTTACTTGCGGTAGATGGTTTGGTTGGAGTTGTACCAGTGAAAACTGGAGTTACACCATATCCAACTTCTTCATGAGAAATTTCGCTACCATCATGATTATTCCATGTAATAGTATATTTTCTATTTGTTTCAGTATATGTAGCAGTATAGATTTTATCAGCACTAGCGGCGGTAATTGGAATATCCCAACCAGCAAAAGTATAAGTTTTACTTGCGGTAGATGGTTTGGTTGGATTTGCAAGTCCAAAGACTGGAGTTTGACCGTGTTCTACTTGTTCGGTTTTTAACACGGTTCCATCATCATTTTTCCATGTGATGGTGTATTTAGTAACGATAAATTCAGGAGTTAAAGTTAAATCTTTAGTGACTTCAGTAACACTAAATTTAAACTCATTACCATCTTGATCAAAGAATTTTCCAGTGAAGGTGTAACCTTCTTTATTCATCGCAGCTACATCAGGTTCAGTTAAAACTGTTCCATGAGGTACATCAATAAATGAATCAGGTAAATTATTAATACCTGCACCAGCAAATTGGACTAAATATTTATTAATTTCATATTCTGGTTTTAAATTTGTATTTTTAATGATTTGAGTATTAAAATCAAATGGTAATAAACTATCTTCTTCTAACCATCTTACAAAATGGTAACCAACTTTAGTTTTTCCTGGAATATTATTAGCTTTACCAAAGTTTTCAACTTCGATAGTTTGATAGATATTTCCATATTCATCTAAATAATTAACATCATGTTTTTTAATACTGTTGTTATAAGAATTTAAATTAAAATATTTAGCTTTTAATTTAAAATCTCTTGTAATGTTAGAGTTAAAATTAAATTTATTATCAAATTCATCATACCAACCTAAAAATTTATAATTTTCTTTATTTGGAGCTTCTATTTCATTAATCTTATCACCATTTTTAATAATAGATTGATGAAATATTTTATTGTCTACATAAAACTCTACTTTAACATATTCGTTATATTGAGGTATTGATTTGATAAAAATTGATTCAAATTTTAAATTATTGTCTACTAATAAAGTATTTTTATCTGTAAATATTAAATCTTTATTAAGAGGATTATCTTTTAATTTCCATCCTTTAAAAATATATCCTTCTTTATTAGGATTTTTAGGGAAAACTAATTTATTTAATAACTTATAATCTTTTGAATCATATAAAGAATAATCAAAATCATAAAATTCTACTTTATAAGTATAATCTAAATTATTATGATTAAATTCATTATAAAAATTATTATAAGATTTATTATATTGACTATCATAAATCTTATAATAATCATATATATTCATATCTTTATAAGTAGATAATTTATCAGTTAATTTATTATTATCTTTATCTATCCAATAACCTTCATTATTTAATCTAGGTAAAGATAATAATAATTGTCTATCTTTATTTTTATGATATTGATTACATCCGATAAGACTTAATATTAATAAAATAATTGTAATAATAAATAATATAAATAATATAAATTTGTTTCTATTTCTTTTATCTTTATTTTTTCTCATTTCTTTTTATTCCTCCAATATTTATATTAATATAAATATTAACTAATATTATTAAAAATATATCATAAAATCAAACTATTTAATGATAATTAAATTAATATAAACCAAAAACCTAATAATAATAATAATAATAATAATAATGTATTTTTAATCTAATTTTATTAATAAATTTATATAAAAATAAAGATTATATAATTAGAATAAAAATTTAATTAATATTAAAAATGTGCATTTTTATTTTATAAATGCACATTTAAAATATATTCAATATATTAATTATTTATAAGTCATTATAATGACATGAACTACCATCATTAAATTCTATGATAGGATTACGACCATGAATATTTAAAATCCAATTAGAAGCAAATTCGATAGTTTTAAATTGATCTTTAGTTCCATCATATACAATCTCATCTAAACTTTGAGCGTTAGAGAATGAATATATTTCTAATTTTTTAATAGTGCTTGGAAGATAGATTTCTTTTAAGTTTGATCCTGTTGAATTAAGTGCATATGTAGTTACTTTATCCATGCTAGTGTGAATTAAATCAATTTTTTTAAGTTTAGAATGTTCAAACGCATCGTTATAAAACTTTTTAAATGTGCTAGGTAGTTTTATTTCTTCTAAATTATAAGAACTTCCAAATGATTGATCTCCAATTTCTATAAGTTGGGTATTAAATAAATTAATATTAATAACCTTATAACAGAAATGGAAAGCTTGATTATCAATATATTTTAAACTTGAAGGTAAAATAATATGTGTTACTTCAGAACATTGATAAAAAGATTTTCCTTCAATTCTTGTAATTTTATTATTTAATGAAAAATCAATTTTTTTAACTTTTTTAGATCCATAGAAAGCTTCTTGTCCAATTTCTTCAAGATTAGATGAGAATTTAAGGTTAGTTATTTTATCAAGATTCTTAAATGCTTTTTTACCTATTTTTTTAACTGGAGAATTTAAAAGCATATTTAAATCAGTTAATTTTGAATTATTTTCAAACGCACTTTCTCCAATAGAAACTAAATTTTGAGGTAAAGTTAATTTACTATTTTCCACGCAGTCTTCAAAACAAGAGTTAGGAATAGAAGTTAATGCAGTGTTTTTAAGATCAATTTTGTTAACTTTTTTACATCCATAGAAAGCTTCTTCTCCTAGAGAATTTAAAGTAGATGGTAATATTATTCTATTTAAATTTTCACAATTTTTAAAACTATTCTTTTCTATAGATTTAATATTACTTGTTTCAAGATTTATATATCTTAAAGAACTATTTTCAAAACAATATTCTTTAATAAGTTCAATATTTTTATTTAAAATAACATTATTAATATTATCTAAATTATTAAGCCCAGAAATAGAAACAACCTTCTTATCATTAATATATTCAGGAATATTTAAATCTAAATTAGGTATAAGTTTGTATTCATTATTTAATCCAGTTATATCAACATGATCGCTTTCTTCACTAAATAAGAAGATATTAGAAAATAGAGTATCTTCTCCTCTTAAAGTTAATGATAAATCATAATTATTTAAATAAATTAAATCACTATATTTATATGATAAACAAGTATTATTATCTATAAATTCCCACTCAATTGGTCTTATACGATAATAATTATCTTTAATAAGTTTTGGAAATAAAATAGGCTCTCCTGTTGTTACTTTAATACGTTTATCATTAATAAGATCTCCATTTGAATCATATAATTTAATATCAGAATCATTGAAATTAAATTCAATATATTTTCTATGACCTTTTGCTACAAGATTAATATCTTTAGTTACGATAAATTTAAAATAAGTATCATCTTCAATATCATTAAACTCATCACTTATATTATCTTCATCAAAGTAACATTCATAAACATAGTCATTAGAAAATCTTTTAAGTTTAATTTCACTATCTTTTTCATAACTATTCGAAGAAATAAGGTTATGATTATGATCATATATGTTTACTACTTTATTTTGATTACCTTCATAATAATAATTAATTTGATATAACGCTTTGATTTTTAAATCATTATTAATTTTATTATTAAAATTAAATTTATTATCAAATTGATCATACCATCCTAACGTTATATAACCTTCTTTATCTGGAACATTGAATTCTTCAATTTTACTACCTTTTAAAACTTCAAATTTTTTATATAAATTATTATCAACATAAAATTCTACTTTATATGTGTCTTTATATGGAACTATATCTTGATCAAAAACAGCTTTAAAATTAAAATCGCTATCTACGATAATCTTATTATTTGAAGTAAATAATAAATCCTCATTAATATTATTATCTAAAGGTTTCCAACCTTTAAAATTGTAGTTCTCTTTAATTGGATCTTTTGGAAAAACTAATTTATCTAAGAAATTATATTCCTTAATGTCATATTCTATATCATCAAGATAAAAATTAACCTTAAATTTATGATTTAAAGATTCATTATTATATTCATTTATAAATGTAGATAAAGGTTTTTTATAATCTTTATCTATATTTTTATAATAATCATAACTATATATATTTTTATATTTTGATTTTAAATCAGTTAATTTATTGTTGTCTTTATCAATCCAATAACCTTCATTATTTAATTTAGGTATAGAATTTAATAATGTTCTATATTTATTATCATTATATTTTTTACATCCAAATATAGATAATAAAAATAATATAAATAACAATATTATAGATATAATTATTCTTCTTTTATTTTTAGAATTATTATTATTCTTTTTCATATAATTACCCCCCTGTAAATTATATATATTCAATTTAAGTATGAGTAATTATATCAATTTGTCAATATTTTCTTATTATTCTATATATATATATATATATATATATATATGATGTTTTTTTAAAATTTAATTTAATATTTTTATAAATAATTTTAATAAAAAATGCGTATTTTTTGTAAATACGCATTTAAAATATAATTAATATATTAATTATTTATAAGTCATTATAATGACATGAGCTACCATCATTAAATTCTATAATAGGATTAATAGTGTTAATATGTTGATACCAATTTGGAGCTTTATTAATATTATTAAATTGAATTTTATCACCCTTATAAATAATTTTAGTTAATTCTGAAGAGGCAGTAAATGCATAACTATCTATACTTGTTAAAGAAAGAGGAATAGTTAATTCTTTAAGTTTTGAGCAATTATAGAAAGAAGAACGTCCTATTGTTTTAACATTATTAGGTAATTTGAGATTAGTAATTTTCTTACAATCGTTAAATGCATAATCAGCTATATCTTCTATATTAGTTAATGATAAATCTATATAAGTAGCTTCTCTGCATGAATCAAAAGCTTTTTTACCAAGAGTTTTACATGTATTAGGTAATTTAATATATGGTAGTTTTTCACAACCATAGAAACATGCATAACCAATATCTTCTACCTGAGTGTCTTCTAAATTTAAATTAGTTAATACTTTACAGTTATCAAAAGCAGCATTACCAAGATGTTTAAGAGTATTTGGAAATTTAAGTTCATTCATCATATAACAATTATTAAATGAATGTATCCCAACTGATTCAAGAATTGAGGATGAAAAATCAAGTTTTTTAACCATATTACACTCAGTAAATGCTCCATTATCAATCTTTTTAATAGTATTTGGGAAAAGAATATTTTCAGCTTTAATACATTTGCCAAAACAATATTCAGAAATCGTATCTAAACTAGTAGCGGATAAGTCAATATAAGTTGTACTTTCACAATAACGGAAGGCAACTTTACCAATACTTTTACATGTATTAGGTAATTTAATATAAGGTATTTTCTTACAATTATGGAAACATGCATAACCAATATCTTCTACCTGAGTATCTTCTAAATTTAAACTTGTTACTTCACTACATTCACTAAAAGCATAACCTTCTAAGTGTTTTAAAGAATTAGGAAGTTTAATTTCTGTTGCTTTTTTACATTCACTAAATCCATATGTAGCAATTTTTTCAATTTGTGTAGATGATAAATCTATTTTAGTAAGTTCGTGACATTTAGAAAAAGCTCCATATTCAATTGATTTAATCGTATTAGGAAGTTTAATTTCTGTAACTTTATAACATTCTGAAAAACATTGAGGTCCTATTTTTTCAATTGATAATAATGATAAATCAATAATAGTTGCATTATTACAATATCTAAAGGCTAGACCACCAAGTGAATTACATGTTGCTGGTAATTCTATTTTTTCTAAATTTCTACAACCATCAAAAGCTGCATAATGTATGCTTTCTACATTACTAGATTTTAAATTTATAGATTTCATTGAATTATTTCTAAAACAACCTTCTTTAATTGTTTTAACTGTAGATGGTAAAACTACATCTTTAATATTTGTAAGATTATTTAATTTATTTACACTTACTACATTCTTATCATTAATTTGTTCAGGTATATTAAGATCAAAATTAGGTTCACTTTTATATTTATTATTCAATCCAATAATATCAATTTTATTACTACTTTCTGCGATTAAGAAAATATCACTAAATATACTATCTTCATCTTTTAAAAATAATGTTCTATCGAAATTACTTGAGTAAGTAGCTTCACTATAATCATGATAAACTCCACCATTATCTTTATATTGCCATACTATTGGTTTAAGTCTATAATAGTTATCTTTTTTAGCAGTTGGCAATGTAATTGGTTTACCAGTAACAACATAAATTGTTTTAGTTGGAATTAGAGTTCCACCTTGTAAAACATTAATATCATTATCAGTTAAAGAGAATTTAATATGTTTTTTATGAGCTTTTGGTTTTAAAGTAATATTTTTAGTTACTTCATATTTAAAGTTATTTGCATCTTTATCTTCATTATAATGTTCTGAAGAATTAGCTCCGTTATAGAAATATTCATAAACATAATCAGTTGTAAATTTTGGAAGAGTTAATTCTGTAAAGTGATCATATTCAGCTGAAGATACTTGATTACCTAAATGGTCTTCAATTGTAACTGTATGTCTCTTTATTTTCTTTTTAATTGTGATTTCAATATCACTTTCTACTACTGTGTCATTGAATTTGAATTCTTGTTCAACGCCATTTGAATCAGTGTAGTATAATCCATCAAGTTCATATCCATCAACATTACATTGTAAATTATATCCGGCAGGTTTTGAAACTTTACTTCCATGTTCTACTCCTGTGATTTCATCTGGAATATTGTCAAAATCAGGATTTGCTTTAAATGTAATCTTGTATTTATTAATCTCAAATACTGGAGTTAAAACTAAATTTTCATTAACTTGAGTTGTGCCAAATATGAATTCATCACCGTGTTGATCTAAGTATTTATTCATGAAGTGATATCCGACTTTACTCATAGTGTGTGTTGGTTCTAAAATAGTGCTACCATGAGCAATATTTGTAATATCTGAAGGTAAATTATTTATTCCTTGAGTATTATCATAGCTAACAGTATATCTATTTATCTCGAATACTGGAGTTAATGTTAAATCTTTAGTAACTGGAGTAACGCCGAATTTAAATTCATTACCATCTTGATCTAAATATTTATTAATAAAGTGGTAACCAGTTTTACTCATAGCATGGGTTGGTTCAGCAATTGTGCTACCATGAGCAATATTTGTAATATCTGAAGGTAAATTATTTATTCCTTGGGTAGTATCAAAACTAACAGTATATCTATTTATTTCAAATACTGGAGTTAAAGTTAAATTTTCAGTAACTTGAGTTGTTCCAAATATGAATTCATTACTGTGTTGGTCTAAGTATTTATTCATGAAGTGGTAACCAACTTTATTCATTGCGCTAACATCTGGTTCTACAAGAATTGTTCCATGTGGTACATCAATAAATGAATCTGGTAAGTTATTAATATCTGCACCACTAAATTGAACTAAATATTTATTTATTTCATATTCTGGTTTTAATGTTGTTGGTTTTATAATTTGAGTATCAAAATCAAATGGTAATAAACTTTCATTATCTAACCATCTTACAAAATGGTATCCAACTTTAGCTTTACCAATAATATTATGAGCTTTTCCGAAGTTTTCTACTTCAATAGTTTGATAGATATTTCCATCTTCATCTAAATAATTTACATCATGTTTTTTAACACTATTGTTATAAGAATTTAAACTAAAATATTTTGCTTTAATTGTTAAATCTTGATTAATGCTTGAGTTAAAATCAAATTTATTATCATATTGATCATACCAACCTAAAAATAAATAACCATCTTTTTTAGGTGCTTCAAACTCTTTAATGATATTACCTTTTTTAACTTCAAATTCTTTATATGTTTTTTTATCTACTATAAATTCTACTTTATATGTTTCTTTATAAGGAAGTTCACCTTGAATATAGATTGCTTTAAATTTAAAATTATCGTCTACGATAATTTTATTATTTGAAGTAAATAATATATCTTTATTAATATCATTATTTAATAGTTTCCATCCTTTAAATCTTATACCTACTAAAATTGGATCTTGAGGAAATTTCAAATTATCTAAAAAATTATATTCTTTAGAATCATATAAAGAGTCATCTTTATTAAAAAATTCAACTTTGAATTTTTTAAGATTCTTAGAGTTATAATCTTTAATAAATTCACTAACTGATTTATTATAACTTTTATCTTTCTCTTTATAATATTCATATGCATTAATATTATTATAGTTAGACTTATTATCTGTTAATTTATTATCATCTTTATCAATCCAATAACCTTTATTATCTATTTTAGGTAATGAATTTAAGATCTTTTTATTCTTATTATCATTGCATCTTTTACATCCAAATAATCCAAGTAAAATAATAATTAACATAATTATAAAAGATATAATTATAGTAATTTTTCTTTTATTATTCTTTACTTTCTTATTATTCTCCATATTCTCCCCCATATGATTAAGATATTATACTTATTTTTATTATCTTAATCATCTTAATTTTATCATTTCTGTATTTATATACTTAACAATTATTGATTATAAGCAAAATAACATAATTTTTATAAGAAAATATTAAAATATTATAAATTTTAAATATTTATTAAAAGTATACAATTTCATAAAAATGTATACTTCTATATATATTATATTAATTAAAAATATCATGATAATAAACATTACCATGATATTTTAAATATAATTCAGATTAGATAATTAAAGTTCACTATTAAGGCAAGAAGCGCCATCATTAAATTCGATTGTTGGATCATTATCTATATCAAGCCATAAACTTTTATTTAGGTTAATGTTATTAAATTCTGCTCTAGTTCCTTTATATATAATTTTATCAATAACTGTATCAATACCTGGAGACTTTCTAAAAGTGTAGTCTTCTATTTTTTCTAAAGATTTTGGCAATATTACTTCTTTAAGATGATGACATGAAGGTATTAATTTATTAGATAAGTTTTTAATATAACAATTAGATAAATCAATTTTTTCAACATTTTCACAACCATAGAAACAGTGTTCATTATATGTTAATTTTAAATTATCTACAGCAACGTAGCCACTTTCAAGAACTAACTGATTTGGTAAATCTATTTTAATTTCTTTTAAGTTAAAACAATTGTTAAATGCATTAAATCCTATTTGGAATTGATCATAAACGCGGGTGTGATCAAAAGGGGCATATGGTAAACCGTTACAATTAATATAAAGTTTACTAATGGAACTATTATAAAAACACTCATCCATTAAACTATTAGGACCATTAATTACTACTTCGTTAATATTATCTAAATTTGTAAAACCTCCAATTGCCATAATCATCATGTCATTGATAAATTGAGGTATAAAAATATTAACATTGCTTTCATCTTTATATTTAGGATTTAAACCATTAACAACATAATAGTCATCACTGTCATCATGTGATAATAATAAAACATCATCAAATAATGAATCTTCATCTTTTAAATATAATGTTGTATCAAAATTAGAATAATATACTGAATCATCAAAATCTTCTTTTACTCCGTTATTATCTATTTGCCATATTGTTTCTTTTATTCTGTAATAATTTTCTTTATTAACAACTGGTAAAATAAATGGTTCACCTGTTACAACATCAATTGTTTTACCAACAAGATTTTTTCCATATTCATGAATATTAGATTTATTTCCGTTGCCTAAAATAATATTTTCATCATTTGTTATAAATTTAATATGTTTCTTATGACCTTTAGCTTTTAAAGTAATATTTTTAGTTACTACAAATTTAAAGTTATCAGTATCAGCATCTTCATTATAGTGTTCATCTTCTTTATCTTTATTAAAGTAGTATTCATATACATAATCTTTAGAATATTTTTTAAGATTTAATTCATAATAGTGATTAACTCTAGGTCTTGAAATAACTCTACCATTATGATCTTCAATTGTAACAATATGTCTTTTAATTTTCTTTTCTAAACTTAATTCTAAATCACTAGTAACTATAGTTTCGTTAAATTTAAATTCTTTTTTAACTCCATTATCTAAATAGAATAATCCAGAAAATTCATATCCATCATCAGCGCAAGTTACTGAAGCTAAATCAGAAGGAGTATTTACTTTACTTCCATGTTCAATATCATTAATTTCACTAGGAAGAGTGGTAAAGTCTGGATTTGCTTTAAATGTAATCTTATATTTATTAATTTCAAAGATAGGAGTTAATTTTAAATTTGATTCTACTTTAGTAGTCCCAAATATAAATTCATTATCATTTTGATCTTTATATTGATTAATAAAATGGTGTCCTTCTTTTTTCATTAAATAAGTATCTGGAGCAGTAAGAGTTTTACCATGTTCTACATCAAGATAACTTCCTGGTAGATTTTCAATATCACTACCTACAAATTCAACTTTATATTTATTAATTTCATATTCAGGAACTAAGTTATAATCTTTTACAATTTGACTATCAAAATCAAATGGAGTTAAATCATCTTGATTTAACCATCTAACAAAATGATGTCCTACTTTATTTTTACCTCTAATTGCACTTACTTTATCAAAGTTTGCTACTTCACTTGTTTGATAGATATTTCCATCTTCATCTAAAAAGTTAACATGATGTTTTTTAATGTTTTCTTGTTGAGCTTTAATATTAAAATATTTAGCTTTTAGGTTTAAATCAACTTTAACTTCTTTATCAAAATCAAATTTATTACCAAATTGATCATACCAACCTAAAAAGAGATGATCTTCTTTATTTGGTGCATCAAATGAAGAAATTTTATCGCCCACTTTAACTTCAAATTCTTTATATAAATCATTATCTACATAAAAGTTAACATTAACATTAGTTTTTAAAGGAACTTCGTTTTTAATAAATACTGATTCAAATTTTAAGTTATTATCTACTGCTATTGGATTAGCGCTAGTAAATAAGATATCTTTATTAGCTTCACTATCTAAAAGTTTCCATCCTTTAAATGTATGATCTACTTTCTTAGGATCTAAAGGATATACTAATTTGTCTAAGAAGTTATATTCTCTTGAATCTAGTAGTTTATTATCGTTATAGAATTCTACTTTAAATTTATAAGGTAGTTTTTGATCTTCTAAATCATTTTTAAATTCAGATAAAGACTTCTTATAGTCTTTATCTATACTTTTATAATAATCATAACTATTATTAACGTTATGATTATTATTATCTATCTTCTTATCTGTAATCTTATTATTATCTTTATCTTTCCAATATCCTTCTTCACTTAATTTAGGTAGTGAATTATATATTTTATTATTAGTCTTAGAATCATTTATCTTCTTACAACCAAAAAGACCTAATAATAAAATAATAGATGCTGAAGATAGAGTAAATATAACTATTCTTCTCTTTCTTCTTTTGTTTTTATTTTCTTCCATATTTGCCTCCATATAAAAATACTTAAAAAATAATCAACAACTTCATTATATATATATATATATATATCAATGAAATATGATTAAATATCGTTAAAATAGTAAGTATTTTTTGATAAATCAATAATATTTTTAAATATTTCTAAGAAAAAACAAAAAACATCTGCGTATTTGCAGATGTTTTTCTAGTATTAATATTTAATATTTTAATAATTATAAATCATTAAGGTGGATACTTGTTCCATCATTAAATTTTATTTCTGGATTTGATGTAACACCTTCAAATACATTACTAGTTATTATAATATGTCTAAATTCTGATTGAGTTCCATCAAATTCAATAGTTTCTAACGATGAACAGTTTTTAAATGTGAAATTCTTCAAATACTTTAAGGTTGATGGTAATTTAACTAATTTTAAATTAGTACAATTTTTAAACATATTAGTTGCAAGATTTTCAAGTTTAGTTTTTGATAAATCGGCTTTTTCTAAAGCTTTACATTGCATAAAAGCTTCCATAGACAAATTAGTGAAATCAGGTTCATTAGTCAATGTTTCAGGAAATACTATTTTTTTTAATGAAGAACATGATTCAAATGCATTGGATCCTAATTGTTCTGTTTTAGTATCTTCAATGTTAATATTTTCTAATTTAGTACAATTTTCAAAGGCTTTATAATCTATTTTAATTATAGAAGTATTTAATATAACATTTTTAAGTTTCGTACAATTTTTAAATGTTTTACTTAATATATATTTTGTTTTAGTTTTTGATAAATCGATTGATGAAATATTAACACAATTTTCAAAGGCTTCAAGTCCCAAATATCCAAGAGTATTAGGAAATTTAATACTTTGCAAATTAGCACAATTAGCGAAACATTTATGCGAAATTTCTTTAACTCTAGATTGTTCTAGGTCGATATTCTCAATAGAAGAATCCTTAAAACATGAATTATCAAGTGTTATGCTAAAATCCTTATAAGTTGGTGAAAATGTAACATTTTTGATATTTGTACAGTTATTGAATCCAGATACATGCTTTACTGGATAATCGTTAATCATAGTAGGAATTATTAACTCAGGTTGTAATATTGTTTTATATTTATCATTAAAACCTTCAATCCAAACTACAGGAATTATATCTTCAATTCCTTCATTATCATATGAAAAAGTAAATAAATCATCAAATAATTCAGCTTCATTTTTTAAATATAGTTCTGTATCAAAATTACTTGAATAAGTTGTTTCATTATAGTCTTGTAAATTACCATCTTCATCCCTATATTGCCATACAGTAGGTTTAACTCTATAATATCCACCTTCTTTGGTAACTTTAGGAAAGGAAATCATGTCTCCTGTTTTTATTTCAATAATATTAGTGCCTAAAATTTCTTCCTTTACTGAAAAATAGTATTCATCTTCTTCTTCATCATATTTATTAATAACTACTTCTCTAGATATTTTTGCTTCATTAGTTATAAATTTAATATGTTTCTTATGACCTTTAGCCTTTAAGGTAATATTTTTAACTACTACATATTTAAAGTTGTCTGTATCAGCATCATCACTATAATGTTCATCTTCTTTATCTTTATTAAAGTAGTAATCATATACATAGTCTGTAGAATATTTTTTAAGACTAACTTCAGAGTAGTGATTTACTTCAGATGTAGAAACAACATTACCTTCATGATCTTCAATTGTAACAATATGTCTTTTAATTTTCTTTTCTAAACTTAATTCTAAATCACTAGTAACTATAGTTTCGTTAAATTTAAATTCTTTTTTAACTCCATTATCTAAATAGAATAATCCAGAAAATTCATATCCATCATCAGCGCAAGTTACTGAAGCTAAATCAGAAGGAGTATTTACTTTACTTCCATGTTCAATATCATTAATTTCACTAGGAAGAGTGGTAAAGTCTGGATTTGCTTTAAATGTAATCTTATATTTATTAATTTCAAAGATAGGAGTTAATTTTAAATTTGATTCTACTTTAGTAGTCCCAAATATAAATTCATTATCATTTTGATCTTTATATTGATTAATAAAATGGTGTCCTTCTTTTTTCATTAAATAAGTATCTGGAGCAGTAAGAGTTTTACCATGTTCTACATCAAGATAACTTCCTGGTAGATTTTCAATATCACTACCTACAAATTCAACTTTATATTTATTAATTTCATATTCAGGAACTAAGTTATAATCTTTTACAATTTGACTATCAAAATCAAATGGAGTTAAATCATCTTGATTTAACCATCTAACAAAATGATGTCCTACTTTATTTTTACCTCTAATTGCACTTACTTTATCAAAGTTTGCTACTTCACTTGTTTGATAGATATTTCCATCTTCATCTAAAAAGTTAACATGATGTTTTTTAATGTTTTCTTGTTGAGCTTTAATATTAAAATATTTAGCTTTTAGGTTTAAATCAACTTTAACTTCTTTATCAAAATCAAATTTATTACCAAATTGATCATACCAACCTAAAAAGAGATGATCTTCTTTATTTGGTGCATCAAATGAAGAAATTTTATCGCCCACTTTAACTTCAAATTCTTTATATAAATCATTATCTACATAAAAGTTAACATTAACATTAGTTTTTAAAGGAACTTCGTTTTTAATAAATACTGATTCAAATTTTAAGTTATTATCTACTGCTATTGGATTAGCGCTAGTAAATAAGATATCTTTATTAGCTTCACTATCTAAAAGTTTCCATCCTTTAAATGTATGATCTACTTTCTTAGGATCTAAAGGATATACTAATTTGTCTAAGAAGTTATATTCTCTTGAATCTAGTAGTTTATTATCGTTATAGAATTCTACTTTAAATTTATAAGGTAGTTTTTGATCTTCTAAATCATTTTTAAATTCAGATAAAGACTTCTTATAGTCTTTATCTATACTTTTATAATAATCATAACTATTATTAACGTTATGATTATTATTATCTATCTTCTTATCTGTAATCTTATTATTATCTTTATCTTTCCAATATCCTTCTTCACTTAATTTAGGTAGTGAATTATATATTTTATTATTAGTCTTAGAATCATTTATCTTCTTACAACCAAAAAGACCTAATAATAAAATAATAGATGCTGAAGATAGAGTAAATATAACTATTCTTCTCTTTCTTCTTTTGTTTTTATTTTCTTCCATATTTGCCTCCATATAAAAATACTTAAAAAA
>JBQMZB010000009.1:0-21743 GCA_052171195.1 Caryophanales bacterium
AGATTTATTCTCTTCAAGATCTCTTTTAAAATGATATAACATTAATTGAAACATTGATAATTACTCCTTAATTCTTATTTTTTAAAATTTGAGAAATATTTAATTTTCTAAATTTTAGAAAGTGTAGAGTGCCAGTTATTAAAAAAGATATTAAAAATAAAATTATTCCAATATATAAAAATTTTGGACTGGTAACAGTTTTTAAACTTACCATATTACTTTGGAGATAATCGAAAATTTTGATTATTCCATGAGTGTAGTTATAATTAACATATATTGTAATTAAAACTATATCAACTATAAGAAATAACAATATTTGAATAAATTTTGATAAAATAATACTTTTTTTATTTCCGCCACATAATAAATATATAGATATTTTATTATCAAAAGCACTGTTATAGTTAATTACTATATAATATAAATAAATAAATATAGTTGAAAAAATAAAATAAAATAAATATATATTTTTTCTTAATTCTCTTTTATCTATTGGGTTACTTACCACAGTAGATGTATCATGCATTTCTTGTACATTGAATGTATTAAATAAATATGTATCTTCTTGAACTTCTTTTAAAGTAATTTGATTATTATAAGTATTTTTTAATTCGTTTAAATGAAATTTATTTAAATTAGAGGTAAAAAGTAAATTCCTATGATTAGAACAATAGACATATTTCGTAAAAATATTGTCTAATAATTTATTATATAATTTATCATCATTGATAATCATTATTGGATTTTTATATTGACTATATCTACCAAAAATTGGAGGATAATGATAAAATTTACCAACACATTTTACTTTTTTAAAATTTTGATTTAATCCTGTGGTTGTTTCACTGAATTCAAAATTTTCTATTTTAGGAGATAAGAAATCATAATAATTATTATTTTTATATTTTCTATCTTTAACACTGCATAAAAATTGTAATTTATTATCCTCACTTAAACCTTGACCTTCTAACAAATCAAAGTCATATTCTTTAATTGATTTATAATTTACTATCCAAAAATTATCTTCATTATTTTTAGAAATGATATTATTTTTATATAAAATAGATGGTATAGTTATAAAATAAGGAATTTTGTAATTATCTAAATATTTTTTTATAATAGTATCTGGATTCACATTATCTTTTGTATATTCTATACTTTTTGACCAAATATCAATAGTTTCTAAATTTTTATATTTATCATTCATTATATAATTATAAAATTTAGAATGATATTGATCGGTACTTTTCTTTTCTATAATATTAATGGATGATGTAAAAACAAATATAGATAAAAAAATATTAAGTAAAAATCCTTTGAAGAATATTTTTTTAAATATATATTTAAATTTTTTCATATAAATTAAAACCTTAAAGTTTCATCATAATAAGCTATATATAAATTATTATTTTTATCTTTATATTTTGCTTCTAATTCTAAAGTTACTGAATAAGCCCAATGTGAATCATAATATCCATAAGTATTATCGTTTTTTAGAAATGTATTTAATTTGGTTTTTTTTATAATTTTAGTGTTTACTGAACTGTATTGGCTTGCATAAATAGGTTTATTATAATTATATTCATGTACATCAAATGTATCGTTATTGTTTAAATGAAAATCATTATAAATGTATGAACCAACAGATTCTCCTCCGTGGTAATAAGTAAAATAAACTTTTAAATCAAGTATAACTTTAAAAGTTGTTTCAGGAATAATAGTATTATTAGTTACGTGATGGTGGTCAAACCCTACTCTAATATTAAAACTTGCATAATCATCCGACCAAACTTTATTTGTATTTACAAAATCAATATTTAAATAAATTCCATTAAATCCATAATCTTTATTTGAAAGATAAACATTATATACAGATTTTGAAAATACTGTAACATCATTTTCATAAATATTTTTCGTATTGTTTAAATTAACTCTGTTAAATAATGATAACACTATAGGTAAAACAACAAAATTTTTAAACATATATTCTCCTTTTTTAATTCTTAAATAGATTAGCATATTCAAAATATAAAAACAATAAAATTACAAGAATATTTTTTATAAATTGTAATTAGCAAGTGATAATTTTTAATTGTATTGGCATGAGAAAATGTCCAAGATTTTCACATGCTATTTTCATAAGATTTGTTTTAATTTATATCAAATTAGTGTATTAACATTAATGTTATATTCTTTTAATAATAAAAAATAACAACATAATCATTGTTATTTATCATATTACATATTTAATAATTTACCTTGTTCTAATTTTAATATTTTCTTAGCGTATTTAGCTACTTCATCATCGTGAGTAACCATTATAATAGTTATTCCTTCATCATTTAGTTTTTTAATAACTTCCATTATTTCTAATTTTGTTACTTTATCTAAAGCACTGGTAGGTTCATCTAAAAGTAAAAGTGATGGGGAATTAATTAAAGCTCTTGCAATAGCTACTCTTTGTTGTTGACCACCACTCAAATTTTTAAGTTTAATATCAGCTTTTTCTAAAATATCTACTTTTTTTAACACTTCTATAACTCTATTTTTCTTATCACTTCTTTTTTTGTATTTTCCTGATAAATATAAAGGGATGATAATATTATCTTTAACTTTATAATTATCAATTAGACCAAAATTTTGAAGAACATATCCAATTTGTTCTCCTCTTAAATATGATAAATTATTATCATTTGAATTAGTAATATCATTTTCTAAAAAATGTATTGTTCCACTAGTTAGTCTATCTAAACATCCTATAATATTTAATAAAGTAGATTTCCCACTACCAGAAACTCCAGTAATTGCAATAAAATCTCCCTCATTTACTTTTAAAGATAAATTATCTAATACAACTAATTTATTATCTTTTCCGTTTTGAAATGATTTAGAACCATTTTTAATATTTATTATTTCTTTCATATATTTACCTCAAACTATTTTCTCTTTTTAACCCTTAAATTTAAAAAATTTATAAGTGAAATTATAAGTCCTAAAAGAATCGGGATAATCGTTATTAATAAGCCAACCATAAAAATATCAAAATTTATTAAAGACATACTGTATTCATAATATTTATCACCTTTTCTAGATATAGATTCTAAAGTATTAAGGTATAAATAATAATCAAAAATGCTTCCAGTTATTAGTCCTAAAACTAAATTTGATATATTTTCAATAATACAAAATGAAATTATATATTTATTTTTAAGTCCTATCGTATGATAGATTTTATATCTTTTACTTATTTTATGATGATAAATTTTATATGTAGATAAGAAAAGAAAATAATACGCAATAATAATTATTATTGTTACAAAACTATAGGCAAGAAAAGCTGTATCAAAAATATTTTTTGTTTTTTCTAAAGCATTTAATATTTCTCTAGATAATTTTAAAGAAAAAATAAATAAAGAAGTTTCTATAATATATAGTAAGAAAAATATAGATTTATTCTCTTCAAGATCTCTTTTAAAATGATATAACATTAATTGAAACATTTATTATAACTCCTTAATTTCTATTATTTAAAATTTGTGAAATATTTATTTTCTTAAATTTTAAAATTTGTAACATACCAGTTATTAAAAAAGTCATTAATATAGATATTATTCCTATGTATAGAAATTTAGGACTTGTAATAGCCTTGATTTCTTTTCTATTATTTAAAATATATTCAAGTAACTTATATGCACCGTTATTATAGTTATAATAAACATAATTTATTAATAATGAAATATTAATAAATACAAAAAATATTAATTGAATAAATTTAGATATTAAAATACTCTTTTTATTTCCGCCACATAATAAATATATTGCCATTTTTTTATCAAAATTAGAGTTAGTGTTAATAAGAATATAATATAGATATATAAAAATTGTTGAAAGAATAAAATACATTAAATACGTATCTCTACGAACATCTCTAAGATTTCGGTCAAGAGAAAAAAATGTAGCGGATTTATGATAATCCTGTAAATTTAATGGTTTTAATTTATTATATGACCTTTCTTCGAGTTCAGTTTCTTTTATATTTTTATTATGTATGTTAGTTAATTCGTTTATGCAAGATTTGTTTATATTAACTATAAATGTTAAATACATATTTAATGGTTGAGTTCGATCCTCGTATAAATATTTATTAAAAACAATGTTTAATATATTATTAAACAATTTATCATTATTTATAACCAAAATAGGTAGTTGGTAATTAGCAACTTCACCAAGTATTATTGGAGTATGGTAAAATTTACCATTACATTTTACATTATTAAATTCTAAGTTTAACCCAGTAGTTGTTTTACTATAGTCATTATTCATTATTTGTAAGGATTTAAAATTATAGCTATTACCAACTTTATATTCTCTGTATGTTAAACTAGAAAAAAATTGAAGTTCTAAATCTTCCTCTAAACCATTTCCTTCTATCAAATCAATTTTATGTTCCTTTAATATGTTATAATTAACTATGGTAAATGATTGTTTAGTGTTTTCATCTTCTATGAATAAAGTTGCCGGAACATTTATATAATAAGGTAATTGCTTTTCTTCTAGATATTTTTTGATAATCAAATTAGGATTATTATTTTTATCTTCCATAGAATAATAATCATAATATGAGTAACTTATCAAATTTAAATCATTATATTTTTCGTTATTGATATAATTATAAAATTCTGAGTGATATTTGTAACTACTCTTTTTTTCTATCATACTTAATGAAATTGAAAAAATAAAAATAGATAAAAATATATTAAATAAAAACCCATGAAAGAATATTTTCTTAAATATGTATTTTATTTTTTTCATTCTTATTAAAACCTTAATGTTTTATCATAATATGATTTAAATATTTTGTTATTTATTTTATCTATATAACTTGCTTTAATTTCTAATGTTACAGAGTAAGCCCAGTGTGAATCATAATATCCATAAGTATTGTCTTCTTTAAGATATGTATTTAGTTTAATATTTTTATTAATCGTTCCATAAAAATTACTAAATTGACTCGCATAAAAATAATTATTTTGATTAATTTCTTTCGAATGCAAAGTTTCACAATTGTTAATTTTTCTTATTTCATTAAAATATCCTATAGATTTACCGTTTTTGTAGTAATTAAAATATAATTTCATATCAACATCAACATCAAAATCAATTGGTGGATAATTTATGTTATAATTTTTTTAGAAACATCAAAACCTGCTGTAATATAGTATTCAGCATAATCATCTGACCAAAATTTATTAGTGTTCATAAATTGAACACCTATATAAATCCCGTTACGAGCATAGTCATCATTAACTAAATATATTCTATAATCAGAACTACTATAAGTGGTAATATCATTATCCTGATTAGTATCTACATTGTTTAACGATACACCATTAAATAAAGATAATATTGTAGAAAATAAAACAAAACTCTTTATCATTGTAATTCCTCCGTATATTGTTATGTTATACTAAATAAAATTAGAAAACAAGGATTATAATATTAATCACTTATAAATTATAGTTAACACATTTTAATTTTATATTATACTAAAAATATATTGATTTCATGAGAGTAATTAAAAATATATTTTAAATGTTTTATACCACTTAATATTAATAAATGATATAATTAATTTATGGAAAATAATAATAATTTTGAAAATATTAGGAATGAGTTAGTTAATTATTTTAAAAGTAATATTACTTTAAGTTATGCATTTAGAATTAAGAATTTAAAGATATTAAGATCAATGGTAAAAGAAAATTTAAACGAGATTAATTTAGCATTAAAAGAAGATTTAAATAAAGATCCATATGAAGTTTATTTATCTGAGATTAGTCTTTTTTATTCAGAAATTAATTATTTAATAAAAAATTTAAAAAAATTAATGAAAAAGAAAATAGCAAAACCTTCATTTTCTACTTTTCCTGCTTCAACACATATTATAAATAAACCATATGGATTAGTATTAATAATGTCTCCATGGAATTATCCTTTGCAATTAAGTCTTGTGCCTTTAGCTGGGGCAATAGCAGGAGGTAATGTTGTTATATTAAAAATGAGTGAATATTCTGTTAACACTACTAAACTATTAACCAAGTTAATTGAAAAATATTTTAAAGATCCATTTATTAAAGTTGTTAATGGAGATAAAGAAATTGCTTCAAAATTACTAGATTTAAAATATGATAAAATATTTTTTACTGGTAGCACTAATGTAGGGAAAGTTGTGTTAAGTAAGGCTAATAAATATTTAACACCTTGCTTACTTGAATTAGGAGGTAAGTCTCCAGTTATAATTTTAAAAGATGCTGATATTAAATTAGCTGCTAAGAAAATAATATGGGGTAAAATACTTAATGCTGGTCAAACCTGTGTAGCACCAGATTATGTTTTAATTGATCAATCAATTAAAGATAAGTTTATTCAAGAAGTTAAAGTAGTAAGTAAAGAATTTTTTGATAACAAAATGATACATGATCCTTCTTACCCTAAAATTATTAATGAAAAACATTATCAAAGATTAAAAGAATTTATTATTAACCAAAATATTATTTATGGAGGAGAATTTGATGATAAATTAGTAAAAATATCTTTAACTTTGATATTAAATCCTTCATTAGATTCAAAGGTAATGAATGAAGAAATATTTGGTCCTATTCTCCCTCTTATTACATTTAATAATGAAGAATTTATATATGAATATTTAAATGATAAACCTAAACCACTAGCGCTTTATATATTTTCAAATAATAAAAAAGAAATTAATAACTTGATGAATCTTCCTTTTGGAGGATGCTCAATAAATGATACTATCTTGCATATGTCTACAATTAATCTTCCTTTTGGAGGAATAGGAGAAAGTGGAATAGGAGATTATCACGGTATTTATACTTATAAAGCTTTTACACATGAAAAACCTATTTTTAAGGCTAATAATAGATTTGATATTTCATTAAGATATCATCCTTATAAAAATAAAATTAAAATTTTAAAAAAACTATTTAAATAATGATTATCTTAAATTAATGTTAATAATGAATATTTTTTACTAACACATTAAAAATATATTAAATAATTAAAAAAATATTTAAAAAAAAATTAATAAATTATAAAATAAATATATGGAGGAAATTATATGAAAAAAGTTAAAGTTAAATTTAATAATTTTTTTGTTAATTTATTTAGTTTTGTTTTAGGCTTATTAGGATTGATTTTTTTAAATTTACCATGTTTAATTATTAAAATGAATGCTTCTTTTATCGGAGTTAAAAGTGAAGAACCTATTACTTTTTATGAATTATTAAAAAATTATGAAGATGTTAATTATGGAAAAATATTATTAGGTATATATATTGCTGGGTTAGCAGTATTATTAGTAGCATTAATTTTATCTTTCCTTAAAAAGATTAAGTTATCTAATATTTTTAATATTGTATCTTCATTCCTTTTAATTGCTGCTGGCGTTATGATTTTCTTTTTAGGAAATAGTTATCTTGGTAGCGCTAAATTTATGGGACTTGAAATTAAAACAGTATTAGGATATGGAAGTATCTTATTTTCAATAACTTTATTTGTCAGTGCTTTATTACAATTATATTTCTTAGTAAAAAATTATATTAAATAGTAGATAAGTATATAATATTGATAAAGATATTATGTTTCAAAAAATATTATTAAAAATTATTAAAGATGATGATTATTCAAAGCAAGAAGTCCGTGTAAAATATGGACTTTTGCTAGTGTTATTGGAGTACTTATCAATTTAAGTTTATTTTTAATAAAATTAATTATAGGATTAATTGTTTTTTCTAATGCGATTATAAGTGATGCTTTTAATAATCTAAGTGATTTATTTTCTTGTTTTATTAATTTATTTTCTTTTAAAGTAGCAAAGAAACCTGCCGATAAAGATCACCCTTATGGTCATGAAAGAATTGAATATATAGCAGGAATGATTATATCTTTTATTATTATAGTCATTGCTATATTTATTGGATATGAAGCTATCGTTAATCTTATAAATAAAAAGAATGATTTAAAGTTTAGCTATATAATTTTCATTATTCTTTTAATTTCAATTATTTTTAAAATTCTACTTGGTCTTTTTTATTTTAAAATATCTAAGATTATAAATAGTGTATCTTTAAAAGCTGCAATGTTTGACTCGTTTAACGATGTATTTTCAACCTTAGCAGTGTTTATATCCTATTTAATTCAATTTATATTTAAAGATTTATGGTTTATTGATAATTCTATGTCTTTAATTGTAGGTATATTTATTTTATATAACGGAATGAAGATGTTAAAAGAGTCTGGTTCTTTTCTACTTGGAGAAAAAATAAATAAAGAAATTTTAAGCAATATTAAAATGATGTTTTATCTTTTAAAGGTATCTTAGGTATTCATAATTTAAGAGCACATTCTTATGGTCCGACTAATTTATTTTTAACATTTGATGTTGAAGTTGATGGTAGTAAAAATGCTTTTGAGATCCATGAATTAATCGATAATATTGAAAAGTTTATTGAAGAAAAATATAAAGCAGAAGCAGTAATCCATATGGATCCTTTAGATATAGATTCAAAAGAAATAAATAATATATCTAATAATTTAAATATATATTTAAAAGAATATAATTTAGATTTTCATGATCTTAGATTTAACTATAAAAATAATGAAGTTAAATTTGAAATATCTATTCCTTTTTATTTTAAAGAAGAAGATAAGATAAGAGAAGAACTTGATATATATTTAAAAGATATATATCAAGATAAATATATATTTAATTATACTTTTTTAAAAATTTATCAAGAAGTTTAAGAAACTTGTTTGTTAAATTCATATAAAGCAATACTAACAGCGTTAGTAATATTTAACGAATCAATTTTATCTGAATGTTCAATTCTAATAGAATTACTATCTAAATATTTTATAGGTAGACCACTTGCCTCATTACCAAAAGCTAGGGTAGTTAGATTTTCTTTATTAAATTTTGTATTTTTCAATTTATTATTTGTTTGAAGCATAAAACTATATATTTTATGTTTATTATATTTAGTTTTATAATCTTCTAAAGAATCAAAATATTCAATGTTAACATTGAAGATAGCTCCCATTGAACTTCTAATTACTTTAGGATCAAAATAATCTAAAGCAGGTTTAATTAAAGCAATGTTTTTAATATTAAATCCTAATGCACTTCTAATTATTGTTCCTAGATTTCCCATATTAGAAGGATTATCTAAAAGAAGATGATTCTTTTCGTTATCTAAATAAGTATTATATTTATTAAAAACTCCAAGAAGATAACAATTATCTTTATCTTGTAGTTTATTAAATATCTTATCATCTTCTTTGATGATAAGATTAGGATATATACTTAATTTATCTATTATATCTTTATTTTTTAAATTCTTTTTAATGTATATTTCTTTTACCTTATCATAATGATTATTTAAAAGTTCAAAGGTAACGAAGCTTCCATAAGTATAACTATAATCTAATTTCTTGTTATATTTTTTATATTCCATATTTATATAATATACTTAATATTTTAAATAAAAAATAGTAATATATAGAAGAAGCGCTAATAGCTCAACTGGATAGAGTACTTGACTTCGAATCAAGGGGTTGCGGGTTCGACTCCTGCTTAGCGCACCATATTGATTGCATAGGATTGATATTATGTGTCAAACCATTTTATTAAAATAACAAAATCAATAAATAATTTGTTTTTTTAGAAATTTCAGTTCGTATTAGTTATAATATCTCATTTTTCAAGAACTATTTAATATTTCAAATCGGTCTGACATGAAATGGCTAATAATTAAAGGGAAAGTTATTATAGAAATATGATTTCCTACAAACCACAAATTAAAGTGCGAGAATAGCATAAAAATCTTAGAATTTTTTAATAAAAGGAGGTACTTGATAATTAATTTTTAGTAGTAATCAAAGTACTAAGAGAAAAAGAAGATGTTGTTTCAGATGGAATTTACAGATTATCACGAGGTTTCTTTTAGAATGTTAATAGATAAGAAAATAATAAGTTTACATAAACAGTAAAAATGGAAACAAAGTTACCTCTGTTATTTAAGAAATATAATATTAGTGTGGAGGATTAATAATATGAAATTAAGTGACATAAAAAGAATCAATCAAAGAATATATACTTTGGATACAGATATTAGTAGAAATTCAAAAGTGATATTTATTGCTGCTCTAGTTATTTGCTTAACAAGAAATAAAGATTTTAGAAATTTAAGCAAATTAACAACACTTATTGACTTTAATAACGAAAAAGTAAAGCCAATTGACCAGCTTATTGAATTTGCAGTTAAAGAAATCGATAATATGGGACTGCAGGAATCTACGAGAGCAGCTGTTAAGAACTCATTTAAATTGATTTCTGGAGTTAATACGAATTTAGATAGAGATAGATATGAATTTCAAAAATTTATAGCAGAATTTATCTCTAATGATTTTGCTTCTATACAACCATCTGATTTATTTTTTGAAAATCTTTATATGGAAATAGATAGAAAAGCTAGCAAATCAGATGCTGGTATTGTTTTAACTCCAATATTTATAGCTCAACTTATGGTTGACTTAGCGGAAATTGATTATAAAAAAGATGTTATTGCTGATTTATGTAGTGGTACTGGTTTATTCAGCTTGCTTTCTTATTCAAAAATGCTTAGTGATATGGAAAACGATTATAAGAATGGAATTATCACAAAAGAAGAATCTGATAAGTATCATGAAAGACTTTTGAATTCTATTGTTGCAAACGATAACGAACCAAAGATGGTGACTTTATGTTTAGCCAATTTCTTGCTTAAGTCATTAAATTTCGAATTGCTTTATTGCGGTGATATATTAACTTTATCTTAATCTTCTTTCAAATATAAGGATGAAAAAGTATCGCTTACTAAAGCAATTTTAAATCCGCCATATGAAGATACATATAAACCTCTTGAAATCATTGAAAAGAATATTTCTTTAGTAAAAGATGGGAATAATCCTAATAAGGTGGTAGTCATTGTACCACCTCAGAAGTTTGGTCAAAAAAAAGAAATATTCTCTAGGATTTTAAATATTGCTACTTTAGAATACGTCATCAAGACTCAAGATGACCTCTTTAGTGATAGTGCCAAATCTCAACCAGCATCTATTTTTGTATTTAATACCTCGAAACCTCATAGTAAAGATGACACTATTCATTATTATAATTTTACAGATACTGGATATGTTTATTTAAAAGACAGCGGACTTGTTGATAAAAATGGTGTTTTTGATGAAAAGAAAGCAGCATTGCTTTCTAGAATTTCATCAAAAAATAATGAAAAAACTGGGAAAGGATTCAATAGAACTTGGGCAAATTTCTATGATGTTAATAGAGAGTTGGGAATCAATGCTAAAATTGATCCTTCAAAAATAAAATCAAGTAAAGAAGAAGCTGATATTACGTTAGAAAATATAACCATTAAAAGAATGCTTGATGAGAAAAAGAAACTATTAGATGGTGTTGGTAACAACTTTAAAGATAAAGATGGAAAATTTGAGCGTTATATTGTTGATATTTTAAGTGAGGATTAGGATATGAATAATATTATTTGGAAAGGCTTTACTTTAGGAGAATTATTTTGTTTTGATAGTTCAAATCAATATCCTTTTACACAAAAACAAGTAGATATTGTCTATGATAAAGATGAGGAACATGATATAGCTGTCATTGCTCAATCAGCACAAAATAATGGAGTGATTGGTTATATTAGTAGGAATGAAAGCACAGAAAAATATGTATGCAAGGATTCAATGACATTTTCAATGAATTTTGGAATTTGTTTTTATCACCAGTATGACTATTTATTATTAGATACACATGGTAGTATTTTTAGGCTAATAGCTAGAAACGAAAATTTTGCTAAATTTGTTATAAATAAATTAGAATTAAATCTATATTTAGCTAAAATTATTAATAAAATTTGTTTCAAATCATTATATGATTGGCAATGGAAGCCTAACTCACAAAGAGCAAGCCGTGAGTTAATCCTCCTACCATGTCTTGAAGTTGAAAAAGACGATGAATATATATGGGAAGAAAATGGCCATTACTACACTTTAGCGGTTAAATATATTAATCATCTAATGGATGAAGCCAAGGAATTGTGTGAGCAAAAAACAATTCGTTTATATGAAGCGGAGAGAGCGAAGTATGAAGCGGGTTATAAGATGGAGTGTAGTGTTTTAGTATGGAAAGGATTTACTCTAAGGGAATTATTTAATTTTGATAGCTCAAATCAATTATCATTAAATAAAAAAGCGTTAAATGTTAATAATGAAGCAAGTGCAGAATTTTCAATCGCATTGATTACACAAAGCGAAAAAAATAATGGAATATCTGGATATTTGGAAGAAACAGATGAAATCAAAAATAAAAAGATGAGAGGCTTTTTGACTTACTCAATGCATTTCGGATTGTGTTTTTATCATAATTATGATTTTGTTTTGATGGATACCCATGGTAGTGTATTTAGACTTATACCACATAATACAATTCTAAATTCATTATTATGCAAATATGAATACCTAAATTATTTTCTTGGGAGAACAATTACAAATGTTTGTAAGAATGGAATTTATAATTATAATTGGCTTCCTAATTCAACAAGAGTTGCTAGAGAACTAATCCTCCTTCCATGCGTAGAAGTTGAAAAAGACGATGAATATATATGGGAAGAAAATGACCATTACTACACTTTAGCGGTTAAATATATTTCTTACATTTATTTGACTGGAAAAATTAATAATAGCCAAAAGAAAATTGATAATTATACATATCGGTATTAAGGGGTTAGAGCATGAAATATAAATTTGAATCAATCGGAGCGATGTTTAATAAATACAAAATTATTAGTGTTCCTTACTATCAAAGAGATTACGTTTAGGGAACGAAAAACTCTGGCCGCAATCTTTATAAGTTCATCGATGATATTTTTAGTCATTATAAAAACAATCCTGAGTCTGATTATTTTATAGGGACTTTAGCTTTTTGCTCTGAAAGAACCAATGATGTAATCGATGGGCAACAAAGAATTACAAGCGTTGTATTGATTCTTTCATTACTTGCTATACTAAAATGCTCTCAAAAAGTGAAAGACAAACATAGCACATTTCTAATGAAAAACAATGAGTTTATAATCCAAGAATTCGATTATTTAACGGAAGAACTGAAATTCAATTTAGGAATCCAATCCAATTTTTCATATGCCAGATATAACGTTCATATCGATAAAACAATTGAAAAAATAACTTCCCAGATAAATCAGGATTGGTCTGGGTATAATGAAAATTGGTATGACTCACTTTACGAGTATATTCTTACTCACGTTAAATTCATATGGCTTGAGTACACAAACATTGGTGATTCATTGAAGTATTTTTTAAACATCAACTCATTGTCAATTCAGCTGACTCAAAACGATATTTTTTATTCGATTTTATCCCAATCATTAAGAATATCAAACAACACTAGAAGCATTTTTACGATCAAGCAAAGAATATTGAAATTAGCGGAACACAAAGGCCTAGAAAAGGATGCCGAAGGATATAAGGCATATGACCAAAGTGTGAAAAAAGGGATCGATAATATAATTTACATCTTTCTTAATGCATATTATCAAAAAGATAATAATATAATGTTCCTTAATGAAACAGGAATAGGCAAATGGCTATCCTTTTATAGAAATGATGTGTTTCAAGATCAATTGAAGGCTAAGGACTTTATTGAGAATTTCATCCAGTATTTATATGATTTGGAGTTTATTTTGAACAATTTTACCAATGATTCATCAATCGGGTTATCACATTCATCATCTTTATACTCCTCTTGGATAATGCTTCAATATAAGAACTATTTTGATTTGATTAAAATGTTGACTGAATTATTCAGAGTTAGACACAATTATTTTGAAAATGGTAGCAACCTTTATTTGGATGGAAGCAAAACTATAGATGTTAATGAATTACAGGAAATTGCCAAACGACTAAATCTAACATTGATATTGAATTATATTAGAAACTCCAATAAGAGACTTGACGGGTTCATCACAAACATAACATTAGATAAATGTATTTATAAAAGAACAATTCAAGATTTAAAAGATGACATAAGTTATGACTATATATTTAATCTAAATTATAATGATGGTAAGAATTTATCCAATTTGAAAATTAAAGATGAATCAAGGCAGATTAAATTTATATTTGCTCTTCAAGAAAGCCTTCTTAATTCATCGCTAAATAGATATAAAGACTTCAATGATTATTTGGAAGATATTTTATTAAGCAACAAATTTACTATCGAGCACCTTTACAGCGTCAAAGAATACAGAGATAGCAATAGATTAAGCAATTGGAGAAATAAAGGCATGTTTACTGATGAGGCTTCATTTGATACAGAGCGTTTTTCTTTCGAAAATCTAAGTTTATTAGATAATAGTAGTAATTCGTCTGCAAATGATTATGAAATAACTGACAAACTTAATATTTATAAAAATGCTAGAAAAGTTTGTAATTCAGAGTATGAGTTCTTGATTATGTCTTTAGTTGATTATTCAGAATTTTACAACAATCCTCAAATAAAGTCATTAGGGTTGCCTAATAGAGCAATAAAAAATATAACATTAAATACCTGGGAAAAATCTAAAAATAATAGAGATTTTAATACTAGATTGCTTGAGCTTGCTGTAGATAATATATCAAATAAATAATGGCCGAAGATGTTATGAAACAAGAAAATAAATACTTAAGAGGTTCCGTATAATATGTAATAAACGTTGAATGTCATAAAAAAGTGATTTATATATTAATAACCCATCTTTTTCAAACTACATTAAACTTAGTCATGCTAATGATGTTAAAAAAGAGTTAAGGAACTTAATTAAAGTGTGTGTATGCCATTCACTTTTAGAATTTATGCTACTTATAAGGTCCATTCATGATTAAAAAACCTAGATTTCATAATCTAATCAACCAGCTATAAATGTTAACATAAAAGTACCAAAAGTGTGCATATAAGATTCCCCGCTTAGTTACCACACAAAGGTACTTTTTTGATATTATTTCTACATTGAAAGAAAATAAAAATATGCCAGAAATAATATTAAATTTAATAGATAAAAAAGAAGATTTATTATTTTTAAGTAAATCTTTTAAAGAAGGGAAAATAAGAATGAAAATATCAAAATATCAAAAAATTAAAAATAGACAGAAAAACAGTAAAAAGGTACTGAAATGGAAATCCACCAAAGAAAACGAGAAATAGGGGAAAATATATTGATATTTATACACATAAGAGTATCAATATTTTATTTATAAAGAATTAATTATAAAAATAAAGGAGATTAAAATGGATAAATATATACAATATCTTAATTTACTCTTTAATAAAGAAACTGATTTTAGTAAGTTGAGTATAAACGATATAGTGTACGAGTCATATAAATATAATACAGAAATGTCTAGAATAATATCAAAATACAGTTCTTTATTAAAGAACGATACTAATATTGATGTAAGCGATGAAGATTGTAATACTATTTTTAATAATATGGATGAAAAAGATTGTTTATTAATTAAATTATGTGAACATTATTTAATTGCAAATAGCAAAACATATCAAAAAGAAAATAGTCTTGTAAATTTAATAAATGAATATATCGATTTTTATTTTAAGAATATTATTTTTACGGATTATCCGTTTATTTGTGATTTAGATATAATAATTAGATGGTGCAATAGTGTATTTCCAAATGATATAAACAATATTTTAAATAATATTTATAGTAAAATAGAGAAAGGTGATATTTCTAATATTAGTTATTTATTTACTGCAACATGGTTTTTAAAAATATATAAAAATAAAATTAACAGAAATATCGTTTCTAATATTTATGAAAAATTCTCAAATATTAAAGAGGTAAATAATAATTACTATTTATATTATCTAAGTTATTTAAATTTTTTAAATTACTTTGAAAATAATAAATATAAAACTAAGAGTATTAAAAAGAACATTGTTGATTTTGTTTTAAAAAATCTAAATTTATTTACAAATATACAAGTATGGATGGAATTTCAAATTATTAGAAATTATATGGATAATTTAAAATGTTATTCTGATAAAGAATATCATATTATAGATTCTAGATTAGAACAAGCTAACAAAGATATGCTCTCTAATTTGCATAGTTATACTTTTGATTTTTCAGAAGAAAGGAAAAAAAAGATTTATAATGCAATTGCTGAAATATCATCTTTATTAATCGATATGAATTCAAGTGAGCAGGTTAATTTCTTAATGATAAATACCCCTCCTATTTCTAAATCTAAAATTATAAATTCTATTGAAGAAAAGAAAAATAATAAATCCATATTTACAAGAGTAACAAAAAAACTATTCTTAGATTATGATGGAAGATTAATAAATTTTCACAATCTCACTCCTGAACAAGAATTTTCATTAGAAGGAATAAATATTTTCAATATTGATATTAATATTTATTATAGTATTTTGTATTCAACTTTTATTAGACATTTTAAGGCAGATAATAATTTTTCAATATATATTGATAAGATATTAGAAAATAATAAATTAGTTAGTAAAGATAGGGTTAATTTATTAAAGGAACAATTTATTAAATTTTTTAATGCAGATTATGAACATTCTGTTTTTGATATAGTTTTAGAACTAGAAGAGTCTTTAAGATATTTTTTTTAAAAAAGAAGGTTTAAATATATACAAGAAAAATGGTCAAGCTGATCTTATAGGATTAAGTAATATATTTAACGATAACGAAAATAATAATTTTAGGGATAAATTATTAAGTTTTATGGATGAAGATAATTATTTTACATTTAAATGGTTGCTTTGTGATAATTATGGTTTCGGGCTTAGAAATAAAATTGCTCACAGGATAAATTCTAATGATTTGTATAAATCAGTTTTTTCAATTTATTCAGCTATAAGTATTTTGAGATTGTACTGGTTTATGCAAAATTAAAAATAAAAATGGAGAATAAATTTTAATTACTTAAAGAGAATATAGTGTATTTTAGTATTTATTCTATATTAGTATTTAATATGGTTGATTATAAAAATGGTTGTAATTACCTAATATTTTATTAGTTTTAATTACATTAGTCTCAAATGTTAGATTTTACTATCTTATCAATTTTGTATATATAATTAGTGTAAATTATTAAAATATACAGTGTTAATGAACAATTGTATTAAGTTTAAAATATGAATGTACAATTTCTTCAAGATAAGAATGTACATTTGTAATGTGTGTATCTGGAGGATACACAATGGAAATATTCGCTAATATTTCACTATCATGTCTTGAAGATCTTTCTAAGTACGGAAAACTATTCAAGGAGGAAAATGTGAAAATAAACAAATCAAAGATAGCAAGAAATCTGAATGTAGATAGAAGAACAGTAACAAAATATCTAAATGGTTATACAAAACCTACTACTAGATGCAAGAAAACAAAATTAGATAGGTATGATCCTTTAATAACAGAGTTACTTTCATCAGCAACACAAAAATTCTATTACGTCTCTAATTTATACAGATATATGATAGATAACTGTGGATTAAAATGTTCGGAATCAACATTCCGCTATCACATCAACCGAGACTACAATTTTAAAACATACTTTAAGGAGGGCAACAATTCTGGTAATGCAAATAAACCGGTTATAATGTTTGAAACTCCACCTGGAGAACAAGCTCAAATCGATTGGAAGGAATCTCAAAGTTTCACTTTAAATTCAGGTCAGAAAGTTAACGTTAATATCTTTTGTTACATTTTAAGTTATTCAAGATATAGGATATATTTTCTTTCTTTAGAAAAAGAAAGACCATTACTTCTAGATTTTTTAACTCAGTGTTTCGAACTAACAGGTGGCGTTCCTAAAACCATTCTCACTGATAACATGAAAACAGTTATGGATAAAGCTCGTACAGAAAATTTTAAAGGCGTTATAAACAAGGAGTTTGAGGAATTTTCAAAACAAATGGGCTTTGAGACACATCCATGTGTTGTATGCTCGCCACAAACAAAATCTAAAGTTGAATCGCCAATGAAAATATTGGATGAATTACACGCATATTCAGGAACATTAGATTTTGAAGGGCTGGTTAAAAAATTAGATGACATAAACAACAGAGAAAATTTCCGATATCACAAAGAATACGGAAAAATTCCAATAAATTCATTAGAAAAAGAAAAAGGTTCCTTATCTCCACTTCCGAATGAAAAAATAAGAAACCAATACAAATTAGTTAGACATAAAGTAAAAGTAAGCAGTAGATCAACAGTGCGAATAAATAATATTAATTATTCAGTCCCACCAAAATATTTTGGCAAAGATGTTGACTATGTAACTTTTAATTCTAAAGTCTACATATATTATAAGACTAATTTGATAAGAACCCATGATATTTCGGATAAAATGTTTAATTTTAATGAAGAAGACTATTCCGAAATACTATCGTTGAATAAAATATTCAATTATAAATATAAAGATGACGTAAGTAATATCGCGAAAGCAAACATAATAGAAATAGGTAAATTACATGCAATCAAATAGAAAATATGAATTAATTAAACAAAATTTTGTGTACTTGAAAAACCAAGAATCTTTGGCAATTTTAGATGAGATTTTTGATGAAACTTCAAGAAGCAATATGAATTTTATCGATGGATTTAAATTATATACTGACAAGATAATTGAAAAGAAAAGAAATAATGTTATTGTCCATTCTGTTAAAATGGCTGGTTTCCCTAGAATAAGTACTCTTCAAGAGTTTGACTTTTCTTATCAACCCACCATTAATGAAAGCCAAATTAATGATTTTGCTTCATTAAGATTTCTAGAGAAAAAAGAAAATCTAATATTTTATGGAAATTCAGGCGTTGGCAAAACACATTTAGCTACAGCTATAGGTGTAATAGCAGCAAGAAATAGAGATTCCACTTATTTTATTAAATGTTCACAATTAATGAACGATTTACATAAATCTCGGTTAGAAGGCAAATTTAACGAAAAACTAAAAAAATTAGGGAGTTATAAACTATTAATAATTGACGAGTTGGGATATTTACCAATCAACAAAGAAGATTCAAAGTTGTTCTTTCAACTTATCGATCGTAGATATGAAAAATTTAGCACAATCATTACTACTAATATCAATTTCTCTCAATGGGACGAAATATTTGGGGATGCTATTATAGCAAACGCTATCATTGATAGAATATTGCATCACTCTCATGTTGTTACTATTAAAGGAAAATCGTACCGTCTAAAAAAGCTATACGAAGATAGTGACCAGATTGATTAATTGATCATCATAAAGTTGAAATAATTGTACATTTTTATCTTGAAATTAATAAAAACTTTTTCTTTTAAGTCAAATTGTATTTGCTGACCAATAGAGGTATTAAATCTAACCGTAAATTGATTGTTTTTTTGTTTTAAATAATTTATTTAAATCTTTATCTTGTCTAATAAATCTATTAAATGTAACTCTATTGCATTCAATTAAATACTCTCTTTTCATAAATCTATAAAGATGATCTATATATTCAAATTCTCTAATTTCATCATTTAATAAGTTTTTAATTACATCTCTGTTTTGGGTTAAATATTTTTCCCTATTTCTCGTTTTCTTTGGTGGATTTCCATCTAAGTACCTTTTTACTGTTTTTCTATCTACATTTAATTTTTTTGCTATTTTAGATATATTCATTCTTATTTTACCTTCCTTAAAAGATTTACTTAAAAATAATAAATCTTCTTTTTTATCTATTAAATTTAATATTATTTCTGACATATTTTTAGTTCCTTTCAATGTAGAAATAATATCAAAAAAGTACCTTTGTGTGGTAACTAAGTGGGGAATCTTATGTGCACACTTGGGGGTGCGGATGTTTTTTTGGACTATAAATGTCAATATATTTTCCCCATTTTTTTCAATTTAATTTTCCTCACTTTGTATAGGTTTTAACTTATCCTTTATCCTATAAGATTGGCCTGTAATATTAAACAAATACGAATAATGTAAAATTCTATCAAGGATAGCTTTTGTAATCATTTCATCGTTTCCTAATATCGTTGGCCATTTATCAAATGTTAAATTGCTTGTAAATATTGTTGATCTTTTTGTATATCTTAAATCAATTAATTGGAAAAATAATTTTGATTCTAATGCACTTATCTCATTAAAACCAACTTCATCAATTATAAGTAATTTGTATTTAAAAAATTGTTTAATCTTTCTATCAAATGTACCTTCATTGTATGCGTTCTTTAATATGTTTATTAATTTACTGAATTTAATAAAATAAACACTATTTTTTTTATTGCTACTGTATACGCTATTGAAATAGCTAAATGTGTTTTCCCAGTTCCTGGGTTTCCAATAAACACAATATTAGTACCATCTTGATAAAAATCAGAATCTATAATCGAATATATTTTTTCTTTTTTAACAGATGGTTGAAAATCAAAATCATATTCTTCTATCTTTTTCAAAAAAGGGAATGCTGCAACTTTAACATTATATAATTTATTATTTTCTTCTTTAGCTTCTACTTCTTTATTTAAAATTTTATATATACCTGCTAAATCTGTATTAGATATATCATTATTTAAATGTAATTCCTTTAGATATGAATATGCAGATTTTAATTTTAAATATATTAATTGATCTAGTACTTCTTTAATCATAATTTACGCTCCTTAATTCGTTTATAATTTGTGATTTAACCTCACTTTTACATAATTCATTTTTTTGAACATCGTAATATAGTTTATGTTCAGGTTTTATATTTATATATTTATTGGTTATTTTATGTTTAGTAATAATTTGTTTGTTATAATAAATGTGTAGTTCATTATCTTCAATGACAAGTCCAACTTTAAATCCTATATACTTCTTTGGTACAGAATATTTATGTGATTTATAAGATATTAAGGACTCATTTGATACTTGAACTTCTTTATAGTTAAGGTGATATTTTAATCTAATTTCTTTTATCGGAAGTGGATTTAACTCACCTTTTTCTTTATTAAAGAGAAGGTTTCTTGGTAAATGTGTAGCTTGAGATATCGAATTATTATCTTCATCATTAATTATTGTTAATTTATTATGTATATCTTCGATGTCATTATAATATCCGCTATAATTTTTCAATTCATCTACAATTTTATTTTGTGTTTCTGTTTTACCTTTTGTTTGAGGTCTTCTCGGAATACATGTAATTACTTTGATATTATAATCTTTGCAAAATTCTTCAAATTTAGAGTTTAGAATTGCAGGATTGCCTTTATTTTGTGCTTTTTCAACAAATGCTTTAAGATTATCAATAACTATTTCATCTGGTACACCTCCAAAATTTTCAAAAGCTTCAGATAAAAAAGATATAAGTGTTGTAGTTTTTGTATCTAAGGTTATTTTTCTATAATTATACCTAGACCATCCAAAGGTAATTGTAGGTATATATACCAATATTGGTTCTTTATTTATTGTTTTCAATAAAACTTTTTCTTTTAAGTCAAATTGTATTTGCTGACCAATAGATGTATTAAATCTTACTGTAAATTGATTGTCTTTTTTTGTTTTAAATAATTTATTTAAATCTTTATCTTGTCTAATAAATCTATTA
>JBQMZB010000010.1:0-21023 GCA_052171195.1 Caryophanales bacterium
AAAAACTAAATGATGAAGGAATAACTATTATAATGGTTACTCACGATGATGAAGTTGCTCAATACGCTAAGAAAATATTAAAATTAGAGCAAGGCAAATTGATTTAAGTTTAATCTATAGTTTTTATTTAATAATTATAATAGTCTATAAAATTTAGAGAATTACTTTATATAAACGATATTATATAAAGTAATTTTTTATATTCATTTTAAAACATTTGTTAAATAAATTTATTAATATAAAACTATATAACTAACAATGTTTAGTATTTTTAATTCTTTGATTTTAAATAAATTAATATTTTTATTATGTTAAAATATAGTTGAGGTAATAATATGAGTTCATTTAAAAATTTAAGAATAGTAGATAATTTTTATCAAACATCAAGTTTTTTTCCTATGCCTACAATTTTAATTGGTACTTTAGATGAGAATAATAACACTTCTTTTGGTTCTTATTCTCTCTGTTTTCCTTATTATATTGCAGGAAGAGATTATTATGCGATGATTTTAGAGTGCCGAAACTCTAGCAATACCTGCAAGGGTTTATTAAGACATGGTAAATGTAGTTTAAATTTTATTCCTGATAATAAGAAGTATTTTAAAGAGGCTGTTAGATTAGGTTTTCCTGGCGAAGCAGCTTCTGAAAAAATGAAAGATTTTAGCTTTACTTTAGAAGATGGACTTAGACAAGAAGAAAATCCTAATGAAATATATCCTAAAGTTATTAAAGAAGCATTCCAAGTTTTTGAATGTACATGGCTGAAAGAGTTAGACAATGCTCAAAATGATAAAATTCAAGATGAATATCTTCCTCCATTTCATAATTTTAATGGTATTACTTCTCCTCATGGTGCTCATTTTATTTTAAAGATTGATAAAATATTAATGAAAGATAAATATTATAACGCAATTATAAATGGTGTGACATCAAATAATTTCCCTAAAGTACCAGTAGACTATGGTTATAGAGATTCTACAAACTTCTGGTGTTCAAGACATAAAAAACCATTTAAAGAACCTGTACCAGACAAAGGAATTGATATTAATTCAGTAAAATACGCTGCTAATAGAGCAGATCCTGTAATTAAGTTTAGTGATGATGCTTGTGAAAAGATGGTTAAAATACCAAGAATTTTTTTAAACACCGTTGTTAAAAATTGTGTTAAATGGGCAAAAGAAAATAATTGCACTTTAATCACATCAAAAGAATTAAAAATCATTAATGATAAAAGATCTAATGAAAAAAATAAATAATTTATATATTAATAAAAAAAGATGATATTAATTATCATCTTTATAGTTAATGTTGGTGCGCTAAGCAGGAGTCGAACCCGCAACCCCTTGGTTCGTAGCCAAGTACTCTATCCAGTTGAGCTATTAGCGCGCATATATATATTAGAGTAATTTTAACTTTTTTACAAGGAAAAAAGATAAATTGATATAAATAAGCGATTTAACTAATTATTAAATTGGTCGGCGTGACTGGATTTGAACCAGCGGTCTTTTGCTCCCGAAGCAAACGCATTAGCCAAGCTATGCTACACGCCGATATAATAAAAAACCACAATATATAATATCGTGGAGTTAATCAATCATGGTCGGGGTGACTGGATTTGAACCAGCGGTCTTCTGTTCCCAAAACAGACGCGATAACCAAGCTACACTACACCCCGAGTGCTTTAATATCTTACAACATTTAATTACTTAATTCAATATAATTATTACAAAAAGTGATATTATTGTTTGTTTTAAGTTCTTATCAAGCTATCAAGTCAAATTAATATATAATCATATAAATATATTTATATTGTTTTTAAATTTATTGTAATATAATTCTACTTTTTCTAATATCTATTAGGTCCTATCAAATTTAATTATAAGATAGGACCTAATTTAACTTTTAATTGATTATCTATCAATATGATTTAATAAATAATATCTATTATTTTAAAATGTAATTAAAATTAAGATAAATTGTTATAATTACATGATTCTGATGGTTCTGCTAAAAACTCTAAATATGGATTTATTGTAGATATGAATGGTAACCAATTTGCATGTTTTGTAATATCTTTAAAACCTTGTTTAGTGCCATTATATATAATTTTATCCAATGAATAGCAATCTGAAAATGCTTTTTCTTCGATATTTAAAACTGTAGAAGGTAATTTAATTTCTTTAACATTGTCGCAATGAACAAATGCTTGTGTTGGAATAGTTTTAATATTCGTATTTAATAAATCAATTTTAGTTGCAACAGATGCGTAACCAAAGCAAGAATCACCTAATTTCTTACAAGTATTAGGAAGAATTATTTCAGGTAATTTTTCACACCAATAGAATGCATTATCACCAATTTCTTCTACCGTTGTTGATGAAATATTAAAATTATTTAATTTTCTACATGAGTCAAAGGCAAATGATTCAATCTTTTTAACATTTATTGATAACAATATATCTTTAGCTTCATAACATTTTTCAAAACATTTATAAGGTATGGTTTCAATTAATGTAGATGATAAATCAATTTTAGTTGCAACAGTTGCGTAACCAAAGCAAGAATTACCTAATTTTCTACAAGTATTAGGAAGAATTATTTCAGGTAATTTTTCACACCAATAGAATGCATTATCACCAATTTCTTCTACCGTTGTTGATGAAATATTAAAATTATTTAATTTTCTACATGAGTCAAAGGCAAATGATTCAATCTTTTTAACATTTATTGGTAACAATATATCTTTAGCTTCATAACATTTTTCAAAACATTTATAAGGTATGGTCTCAATTAATGTAGATGATAAATCAATTTTGGTTGCAGAACTTGGATAGCCAAAACAAGAATTACCTAATTTTCTACAAGTATTTGGAAGAATTATTTCAGGTAATTTTTCACACCAATAGAATGCATTATCACCAATTTCTTCTACTTGAGTATCTTTAATATTTAAATTAACAATTTTGCGATTATTTTGGAATGAAGATTTACCTATAAATTTTATTGAATTAGGTAGTTTAACAGTTACTAAATTGTCACAGTATCCACACGCAAAATCAGGTATTTTAGTTAATCCTGTTTCAAATAAATCAATTGTTGTTAGATTTGGACAGCCATAGAATGAACTACTTCCTATCTCAATAATTTCATTATTTAATTTAACATTAATTAAATTAGCACATTGCATAAATGCATTAGCGCCGATTTTTTTAACTTTAGATGTATATAAATTAATATTAGCTATACTTGACTGTTTAAAACAATTATCTTTAATTTCAATTACACTTGTAGGTAAAGTCACATTTCTAATATATATTAAATTATTAAAACCAGATATTGTTTTAACTTCTTTATCATCTATATATTGAGGAATATTTAAGTCGAAATCAATTACATTTTTATATTTTGAATTTAAACCTGTAATATCAATACTATCTGAATTTACGTTATATAAATAGTAATCTTCGAATAAAATTAATTCATCTTTTAAATATAGTTTGGTATCAAACTTATAAGAGTAAATAGTCTCGTTATAATCTTGTTTTGTTCCTCCAATATCTTCTTGCCAAACAACAGGTTTAACTCGATAATAATGTTCTTTTTTAACTTTTGGTAAGTTTATTGGATTACCAGTGACAACATTTATTTTATTACCACTTATTAATTCATTATTAGCTTTTATTAATTTAATATCACTATCAGTATAAATAAATTCAATAAATTTTTCATGACCTTTTGGTTTTAAAACAATTTCTTTAGTAACTTCATATTTAAAGTTATCAACATCTCCATTATCATTAAAGTATTTTTCTGAAGGATTACTATTATTATAATAATATTCATAAACATAGTCATTTGTATATTTTTTTAAGTCTACAATATCATAATGATTATATATTTCAGATTTAATTAAATGATTATTATGATCATAAATATAAACTCTATGTCTTTTTAATTGTTTTTCAATAGTTATATCAATATCATGCTCTACAATTGTTTCATTGAATTTAAATTCTTTTTTAACAGTACCTTCAAAATAATATAAACCTTTAATTTCATAGCCTGGATCAACACATTGCAAATTATAACCAGCAGGTTTTGAAACTTTACTGCCATGTTCAACACCAGTTATGGTTGATGGAATATTTAAATAATCTGGACTTGTATTAAATTTAATCTTATATTTATTTATTTCAAATACTGGAGTCAAGGTTAAATTTTTAGTAACTGGAGTAACACCAAATTTGAATTCATTACCATCTTGATCTAAATATTTATTCATGAAGTGGTAGCCAACTTTATTCATAGTGTGAGTTGGTTCAGTGATAGTGCTACCATGAGTAACATTTGTGATATTTGAAGGTAAATTATTTATACCTTGAGTAGTGTCAAAACTAACAGTATATTTATTTATTTCAAATACTGGAGTCAAGGTTAAATCTTTAATAACTGGAGTAACACCGAATTTGAACTCATTACCATCTTGATCTAAATATTTATTCATGAAGTGATAACCAACTTTACTCATCGTGTGTGTTGGTTCTGCAATAGTACTACCATGAGCAATATTTGTAATATCTGAAGGTAAATTATTTATACCTTGGGTAGTATCAAAACTAACAGTGTATCTATTAATCTCAAATACTGGAGTTAAAGTTAAATCTTTAATAACTGGAGTAACACCAAATTTGAATTCATTACCATCTTGATCTAAATATTTATTCATGAAATGGTAGCCAACTTTATTCATTGTAGTTATATCTGGTTCAGCTAAAATTGTTCCATGCGGTACATCAATAAATGAACCAGGTAAGTTGATAATACCTTCTCCAGTAAATTGGACTAAATATTTATTAATTTCATATACTGGAATTAAATCAACATCCTTAATTATTTGAGTATCGAAATCAAAAGGAATTAAACTATCTTTTTCAAGCCATTTAACAAAATGATAACCAACTTTATTTTTTCCTGGAATAGATGATACTTTATCTAAATTAACAACTTTAATGCTTTGATAAATATTTCCAAATTCATCATAGAAATTAACATTATGTTTTTTAGTAGCGTCATCATATATCTTTAAATTAAAATACTTAGCGTTTAAGATTAAATCAATTTTTATTTCTTCATCAGGATTAAATAAATTGTTAAATTGATTATACCAACCTAAAAACAAGTAATTTGATTTAACGGGAGCTTCTACTATATTAATTTTATCACCATGTTTTACTTTATATTCTTGATAAAGTTTACCATCAACAAATAATTTAACATCTAAATATTCTTTATATGGAGGGGTATCTTTTATAAATATTGGTTTAAATTTTAAATGATTATCTACTAATACATTATTTAAATTAGTGAATACTAAATCATTATTAATATCGTCTAATAATTGCCAACCTTTAAAAATACATCCATCTTTATTAGGATTTTCTGGGAATTTCAATTTATTTAATAACTTATATTCATCTACTTTATAAATAGATAAATTTTCATTTAAAAATTCTACTTTAAAAATATAATCTAAATTATTTTTATTAAAATCATCATAAAATTGACTATAGGATTTATTATAATTGCTATCAAACTCTTTATAATAATCATATAAATTAATATTTCTATATTTAGATGATTTATCTGTTATTTTTTTATTATCTTTATTAACCCAGTATCCATCACTATTTATTCTAGGTAATGATGATAATATTTGATTATTTTTATAATTACTGCATTTTTTACATCCAAAAAAACATAATAAAATTAATATTAATATAAGAATAAATGTTATTATTGTCAGTCGTTTTCTTTTCTTTGATTCCATAATTACACCCCTATCCCCTCTTTCTATAAAAATAAAATTATTTACTTTTATATATATATATATATATATATATATGTGGTTAAAAAAAGTCAATTACTTTCAAGTTAAAGTAATAATATTATCTATTTATATAAAAATAATCAATAAATACATTTTTAATAATTATTTAATAAATTATTATTTTTTCCTTTTCCACCATTTATTTGTTATTTTTTTATCATTATAATAGTCAGAAATAATTTTTTTAACTTCTTCTGGTTTATTTAAAATAAAAGTTCTTACTTTAAATAATTTTGAATTATTTATTAATGAATGTTTTTCTTTAATTTTATCTTTCAAATCATCAAATTTTAATGCATGTTTAAATTGTTTACTAATTTCTTTTATTTTAAATCCTAAATGTATTGAGTAAGAAAAATCTACGATCATCATTCCAATTATTATTCCAATAAAGAAACAATAAATAATATTTTCAGATAATTTTAATAATAATGTAACTAAATATTTATCTATAAAAAATAAATAGATAGACCCTATAATTCCCCATAAGAAAGAAAATAAAGGACAAATTATACCTTGTATATTACCCCATCTATCAGAGTAATCCCATAATTTAATATTCATAGCTTTAATAAAAATAATACCCGCAATATATTCAATCACAGTCATGGCAAGAATAATAAAAATTATAATTATTAAATATTTTAAATAAATATTATCAATTATTAAATATTTGTTACCAACTCTAGAGATTAGATAGAGTGTTACAGTGCCAAATCCATATATAGGTAAATAAGGACCTACTAAAAAGCCAGGATTAACCCATTTATGCTTTGAAAAAAATCTTCTAAAGAATAATTCAATAAACCATCCTATAACAGATCCTATGACAAATAATGTTGTTAACGCTACTAATATTTCCATATTTAAACTTTTGTTTTTAAAATAATTTCTTTCTATCAAATTATACCATGTTTAGAAATAATTTTATTATTATAATTAAAAATAAAATATATAATATTTTAATTTTTTATATTTATATTGTTTGCATATATTAACAAATATGATATATTTTATATAGAAAAGGATTTTTGTTATGTTTATAGAAATTAAAAATATTTGTAAAGATTATGGTGAAAAAGAAAGTATACAACATGTATTGAAAAAAATAAATTTCAGTATTGACGAAGGAGAAATTATTATCCTTCTAGGTCCGTCTGGTAGTGGTAAAACTACTTTATTAAATATTATTGGTGGAATTGAAAACGCTAATAAAGGAAGCGTTTTAATTAATAATGAAGATATTTGTAAATTAAAAGAAAAAAGAAGAATTGATTTTCGTAGAAAATATTTAGGATATATATTCCAATCATACAATTTAATTTCAAATCTAACTACTAGAGAAAATATTGAAGTAGGAAAATGTTTAGTTAAAAATGGATTAAATACAGATGAAGTTATTGAGGTTTTAGGACTTAAGAAACACGAAAATAAAATACCTTCTCAAATGTCTGGAGGTCAACAACAAAGAGTTTCTATTGGAAGAGCTATTATCAAAAAACCTGCCCTTCTTCTTTGTGATGAACCTACTGGAGCTTTAGATTCTGAAAATTCTATTCAAATTTTAAAATTTATAGAAAAGATAAATAAGAAATATAAAACATCAATTATATTTGTTACACATAATGAGGCTATTTCACAATTTGGAGATAGAATTATTCGCTTAAAAGATGGAAAAATTGTAAGTAATGAAGTTAATAAAAATAAAAAGAAAGTTGAAGATATTGTTCTATGAGAAATCCAATATATAAAAGAATATTTAGAGATTTAAAAAAAGATTTTTTAAAAAATTTAGTATTAATTACATTTTTAGCACTACCTATCGCTTTTATTTCCGCTACTATTACCAATAAAAAATCTATAAGTGACTCTTATTATAATAAAGTAGAAAAATTTAATTTAGAAGATGCTCATTTTTCTCTATTAAAGGATTTAACTAATCAAGAAATTAAAACAATTGAAGATAAAAATGATGTTAAATTATACAAACTTCACTATAAAGAAATTATCAATGATGATATTAAGAAAACATATCGTATTTATAATTTTGATGATAGGAATATTATTAATAAATTTGAAATATTTGAAGGTAAAGATAAACTTAATAATGATGAAATAATTATTGAAAGATTATTTTTAGAAAACAATAAATTAAATTTAAATGACAATATAAATATAAATAAAAATAATTATAAAATTGTTACAAGAGCTGCTTTTATCGATTATTCAACTTTATTTAAAAGTAATAAAGATAGTTTGTTTAATAATTCTAACTTTGCTATATGTTTAGTAAATGAAAATACATTTAATAAAATAAATAATAAATATTTAAAATATAACTACGCTATTAAATTTAATAAAATATATAGCGATAAAGAAGCATATTTTAAAAATAAAGAAATAACTGAAAATATATACAAATATGCTCTACAATCTAATAATTTCTTAACTGATTATGTATCTAGAGATGATAATAACGCCATTAATTTTGCTATAGATGATTTAGTAAGAGATAATTTACTTTATGTAGTATTTTGTTCTATTATAATTCTTGCAATAGCATTTATTTTTTCATTAAATTTAATTTCAAATATTAAAAAAGAAGCTAAAGTTATAGGTAATTTAAAGGCTTTAGGGTTTAAAAACAGAGAACTACTTAACTATTATTTATTATCTCCTAGTGTTATAGGTTTAATGTCATTACTTTTAGGTAATATTCTAAGTTATACATTTTTTGCAAATTTAATTAAAAGATTATATTATCACACCTATTCTTTCCCTTCTAGTCAGATTGTTTTTAGTGCTAAAGCATTATTAATAACTTCTATTATCCCGTTTATTATTATTTTCATTATTAACTTTTTAATGTTACATCATTATCTTAAAATAGATACTTTAAAGTTTTTACATAATGATTTAAGAAAAAATAAAAATCAAAAAGTTATTAGACTTAATAAAAGAATACCATTTAAGTTTAGATATATATTAAGAACAATTTTCCAAAATAAAGGTACATATTTTGCCTTATTATTAGGAACAATTCTAGCTTTAACCACTCTTAATCAAGGTTTAAACACACTTAATATTTTTGAGAAAAATAAGACAGATATATTAAATACTCAACTCTCAAATTATCAAACTTATCTTAAAAAAGATATTGATATTAAGGATCAAAATGTTCAAAAACTATATTCTGCTAAACTTAATTATAAATCTGATGAAATATATATTTTTGGCGTAGATTTAAATGATATAAATAAAGATTACTTAAATAATATTAATATAGAAAAAGGAAAGATAACTTTAACAAATCATTTTTTTGAAAAATATTATTTTAAAAAAAATAATTCTGTTTCTTTAAATAAAAAATATTCTGATAAAGAATATAAATTTATAATTAATGATAGTTTTAATTTGTGTGGACAATTTATTGCATTTTTAGACTTAGAAACATTTAAAAATGTATTTGATAATGGAGAGTATCTTACTTGTTATCTATCTAATAATAAATTAAATATCGATGAAGATTTAATATATAAAACAATTTCAAAAGAAGATCTTAGTAGTTTTGTTGATCAACTTATAGATTCATTGACCGATTTTGCAGATATAATTAAATATATTTCAGTATTTATTTTCTTTGCAATTGTCTTCTTGTTATCAAAAATTGTAATTGAAAATAATCAATATCAAATTTCCTTATTAAAATTATTAGGATATAAAAATAGGACAATTAACTTATTTTATAATCTATCATCAGGGATAGTCACCTTATTTTCCTTAGTGTTAGGATCTTTTATAAGTAATTATATTATTGAATTATTTTTTAAAACCGCTATTAGAAATAATGGTATGTCTGGTTGGTATAGTTTCTATTTTGATAATAAAAGTTTATTAATATTATTAATAACTGGTATCTCTACTTATGCAATAGTATATCTTTTCCATTCATTCAATATTAAAAGAATAAGTTTATCAAAAGTAATTAATGAAAAAGATAATTAATAATATTAATTTTTCCAATCAATAGAGGTTATTATAACAGCAGATAAAACAATTGTTCCTCCGATTATAATTTGAGGAGTTAAAAGTTGTTTACCTAACACTACTGAAAATATAGTTGCAAAGGTGGATTCTTGAGAAATTAAAATTGAACTTGTTGCAGAATTTACATATTTTTGGGCGTAAGCTTGAACACTAAACGCTATAAAAGATGATATTATTGCTATATATAACATGCCATAAAGACCATTTATATTTGTTCCAAATGGATGTCCTGTTTTATTAAATGGTAATAAAAATAATGCTAATAAACCCATAACATATAATTGAATACCAGCAATAGAAAATGGTGAATTATATTTAGTAAGACTAGTTATAAAAGCTATTTGAAAAGCAAAACACATTGCTCCAATTAAATTTAATAAATCTCCAATTTTAAATTCAAATTTTTCACCATTAAATGATAAGATAAAAACACCAAATACCGCTATAAAAGTCGCAATTATAGATTGTTTTTTTATTTTTTCTTTAAAGAACAAATAAACAAAAAAAGGAACCATAATTACATTTAAAGAACAAAAAAAGGCACAATTTGCTATATTAGTTAATTTTTGTCCTTCAGTTTGAGCAAAATATCCTAAAAATAATATTCCTCCACTTAATATAGAAGAAAAAATTAGTTTTTTATTATGCCACCACTTCTCCTTGATAGAAAAAAGAAGACACAAACTTCCTCCAACAAAACCCCTGAAAATTAATATGCCTTCATTACTCCATCCGTTATTTAGAGCTGTGTCGATTCCAATATAACCAAAACCCCAAATAATAGCCATAAATAAGAGAAGGAATTTAGAAAAATTACTCTTTCTCTTGCTTATCATTTGTTATTATTTCTCCATTTTCTGTTTGTAAGGTTATAGATTTTCTAAAATTAGTAGGTGTCATATTTTTATATTTAATAAAATTTAAATTAAAAGTTTTAACATTGTTGTAACCAACCTCTAATGCAATATATAAAATTTGTTCATTTGTAGATATCAAGAGTTCGCAAGCTTTATTTATTCTTATATAATTTAAAAGTTTATCAAAACTTTTTTCGGTAAAATAAAGTAAAGCTCGATTGACTTCAATTACAGAAATATTAAATTTATCTGCGACTAAAGTTGCATTTAAAGTCTCACTCTTATAGTTTTTATATAGATAATCAGTAATTTTATATGCTATTTCTTTAACATTTTTACTATATTGATTATTATCTTCTTTTTTATAATGTTTTCTATATTCAATAGGAGAAATACCTGTTTTATTTTTAAAATGTTTTGAAATATGAGATGAATCCACAAAACCTAAAATAGAAGCAATATCATTTAATCCTAGATCAGTATGAACTAAATATTCGATTGCTTTTTCAATCCTAATATCATTTAATAGGTTAACAAATGATGTTCCAGTAATATCATTAATATACTTAGCTACTGAAGATTCAGACATAAAAAATACTTTAGATAATTTCTCTAAACTAAGCATACTTGCGGAGTGTGAATAGATATAATTAAGTATTGATTGTCCTTGAGCAAACTCAAAAGAATCATTTTTTTCTTTTTTATCGAATGAATTTTGAATTATTCTAGCGCATACAATTAAAATTTCTAATATTTTACTAGATACAAATAAATTAGATAATGGTTTAGGTGCTGTATAATTAGCTAAACTTTCTAAACCTAATTCATCATGCAAATTATCAAATAAAATATTTAATTTTCGAGCATCATCAGTATCTAAATAAATAACTGGATGACTTGTTAATAAATTTAAAAGATGAGTAACTTCAGAATCATTCGTATAATTATTTTTTAAAGTATAATTAATAAAATGATAATCATAAATTACCTTTTTAATTTCTAATGATGAAACAACCTCTGTAATTTCACTTATTTGCCAAGGTGTTATTCCTATTATGGTGTTTGGCAAAATTTTATAACTTTTTCCATCTATAACAATCATTCCTAGACCTTTTTGAAAAAATAAAAATCTAGCAGATTGATGAATTAATGGTTTAGTTTTATCATCAATTATTTCATAATCAAATGAACAGATTCTGCTCCGATCTGTTTCGCTAATATAACCTTCTTGAATTGCAGCTAATTTTGACATAATTTATATTGTTATAATAAATTATTTAAATATATTATTCAATTAAAATACAGATTAAAATAAAAAACCAGTCAAATAAATGACTGGTTTTTAAATAACTATAAGGGCATAGTTATAAAAAATTAATTTAAATCTATATTAACTTAGAAGATAAAGCTAAATAAGACAATTAATAAACCGGAAACTAAGGCAATAGTAACAATTGGTTTCCAGGACCATTTAACCCAAGTTGAATATTCAACTTTAGCTAAGGCGAGGCCACCCATAATAGCGCCACTAGTTGGGGTAATTAAGTTAACGACACCACTAGCAGCACAGTATGCCATAATTGAGGTTGGAACACTCCATTTGAGTCCATGAACAATTGGGGAAACAATTGGAGATGAAATTGAAGCAAGTCCGCTTGAAGATGGGACAAGGAAACTTAATCCGATGTGTAATAAGTAGTCTAAGAACATGAATAACCATTGTGGTAAACCAGCTTTAGAAATACCGTTAACAGATGCGACAACTAAGTATTTACCTAAGTATGTATCTTCAAGGATTTGGGCACTAGCGTGTGATAAGGCGATAACAATGTTAACACCGATCATATCAGCACAACCAGCAATAATTGTTGGTACAAGTTTGGAACGATCTTTCATTCCGATTAAACCAATAATAATACCCATGAATAAGAACCACATAGCGGCTTCATCAAAGTACCATTCACCTAATGGGGCTCCAGTTAAATATTTGGACCATCCAAATATTTTAGCAAATTGTTCATCTGATAATTTTAAGACGTCTTGCCAGACGATAAAGCTTAAAATCATAACTAAGAAAGTGAAACCGAAGATAATTAAAACAACTACTTGTTTAGATGTTAATTTTTCGTGTCCGCCTTCTTTAAATTCTTTACCATAAGCTTCTTCACAATTTTTGAGTTCTTGTAAAGTTAATATGGTTGAACCTTTATCTTTAAGGACTTTTTTAGCGTATAAGCAAACAAAGGTTGTAGCAACAGCATAAGTTGCAAGCCAAAGGATTAAACCTTGGACAATAATTTTTGTACTATCAACTTCGACGCCAGCAGCACTCATAGCAGCACCAACTGCAAATGGGTTAACTGTTGAACCTAAGACACCAACACCGGCTCCGAGTAATACGGTTGCACATCCAACAATTGGATCCATTCCAGCAGCATACATTGTAGCAGCAAGAAGAATATAGAAACCAACTGTTTCTTCACACATACCATATGTAGATCCACAGATACCGAAAATGAACATAAGGATAGGAATTAAGATTAATTCACGGCCTTTCATTTTACGGACAAGTGCTTTAATACCTGTTTCTAATGCACCAGTAGCGTTAACTAAAGCTAAGAATGCACCTAAACAGAAAACGAATCCAATGATTCCTAAACCATGGTTTAAACCATGAATTGGAGACATAAATATGTCAGCAAGTGTTGCACCATGGACTGCGAATTTTTCTACTCCTTTATCAGTAGTTAATTCGAATGTTTTACCATTAAAAGCCCAGGTAAGTAATGAAACTAACAAAATAACAATAAGTAAAATTGCAAATGTATCTAAGCGAAATTTAAATTTTTTTCTTGGCTTAGGATTATCTGCAGTTTTTGGTTTTCTACTAATATTAGTATTTTCCATTTTTTTGTTTTTCCTCCTATTAAAGAAAACAATTATTTTCTTATGATGGTACCAGTTTTACCATCTAAAGCTTCAGCAGCTTTTTGAAGTGATGTTATTAAGGCTGTACCTCCATGGGTATTTTTAGATACAAATTCAATACAAGATTGAACCTTTGGTAACATACTCCCTGGAGCGAAGTGACCTTCGCTAATATATTTTTCAGCTTCTTCAACTGACATAGATGCGAGTTGTTCTTGATTTGGTTTATTGTAATTAATACAAACTCTATCAACCGCTGTAAGAATTACTAGCATATCTGCATCAATATCTAAAGCAAGCTTAGAACTGCTTCTGTCTTTATCAATAACAGCAGCAACCCCCTTCAAACCGTCAGCTGTTTCCACAACCGGTATACCGCCTCCACCTACGGTAATGACGATATCGCCAGCATTAATGAGTTGATTAACAACTTTTAATTCAACGATACGGCATGGTATAGGTGATGGGACGACACGACGATAGCCGCGTCCAGCATCTTCAACGAATGTGTAGCCCTTTTCAGCTGCGATTCGATTAGCTTCTTCTTTATTATAGAACATTCCAACAGGTTTTGTAGGATTTTTGAAACCTTCATCGTTTTCATCTACAACAACTTGTGTAACTACAGTGGCACATTCTTTGTCAATACCACGTAATTTAAGTTCTCTTTGAATGGCTTGTTGGAGGTGATAACCTATGTAACCTTGTGACATAGCACCACATTCTGGGAAAGGCATTAAAGGAGTATTACCGCCGTTATTAGCGCTAAATTCCATACCTAAATTTATCATTCCAACTTGAGGTCCATTTCCATGACCAACAATAACATCATAGCCTTTTTCTGAGAGATCTACGATAGTTTTTGCTGTTTCTTTGACTAAATTTAATTGTTCTTCTGGTGTTTTGCCTAAAGCATTACCACCGAGAGCAATAACTAATTTTTTTCTCATAATTTATTTATAATTATCCTTTAAGTTAATAATCAAGGTAGGTTGCCCTACCTTGATTAAAATATTATTAAATTTCGACTATTTTAAAGTTGCATACATAACAGCTTTAATGGTATGCATTCTGTTTTCAGCTTCATCAAAAACAACAGATTGTTTTGAATTGAAGACTTCATTAGTGACTTCCATTTCTGGGAGACCATATTTTTCATGAATTTCTCTACCAACTGAGGTATTTAAATCATGGAAACTTGGAAGACAGTGTTCAAAAATGCATGTTGGTTTAGCATATGACATAATCTCTTTATTGACTTGATATGGTTTTAAAGCTTTAATTCTGGATTCCCATTTGGCTGGATCTTCACCCATTGAAACCCAAATATCTGTGTAAATGACATCAGCATCTTTGCATCCAACTTTTGGATCTTCAGTTAAAGTAATGCTACCACCACTGACTTTGCAGAGTTCTTCACATTCTTTAACTAATTCAGCACTTGGCCATAATTCTTTTGGTGCACAGTTTGTAAAGTGCATACCAAGTTTAGCGCTAACAATCATTAAAGAGTTAGCAACATTGTTTCTAGCATCACCCATAAATGTGAATTTAACACCTTTTGAATATCCAAGTTTTTCTTCAATTGTTAAAACGTCGGCAAGCATTTGAGTTGGATGGTATAAGTCAGTTAAACCATTCCAAACTGGGACTCCACTATATTTAGCTAAATCTTCGACAGTTTTTTGTTCGAATCCACGATATTCGATTCCATCAAACATTCTACCTAAAACTTTAGCGGTATCTTCTAAAGATTCTTTTTTACCCATTTGGGATGAACCTGGATCAAGGTATGTAACACCCATACCTAAATCTCTACCAGCAACTTCAAAAGCACATCTTGTTCTGGTTGATGTTTTTTCAAATAATAAAACAATATTTTTTCCTGCTAAGAATTTGTGGTCGACTCCATTCATTTTTAAATTCTTGAAATTTTTACTTAAATCAAGAAGATATCTAATTTCTTCTGGAGTATAGTCTAATAATGTTAAAAAACTACGACCTCTTAAATTTACACCCATTTTATTTTTCCTTTCAAAAGACTTTTTGTCTTAAATGTATGTTATTAACTATTCTTCACGGCAGAGTGGCATTGACATACATCTTGGGCCGCCACGTCCACGTGATAATTCAGCACTTGGCATTTCGATGACTTTAACACCTTTTTCTCTTAATAAAGCGTTAGTGACATCATTTCTTTCATAGACAACAATTGTTCCTGGAGCAATGCAAAGAGTATTACTTCCATCATTCCATTGTTCTCTTTCAGCAGCAATTCTATCATCGCCACCACATGGGATTAAATCAACATGTTCTTGTTCTAAGTATTTTTCTAAAACTTTTTGTAATGTTGAGTTAACTTCTTCAATATGTAATTCACCTTCTTTTGCACCTGGAGTTAAAACGAAAACTCTTAATGGTCCAATGATCCCTGGGTGGACTGTGAATTTATCATAATCAATTTGGGTAAAGACAGTATCTAAATGCATGAATGCACGTGAAACTGGAATATCGAAAGCAATAACTGTACGGATGGTTGAAGTTGGATCTGCGAAAATCTTTTTAGCGATTTGTTCAATAGCTTCAGCGCATGTTCTTTGTGAAATACCAATACCTAAGACTTTATCGCTTAAGTTTAAGATATCTCCACCTTCGATATGGAATGGTGATGTACGATCACTATATCTTGTGATTAAACCTTTGAAATCTGCGTGATATCTGAAGATATAATCAGCGTAAATTGTTTCTCTATTACGGGTTGGGAATTTCATTTGGTTAAGTGAAACACCACTACCGATTGATGCAAATGGATCACGAGTAAAGTATAAGTTTGGCATTGGGTCAACTAAAAGTTGTCCTGGTTCACTCTTTAAGTCAACTAAGCTATCTTCACCGAAATCACCTAATTCTTTACGAGTAATACCTTCCATAGTTTTTAAAACTAATTCTTTACCTTTGTAATTTTCAATTAAGTAGTTATAAAGACGATCTTGCCAGTTTTTAGTGTAGATACGGGCTTCTTCTAACCATTGATAAAGGAAAGTTTTGACAAGTTCTGGATGTTGTTCTAAAACTTCAGTCATTAAATCTTCAAGATAAACAACTTCTGCTCCGTTATCTCTTAAAATTTGAGCGAATGCATCATGTTCAGCTTGAGCAACTTTTAAGAATGGAATATCATCAAATAAAAGTTCTCCTAAAGTATCTGGAGTAAGATTTAATAATTCTCTTCCTGGTCTGTGAAGTAAGACTTTCTTTAAAGGCTTAATTTCACTTCTAACATTAATACCCTTCATTTTTAATCCTCCTATAAAATATTATAATGATGAGTTAAAGACATTTATAAAATAATGTCTTAGAAAGTAAAGCGCCTGTAAGCGCTTCCAACCATGTATATTATAAAGTTTCTAACTTCTAAAAAAAAGAACATTTAAGGGTTTTATATTGTAAATTTTACCAAAATTAACTTTATAAATAAACTTATTAGCTTTAATCTAAGATAAATTATGTTGAATTACTCAAGTATTTTTTAATTAATTCAAAATATAAGCAAATTTTAAGATTAAATTAACAAGTCTCAGATAAATAATCATATAAGTTAGATGTAAAATAAAAACCTTAATATAAAATTAAGGTTTAAAGTATTATTACATTTTGTCTGGAGATGAAACACCAATAAGATCAAATGCGTTATGTAGTGTAATTTGAACTGCTTTAACAAGTGCTAATCTTTCATTAGTTAAAGTCATATTTTCTTTATCATTAACTTTATATGAACCATAATAACTATGGAAGTATCCTGCTAATTTTTGGATATAGTTACAAATTTTATTTGGCATTCTTGTTTTAGCAGCATCTCCGACAACTTGAGGGAACTCATTTAACGTTTTTAATAAGTCAACTTCTTTAGCTTCGGTTAATAAGTTATATTTATCTTGTTTATTAAATGAGCCTGCTTCTTTAAGGATAGAAGTACATCTTGCATAGGCATATTGAGCGTAAAATACAGGATTATCGTTTGTTTTTTTACGTGCCATATTTAAATCAAAGTCTAAGTGTGCGCCAACTTCATGTGAAACGAAGATATAACGAGCAGCATCAACCCCGACATCTTCACATAATTCACGAATAGTAATGGCGTTACCTGTACGTTTGGACATTTTTACTTCTTTACCGTTTTCAACTAATCTTACCATTTGAGTTAAATCAACTTCTAAACTACCTTTTGGATATCCTAAAGCCTCAATTGCGCTACACATACGGAGAACATATCCATGGTGATCTGCTCCCCAAAGATTAACTAATTTAGTATATCCTCTTTCAAATTTATAAACATGGTTTGCAATATCTGGCGTAAAATATGTTAAACTTCCATCATTTTTTACTAAAACACGGTCTTTATCATCACCATATTCTGTAGTTTTAAACCATAAAGCTCCATCTAGTTCATAAGTAAGATTTCTATCTTTCATTACTTTTAAACAATCATTAATACGTTTATTATTATTTTCATAGAAGAAAGTTTCATGAATCCAACTATCAAATTCTACTCTAAAGAATTTTAAATCTCTTTTGATTTTTTCAAGTTCTAAATCAACACCTTTTAATTTAAAATAATTATGTCTTTCTTCAAGATTTTCATAATCAAGCCACTTTTCTCCATCTTCTTTGGCAATTAATTTAGCAATTTCTTTAACATCATCAGCGTGGTATCCTTGTTCTGGTAAAGGATATTCTCTATTGAAATGTTCATAATATCTAGATATTAATGATTCTGCTAACATATCAATTTGATTACCAGCATCATTTATATAATATTCTCTTAAGCAATCATAGCCAGAAACATTAAGTAAACGACAAATAGAATCTCCCCATGAAGCTCCACGAGCATGACCTAAGTGAAGATCTCCTGTTGGATTTGCACTTACATATTCAACTAAAATTCTAAGACCATTACCAACATTGTTATGACCGTACTTATCATCTTGCTCTAATACTAAATTAATCGTGTTAGCTAAATGAGTTTTATCAATTTTGAAATTTATAAATCCAGGTTTAACAATTTCAACGGATGAAAAACCTTCTTTATCTTTATTTAACTCTTCAATTATTTTTTCGCCTATCATCATTGGGTTTTGGCGGAGAGGTTTTGCAAGTCGCATCGCAATATTTGTAGAGTAATCAGCAATTTTAGGATCTCTTGGAATTTCTACTACAAAATCTTGAAGATATTCTTCACAATCAAAAGCATTTAAGGTAGCCTTTTTAACTTTACTTTTTAACAACTCAATAATATCACTCATATAAAAACCTCCCATGTGATAACGAAATAATTATATAATAAATTTTAAATAAAGTCACAATAAACAAAATATTTAATTATTAAAATATATTTTAATATATAAAGATTATATAAATTAAAAAATCATATAAATATGTACATCACAACAATTTAAACACTACTTGGAAATTAATTAAATTTATATAAATTATTTTTAATAAAATCTAGTGCGTAATTAATATTTTTTTCATTTAACATATAATGATTACTAAAAGAAACATTAATTACAATAAAATCATCATATTTTATTTGGATTGAACGAATAGATTTTTTGATAATATTAACATTATTAAAATTTATTTCTTTATTATTACATGGATAAAAAAAACACGATAAATACATTGATTGATTTTCTCCTGCGCCAGTATCTTTTAAAGGATTACGAACTATAATTTTACTATCACGTATTTCAAAAAAATTTACGAATACAGGGTTAATATATCTACCTTCAATTTTATCATTATAAAGAATTTTATAATATTGTTCATAAAATGAAGTTGACTCATCTTGTTTGAGTAAATAAAAAGATTCATTATTATACTTATTAAATTTTTTATTTAAAAAATTAGTCATATCAATATAATCAAAAAAATTATAACCATGATTACGGTGAGGAAATTCATGAATTTTATCAGTGCTGATTTTACCTAAAACTTCAACATCTAGATAACCACACACTTTGCATTGTCTACATCTTGAACCTTCTTCCTCAACAGTTGGATGAGAATTAATTATCCAATCACTATATTCATGAGTGTTTTTATCTTTAATTTTTGATACAGTACTAAAAACATTACGATCCCAGACAATTTCATTGTGCCAATGATAGGTATTGTCTTTAAACCAATAATTAGTATCTTTATCAAAATTCGTACAAGAAGAAATTGTTAACATAAATAGTATTAAAATCGAATAAATTTTTTTCATAATATCTCCTTTGTTATATCAATAATTTGTTTATTAAAAAAATCTTTAATTTATTAATATTAAAATAAATCTAATCGATAATATTCTTTAAAGAATATTTTATAAAACTAATAATTTCACTTAAATTATTATAGTCAGGTATATTTACATTGATGATAAACAAATCTTCACATTTAATTTGTATTTTATTTGGATTAATATAAACAATATTTACTTTATTAAATTCTTTATGTTTATCTATATTTTTATCTTTATATGGGAAAAATAAACATTCAAAAGTATATTGGTATTTTAAAATATTACCATTTTCTTTAAATAAATTCCCTATACAATAATCATTAATTATAAAAATTTCTTTAATTAAAGGGTTGGATAAAACTCCATTCTTCTCTTCTTCATAATGAATCGAATAGGTAGTACTTAAAACATTTTTTAAACCTACAATTGGTTCAAATATTAAAAAGGAATTATCATTATTTTTAAAATAATAATTGTTCATGTAATTAATGAATGTTTCATATTGAGTAAAACTATAGTTATTATTTGGAACTATCATATTATCAACATTATCTGCGCTTATTTTAGCAATTTTTTCAACTTCTAAATAATGACAAACATGGCATTCTCTATATTTTAATCCCTCTGTTTCTACCGTTGGTATTTTGTCTAAAATCCAATCATTATATATATATGATGTTCAATGTGATGCATTTCATCTATACCTTTATTATTTACGATATGCCAATGATAATATTTATCCTTATGCCATTCGTCGTTATTTTTATTATATAAGAAATTGGTACATGAAAATGATGAAATAGTCAAAAATATACATGATACAATAGTTATAAAATTTCTCATATAGTTTACCTACTTATTTAATTATATAATAAATAGTATATAAATCAATCAAGTTTATTTTATGTAATTAAATGTTTTTAAAAATTGTTATTTTCCAAACTCATTTAAAAACTTAAAAGTATTTAATATTTTTTCTTTAGATTAAATTAAGCGATAATAAATATGTGTATTTTGT
>JBQMZB010000011.1:0-7732 GCA_052171195.1 Caryophanales bacterium
AATGTTAAATATTTTTTATTCAAATTGTTCAAATAACTTTGTCATCTAACGAAAATATTTTTTGTTACTAATTTACTATTTTTATATTTATTATTTAATAAAATATACGAATATAAAAATATAAATTTTATTAAACAATTAAGATAATAAAACGCATATACATCCTATACATAATGATAATATAATAACAAAAATAGATTTAATTTTAATTTATAGTTTTAACTTACTTATTATCTGAAGTTAAAATACCATTTTTCATATAATATATATCATCAAAATAAGAAGCTACTTCAATATCATGAGTTACCATAATAACAGTGCAACCTTCTTTATTTAATAATTTTAATATATCCATAATCTGAAGTTTAGTATCGCTATCTAAAGCTCCAGTAGGCTCATCTGCTAGAATTATTGAAGGATTATTAACTAAAGCACGAGCAATAGCTACTCTTTGTTTTTCTCCTCCAGATAAATTTTTAACTTTAGATTTTGCTTTTTTAGATAAACCAACTTTATCTAAAACTTCATATACTCTCTTCTTTCTATCTGAATGTTTTTTAAATTTATTTGAAAAACATAAAGGTAAATATACGTTATCATAAACGTTATTATTAACTAAAAGACCATATTCTTGTAAGATATAACCGAAGACAGAATTTCTCATTTTAGCTAATTGAATATCATTTAATGAACCTATATTTATTTCATCATTATTTTTTTCATCGTAATAATAATATGAACCATAATATTTTTTATCAATAAGACCAATAATATTTAATAAAGTAGTTTTACCACTACCTGATACACCCATAATAGATATTGATCTACCTTTATTAATATCTAAATTAATACCTTTTAAAACTTTTTGTTCATTATTTGAATTTTTATTAAAGGTTCTATATAAGTCTCTAATTTTAATTATCATTTATGATTCCTCTCTTAAGTTTTGATTTATGTTTATATTTTTAATGTTGTTATATCTTATAAACAGATATATACCATATAGAATAGTTATCAAGATTGCAGAATATATAAAGTATTCAAATTTACCTCCTGCTATTGGTATAACTATTAATTTTATTGTTTTACCCTGGGTAAAAAATATAATTAAACCTGTGGTAATCAATGAAATCAAATACATAATAAAATCTTTAAAAATAAAGACATTAATTAGTTCAGATTTATTACAACCTGTTAACAAATAAATTGAGAATGTTTTTAAATTATTATTACTAACCCTAAATTTGTATAATAATAAAATAAGCGCTATAAAAGAAAAGAGACTAATAAAAATGAAATGACTCTGAATATTACCGGTATACATGAATAGTCTTTTTTCTTCGCTCTCTATGAAAAAAACATGTTCATAATTATCAATATCTCCATATATATATTTAGAATATTCATCTAAATAATTAAATATTTTATCTTTAACATTTTTTTCAAGACTATTAATATAATTTAAATCAGGTGCAAAAATATCTTCACGTAATTTATTAAGTGTTATATTAGGGTTTTGAAAATAAAATCGTGTGTGTTTTAATAATAATTGAGTTGAATGGTTCGAAGCTAGAAATTCTCTCGTATATGTTCCACCATTAGCAAGTATTTTTTCTTGAAATTTATTATTATCTAATACTAATATATGCTTCGTCGCGTCATATTGATTTTTATGACGTGTTATAAAATCAAAATTCTCAATCCCGATATGTACAGTTTTAACATTTTTAACTTTGAATGGTTCAAAGTAAGGTTTATCTTCATTATCACAAAGATCTTTAAAATATATTGTACTGATATTACTATCTACATCGTTATTATCTAAATCAATAATATAACAATCATCATTTAATAGTTTGTCAGAGTCCTTAATTTTAAAAAAATTAAATATTTGTTTTGAGACTATAAAAATATTATTAAATATTTTATCATTCTTATATATAGTAAAATTATAATAACTATCATGAACATAAGAATAATTAGGAATTCTAGGTTCATAATGAATTATATGGTTTATATTTTTATAATTATTATGTATTAAATAAGAATAAATAGAATTATAATTATTCAGTCTACCCATTTTAAATATTTTTTCGTATTCTATATTAGAATTTATAAAATCCTCATCATATTTAAATATATCCTTGATATGCTTATACTTATTTTTCATTTCCTTTTCAAAAGTATACATTCTGTTAGACATATAGAAAAAATTATCTTTATATTCATTTCTTAATTGTGATTTTGGGTAAGAATAAAACTTTAAACTGTCTTTATTAATTATTATTGCATTAACAACACATCCTAAAAATATATTTATTGTTGCAAAAAATAATGAGAAAGTTAAACCCTTATAGAATAATCTTTTAAAAATAGTAAAAAATCTTTTCATTTACTAATCCTCTTAAAGAAATAAAATGGAGAAGTTAATAAAAAACAAGATATAGGTATAGTAAAAGTAACACAACTGCTAATTAATATATTTTTAAAAGTAGCAATATAATATGTATAGCAATTATTTATATCAATAAAATATGGAAAAATATTTATTTTACCACCCCATGATGCAAGAAAATAAATTAAAAAATCGAGGAAAATTCCAAACAATATTCCTAATATAATAAATAATATAATTTGAAATAATTCAGTTAGCATATATGAAAAGATGTTTACACCAATTTGCCTATATATTTTTAAAAGTTTTAAATTTTTTTGAACATATGAAGAATAAGTGAATAAAAAAAGTATTAAAAAAATTATAAATCCAATAAGTTGTAATATTGATAAAATGATAAATGTTTTATAATCGGTTAATGGATTTTTAAGATTTTCTGTTAAAATAAGATATGGTTTTACCGTTTGTGCTGTCATTACAAAAATAATACCAATTAATATTGTGAAAATAATAATTAAACTTTTGATATTTTTAATTGTATTAAGTAAATAAATTCTAATAAACTTCATAATATTTTTTATAATATACCTTAAAAATATATATAAAAATCATTTGCATAAGTGTAAATTTTCGTTTCACTGTATTCATAACTACATGTGATAAAAAATTTTAATCCTTTTGCGAAAGCTCCATCGTAATACCCGGATTCATTTTTAAATTCTTTATATACCTCAGAGTTACCTGGTTCAGCTTTATCATCAGTACTTATAAAATAATCCTTGTCATTTTTAGAGTAATAAATATAATTCGATCTAAAGTCAAAATCATCGTTATCGTTATATTCCCCTAAACCTTCAATGCCTATTGGTTCACTGCCACCAAAGAAAGTAAAGCTGCCAGTTATATCTAAAAAAACTTTTTTATTGAAGCTTATATCACCATTGCATGAATAATTATCAAGTCCAAAAGCAATATCAAATTTGAAACAGTCTGCTTTAAATGTATTATTAATTAAGTGAAAATGGACGTTAAAATAAATTCCATTAGTTATAAAATTATTTCTATGATCTCTTAGATATTGTTTTCCTGAATCATAATGTTTATGTTGTGGAAAAATAAAACGTTTAATTGTTTCATTATTATTATTATTATTATTATTATTATTTTCTAAAGAATTAGGTATTAAGTTAAAACTACTTAATACACTTGCATTTAATATTAAAATTGATAGTAATTTCATAAATTCTCCTTGTTAATTTAGTATAACATAAAGAGTAATTATTTATCAATGTTATTAATACCAATTATAAAATAATATGGTGATTAAAATATAACAATCTTCCAATTTATCCTTATGTATAAAAAATCATATAAGAAGTTTTTATTAATAATAAAAAAACAAAAAAGATATGAGATTATTAAAGAATTATTTTATCACGACAGAAAATAAAAATAATTTTATTAAAGAAGAATAAATTACTTATAATATATATGACATTAAATAAACAAATAACGGGATATCTCCCGTTAATATTTATCAAAAATTTAGGACATTTTTACTTAATATTGACATTACTTTTTATTTTTTTAAAAATATTTTGTTGATTTTGAATTATTATCTTAATATCTATTATTTATATAAATAAATAAATAAACATATAGAGATAAGTTTTTATTGAAAAATAAGATAATATAATATTAAAAATAGATTTAATTTTAATTTATAGTTTTAACTTACTTATTATCTGACGTTAAAATACCATTTTTCATATAATATATATCATCAAAATAAGAAGCAACTTCTATATCATGAGTTACCATAATAACAGTGCAACCTTCTTTATTTAATAATTTTAATATATCCATAATCTGAAGTTTAGTATCGCTATCTAAAGCTCCAGTAGGCTCATCTGCTAGAATTATTGAAGGATTATTAACTAAAGCACGAGCAATAGCTACTCTTTGTTTTTCTCCTCCAGATAAATTTTTAACTTTAGATTTTGCTTTTTTAGATAAACCAACTTTATCTAAAACTTCATATACTCTCTTCTTTCTATCTGAATGTTTTTTAAATTTATTTGAAAAACATAAAGGTAAATATACGTTATCATAAACGTTATTATTAACTAAAAGACCATATTCTTGTAAGATATAACCGAAGACAGAATTTCTCATTTTAGCTAATTGAATATCATTTAATGAACCTATATTTATTTCATCATTATTTTTTTCATCGTAATAATAATATGAACCATAATATTTTTTATCAATAAGACCAATAATATTTAATAAAGTAGTTTTACCACTACCTGATACACCCATAATAGATATTGATCTACCTTTATTAATATCTAAATTAATACCTTTTAAAACTTTTTGTTCATTATTTGAATTTTTATTAAAGGTTCTATATAAGTCTCTAATTTTAATTATCATTTATGATTCCTCTCTTAAGTTTTGATTTATGTTTATATTTTTAATGTTGTTATATCTTATAAACAGATATATACCATATAGAATAGTTATCAAGATTGCAGAATATATAAAGTATTCAAATTTACCTCCTGCTATTGGTATAACTATTAATTTTATTGTTTTACCCTGGGTAAAAAATATAATTAAACCTGTGGTAATCAATGAAATCAAATACATAATAAAATCTTTAAAAATAAAGACATTAATTAGTTCAGATTTATTACAACCTGTTAACAAATAAATTGAGAATGTTTTTAAATTATTATTACTAACCCTAAATTTGTATAATAATAAAATAAGCGCTATAAAAGAAAAGAGACTAACAAAAACGAAATGGCTTTGAATATTGCCGTTATACATTAATAATCTTTTACTTTCGCCCTCTTTAAAAAATACATGTTCATAATTATCAATATTTCGGTATATATTTTCAGTATTTTCATTTATATAATTTAATATTTTATCTTTAACATTTTTTTCAAGACTATTAATATAATCTATATCAGGTGCAAAAATATCTTTACGTAATTTATTAAGTGTTGTGTTAGTGGTTTGAAAATAAAAACGTGTTTGTCTTAATAATAATTGAGTTGAACGCTTCTCAGTGTGAAAATCTCTAGTATAACGTCCGCCATTAGCAAGTATCTTTTCTTGAAATTTATCATTATCTAATACTAATATATGCTTCGTCGCGTCATATTGATTTTTATGACGTGTTATAAAATCAAAATTCTCAATCCCGATATGTACAGTTTTAACATTTTTAACTTTGAATGGTTCAAAGTAAGGTTTATCTTTATCATTACAAAGATCTTTAAAATATATTGTACTGGTATTACTAACTACATTCTTATTTTCTAAATCAATAATATAACAATCATCATTTAATAGTTTATCAGAGTCCTTAATTTTAAAAAAATTAAATATTTGTTTTGAAACTATAAAAATATTATTAAATATTTTATCATCCTTATATATTATAAAATTATAATGATCAAGGGAATCTGGAGAATAAGGAATTTGAGATTCGTAAGAAATAATATGGTTTATATTTTTAAAATTATTATTTATTAAATAAGAATAAATAGAATTATAATTATTCAGTCTACCCATTTTAAATATTTTTTCGTATTCTATATTAGAATTTATAAAATCCTCATCATATTTAAATATATCCTTGATATGCTTATACTTATTTTTCATTTCATCTTCAAAAGTATTCTCATGATTAAAGATATAAAAAAAATTATCTTTATATTCATTTCTTAATTGTGACTTAGGATAAGAGTAAAACTTTAAGCTATCTTTATTAATTATTATTGCGTTAACAACACATCCTAAAAAGATATTTATTGTTGCAAAAAATAATGAGAAAGTTAAGCCTTTAAAGAATAACCTTTTAAAAATAGTGAAAAATCGTTTCATTTACTAATCCTCCTAAAGAAATAAAATGGAGAAGTTAATAAGAAGCATGATATAGGTATAATAAAAGCAACGCAGCTACTTATTAAAATATTTTTAAAAGTAGCAGTATAAAATGTATAACTATTATTAATATCAATAAAGTATGGTAAAAAATTAATTTTTCCACCCCATGATGCAAGAAAATAAATTAAAAAATCTAGGAAAATTCCAAATAATATTCCTAATATGATAAATAAAATAATTTGAAATAATTCAGTTAGCATATATGAAAAAATATTCACACCAATTTGTCTATATATTTTTAATAATTTTAAATTTTTTTGAATATAAGAAGAATAAGTGAATAAAAATAATATTAAAAAAATTGTAAATCCAATAAGGTATAATATAGATAAATAAAGAAATTTATCATAATCAGTTAATGGGTTTTTTAGATTTTCTGTTAAAACAAGATAAGGCTTTACAACTTGTGCTGTCATAACAAAAATAATACCAATTAATATTGTAAAAATAATAATTAAACTCTTGATATTTTTAATTGTATTAAGCAAATAAATTCTAATAAACTTCATAATAAATTTTATAAATTACCTCAAAAATATATACAAAAATCTTGTTCATAAGTGTAAATTTTTGTTTCACTGTGTTCATATTTACATGCAATATTAAATTTTAATCCTTTTGCATAAGCTCCATCATAATACCCAGGATCATATTTTATTTTTTTGTATATCATAAAATTACCAGGTGAAGCTATATCATCAGTACTTATAAAATAATTCTTGTCATTTTTTGAGTAATAAACGTGATTTGGCCTAAAGTAAAAATCTTTTCTATCAATGTATTTACCCATACCTTCAATACCTATTGGTTGACTGCCACCAAAGAAAGTAAAGCTGCTGGTTATTTCTAAAAAAACTTTTTTATTGAAGCTTACATCACCATTACACAAATGATTATCAAGTCCAAAAGTAATATCAAATTTAAAGCAGTCTGCTTTAAATGTGTTATTAATTAAATGAAAATGGACATTAAAATAAATTCCGTTAGTTAAAAAATAATTTTTATCTCTTAAATATTGTCTTCCTGAATCATAATGTTTATGTTCTGAAAAAATACAACGTTTAATTGTTTCATTATTATTAGTGTTATTTTTTTCATAAGAATTAGGCATTAAGTTAAAACTACTTAATACACTTGTATTTAATATTAAAATTGATAATAACTTCATAATTTCTCCTTGTTAATTTATTATAACATAAAGATTAATTGATTATCAACATTGATAATCTGATTATAAAGTAATGATATATTTAAATAAATAATTAGAGAATATATCGCATAATTTGAAAATAATTAAATTATTTTTTTAACTAAAAAAGGCCTAGCAACGTGCTATTCTCACTTATAAAGCTACCTTCACCACTGTAGTGCTTA